>JBMOPD010000088.1:0-25619 GCA_049323615.1 Bacillota bacterium | reverse complement strand
AATGCGGCAGAAAGGTGGGGAAAAGTTACCTTCCTTCTATTTCACGGAACTGATGGGCATCGCCATGGGGCTGCCCGGGGCAGAGGGCTGGCTGGCCAAACACCTCAACGACCCGAAAGCGCTGATAGATTCAGTCATAGCCGTTAGCCCATAAAAATACAAGAAATATTAAAGGGATCTTTACCTGGTCCCTTTTTTATTGCTGGTTATAGTTTCTGACTTTATTTTAAAAGGATAGGTGATGTGGAAAGCGAATATTTTATTTTGGTATGTAATGTTTTTGGAGGGCCTAGTGAAAAAAAACGGCGCACCATCTTTTAACCCTTACCTGGCAGTTGTTCTGGCCGTGGTGGCGGCTTCCTTTTCTTCTATCTTCACAAAACTGTCAAACGCTCCCCCGCTGGTAATAGCCTTTTACAGGCTGCTGTTCACGGTGCTGATAATCTCCCCCCTGGCGCTGAATGCCGGGGGCCGCAGGGAATTAAGGCGGATCGAACCCAGGGATTTTATCCTGGCCGTCACATCCGGGGCCTTTCTTTCCCTTCATTTCGCCACCTGGATAACCTCCCTTAATTACACGTCCATTTCCAGCTCAACGGTCCTTGTGACCATGCAGCCCCTTTTTGTGATTACGGGAGGCTTTCTGTTTTTGGGGGAAAAACTGAAAAAGACGGCGCTTTTAGGAGCTGCCGCGACCCTGGCGGGCAGCGTGATGATCGGGATAAACGATTTCCGGATCGGGGGAGGGGCCCTTTATGGCGATCTGCTGGCCTTTTCGGGAGCATTTTGGGTGGCGCTGTACGTTCTTATCGGGCGCAGCCTGAGGATGAAGCTGTCCCTGTTTACATACGTTTTCATAGTATATTCGGCCTCAGCAATTCTCCTCCTGGTCTTTAACCTGATTGCCGGAACAAGCCTGTATCCTTATCCTGCCGGTGACTGGCTGTGCTTTCTGGCCCTGGCCGTTATACCAACCATATTCGGGCATACGGTCTTCAACTGGGCCCTTAAATATGTCAAGGCGGCCATGGTTTCGGTCAGCATACTGGGCGAACCGGTAGGGGCCACAATACTCGCCTTTTTCATCTTTAACCAGGTGCCCGGCGTTCTCCAGGTAAGCGGCGGATTGATAATAATCGCCGGTTTGTTCCTGTTTATAAAATCCTCGGTGGACGGCGCAGGGCGAAAACCGGGGCAAATTTGTTCATAAAAATCAGTTGTTTTTGCCTGTTAAACCGGAAGGATAAAAAAGCGTCTTTGTTGAAATATAGGTCTTCATTGGTTGGATGTGGGGAGGTGACAAAGAGGAGATTAAGTTGAGCTTTGCTGAGAAAAGAAGAAGAGGAGGCAAGGTGAATATGAAAATGAAAAAGAACATACCCCTGATCCTTTTAACGGTAATTTTATCTGCAGCCCTGGTGGTATCGGGCTGCGGCGGCAAAAAGGAGGCCGGTGACAAAAAGGACGCCGGCCAGGCCGGCGGAGACACCATAAAAATAGGATTTTTGGGTGGCAAAACCGGAAACCACGCCCACTACGGCATAGAAACCCTGAAGGGTATCCAGATGGCAGCGGAGGACATCAATGCCCGCGGCGGCCTGCTGGGCAAAAAGGTTGAAATTGTTGAGGGCGACCACGGCAGCAATTCCTCCGAGGCTGCAGCGGTGACACAGAAAATGATTACCCAGAAGGTGGCGGCCATTATCGGCGACCCCACCACCGGTATTACCAAGCTGGCCGCCCCCATCTGCCAGAGCAGCAAGGTGGTGCTCATGTCGGCGGGGGCAGTGGGGACCGGCGTGGTTGAAATAGGCGACTACATTTTCCGGGATACCCTGCTGGACGCAGTGGCGGCGCCGGCTGTAACCAAGTACCTGGCTGAAGAGCTCAAGTGGAAAAAGGTGGCCCTGGTTACCACCACGGGACTTGCCTACAGTGAGAGCCTGACCAAACTCTTCAAGGATGCCCTGGCCAAGTACAATATTGAAATTGTGGCCGAGCAGAGCATCATGGAGAAGGACACCAATTTCAGCGCCCAGGTAACCTCCTTAAGCCGCAAGCAGTTTGACGGGGTGGTCTTTACCGGGTATTACACCGAGGGCGGCCTGTTTATGAAGGAAATGAGGAAGCAGGGCCTCAAGCAGGTGATGGTGGGTGGAGACGGCCTCCTGGGCAAGGAACTGATGGAGCTTGGTGAAAAAGCGGTGGAAGGCAGCATGGTATACACCGGTTTTGCGGTTGACCTGGCCAATGCCACCGGGGTGACCAAGGAATTCATCGAAAAGTACAAGTCCAAGAACAACGGTGCCCTGCCCGACATGTTCGCGGCCCAGGGCTATGACGCGGTAATGATGGTGGCCGACGCCATCAAGGCTGCAAACAGCGCGGATCCCAGCGTGTTCAAGGACAAACTGGCCCAGACCAAGGACTGGAAAGGCGTAACCGGGACAATTACGCTGGACGCCAAGCGCGAGCCCATCAAGAGTCCGGTGTACCTCCTGGAAGTGAAAGACGGTAAATTTGCAGTGAAGACTGTAATCCCCATTAAATAATTAAGTGGTATGAAAAAAAATTGATTGCGGTGCAGCCGTTTCAGCCTGGCTGTAACGGCTGCACCGCTGTCGGCGGGGAGGTTTGCCATGTATCTGCAACAACTGGTGAACGGGCTGACGCTGGGTACCACCTACGCCCTGATTGCCCTTGGCTACACAATGGTGTACGGGATTATCCAGCTGATCAATTTTGCCCACGGGGAAGTTTACATGATTGGCGCCTTTGTGGGGCTGATCATGGTAGCGGTCTACAAAATGAACATATTCCTGGCCATGCTGGTGGCCATGGCAGTGTGCGTTCCCCTTGCCATTGTCATAGAACTGACGGCCTACAGGCCCCTCCGCAAATCCACCAGGCTTGCCCCGCTGATTTCGGCCATCGGTGTTTCAATATTCCTGCAAACGCTGATGACACTGATAGAAGGTCCAAATCCCAAGGGATTTCCCCAGGTCATCGAGGATACCGTTTATGTGCTCGGACCGGTTCAGTTTTCACTGGTACAGGTGATTATTCTTGTGCTGGCCGGACTGCTGATGGTCCTGCTGCAGTATATAGTCAAGTACACCAAAATGGGAAAAGCCATGAGGGCAACCTCGGAAGACTATGAAACGGCCAACCTGATGGGGATAAATGTTAACCGGGTGATATCCTTTACATTCGCCATGGGAGCGGCCCTGGCCTCCGCCGGGGGGGTCCTGGTGGGGATGTACTTCAATTCCATCCATCCCCTGATGGGGGTTACGGTGGGGCTGAAATCCTTCTGCGCCGCCGTCCTGGGAGGGATCGGAAGCATTCCCGGAGCCATGCTGGGCGGTATATTCCTGGGCGTGGTTGAGGTTTTCGGGGTGGCCGTTGGTTTTGACACCTACCGCGACGCCATTGCCTTCGGGCTCCTGATTCTGGTGCTGCTGTTCAAACCCACGGGCCTGCTGGGCAAGCCAATTCAGAGGAAGGTATAGTATGGAAGCGCTGTTTTATTTTTTAACCAACCCCTATTATATACAGGTATTGACCATGCTGGGTATATACCTTGTGGCCGCGCTGGGACTGAACCTGATCACCGGTGTCACCGGCCAGTTTTCTTTTGGCCATGCGGCGTTCATGAGCATCGGCGCTTATTCATCGTCTTTGCTGACACTGCACATGCATACCCCCTTTTTGCTCAACCTGGTGGCCGGAGGGGTGGTTGCCGCGCTTTGCGGGATTATGCTGGCCTTTCCCAGCATGAGGCTTACCGGTGACTACCTTGGCATAACCACTCTCGGCTTTGGCGAGATAATCAGGGTGGTATTCATTAACATGGAAATTACGGGAGGAGCCCGCGGCCTGGCCGGAATACCCAGGGAAACAAATTTTGTCACCGTGTTTATAATCGTCGTCCTTTCCATCTGGGGCCTGTACAGGATAATTAATTCCAGGTTTGGCCGGGCCCTGGCGGCCATCAGAGAGGACGACATCGCCGCCGAGGCCATGGGTATCAATACTCTTTTATATAAAGTGAAGTCCTTTGCCATCGGTTCATTTCTGGCCGGTATCAGCGGCGGGCTGTACGCCCACCTGCTTCAGTACATCAACCCGGCCGATTTTGGGTTCGCCAAGTCCTTTGAACTGCTCAACTTTGTGGTTATCGGGGGGCTGGGCAGCATACCGGGGACTGTCCTGGGCACCGCGGTGCTGTCCCTGGCGCCGGAATTTTTGCGCTTTGTCAAGGAATACCGGATGCTTATTTACGGCGCCCTGATGGTGCTGATGATGATCTTCCGCCCGCACGGCATTCTGGGGGGAGTGGACCTGGGCAAGCTGATCAAGGGCCTTTGGAACCGGAGAAGGCCCCCCGCCGCGGCCTCGGGGGATGCGTAATAATTATCGGTCCTTGCCAGCAGTTAATTGGGGTGAATTGTGATGCAGCCATTACTGAGACTGGAAGACATAACCATTACCTTCGGCGGCCTGACCGCCCTGGATACGGTCAATATCCAGGTGGAAAGGGAAAAAATATTTTCCCTGATCGGTCCCAACGGGGCCGGCAAGAGCACGGTTTTCAACATTATATCGGGTATTTACAGCCCCACTGCGGGAAAGGTCTTTTTTAAGGAAAGGGATATCACGGGGTTAAAGCCCTACGTGGTGACCGACCTCGGCATTGCCCGGACGTTCCAGAATATCCGCCTGTTTAAAAACATGACCGTCCTTGACAATGTAAGGGTTGGCTGCCATACCAGGAGCAAGGCCGGTGTTTTGGGGGCTATAAGCCGCCTGGGGAAGGTAAGGGAAGAGGAAAGGGAAATTGTCCGGCGTACCGGTGAGGTCCTGGAAGTCGTGGGATTGACGGCCAAGCGGGACGAACTGGCCAGGAATTTATCCTACGGGGAACAGAGAAAGCTTGAAATTGCCAGGGCGCTGGCGTCGTCCCCGGAACTTATACTGCTGGACGAGCCGGCTGCCGGGATGAATTCCCAGGAAAAAGAAATATTGATGGGAATGATTGATTTAATCCGCGGTATGGGCGTAACCATCCTGCTGGTGGAGCACGATATGAAATTTGTGATGACCATCTCTGATTATGTGATGGTGCTGGACTACGGGCAGCTGATATCCGCCGGCACTCCCGGGGAGGTACAAAACGACCCGGCGGTGATCAGCGCCTACCTGGGAAAGGAGGAGGTCCAAAATCGCTCTCTTGGAAGTTAGCAGCCTGCAGGTTTTCTATGGAGGCATCAAGGCTCTTAAAGGGATCTCCTTCCAGGTTGACCAGGGCGAGGTGGTGGCCCTGATCGGGGCCAACGGCGCCGGCAAGAGCACCACTTTAAGGGCTATAAGCGGGATTGTGCGGGCCCAGGGGGGAACCATCGGCTTTGACGGGAAGGTCCTGAACAGGATGCCCCCGTACAGGATTGTTGAACTGGGCGTTTCCCAGGTTCCGGAGGGAAGGAGGGTTTTTACCCGGCTGACCGTTATGGAAAACCTGGAGATGGGGGCTTATACCAGGAAGGATGCGGGGATAAAGGAATCCATAAAAGAGGTGTTCAAGTCGTTTCCCCGCCTTGAGGAGAGGAAAAACCAGCCGGCCGGAACGCTCAGCGGCGGCGAGCAGCAGATGCTGGCCATCGGCCGGGCGCTGATGTCAAAACCGAAGCTTTTGCTGATGGATGAGCCGTCAATGGGGCTGGCCCCCATGCTGGTAAATGAAATTTTCTCTATCATAAGGGAAATCAACCGGTCCGGCACCACCATACTGCTGGTGGAGCAGAACGCCAAGATGGCCCTGTCGGTTTCCAGCCGGGCTTATGTACTGGAAACCGGTGAAATAGTGGTGTCGGGCAGTGCCCGGGAACTGGCGGACAACCCGCAGATCAGAAAGGCGTACCTGGGTATGCAGTAGCCAGATTGAAAAAGCCGCCCGCCGAACCTCGAATCTCGAACCTCGAGAAGGGGGGAGTGTTATGCCCGACCTGAAAGTAAAGGATATAATGAGCCGGTCTTTTATCCGGGCCGATGAAGGCCTGCTGCTTCAGACAGTGCAGCGGCAGGCGGGGGACGGGGACTGGGAGGCGGTAATAGTCCAGAACAAGAGCGGGAAGGTAAGGGGCATAATCAGCCGGGAGAGGATCCTGCAGTGGCAGGGGGAACAGGGGGAGCCGGCGGGCAGGCAGCCGCCTTTAACCAGGCCGGCGGCCGTTGACGAAGAAGATGAAATTACAACAGTTATCTCCCTGCTGCTGAAGGGCGGCGGTGGGGTTTTAGTTAAAGACGGGGCCGGCAGTGTAACCGGGGTGGTCACTCCGGAGATACTGATCGCTAAACTCTTCAGGGGCTGGCAGAGGAGCCAGGCGCTGCTGGACTCCATGCTGAAGTATGCCAGTGAGGCCATATGTATTATCAATGAACGGGAAGAAGTGGAGTACTGGAACCCCAGGGCCGAAGTTTTATATGGCATCCGCCGGAAGGACATAGTGGGCCGGGCAATTACCGGTTTCTTCTCCAATATAATGGTTTCCCGGTCGTTAAAGGACGGCAAGGTATTCCGGGATCTCTACCACCAGCCCCGGGAAGGCTCCCATGTGCTGATTACCGCAGCCCCCGTCCCGGCCGGCGGACAAGTGATCGGCAGTATTTCCCTGGAAAGGGATATAGCCGATATCGTTTACCTGAATGAGGAGCTGTCAAAAACCAGTTTTAAAGTGGGACAGTTGAAAAAGGAAATTAACCGCCTCAGCAAAAAAGACCCCTTTGCCAGGATTTACGGCCACAGCACCGCCATCAAGGAGACAATCAAGATAGCCAAAAAGTATGCCGCCACCGAGACCACCCTCCTGATTACGGGGGAGAGCGGCAGCGGGAAGGAGCTTTTCGCCCAGGCCATTCACGAGGAAAGCAACCGCAGCCGGCACCCTTTCGTGGCGGTTAACTGCGGCGCTGTTCCGCAAACTCTCTTTGAGAGTGAAGTCTTCGGATACGAGGGCGGGGCCTTCACCGGGGCCTTCAGGGAGGGGAAGCCGGGGAAATTTGAGCTGGCCAACGGGGGGACCCTGTTTTTGGACGAGATTGGCGAACTGGAGCTCAATGCCCAGGTTAAACTTTTGCGGGTTCTGCAGGAAAAGGTGCTTTACCGGGTTGGCGGCAGCAGACCGATCAAGGTGGATGTCAGGATTATCGCGGCCACCAACAGGGACCTGGAAAGGATGGTCAAGGAAGGCCGCTTCAGGGAGGATTTGTATTACCGGCTCAATGTAATCACCCTCACCCTGCCCCCTTTGCGGGAGCGCCGGGAGGACCTGCCGGAACTGGCATACCTGTTGACCAAGGAGCTTTCCTCCATCCACGGCAAAAGTATATCCGAGTTTGAACCCCAGGTAATGGTGGCCTTTATGAATTACCACTGGCCCGGCAACGTGCGGGAGCTCCGCAATGTGCTGGAGAGGATGGTCATCCTGGCCGATGACGAGGTGATCAGGCATGAAAACCTGCCGGAATTCCTTCTGGCCAAAACACCCCCGGACTTGCTGGCGGCGACTCCCAAGGGCGGGGTGAAGCTGACCGAGGTGACCGAAGAGACTGAACGGCAGATGATTGTGGAGGCGCTTAAAAAAAGCTCCTATAAAAAGGCGGAGGCCGCCAGGATGCTGGGCATCCCCCGCAGCAGCCTGTACTATAAAATGAAAGTTTTAGGCATTACGTTAGATAACTGACGCCAAATGTCAAAAATCCGACGCCCTGACAGGGGTAAGAGGGCGACAAATACATCCTTAAATACAGCCACGGGGCTGAACAAATAGAGGGTTTAAAGGAAAATTCCGGACCCTCTGAAGCAGGCAGTCCCGTGGCATATTTTTTGCGTATTACAGGTGGCAGCTGTCAATATTTTGACATTTGTGAAGGATCCGCAGGCAATTCCGGCTGTCACCGCACAGGAAAGGAGGATTCCCATTATGTCGGATTTGGAAAAAAGAATTATCGAGACGGGTTTAAATCTTTACCAGATGATAGAAGGCCAGTCCCCGTCCATATTTAAAAAAGACTTTTGGGCGGGCAAGGTGATGGAGTGGTGTATGAAGGATGAGGCCTTCAAGCTGGAGATGTTCCGCTTTGTGGATGTGTTTCCCTGCCTGACCCGCCCGGAGTCGGTGGCCAGGCACCTGCAGGAATATTTCTGCCGCCCCGACCAGGATTTTCCCTCCAGTTTGCAGTGGGGGCTGAAACTGGTGTCCCCCACTTCCATGGTGGCCAAAATGATGGCCAGGACCATTGCCGGGAACATTACCGGCATGGCCAAACAGTTCATCGTGGGGGAGGACGCCGGTGAGGCCCTGCCGGTGCTGCAAAAGCTCCGTAAAGAGGGCCTTGCCTTTACGGTGGACCTGCTGGGCGAAGCGGTGGTTTCGGAAGAGGAGGCCATAGAATACTACGACCGGTACATGGAATTGATCACCACCCTGGCCGCCCGGCAGAAGAAGTGGAAGCCCCTGGGCGGGGGGGGCGGGGACCTGGACTGGGGCCACAGCCCAAAGGTGAATGTTTCCATCAAGCCTTCCGCCATGTATTCCCAGATCAACCCGAGAAGCTTCGAACATTCGGTGGCAGAGGCCAAAAACAGGCTGCGCCCAATCTTAAGGGTGGCCGTGGAAAACAACGTTTTTGTGCTCCTGGACATGGAACACACCGCCCTGAAGAATATCACCCTGGCCATGTACAAAAGCCTTCTGGAAGAGGATGAATTTAAGGGCTACCCGTACACCGGGATAGTGCTCCAGGCCTACCTGCGGGACAGTGAAAAGGATCTGCTGGATTTGATCGGCTGGGCCAAAAACAAGGGGCAGAGAATCACCATCCGGCTGGTTAAGGGGGCCTACTGGGACGCCGAAACCATACAGGCCAGGCAGCAGAACTGGGAAATCCCGGTGTTCACCAGCAAGTATGAAACCGACGCCAACTATGAAAAACTGGCCCGTATACTGCTGGAGAATCACCGCTGGGTTTCCTTTGCCTGCGCCTCCCACAACATAAGGACAATTTCTTATGTCATGGAAACGGCAAGGGAGCTGAATGTGCCGCCTGAATACCTGGAATTTCAGGCTCTTTACGGCATGGCGGAGCCGGTGCGCACCGCGCTGCGCATGGCCGGCCTGAAGTTGAGGCTTTACACGCCCATCGGCAAAATGATTCCGGGTATGGCCTACCTGGTCAGGCGCCTTTTGGAAAACACCGCCAATGAGTCGTTCCTGCGCCAGAGCTTTGCCGAGGGCGTTGCCAGGGAGGCCCTGCTGCAAAACCCCCTGGACCTGTTAAGGAAAAACCCGCCCGCGGAGCCGCGGCAGCCGGGGGCGCCGGAATACGGGGATAAGGGCCCCTTCCGCAACGAGCCGGTTCTGGACTGGACCATCGGGGAAAACAGGATCAACTTTGCCAAGGCCCTGGGCGCGGTAAGGAAGGATCTCGGCCGAAGGATACCGCTGTACATAAACGGGGAGGAAAAGTATACCGGTAAGGAAATAGTTTCCACCAACCCCAATAAACCCTCCCAGGTGGTTGGCGTGGTGTCGGCCGCCGGCCTCAAAGAAGCGGAGGATGCCGTGGCCTCGGCCAGGGACGCATTCTATGCCTGGCGGGATACCGACCCCCGGCAGCGGGCCGAATACCTGTTCAGGGCGGCTGCCGCGGCCAGGGAAATGAGGCTGGAGCTGGCCGCCCTCCAGGTGTACGAGGTAGGCAAAAACTGGAGTGAAGCAGACGCCGACGTCACTGAAGCCATAGATTTTTTGGAATACTACGGCCGGGAGATGATCCGGCTGGCGAATCCCCGCCGGATGGGGCGGGCGCCGGGGGAATCGAGCCATTTGTTTTATGAATCGCGGGGTGTGGGCGCAATCATTGCCCCGTGGAATTTCCCATTTGCCATCTCCGTCGGGATGACCGCCGCCGCCCTGGTGACCGGCAACACCGTGATTTACAAGCCGGCCTCCCAGTCGCCGGTCACCGGCGCCAGGGTATATGAAATATTCCGGAGGGCGGGGCTGCCGGCCGGGGTGTTAAACTTCCTTCCCGGCCCCGGCGGGGAAATAGGGGATTTCCTGGTTACCCACCCGGACGTGGCTTTTGTTACATTTACCGGTTCCATGGAAGTGGGCCTGCGCATAATAGAGCTGGCCGCCAAAACGCCGGAGTACGCCGCCGGGGTCAAGAACGTGGTGGCCGAAATGGGCGGCAAAAACGCCATTATCGTTGACTCCGACGCCGATATCGACGAGGCCGTGGTTCATACCATTTACTCGGCCTTTGGTTACCAGGGGCAGAAATGTTCCGCCTGTTCCAGGGTAATAGTGCTGGAGGAAAATTATGATAATTTTGTGGACCGCCTGGCGGCGGCCGCCGAAAGCATTATCATCGGCCCCCCCGAGGACCCGGGGACCTTTATAGGCGCGGTGATTGATGAAAGCGCGAAGAAAAAAATACTCTCCTACATTGAGCAGGGCAAAAAGGAGGGGAGAATGCTGGTTCACCGGGAAGTGCCCGGGATGGAGGGGCATTACGTTCCCCTGACCATATTTGAGGGGATAGAACCCCGTCATGTAATAGCCCGGGAAGAGATTTTCGGGCCTGTTCTGGCAGTGATGAAAGTAAAGGACTTTGCAGAGGCCCTCCGGGTGGCCAACAGCACCCGCTATGCCCTGACCGGGGGGGTTTTCTCCAGAAGCCCCGGAAATATAGCCAGGGCCGGGAAGGAATTCAGGGTGGGCAACCTTTACATTAACCGCGGGTGTACCGGCGCCATCGTGGAAAGGCACCCCTTCGGAGGATTCAAAATGTCCGGGGTCGGTTCCAAGGCCGGCGGTCCCGACTACCTGCTGCAGTTTACAGTGCCCAGGGTGGTGACCGAAAACACCATGCGCCGGGGCTTCGCGCCGCTGGAGGAAGGGGATATGTAAAAAGCTGTCGGCACTCATCTGTCAGAATACAGGAGACAGTTAAAGGGCTGCCGGGTTACCGGCGGCCTTTTTTTACCGTTAAAGAAAGTATATGTCGATTTAAAGCGATTGATGCCTTCTCCCTTTCGATAGCAACCTCTAAAGTATTGTACGTCCCAAAAGAAGGAGCCGGGCTTTAGGAAAGGCTGTAAGCATTCTGATTCTGGATTCTGAATTCTGAATTCCCGCCGCTGGAACAGCGGCGCCGCCCGCGAGGGCGGCTTTTTTTAAAAATTTTCCCCAAAACTGTAATGGCTTGCGGTATAATTTTGGTATATCTGGTACTTTTAATCAGGCTCCTTGTGTATTAATCACGGGGTGATCATATGAAGAAATTTCTGTTTATTAAACTCCTGGCTGTGATGACCTGCTTTGTTTCCGGGGGTTTGCTGACGGGACTGGCCATGGCCGATATGGACATGAAAATTTTTAAAACGGAGGAAACATACGCCCAGGAGATTAATAAAGATGGAATTACCACAAATCAGGGCCTGCCGGGAGAAAAACAGGAGAGGATAATAATCAGTCTGGTGGGCGACGTTTTGCTGGCGGCGGGCGTCGGCGAGGCGGTGGCGGCCTACGGGCCCGATTACCCATGGCGGGACGTGGCCGGGGTGCTCAGGGAATCCGATTTAGCTGTTGCCAACCTCGAATGCTCCATAAGCAACAGGGGTGACCCGGAAAAAGACAAGCAGTTTACCTTCAGGGCGTCACCCCGGGTGCTTAAGGGAATTGTCAACGCCGGGGTGGATGTGCTCACCCTGGCCAACAACCATGTGCTTGATTTTGGGCAGGCGGCCATGCTGGACACCATAAATTTTATCAGGGAAAATAAGATAGCTTTTACCGGGGCCGGGTTAAACGAGAGTGAGGCAGCCACGCCGGTAATGCTGCATAAAAATGGGAAAAAAGTGGCGGTACTGGCCTTCTCCAGGGTAATACCCCGGAGTGCCTGGATTGCCGGAAAGAATAACCCCGGTTTGGCCAGCGGACATAATTACAGGCTCATGATGGACAGGGTGAAGGCCGTTGAAAAGGATGCGGACATAACCATAGTTTCCATACACTGGGGAAATGAAACCGATGATTTCCCCGACCGGAAGGAAGTGGACCTGGCCCGCATGCTTGTTGACGCCGGGGCGGATATAGTGGTGGGGCACCACCCCCACGTCCTGCAGGGCATAGAAATATACAAGGGAAAAGTGATTGCATACAGCCTGGGCAATTTTATCTTTACCATATCCTCAATTCAGAAGGCCAGGGAAGGGGCCATACTGCAGGTCACTGCCGGCAGTGACGGATCGTACAAAGCCAGGATATTGCCGACGTATGTTGATAACGGTACCACCAGGATACTAAGGGGAAATGAGAGAAAAAGGGTGCTGGACAGGATTAAATACCTTTCCGGGCCCTTTAAAACAACTGTAGATGCAAAGGGCGACATACAGAAGCTTCCTTGACAAGCCGTCAGCTGTCAGCCATCAGCTGCCGGAAAGCCGGCATTATCCGGCATTTGTTTGCTGATTGCTGAGAGCTGATAGCCTTCCTCAAGGGGCTTATTTTCATTTTTTTGAGGACAGAAAGCCCAGGGTGAAGGCCAGCATTCCCACCAATACCAGGAGTGCGATAAAGTAGAAGGTTCTTTCTGTAACCACGGGCCACCTCCAGGTAAAAAATTAGTTTCGCGGTTTAACTTCATTGACCGTTTCGGCCACCGGCAATCTCTCACCAATTCCCAATTCCCATTTCCCAATTCCGGATTTCACGGCCCGCAGCCTGCCCGAGGCGGCCAGGGAGGCCAGGATGTACATGGCGTGGGACCAGTTGAGCGGCAGCACCCAGGCCGGACCCCCGCTGTGCCGGTGCACCTGTTCGGGCAAAAGGCCGGCGGGGGAGGAATTGGCTTCGGCCCATTTGAGGTATTCCAGGGCGCCGTCCCTGTCTTCCTGCAGGGAGCGGAAAATAGACATCCAGAGGGTGGCCAGCACCCAGGGGTTCCCCCCGGCGTAGGTATCGCCTTCATAGCGGTGAATTCCGCCGACCTGCCTGTTTGAGAGACTGTTTTCAATGGCGGAGGCAGTGGACTGCATGCGCGGGTCGGCGGGAGGAAGTACATTGTAAGGGAAGCACAGTCCCAGCAGGGCAATGTCCAGCCGCCGGTCAATCGGGAGGGCGTGATAATTGTACGGCGCACAGGGGAGTTGCATTACCGAGGCATTCTCCCCCTTCTCAAGGGCCTGGCAGTAGTCCCACTCACACACCCGGCGGTTCACCGACCTGGTGAAGGTACCCATCTCTTCGCACCACTGGCGGGAGAGTATGGATTTTTTCAGTGATTCCGCCGCCTTGTTCCACTGTTTCTGCGATTGTGTGTCTCCCATTGCGGCGGCCAGGGCGGCGGCCCCCTTCAGTCCTCCGTATACCGCGGCCGCAGCATAAGTGCTCTGGGCAAATTCGTCTTCCCATATATCCATGCTGGGGATCGGCAGGCCGTTCTCAGGCAGCCTGTTTTTTGCCAGGTATCCGGCTCCGGAGTATGTGGAGGGCCAGATGTCGTTAAGAAAGTTCTTATCACCGGTAAGGCTGAAATGGTGATAATAGCCCCACAGTACGGCTCCCACCTGGTCAATCTGCTGCCCCCAGGTGGGGGCCCGGTTGCCGTTCATGAAATAGCGCTGGTGCCAGCTGCCGTCGGGATTTTGCACCCTGGCGGCGAATCTGTAGAACATACCGGCCTCCTGGTGGTATCCGGCCTCATCCAGCGCCATGGCGGCGAACATGCCGTCCCTGGGCCAGCAGTATCCGTATCCGCCGCTGGCAATGTAGTGGGAATCGAATTCGGGGGCGGCCACCGAAGCCCCGCTGGTCCGGTCCGACATCAGCTTGACGGCCAGGAGTGACCTCTTAAAAAGCGGGGTGTCCGGAGTATTTTTTCCTTTGGCTTGGGCCAGCCACCTTTCCCAGTACCCTGAAGTTTGTTCCAGCAGGGCTGCCGGTTCGGACAAAAGAGGAAGGTCCAAAAGCCCGGTTACAGATCCCTCGCTGTGGGCGGCGGCCACAATAAGGGAAAAAATTATCTGTTCCCCCGGGCCCACCTGTCCGATACCCCATCCCAGGGCGCCGGCGCCTGATTTTATGTTGTCGGGGCTTCCCCAGAATTCGCCCCTGCCCGCGCCGTCATAGGGATCTGACGGAGAATTCCTGCGCCCGCAGTGAAATCCATAGGGTGTTTTACCCGGGCACTTGAGGCCGAGAAACACATCACGCCTGAATTGAACCAGCGCCTGATGAGAGGAAAGGTAGTACATGCCGTCGTGGATGTCCGATTCTTCAATGCTGAAAGAACAGTAGGCAATAAAATTGAAAGAGCGGGGGGAAGTGCCGGTGTTGGTGAGGTTAAACACCCTTACCAGCACATCTTTCTCCGGCAGGACAAAATCCGTTTGGGAAATATCGATGTTTTCGTGGGGATGTCTCATTTCGGTGGTAAATATGTTGGTGTTTTCGTGATAAAACTGGCGGTACTGGAAACCGTCGCCGTCAAGCCAGAGGACAGGCCTTCCCTGATCCTGTATGCCCAGTTTAAGGATGCCCATGTGCTGGCCCCAGTCAATATGCGGCCAGAACACCCTGTGCAGTGAACCGTCACTCCTGATGCTGCAGAGCATCCTGCCGTTGCCCACTATCCCACCCGGCATTATAGGGTCTATGAAATCGTGCATGACAAGCCTCCGTAGCTAATTCCCACTATGAATATTTTACCTCCGGTAGGGATTTGTGCCAATCCCCAATCCCTGACCCTTTTATCAGCCGGCTTTCGGCAATATGGATTCAATGCAGCATCCTGTTTAAAACCCTTCCCCTGGGGGTATAGGTGGTATGCAAAATTTCCTTTGCTTTTTCGCTCAGGGGGCTTTCCAGGAACTCCCTGTATATTTGTTTGACGGCGGGATTTTCATGGGACCGGCGAAATTTTTTGTTCGCGTCTACACGGTAAAGCGCCTGGGCCCGCTTTGCCCTGAGGTCGTCGGGAAGCGGCCCCTTTTTGTTTATCGCTCCGAAAATGGGCTGCCCACCGCCGCCCACACAGCCTCCCGGACAGGCCATTATTTCAATAAAATCAAAGCGTTCCCCGGCCTTTATCCTTTCCAGGAGCTTTCTGGCGTTTCTGGTGCCGTGGGCCACCGCTATCCTGACTTCACGGCCCTTTAAAAACACCTTTGCTTCCTTGATTCCCCGCAGGCCCCTGATTTCTTTGAATTCTACAGGGGTGTCCGGCTGGCCTTCGGTGAGGGCAAGGGCGGTCCTGATGGCGGATTCGGTCACCCCGCCGGTGGCGGCGAAGATTGCCCCGGCCCCGGTGGAGAGCCCCAGGGGTCTGTCAAATTCCTCGTCGGGCAGTTCATCGAAGCGGATTCCGGCGGCCCTGATCATCCTGGCCAGTTCCCTGGTGGTCAGGACGTAATCCACGTCACGGCTGCCCCTGGTGACCAGTTCCTGTCTGGCCGCTTCAAATTTTTTGGCGGTACAGGGCATTATGGCCACCACCACCATCTTTCTGGGCTCTATGTTCATTTTTTCCGCCAGGTAGGTTTTTGCCAGCGCGCCGAACATTTCCATGGGAGATTTACAGGTGCTGAGGTTGTCAAGGAATTCAGGGTAAAAATGCTCACAGAACTTGACCCAGCCCGGGCTGCAGGAGGATATCAGGGGGAGCTTCCCGTGTCCCCCGAGGCGCTCCAGGAGTTCGTGGGCTTCTTCCACAATAGTGATGTCGGCCGCCAGTTCGGTGGAAAACACCATGTCAAACCCGAGTCTCCGCAGGGCCGCAGCCAGCCTGCCGGTGACGGCGGTCCCCGGGGCAATGCCGAAGGCTTCGCCGATGGAGGCCTGAATGGCGGGAGCGGTCTGGACAATCACCACTTTATCCTTATCCTCGATGGCGCGCCAGACCTCGTCGATGTATTCCCTTTCGGTCAGCGATCCGGTGGGACAGGCCATAACACACTGTCCGCAGCTTATGCAGTCAACCTCTCCCAGGTCCTTCATGAAGGCCGGCGCGATTTCCGCCTCAAAGCCCCGGTTTTGGGGAGAATAAACGTTGACACCCTGCACCTCCCGGCATACCGCCTCGCAGCGCCTGCATTTTATGCACTTGTTGTAGTCCCGGATGATGAACGGGTTTTTGCGTACTACGGGGCGCTTGCGGCGTTCTCCGGTCACCCTCAGTTTTCTTATGCCCATTTCGTCCGCCAGGCGCTGCAGCTCGCAGTTGAGGTTGCGCGCACAGTTTGTACAGTTCAGGTCGTGGTCGGAAAGCATCAGCTCAACCACCCGCTTGCGGGCGCGCCTGGCCCGGGGGGAATTGGTATAAACCCGTAACCCCCCGGCCGCGGGGTAAACGCAGGACGCCTGCAGGCTTCTCCTGCCGCCTGATTCCACCTCCACCAGGCAGACCCTGCACACCCCGGCTTCGTTTATTCCCCGCAGGTAGCAGAGCGTCGGCACTTCAATGCCTATGGACCGGGCCGCTTCCAGCAGGTTGGTCCCTTTCCTTACACTCACCTCGCGGTCGTTTATCCACAGTGTCACCGTCTCCCCGGCGGGGACGGCGCCACCGTAAGGAACGCTGCTTTTTTCATTGCCGGTTACAGGCGTTATCACTGGAGCACCTCCGTATTATTTTTTTAGTTATTCTTTATCGGCGGGGTGATATTTATAAATGCCGCCGCAGGTGTATAAGGTCATATGGCAAAAAAATACGGGCCACCCTCCGGGGGCGACCCAGTGATGTTCTGCTACTTGAAGAAATCCTTGAATTCCTGGCGCAGGTCTCTTTTTAATATTTTGCCGCTGGGGGTTTTGGGCAGGGCGTCCATGAGGATAACCCCCTTGGGCACCTTGAACGGCGCCAGCTCGGCCTTGCAGAGGTTGATGATCTCTTCGGAGGTTATGCTTTCCCCCTGCTTGGGCACAACGATGGCCGTAACGCCCTCCACCCACTTGTCATGGGGAAGTCCCACCACAGCCACCTCGGAAACCCGCGGGTCCTTGTAAATAACCTCCTCCACCTCACGGCTGGCCACGTTTTCGCCTCCGGTCTTGACCATATCCTTTTTCCGGTCGGCCACCGTGATGAAGTTGTCCTCGTCCAGAACCCCTATATCGCCGCTATGGAACCAGCCGTGGGCAAGGGCCTCTTCTGTTTTGTCAGGCTCCTTGAAATAAAGCATGAGGGCATGCGGCCCCCGGCCGCATATCTCTCCGGAAGCGCCTGCCGCCGTTAAGGGGTTGTGGCTGTCATCCTCTATCCTGGTTTCCATGTTCAGTCCGGCCATACCCGCGGATCCCGGCTTTGACAGCTGGAATTGGGGTTTGAGCATGGTATGGTAGGGGCTCAATTCAGTCTGCCCGTAATAATTGTAGAAACGGTCGCAGTTGGGCAGCCTGCGCTGCAGTTCCTTCAGGACTTCCACCGGCATAATGGAGGCGCCGTAATATCCCTTGTTTATAGAACTGAGGTCGTGCCTGTCAAAATCAGGGTGTCTCAAAAGCCCGATCCAGACCGTGGGAGGAGCAAAAAGCATGGTGATTTTGTATTTTTCCACCGTTTCCATGATTGATTTGGGGTCTGCCTGGAAAAGCAGTACGTTTGTGTTCCCCACCCAAAGGCAGGGAGTCAGGAAGACATCCCGCTGGGCGCAGTGGAAAAGGGGAAGAGCGTTTATATTGACATCCTCCGGGGTATACTGGCCGTCTATTATGCAGCTCATGTACTGCGCCATCAGCGACTGGTTGCTCAGGATCACGCCCTTGGGCTGGCTTTCCGTGCCGCTGGTGTACGTCATCTGCACCGGTTCCTCAATGTAAAGGTCGATATCCGGTTCCCGGGCCGGGAACTGTTTATACCAGCCGTCAAAATCGAGAAACTTTTGGGTCGCCGGGTCGCCGCTGCCCTGGTTTGACCAGATCAGGGTCTTCACCCCGGGCATGTCGTCGAGAACGTCCTTAACAAGGCCGTAAAGGGCGTCCTCCACTATGAAGACCTTGGCTTCGGAGTGGTTTATGCAGAAACTGATATCCTTGCCCCGCAGCAGGTAGTTTATGGCCAGGTAAATCCCCCCGGCCTTGGCCGTGCCGAGCCAGGTTATTACGTGGTGAATGGTGTTGTGGGCCAGTATGGCCACCCGGTCGTATTTTTTGATTCCCAGTGAGAGGAGGGCATTGGCAAATCTGTTGCATTCTTCTTCCAGCTGCCTGTATGTAAGGGTGATGTCCCTGTATATAAGGGCCGGCTTATCGGGGTAGCGGTAGGCGCTTCTCCTGGTGATGTCGGCGATTACCCAGCGGTTTATCCTGTTATACCGCTGGCGGAAAAAGTCTATACTCTCCCTGTTAATGACGCCGTACAGCTTTTTTTCTTCCTCGGTTAGGGGCTGATAAGGCATAATAACCCTCCAGACTTTTAAAATATTTTTGATAATAAATTCTATTGGAAAAAGAATAAATCCTTCTTTGGCGGGAAGTCCCGGCATGTTAAATTATTCACAAGATAAATTAAAAATTAAGGCAAAATAGGGTCAGGCTTTACTTTGTTCCTTTGTCTTATTTGATTTCGCTCAGAGAAATTCACAAAGTAAAGCCTGACCCCTAATCGTGACCCCTAATCCTGTATTTTGCTGTCTCCGCCGCAGTTGGAGCAGTGGTAGGAGCCAAAACCTTTGATCACCCTTCTGGTATTGCCGCAGTGGGGACATGAGTAGTTTATCACCTCAAAAAAGGGCCTGGAAACAAAAAAGAATACCACAAAAAGGCCTGCCAGAGTTCCGCTTACGAATGCCGGAAGGCCCGCGGCCACGCCGACTCCACCGGCAACAATAATCAGAAAAGCGATAATAAAGGCCCTGACCATAAAAAGCATCAGTTCAAACCCGGGATTGTTGACTTCTCCAGGATGGTAGTTATACACGCCAATGTCCCTCCCCCAAATAAAGCATTTCATAATTTAATGTATTCGGGAAACAGGTTCGGATTCCTTCAATTTGTCGAAGCAAAAGCGAAAAAATCAGTTTGATTTTCAAGAAAGAAGATAGTCCACAAACTGCCGGGCCGTTCTCCCGGAACGGCTGTTGTGCCAGCGTTCCCAGTCCAGGGCCCGCAGGCGCAGTTCATCGGCGGGCATGTCAATTCCTTTTTGTCTGGCCAGCCCCTCAACTATTTCCAGGTATAAATCCTGGTCGGGCGACAGAAAGAGAACCGTGATTCCAAACCGGTCTGAAAGGGAAAGCTTCTCCTGCAGGGTATCCGAGCCGTGAACCTCCTGCCGTCTTTCTTCAAAGTATTCCCGCAACAGGTGGCGGCGGTTGGAGGTGGCGTAGATGGCCACATTTTCGGGACTTGCCTGCAGGCTGCCGTCCAGTATGGATTTAAACTGCTTGTACTCCGTTTCATGTTCCTCAAAGGAAAGGTCGTCCACGAAGATTATAAACTTCAGGGTGGCGCCCTTAAGGGCCGCCAATACCTCCTGGAAATCCCCGAGAAAAGCCTTGGAGAGTTCAACCATGCGCAGGCCCCGGCCGCCGTACTGGTGTACCAGGGCCTTGACGGTGGACGACTTGCCGGTGCCCCTGTCGCCATACAGCAGCATATTGCCTGCCGGCAGGCCGGCCAGCAGGCGCTCCGTGTTTTCAATAACCTGGCCGCGCTCCCGGTCGTATCCCACCAGGTGTTCAAGGCGAACCGGATCGGGATCGGGTATGCCGGTTAGTTTTTTATTTTTACCGTCCCACCGGAGGGCATGGTGCAGGCAAAACAGGCCATACCCGCAGCGTTGGTGGAACTCCGCCAGCAGTTCCACCGTCTCCGACCAGTCCGGGGTGGATATAAGGGCTTTTTTCAGATTATAGATTTCCCATTGGGGTCCGCCGGCGGGAGGAGCCGGAACAATTTTTTCACCGCCCTGGTTTAGCAGCCCCAGGTATGGGTTGGGGAAAGGGAAAACAGCGGATAAGTCAAGGTCCAGGAGGTGTTTCAGTACTCTAAGATCCGCCGCCGCCGCGGACTTTACAGCTTTGGCCGGGGGTTCGTTTAGTGCTAAACGGCCACCTGCCGCCATCCTGGTAAAGGTGTTTTCCACCGATATAACCTGATCCAGGATAAAGTTTTGCCAGAGGCTGCCCACCAGGGGAAGGTGCGTATTTTCTGCCCGGGTCACCAGTTCTTCAAACAGCTGAGCCGCCAATTTCCGGTTTCTTAGTTCGCCGTCGGGCCGGGTCAGGTTGCTTAATAGCTGGTGAATAGTCCTTCCCGGTTCATTTTTAAATACGACGCTGTAGATGGACATACTTTCAAAGTTGTTCAGTACAGTTGCCCTAAGATTGTCCTGATGCATTTAACCTGCCCTCACTTTTATAGCTGGAAGGAAATTTCAATATCGCATAGAATAAAATTTTAATTATTTTAATTTTTTTCGCCGCAAGAGTAATAATCTCCTTTTTCAAGACTGCGGGAGCTGTAATTAAAATGCTAAATAGCAAGAAACATTCTGTTGTTAAAATTTCAATCAGCCGTGATAAAATGACGGCTTCAATTCATGTTCAGGGAAATCCCGATTACATCGATATAGAAGACATATACAGGGAACTGGATGAGGCCGGCGTCAAATTCGGGTTGAAAGAATATGAAATTAATTTGTTTTCCGTCACCCCTTCCAAAACACCCGTGGTTGTTGCCGAGGGTGTGGCCCCTGTACCGGGCAAGGACGGGTACATGGAAATATTGTTTGATAAAAAGCGGCCTGATTCTGTTGACACCGATGCCGATACGGTTGATTTCCGGGAAACCAGTACCATAATATCGGTGGAGGCCGGTACTCAGCTGGTGGAAGTGTACCCGCCGGTACCCGGCATGGAAGGTATTGCAGTTACCGGGGAGTCAGTAGAGCCGCCAAAGCTTAAGGAAATAAAACTCCAGGCGGGCAAGGGAGTGGTTCTGAACAGTGAGGGAAACCGGGCCTTTGCCAGGGTAAACGGCAGGCCGTGGATAAAGGAAGCCGGTTTGACCAGGATAATACACTGCGAACCGGTGTATGTTCACAACGGTGATGTGGATATAAAAACAGGGAACTTAAGATTTAAAGGAGACGTTAAGATATCCGGAAATATTTGTGAAGCCATGGAGGTCCAGGTATCCGGGAATGTGGAAGTGCAGGGCCTGGTAACTATGGCTAAGATTATAAGCGGCGGGAAAATTATTGTCTATGGCAATGTAATCAGCAGCAAGCTGAGGGCCGGCATATTATTCCCGGGAGCCAAAAAATTGGGGTTTATGATTTCCGATGTGCAGACTGAGCTGCAGGGCCTGGCCCGGGCCCTGGATCAGCTTAATAGCAAAAAGATCATAGATTTTGAAGTGGTGGAGTTCAGCAGGGTGGTGCTGGGCCTGTTGGATTCGCGTTTCAAGAATATACGGCCCCTGGTGAAAAATATTCAGGGTTTTGTGAAAAATAAAACGGAGGAACTGCCTGAAGAGGTTATTGAAGTCATTAATTCATTGAGTTGTTTTTCCGGCCTGAGACCCCTGAATGAAGAAGTATTTAATAATGTCATCAATCAAGTGGAAAATGCAATCGAAATGCTTTTTCAAAACAAGGGCCAGGCCAACGCCAGCATCGTTATAAGGTCGGCCCTCTCATCGGTTATACAAAGCGCCGGCAGTGTGACTGTAAACGGACAGGGCTGTGTCAATACCAATATAACTGCCGGCGGCGAAGTGATCATAAATGGGTCATTTAAGGGCGGGGAGATTCTTTCCGAGGGCAATGTGGAAATAAATGAGCTGGGCAGCAGCCTGGGTGTACCCCCGGTAGTCAGGGTGGCCACCGGGAGTACCATAAAAGTAAGAAAGGCGTACGGGGGTTCGGTTATCCAGGTTGGAAACAGAAGGGTAACTTTGACTAAGGAAATGGAATCGTTCAAGGCAAGGTTAAACAAAGAAGAACAGCTGGAGCTGTATTAAATAGCCATCAGCCATCAGTAATCAGCTTATCAGTAGCCAGCCCTGACATTTATAGCGAGACCCGGAAGTATTTAAGCACCGGGTTTATAGGGTTGGCAAAGCTTTGGTTTTCAGATCCGGCAAACAGGAGCCCCACAGCCCTCCCGTACTGGTTAATAAAAAGTGAACCGCTGTCTCCGGCCTCGCTTGGGGCCGTGGTACCGATTTGATCTGCGAAAATATACATTTGGTCATCATTTTCCACCCTGATGGTAGTGCCGACGGTGGTAACAGATCCCCTGGTCACCCCGGAGGAGCGGCCGCTTTTAAAAACAGGCGTGCCGGGATAGGCGGGGGCTGTACCTCTTACAGGTCCCAACCCCAATATGGTGTTATTCACAAGACCCTGTTCAACGGGAACGGCGATGGCGGCATCAATTGTGTTCAACTGTCTTTGGCCGCCTTTGTTTTCAGGTATTATGGGAGAAAAAGATTGCAGGCGGGCAATAATATCACTGGCGGTGCCGTTGTCATACGGTCCGGGCTGCAAAACGGGATCCCCGATACGGGAGCGGCCGTCATGTCCGTCGGTGGAATTGGCCAATATATGGTTATTGCCTAAAATTGCTATGCCGCCCGGAAAATTGCCCCTCACCACTGCCCCGAAGGTACCGGCGGATACCTTGTAGTGGCCGATGCTGACACCGGGCTGGGCAGGCCTGACTCTTTTTGTTCTAGGCTGGTCTTCGGGAGGCTCTTGGGGACTGGGCAGGGCATAGCCGAGCATCTTTATTCTGCCCACCTGGATAACGTCTGTCAGCAGGTTGTCAATATGCCGGGGAATTACTTGATCTTTGGGAATATCACGGAGCGGCAATTTTTTTTTGACCCCCAGAACTAAAGAGGGGATGCCCGTATAAGTGTTTCTGGTGATTTTAATACCCATTCCCATGGAGACAACCCCGGGTAAAGAAAGAAAAGAAAACCCGTGCCGTCCTATAGCCTGTAAAAAAGCTCGCAAAGCCATTCACCTCTTTTTTTATTGCTATAATATGTTATAAAATGACAATTGTTACTGGTTGAGTGTATGATAGACAAGTGCTAATGCCGGGGTTAATTGATTTTCTCTGTGTGGAGGGCAGTGAGTTGAAGAGGCAGGAGAGAAAACTGGACCATCTGAAGTATTCCCTGGAAATGAGAGATAGTACGGTAGACTCCGGCTTTTCCGATGTAAAGCCGGTTCACCAGTCCTTTTCGGGGATAAAACCCTCACAGGTGGACTTATCGGTGCAGTTTCTGGGCAAGAGACTGGAGATCCCTTTGATGATTAACGCCATCACCGGAGGCCATCCAAATACCTTGAAAATAAACAGGGAACTGGCCGTCGCGGCCAGGAAAACCGGTGTGGCCATGGCTGTGGGCTCTCAGAAGGCCGCCCTGGAAGACAGCCGGGTGGTGGAGACTTATTGTGTGGCCAGGGAGGAAAACCCGGACGGTGTTTTGCTGGCCAATTTAAGCGCCACATGTACTGCGGAGGAAGCCAGGCGGGCGGTGGAGATGATCGCTGCCGACGGAATGCAGGTGCACTTCAATGTTCCGCAGGAATTGGCCATGGATGAAGGTGACCCTGACTTTGACATGGTTTTGCCCAATTTAAAAAATCTGGTGGAAAGCGTGGATTTCCCGGTTATTGCCAAAGAAGTGGGTTTCGGCATGTCCAGGGAGACCATCCTTCAGCTTTACCGGTCGGGGATCAAAATCATGGATATTGGGGGGCGGGGAGGGACCAACTTTATTTCCATAGAACATGCCAGGAAAGGGCATGTGGACAAGGAATTTGAAGAGTGGGGCATTCCCACCGCAGCGTGCCTTTTTGAGGGCCTGGAACTGGGCCTGCCGGTAGACCTGATCGCCTCCGGGGGGCTCAGAACGTCCCTCGATATGGTCCGGGCGCTGGCCGCAGGGGCAAAAATGGTGGCCATGGCCAGGCCTTTTTTGGAAATACTGGTTCAGAGTTCCCTGGACATGCTGGTGGATTATATTGAAAGGCTGAAATATGGACTGGCCAGGTACATGGTGATGACCGGCGCCCGGAGCATTCCGGATCTGACCGGCATACCCCTTGTGATTACCGGCAAAACCGCCGAGTGGCTGATCAGAAGAGGGGTGGACATAAACGCCTACGCCAACAGGCAGAGATAAAAGCCGGGAAATGGTCTGGCGCCGGGATGTGAATATATTTAGGAGGGAATATTTATGCTTTTGGAAAAGACGGTAAAGAACATCGGTCAACTGGATCAGGAAGCAATAAAGGCGGCCCGCAGGAGGGTGGACAGCCTGATCAAGCCGCCCGGAAGCCTCGGCAGGCTGGAAGAACTGGCTGTCCGGCTGGCAGGTATTCAGGGCAGGCCGCAGCCGGAATGCGGTAATAAAACAGTCATTCTTATGGCCGGGGACCACGGGGTGGTATCCGAAGGTGTCAGTGCGGCTCCGCGGGAAATCACCTGCCAGATGCTTTCTGCCTTCACCGGCGGTGTGGCCGGGATTAACGTTTTGTCAAGGGTAGCCGGGGCAAAGCTGGTGGTGGTGGACATGGGCGTGGCCGGAAAGGTGGACATCCCCGGGGTATTAAATTTTAAAGTCAGGGAAGGCACCGGCAATATAGCCGCAGGCCCGGCCATGGCCAGGGATGAAGCGGTGAAGGCCCTGGAGGCAGGTATCAGGGTGGCGGTGGATGAAATTGAACAGGGAGCGCAATTATTGGCCACCGGGGATATGGGCATAGGCAACACAACTCCCAGCAGCGCCATACTGGCCGTTTTAGCCGGTGTGCCGGCCGGGGAGGCCACGGGAAGGGGGACCATGGTTAACGATGAGGTGCTGAACAAAAAAGTGTGGGCCGTGGAGCAGGCCGTAAAAGTAAACAGGCCCGATCCTGAAGACGGCATTGATGTTGTGGCTAAAGTGGGCGGCCTGGAAATAGCCGGTCTGGCGGGAGTGATCCTGGGTTCGGCGTCGATGAAGACCCCGGTCATTATAGACGGTTTCATATCCACTGCCGCCGCCATGATTGCCTGCACGATAAAAAAAGAGGCCAGGGAATATATTATCCCGTCCCACCTGTCGGGTGAGCAGGGCCACGGGTTAATGCTCCGGCACCTTGATTTAAGGCCCATGATTCAGCTGGAAATGAGGCTGGGAGAGGGCACCGGGGCGGTTCTGGCCATGGGTATAGTGGAAGCCGCCTGCCGTATATTGAGGGAAATGGCCAGCTTTGAGCAGGCCGGCCTTTCGGATCTGGAAGAAGACAAGCTTTTATAAGCCGCAGAGGACACAGAATGGGAATTAGTTACCCATGCCGCAAAAATACGGCACCACGGACAATGAAAATCTGTGGCCGGGGGTGCGGTTTTCAGCCCGGGCTTTCGATCCTGCGGTTGAACCGGCTCTATACTCGTCGCTTACGGTCATGCCGACCGCCATCAACTCAGCGTCCTGCTTCGGTTCGGGCTTCCGGCTGCGTCCTGCAGCCGGCCCGGCATTCCGTACGCTCCGTCGCCAAGAGCCGGATAACAACCTCCGGTATTTACGCTCCGGCCTGAAAGGTCC
>JBMOPD010000087.1:0-26007 GCA_049323615.1 Bacillota bacterium | reverse complement strand
CTCACCGTGCTTTGTAGTGTGTCTTCTCCTCAGACGGATTGTACCTCAATCTAGGGTGGGTGCGCATCCCTTTTTCATTACTATTTGTGTCGCCCGCACTGGCGGCGCGAGATGGAGGTTATTATGAGTAAGCTGTACAATCAGCCTGTCCAGGTCCGCCTGGCCGGCGACGTGTAGACTGCCTTTCGTTGGCGGGGGCGGTGGCTGCGGGTGGAGAGCGTGGACCGGATTTTCACCCGGAGGGACATATACGATCCCTATTACGGGCAGCCGACGTACCGGGCCCGCGTCCGGGGCGGAGGTACATACGACCTGGTGGCCACCCGGGAGGGGTGGGTGCTGTAGAGGGTGTGGGATTGATTCTTATATTATATAATTATGTTAACAAAACGTATGTTTTGTGGTTGACTGGATTGATTTGGAATGTTAGTTTAGTGGTAAGAATTGCATATTTACATTTTCAGAAATTTATGTAAAATACCATTGAAGGTCTCGCCGGCCAATTATTATCGCCTTCTATTTTGGCAACAATGTTCATAGCGGTTAAATAGCTTGATTTAAGAAGGTGATAATGTGAAAAGTAAAAAAAGAAGTAAGAAAGAAGGGATTCTCATGCCGGCAGTTGTTGAAAAACGAAAGTGTAGTTTTGAAGAATTCGTGGTCAAAAACAGGGATGCCGTGCGTAGCATTGCAATTTCCAACACAGTCAGAAACAAGGACGGAAAAACTGTCGTCATGAAAAACGATCCCTGGAGGAAAGAGAATGAATGGGAAACGCTCCGCAGGGATCGTGACTGAAGGGGAAATATGGCTTGCCGATTTTCCGCTTGAAGAAGATCCGGACAAGTATATATCAAGGCCCGTGATAGTCTTACATATTTCCGGTGCAGATGTTTTGTCTGTAAAAGTGACCAAGCATGGTCCTGGAAGGGGGGATCCTTTTGATACTCCCTTAATACACTGGCGGGAAGCGGGATTAAATTTTAGCTCAACAGCAAGAATTTCAAAAACTATGTTTGTTGATATCTCACAGTTTAGTCGGCGACTAGGAACTGTTCACCCTGCCGATTTAAAAGTTATCCAAGATGTCTACATGGCATATATTGAAGACAAGAACGCAAAATACGGCCTCCCTTAACCCTGGGGCCGTTTTATTTTCCGCACCATCGCCTGCCATATCTTCCTCGAAAGAAAGAGGGGCCTTTGCCCAAAAAATCATGGATGTGCTTATCGTCCCGCTGGCCTACGAACAGGTTTTGCGGGAGATACAACTGGAGATGAATGCGGCGCTTAAGGGCGTTTTTCAGTTCGCTAAAGGGGGACAAGTGTTGCCGGCGGGCCTTTCAATGCAGTAGCCTGAACATTACCAGGGCCGCCGTGACCATCAGCAGGGTCGGCGCCACCAGCGGTTTATAGGAATGGATGAAGTCCGCCCTGAAGTATTCTATTGTCAGGATCAGGCACAGGTGTATCGGTGATATCATCACTCCGGCCACTCCCGACACATAGGCCAGCATGGCATAGGCCGCCGAAGGTTCAATGATGCCCATGACCAGCGGAAAGGACACCCCGATGCTGGCCTGCACCATTCCGGTCAGCATGCCGATGGCCAGGGGCAGGACGGTTACCACCACCAGGGCCGGTATGCTTAAAGCCGAAAATGCGCCGCTTACCTGCTGTACGGCTCCGGAAGCCGAAAGGACGTCCTTGAAGGCCATTGTCCCCCAGGTCAGAAATACGATGCGCAGTGTCAGCGGGTCGGTCAGGGTTTTCCAAACCGCCCGCAGGGAATAGCGTTTTTGCATGATTAACAGGCACAATACCCCGCTTAAGGTAAAAACAATGGATACCCGGCAGAGTACCAGAACCACGGTTGACCACAAGGGCCATGTGTTGGCCAGGAGTTCCCGCAGGGACTGCCCGGTGCCGCCGCAGGACGGCCCGTGTTCCGCGCCGTTCCCTGGTTCCCCGGTTGAATGATCTTGATCTTTCTGCCTGCCGTAGCGCCTCCAGATGTGGAAGTAGCCGAGGGCCGCCCAGATTACAGTAAAGGGCCACAGCCAGAGAATCAGGTTTGACACGGGAATCCCGGAAATATTGGCGGCGATGATCAGTCCCGGGTATAAGGGCAGGGAATATTCCCAGACATGCCGGAACCAGTAGTTGATAAACACCTTGTCTTCAGCCCGGTAGGACATGTCCAGTGTGGCCTGCCCCACCAGCGGGGCCGAAAACCTGGCGCCGCCGGCGGAGGGCAGAAATCCTATGATCGCCGGCGGTATGGAGGCAATGAGGAGGCGGGAATTCCAGGGAAATTTAAATAAAGAATCGGTCATTGCCTGCAGCATGCCGGTTTGCCTCATCACCGACTCCAGCACCATAATCAGCACCAGGATGGAAATAAGCTCCACGGTATACGGAGCGATCAGGGTAAGGCCGAGCTGTTTCAGCAGGGGCACAATGCCCAGGCCGAAAACAAAACCCAGCGCCGCGGTGGACACCAGCAGCGTAATGTCAAGGCTCACTTTTTTACGCAGCATGATAATGATGAGCAGAAAAACAGCCACTATTTTTACTATCGGCCAATATGACATATAGAGACCTCTCCGGCTTCCAAGAATGATAAAAAGTCCTCTCCCAGCCTGGTTATTTTGCATCCCTGGCGGGTCACACCGGAATCGATATAGCCCATTTGACTGAGCATTTTCAGCCATTGCCTCACTTTGTAATCGGAAAGGGTTATCTTCCGGGTTTTTAACTTTTTTAATAAAGTCTGGCGGCCTATACCGGTATTAAGTACCGAACAATTGCGTATTTCCTCTAAAATTATCGACACCGGCTCCAGACTGTCCTGTTTTTGCAGCGCAAAGACAAGGGTTTCATACTTTTCGGGGCCCGGGCGCCGTGAATTTTCCCCGGCCGGTCCGGTCCGGGCGCTGTTCCTCAACAAATACGGAGGTAAATCACCCATTCCGGCCTGCTGCCTATTGCCCACCACACTGCACATGTACTTGACCACATTTTCCAGTTCCCGGACATTCCCTTCCCAGGTGCAGTTCAGGAAAAATTCCCTTAAGGCCGGGTCCAGTGTCAGCTCCCTGCCAAAATGCTTATTGGCGAAATAGTTGATTAAAAGAATTATATCACTGTTTCTGCTGCGCAGCGGCGGCAGGGAGACGGGCAGCGCGCACAGGCGGTAAAACAGGTCGGCGCGGAATTTGCCCGCCTTGACAAGGCTTTCCAGATTCTGATTGGTTGCCGCTATGATCCTGACGTCAATGGGAGTGACCGTGCTCCCTCCGACCCGCCGGATTTCCCTCTCTTCCAGGACCCGCAGCAGCTTTTTCTGCACCTCCGGCGAGGAGTCGCCGATTTCATCAAGAAAAATGGTGCCCAAATGGGCCTCCTCAAACAGGCCCTGCCGGCCGCCCCGCTTGGCTCCCGTAAAGGCCCCGTCCTCATAGCCGAACAATTCGCTTTCCACAAGGTTTTCCGGCAGGGCCGCAAAGTTCAGGGCCACGAAGGGGCCTTTTTTTCTCACCGAGTGGTTGTGAATGGCCTGGGCGAAAAGCTCCTTGCCCGTCCCGCTTTCCCCCTCCAGTAAAATGGTCATCTCGGTCTGGGCAAACTTTTTGGCCAGCTCCACGGCTTTTTTCAGTTCGGCCGACTGGCCGATAATTTCGGCGAAGGTGTGCCTGGCGATATTGCCCTTCTTTTTTAAGGCCCTTCTGACCTTGGTTTCCAGTTCCCGGACTTCGTCCACCGGCCTGAGCGTCACCACCGCCCCGTTGGTTAAGCCCGGCTGGTCATGGATGGGATTGACGGTGATAATATAATGGCTGTCGTTTATACGTTTTATTTCGTGGAGGACGCTTTCCCCGGCCTTCAGGCAGTCCGGGAAATCCAGCGGTGGAATGACCTTTTCGATGTTTTGCCCGATGGCCTCGCCGCTGTTCATTCCCAATAACCGCTCGGCCGCGGGATTGAACATCACTATTTGGTTGGCATTATTGACGGCCACTATGGCGTCGTTGACGGTATTCAGTATGACCTCCATGTTTTTTTTCAGGGTTTCGTTCAGGCGGGCCATTTTCTGGTGTTTTAAGCTGACGCCCAGGATTGCCTCCAGGTAGTGATGTGAAATATCGTTTAAGACCTCTATGGAGACCTCCAGGTGTTCGAGCAGCCTGGCAAAGGTGGATAAATCAATGCCCTTAACGCCGAGGTCGACCACCTTGTCAATGTGTCCGGGCACCAGGTGGGCCAGGCCGGTGGTGATGGCCAGCCGGATATCCCCGGGGATGGTGACGGGGCTGCCGGGGTAATAGGGCAGCAGTTCCAGGTAGTTCACCCCGAAGCTGATCATCAGATTGATGGCCATCACCGCGGTTTCTTCCGAATTGGCCACCACCAGGGCCCTGGTGCCGGGCTCAAATTCAAGCAGCTTGTCCAGGTTTTCGATATTGATGGTACGGGCCGCCACCATCACGGTTTTGCCGGCGGGCAGGCGGTCCCTGACGGCCTCCAGCACCGTGTTGCTGGAGGCGATATATATATCGCTGGTATAAAAATGGCCGGGGGGAACCCTGTGGCGCTGCAAACACCAGGTCTTTACATTGATGTACTTGCTCAGAAACAGCAGCAGCTGCTGCGCCACAAAATCGCAGGTTTTTTCGTGCTGCGCGATGAAGCAGACATTCTTCTTTGCCTCTCCCACGGTGACTCCCCCTTCAATGGTATGGTAGGTGCATCGCGCTTATTTGATTTGCTTCAGGTAATTGACCAGGCCGCCGGCCTCCAGGATACTGCGCAGGGATGCCGGAATGGGAGTAAAGGAAATTTCCCTGCCGCCTGTCAAATTCCGCACCATTCCCTGCCGCAGGTCCACCGTCAGCAAGTCCCCGTCTGAAATAATGTCCGTGTCGCACTCGATCACCGGCAGGCCGATATTAATGGCATTGCGGTAAAAAATGCGGGCGAAGGATTTGGCCAGCACCGCCTCGATGCCGCAGGCCCGGATTAAAGTGGCCGCGTGCTCCCGGGACGACCCCATGCCGAAATTGTGGCCCGCCACCAGGATGTCCCCCTGGGCCACACTACCGGCGAAACCGGGCCGGATCTCGTTAAACACGTACGGCCTCAGGTCAAGGACATTCTCCGCCTTGGAGCGGTGCTTTCCGGCGATTATATAGTCCGTGGTGATGTCGTCGCCAAACTTGTGGGCCTTTCCCTGTAACAAAGTTTTCAGAGCCATTACATTACCTCCCGCGGGTCAGTAATCATGCCGGACAGGGCCGCGGCGGCCGCGGTCAGCGGTGACGCCAGGTACAGCTCGGCCTCCCGGCTGCCCATCCGCCCGGTAAAATTGCGGTTGGTGGTGGCCACCACCACCTCTTTGTTGCCCACCAGCCCGCCGTGGTAACCGGCGCAGGGCCCGCACCCGGGAGGGATTAACTGTCCCCCGGCCTGGACCAGGGTTTTCATGGTGCCGTCAGCCAGGAGTTCGGCCAGCACCGCCTGGGAAGCCGGAACCAGGATAAGGCGCACGCCGGGCGCCACCTTCCTGCCGGCCAGCACCCCGGCCACCGCCCGGAAGTCCCCGGCCCGCCCGTTGGTGCACGATCCCACCACCACCTGGTTTACCGGTTTTCCCTTCAGCCGCCGGGCCGGCTCCACCAGGTTCACCATCGGCGGGCAGGCCGCCAGCGGCTCCAGAAGGCCGGCATCCATCTCCAGCACCAGGCTGTATGAACACCCCGGGTCGGCTTCCGCGGCCTCAAACACACGGTGTTGCCCCGGGCGCTTTTTAATCCACTGGAGCAAAATGTCGTCGGGAGGCATAATGGCCGCCTTGGCCCCCACCTCGACCCCCATGTTGCAGATGGTCATCCGGTCCTCCACAGGCAACCGGGAAATGAGCTCCCCGCCGAACTCGATAACTTTATAAATTGCCCGGCGCAGGCCGATTTCCTGCACCGTCTTCAGCGCCACATCCTTGGCGGTGACGCCGGTCGGGAGGGCGCCGTGCCAGACCACGCGGATGGTTTCCGGCGCCCGGAACCACATTTTTCTGCGGGCCAGCACACCCGCCGCTTCGGTGGAACCGATGCCCGTGCCCAGGGCGTTCAGGGCGCCGTATGTACAGCTGTGGGAATCGGTGCCCACGGCAATCTCACCGGGGAAAACGTGCCCCTGTTCGCACATGAGCTGGTGTCCCACGCCGGTTCCCTCTTCGTAAAGTTTAATGTGGTGGCGTGAAGCAAACCGGCGCATCTTTATGTGCATATTGGCCGCCGCCTCGGTGGGGCAGGGGGCGAAGTGGTCCATGACCATGATTACATCGGTACCCGGCATCACCCGGGCGCTGTCGAAGGAATGAAAAGCGTCGATGGTGGTGGACGCGTTGCTGTCGTGGATCATCAGCGCGTCCACCGGCACGGTGACAAAATCGCCGGCGCGGACCGCGGCCCCGGCTTTTCGGCTCAATATCTTTTCCACAATAGTCAGCGGTGCCATTTTTATCCTCCCAACAAGAGCGATAGTGTTTTCAGGAAATCATCAGGCAGATGAAAAAACAACTGTTACCGGGGGGGAGTCAGCGCATTGGTTAACTCGTTAATATTGGAAATAATTTCCAAATTCTGGCACATTTCAATGGCCCTGTCCGCGGCGGCCGGGGAAAGGCAGGGGGCGGTCAGTTCTTTAAACTTGGCCAACAGCTCCCCGTCGGTGACCGGATTGGCCAGGTCTCCCTTGGCCTCTTCGACCCGGGTGTGAATTTCCCGCCCGTCATGCAGGTAGATGGAAATTTCGGTGGGATCAATCCCGGGCCAGCCGGCGTCGATAGCGGGTTCCGCCTGGGGCGTCACCAGCGCGGCCACCCTTAAAATCTCCGGGTCCCGGATGGCCCCGGGTGAAAATTCCTCCAGCAGGGCCTTGCCCCGCACTATCATTACGGCCACCGAATACTGGAGGCTGAACTGGGCCCCCACCGGGTTTTCGGGGGACACTTTCTTTTCGGCGGGCCGGGCGTATTCCTCCACCACCTTTGAGGCCGTGCGCACAATTATACTGCGGATCTCGTCCGGGTTAAACCTGTAACTCTGCCTTGCCTTGCAGGCGGCGGTGACGGCGGAGTGCAGGACCCCGGCGCAGGCGAAGGGCTTGTACTGAATGTTGTTTATGTCCCAGGTCTCCCCCAGGCCGCCGGTTATCCTGGCCAAATCATAGTTGCCTTCGTGTACATAGGAATGGTAAAAGCCGTGTTTGCCTTCAAAAACCGTGGGCGGGCCGGTAAATCCGTCCGCCGCCAGCTCGACGGCCAGCACCCCGTTCCGGCTGGCGTTGCCCACCTGCAGCCGCTTTGACCAGGCCTCGCTGCTCTTGAACTCCATGGAGCCCGCTGCCAGGCTGCCGCAGATGCCGTAGGCCTGGGCCAGTATAGCGGCCCGGCTGCCCAGCAGCTTCCCCGTTACGGTGGCTGCGGAAAAGGGCCCGCAGACCGAACTTTCGTGAAAGCCCCGCTCCAGGTTTAAGACCCCCAGCCTGGTGGCCGCACTGATCCGGCTGCCGACCTCGTAGCCCAGGACCACCGCCGTCAGGAAATCCCGGCCGTTTTTACCCTCTCTTTCGGCGATGGCCAGGGCGGGGGGGATGGTGCAGACGCCGGGGTGGTTCAGGGAACGTTTGTGGCTGTGGTGATCCTCCAGTTCCAGGGAGTGCCCCATGGCGCTGTTCATCATGGCGGCGTGGGCGGCGGGCAGTTTTTCCCCCGACCCCAGCACGCTGCTTTCCTGGGCGCCGCCGTACCGCCGGAGCAGGCGGAAAAGAATCTGGGTGCTCTGCTCCGGCCAGGCGGCCATGATCACACCCAGCATATCAAGGATGCACATCTTGGCCCGCCACAGCGTATTCCCGTCAATGTTTTCATATCGTGTCCGCTGCACAAAGTCTGCTATTTTTTCAGCCACTGTAGGCATTTTCGGTCAGAAACCACCTTTCCGTCATTACATCATCAATGGTGAAAGGGCCGGCTATACATCGTCGGACTCCCGCACCTTGTAAGCGCCGTGCCGCACAATCTGGACAGCCTGGTAGGCCAGGATGGCAGCCAGAATAATGAACAGGGCCAGTGAAATGGGGCGCTGTAAGAAGATGCCCCAGTGGCCTTCGGAGAGCGACAGCGACTGCCGGAAGGCCTCTTCGGTCATTTTCCCCAGTACCAGGCCCAGGAGCATGGGCGGCAGGGGGAAGTCCAGCTTGCGCAGCACATACCCCAGAATCCCGAAAAACAACATCAGCCATAACTGGAAGGTATTGTTGTTTAAACTGTAGACGCCCAGCACCGACAGCAGGCAAATGGCCAGGGACAGTACGGGGTAGGGGACCCGCAGTATCTGCATGAAGACCGAAATGAGGGGCAGGTTCAGGACCAGCAGCATGACATTTCCTATATACATGCTGGCAATGAGGCCCCAGAGAATATCCGGGTGAAAAGTGAAAAGCGTCGGCCCCGGGGCCACCCCCAGCAGCATGAACCCGGCCAGCAAAACGGCGGTGGATCCGGAACCGGGTATGCCCAGGGTCAAAAGCGGCACAAAGGCTCCGGCGGCGGCGGCGTTGTTGCAGGACTCCACCCCGGCCACGGCCTCAAGGTGTCCTTTGCCGAATTTCTCAGGGGTTTTCGATATGCTTTTCTCCATGCCGTAGTCCAGGAAAGAGGCGATTGTGGCCCCGGCGCCGGGCAGCACGCCCACCACGAATCCCAGGCCCGACGCCCGGAGAATGGGAGCCAGGCAGCGCTTAAACTCGTCGGCGCCGGGGAGCAGCTCCCGGAAGCGAAAGGCCTTTAACTGCGGAATGGGAGTTTGCATGGATTCCAGATTTACAAATAACTCGGCGATGGCAAAGAGGCCGATGGCCACCACCACAAAATCTATGCCGTCCAAAAGCCCCATTAAGCCAAAGGTAAACCTCTGCTCCCCGGTCAGGGCGTCGATGCCGATGATGGAAATAAAAAGCCCGATAACCGTGGAGATCAGGCCCTTTATTACATTGTTGGTGGAGAGCGCGGCCACCAGGGTGAAGGAAACCATCATCAGCCCGAAGTACTCGGGGGGGCCGAATTTTATCGCCAGGCCGGCTATGGTGGGGGCGAAAAATCCCAGCAGCACAACCCCGATGGTCCCGGCGATGAAAGAACCGATGGCCGAAATCCCCAGGGCCACGCCGCCCCGCCCCTTTTTGGACAGCTCGTACCCCTCCACGGCGGTCATAACCGAGGAGGACTCTCCCGGGATATTGGCCAGGATAGATGTTGTGGAGCCGCCATACATCGCCCCGTAATAAATCCCGGCCAGCAGGATCAGGGCGCCGGCCGGATCCCGGCCGAATGTAAGCGGCAGCAGCAGGGCTATGCCGGTGACCGGGCCGACCCCCGGCAAAACACCAATCAGTGTGCCCACCGTTACCCCCAGGAAGGCCCACATTATGTTTATCGGTGTGGCGGCAACTTCAAAGCCGTGAAGCAGTTGCTCAAATCCTCCCACCAGGATAACCTCCGATCATTTTATTGATTCTAAAAATTCCGGCAGCGGCACCTTTAAGAGCACCTCAAACAGCAAAAACCCGAAGGCGGCCAGCAGCACGGCGGTAAACAGGCTGGACAGTATCCTCTGCCGGTAGATGAGATAAAGGTAGATCACTCCGAACAGGACGCTTGCCGCCAGAAATCCCAGTATTTTCAACAGGATAAAATAAACCGCCAGTGTCAGGGCCACCCAGCCGATCCTCTTCAGCCGGGCCGGCAGCGGTTCCTGTACAGCACGGGCTTTTTCCACTGCTTCCGCCGGGGCGGGGGGCCGTACCGGAGCCTTTCTTTTTCGTCCGGCAGAGACGAATAAGGCAACTGCCAGGACCGACATCAAAACTCCCAGCAGCATGGGAAAAGCTCCCGCGCCCGGCTCCCTCTGCAGCGCCGCCCGGGGAATGCTGAGGCCCTCCATAAAGACAAAGACGCCCATTAGCAGCAGAATCACTGCCACAATACGGTCGCTGCGCATTTATCATCCCCCTTTTTCCAACCACCCCGCAGGGGCTTATATTTTAAGGGGAGTGGCCCGGGAACAAGCCGGGTCACTCCCCGTGAAGATATGCCGCTATATAACGGAGTGCTTATTTCTTTCCGGCCTTCTGGGCGTCAAAGTAGGCTTTGTACTTGGCCTCGGTGTCATTTAAAAACTTCTGGAAGTCGGCCGCGTTCAGGTAGGCCGGAATCTGGTTGTTGGCGGTGTAGGCCTTCTTGTACTCGGGATCGTCCATGGCCTTTTTAAAGGCCTCTTCCAGTATTTTTACCACTTCGTCCGGGGTGTTCTTGGGCACGGCAAAGCCGCGGAACTTGTCCACCACGATGTCGGGGAAACCTTTTTCCACAAAGGTGGGCACGTCGGGCAGGGTGGGCACCCGCTGGGAGTTGAAGGACAGCAGCACCTTCACCTTCTTGGCCTCCAGCTGGGGAAGTATTTCGGCCACTTCGGCCATGCTGGCGTCCACGTCGCCGTTCAGCACCCCGGTCAGGGCCTTGGCGCCGTCGGCATAGGCCACCGCGTTAATCTTGGCGCCGTACTTTTTAATCAGGGTGTCCGTGGCCACGGACTCGGGGGAACCGGCCTGGGGCGCGCCCCATTTTACCTTTTCGCCGCCCTTGGTGATGGCGTTGATCATGCTCTCGGCGGTCCACTTGCTGTCGGCCCTGGCGTACAGCACGTTGCCGTCCAGCACCAGCCTGGCCACCGGCTTTAAGTCGTGCAGGCTTTTGGGCACGTTATTTTTCAGCGGGGTAATCACCAGGGTGTCGGTAATACCCAGCATGGTATAACCGTCCGGGGCCGCTTCGGCCACGTACTGCAGCGCTATGGCCCCCGAGCCGCCGCTGCGGTTTTCGGTCACCACCGGCTTGCCCAGCACGTTCTGGAGGCCTTTACCGGCCTGGCGGCAGAACAGGTCGGCCCCGGCCCCCGGGCTGCTGTGGGACACCGCGGTGATGGCCTTGGTGGGATAGTCAACCTTCTTGGCGCCGGTTTCCTTGGTACCGGTGGCGGGTTTCTGGCCGCAGCCGGCCGCCAGCAGGAGAACAGCCGACAATAAAATCAGCATTGGCATCCAAAAGCGTTTTTTCATTGGCAGATACCTCTTTTCTTTATGAAAATTTAAGTACATAGCCTACCCCCTGCATATTACACGCGAAATCCCCTGTTTTTAATCACATTGTTGACAACCCCCCCGTCATTCAGAATGTGAATCATGAACGGCGGCAGCGGATTGAACATTGTTTCCCCGCCCCGGCTGAGGTTTTTGATCACCCCGGCCGCCAGGTCAATCCGCACCCTGTCCCCTTCCGCCGCAAAATCCGTACTGGGCGCCGTAATGGCCGGGAGGCCGATATTAACGGCGTTGCGGAAAAATATGCGGGAAAAGGAAACGGCCACCACCGCACTGACTCCGGCCATCTTCATAATTAACGGCGCATGCTCCCGGCTGGACCCCATGCCGAAGTTCTTGCCGGCCACCACCACATCTCCCGGCTGCACCTGCAGGGGAAAGTCGGGGTTGGCGTCCTCAAGCACGTGCTTGCTCAATTCCGGCAAATTCGAACGCAGGTGAAAATAGCGTCCGGGGGCGATTAAATCCGTGGAGATGAAATCCCCGAATTTCCACACTTTTCCTTCTATCTGGGCCAATTCACATTACCTCCCTCGGGTCGGTTATTACCCCGGTCAGGGCAGAGGCGGCGGCCACCGCCGGGGATGACAGGTAGACAAAGGCCCTGGGGTTGCCCATGCGGCCCTTGAAGTTGCGGTTGGTGGTGCTCAGGCAGACCTCGCCGTCCCCGGGGATGCCCAGGTGGACACCCGAGCAGGGGCCGCAGCCCGGCGGCAAAACCGTCACCCCGGCGTCGATAAATTCCCGGATGTACCCCGCCTCCAGGGCCGCCCGGTAAACCGCCGGGGAGGCCGGCATGACCAGCATCCGGGCGCCGGCGGCCACCTGCCTGCCGCGCAGGATGCCGGCGGCCACCGCCAGGTCTTCCAGGCGCCCGTTGGTGCATGAACCCAAAAAGACCTGGTCCACCGGCTGTCCCTTGACCTGGCCCACCGGACAGACGTTGTCCACGGTGTGGGGTTGGGCAATCATTGGTTCCAAAGTGTCGAGGTTTACCGCGAAGGTTTTTTCATAGTTGGCGTCCGGGTCCGGGGCAATGGGCTCCCAGTCGGCTTCCCGGCCCTGCTCCGCCAGGTAGGCCCGGGTTTTTTCATCGGATGAAAACATACCGGTCTTTCCTCCCAGTTCGATGGCCATGTTGCACAGGGTGAACCGGTCGCTCATGGCCAGTCCGGCCGCCGCCGGGCCGCCGAACTCCAGCACCTTGTAGGTGGCCCCGTCCGACCCGATCTGTCCCGCCAGGTAAAGAATAATGTCCTTGGGATACACTCCCTTCGGCATGGCGCCCGAAAGCTCTATGCGGAAAGTTTCCGGCACCCGGAACCAGTTCCGGCCCAGGGCCATGGCCACCGCCACATCGGTGGAGCCCATCCCGGTGCCCAGCGCCCCCAGGGCGCCGCTGGTGCAGGTGTGTGAATCGGCTCCCAGCACCACCGTCCCGGGCCTGGCCCATTTTTCCACCAGCACCTGGTGGCATACCCCTCTTCCCACGTCGTAAAGGACGGCGCCGTGCTCCCGGGCGAACCGCCTCAATTTAACGTGGTCGGTGGCCAGTTCCATGCGGGGCCCGGGCCCCGCATGGTCCAGAAAGACCAGCGTACGGTCCGGTTTGGCCAGCGCAAACCCGGCCTCTTTCAGCCGGTTAAATTCCTGAATGGCCAACATTCCCGTTCCGTCGTGGATCATCACCACATCCACCGGGCATACGGACACGTCCCCGGCGGATACTTCGCCGCCCGCATGCCGGGAAATCACCTTTTCCACCAAGGTTTGTCCCAACTTTATTTCCTCCTTCACATTAACGAATCAATCGAGATTAACCGGTCACCCGGCACCGCTGCAGCCTCTCCTCGTCGATCTCCATCCCCAGTCCCGGCCCGGTGGGTACCCGGACCATCCCCCGGACAATTTCCAGGCCCCTGGCGATGTCGTTTTTAATCCACTGCGGCGATTTGATTTCGTTGAAAACTATGTTGCGGGTAGCCGCCATGAAATGGGCCGTGGCGGCGTCAATGAGGCTGTTCTGAATGGTGCCGCCGGCCATGCAGTTAATGCCGGCGGCCTCGGCCACGGCGGCGATTTTCCTGGCCGGGTGGATGCCGCCGGCCTTAATCAGCTTGATATTGAAAAGATCCACAGCCCGGGCGCGTACCAGGCGGATCGCATCGCCCAGGGACTTCAGGCTCTCGTCGGCCATTACTTCCACCCGGGGGCAGGCGTTTCTCACCATGGCCAGCCCCTCGATGTTGTCCAGGTGCACGGGCTGCTCGATTACCGAGACACCGCACTCATGGAACCGCTGGGTCAGGTGAACCGCCTGCTTGGTGGTCCAGGCCTGGTTGGCGTCAGCCTTCAGGGACAGCCCGGAGATCACCCTGCTTACCGCTTCCACCCGCCGCAGGTCGGCGGCGGGATCCGGGCCCACTTTCACCTTGAATTCCCGGTACCCTTCGGCCAGGCGCTGCTCCACTTTGGCCGCGGCCTCCTCGGGAGACCAGAGGCCGATCAGGTCAAAGGCCGGCATCTCGTGGCGGTAGGCGCCGCCCAGCAGCTGGTAGGCGGGAACATTTAAAACCTTGCCCAGCAGGTCGTATAAGGCGATGTCCAGCGCCGCCTTGGCCGATGTGTTGCCCTTTATGGCATGATCCATCTCTTCGTGAATCTTTTCCAGAGCAAAGGGATCCTGCCCCACCACGGCCGGGACAAGTTTTTTCTTTAACACGGCGATCACGGTGTCCCGGGTTTCTCCGGTGATATAGTACTTTGGCGCCGTCGACCCGTAACCGCAGGCGCCGTCTTCGGTTTCCACCCGGACAAAAACGTCTTCGGTGACCGCATACCGGGTGTGGGCGCTCCGGTGTTCACCGGACAGCTCCAGGTCGGTGGCGAAAACATCAACCGACTTGATTTTCACGTTAAGTCCTCCAATCACTCAATTGCCTGCCCAACTGGGAAATGCGCTCCGATGTGCGGAGAAGGTGACTGCGCACCACTTCCTCGACCCCGGCGGGATCCCCCTGCTCCACCACCTTTACGATTTCCTCATGTTCGGCAATTAAAAAATCTCTCATCACCGCCGAGTAGTGGGTGACGGCGCGAAACCGCTCGCACTGGTCCATCAACCTGCGCACGGTCTGGATAATCATTGAATTCCCGCATTTGTTCAGCAGCACCAGGTGAAAATCAGTGCCCGCCCTGGTCAGGTCCAGCACCGATCCGCCTTTGGCGCTGTCGGACTGCACCTGCAGGAATTTTTTCATTTCCAGGATGTCTCCGGGCTCCATCCGGGATGTGGCCAGCCGGGCGGCGAATCCCTCCAGGACGGCCCGCATCTGGTAGGCGTCCACCATGTGGCCCATGTCCAGATCGGCCACGAAGGTGCCCTTTTTATCCATTACCACCAGGCCTTCAGCCACCAGCTGGTTGAGGGCTTCCCTCACCGGGGTCCGGCTGACGCCAAGCTCTTCGGCCAGAAAAAGGTCCGATAATCTTTCCCTCGGCTTCAGCCGGGCCGTGATAATGAGTTCCCGGATGGTTTCATAGGTTTGCTGCCTTAACCGGGTAAGCATTTTTCCTCTTGCCGTTTGCAACGCCCCCTTTGCAATCCGGTGCCTTATAAGGTCAGGAAGAGCTGGTGAAGGCACTTTGGATACATTATTGTATACATGGAAGTATACAACAAAACTTTTAGAACTCCTCTTTTTTTATGGAGTTGCTTGCCCGGGTAACCGGGGGCGCGGCAAATCTGTTCATCGTTACACCTGCCGTTGGCGCAGCCCGCGGATGGCCAGGCAGACGGCTTCACCCATTTCTTCGGTGGAAGCTTTTCCGCCCAGATCGGGGGTTACGGCAGTAAGATCATGCAACACCTTGGCTGCACCCAGCTCAATATCCCCGGCCGCCTGTACGGCGCCCCGGTCCCCTTTCTTATTTCCCAGCCAGGACAGCATCATCTGGCCCGACATGATCAGGGCGTAGGGATTGGCAATGTGCTTGCCGGCAATATCCGGGGCCGATCCGTGGGTAGCCTGGGCCATAACGTACCGCGGCCCCACACACAGGCCCGGCGCCATACCCAGCCCGCCCACCAGGCCGGCGGCTTCGTCGGTAAGGATGTCCCCGAACATGTTGGTGGTTGCCACCACATCATACCTTTGCGGGCGCATAACCAGGTTCATGGCGAAGGTGTCCACAACCATGGTTTCAAAGGTAATATCCGGGTATTCCCGGGCAACCTCCCGGCAGGTATCGATGAACAACCCGCAGCCCAGTTTAAAGACAGTGTTTTTATGAATGGCGGTGACTTTTTTCTGCTTATTGCGCTGCCGGGCCAGCTCGAAGGCCGTCCGGGCCACAAATTCCGAATTGCGCCGGGTGATCACCCGGACCGATAAGGCCATATCGGGCGTGGGCATGAATTCTCCAACTCCCTTGTACATGTTGCGGTCCGGCTGAAAACCTTCATTATTCTCCCGCACGATCACCAGGTCGACGTCCTGGTGCAGGCAGGGCAGGGTAGGGAACGATCTGGAGGGCCTTATATTGCTTACCAGATCGAAATTCCGGCGCAGGAAGGGATGCGGGTTGACGGCTTTCGGGTCGTCCTTGGGGTACGCCATGTGTCCGATGGGGCCGAGAAACCAGCCGTCCAGATCGTAAAGAGCGTCCACGGTTTTCTGAGGCATGGTCTCCCCGCAATCCAGGTAGGAAGGATAGCCGATGGGAAGCTCCTGCCAGTCTATCCTGACTTCCGGGTAGTTCTCCGCCGCGGCCTGTAAAACCTGAACGGCGACGGGAACAACTTCCAAGCCTATATCGTCTCCTTTTAAAATACCAATGTGATACCTGGCCACATTTTTCCCCCTTTCCGATTAGTAAGTTAAATATTACTTTTCGCAAATTTTATGCCAATATCACCTCATGGGAGTTGACCCGCCCGACTGGCAGGTTAAAACAATTTATTATCCCTTAGGGATCCGGATAGGCGGTTTATGTGCGGCCAACAGCCGCCCATATATCAACCAATGGTTGCGGTGGCCGCCAGGGATAAAGAGGGGCTTCCCGGCTTGTTCTCATTCAGGCTTTTTTCGTTTTCTAATGGACAAGTTTTTATGGGCTGATATAATATAATAGGTTATTGTAAGATGGGTGAAAATTGAATTTACCGGCCTCTATCCGGAGGGAAACTTTTTAACAGTCTGAAAGGTTTTCAGCGGTGATGTTCGGGTAGAATTATTATCATGGAAAGGCAATAAAATTCGGCCGGGAAGTGTTATTTTGGCAAAAAGGATCTCCAGATACAATTTAATCCAAAGCATTTTTTTTATCATGGTGTTTTTGACGGCCGCTTACATACTGGCCCGGTCACCGGTTTTTGAAGTCCGGGAAATAAGGGTTGCGGGCAACAGTTCCCTGACCCGGGAGAAAATTATCTCGGTCTCGGGAATTAACCCCGGGGAGAATATTTTTAAGCTTGATTTAAAAGCCAGCGCTGAAAAAATAAGGGTCATACCCGCTATAAAAAGTGTTGATTTGTCAAGGGATTTACCGTCGGCGGTGGAAATAAGGGTGCAAGAGCGTAAGCCCTGCGCTTTGCTGCCGGTTGACAGCGGTTTCATCCAGGTTGATGATGAGGGGGTTTACCTGCAAAAAGGGGATGTTGCGGCAAACCAGTTTCCCGTTGTAACAGGAGTGAAATTTACGGCGCCGGCGCCGGGCGAACAGATTAAATCAGAGGCGCTCAGCAAGGCGCTGACGGTAATCAAGGAACTTCCTCCCGGGCTGCTGCCCCAGCTTTCAGAAGTCAACGTCGACGGCGACCAGGCCGTTGCCTATACCCTGGATGGCATTCAGTGCCGCCTGGGCGCTGTTACCGACCTGCAGCAAAAGGGCGAGGTTTTTATGAAGGTCCTGAACGAACTGAAAGTCAAGGGAAAAAGGATTGAATATATTGACCTTTCCTATACCGGCTCGCCGGTTGTGAAGTATGTTGAATAATTACACTCCGGCTAGGAATTGGTTATTTTTATTCTGGATTCTGGCTCCTGGATTCTGGATTCCGACAGAACGAGCATTACACGATAAGGTATTTTCAGGGGGGGGTGACCCGCGATGCGTATAAAACCTATTTACCTGGCCATGGCCCTGGTGGGCCTGGTGCTGGGAATTATGCTTTCGTTTCAGTTCCGGGTTACCAGGGAAACCATGAAGACTCCCCAGGTATCCCGGGTTCAGTCCATGGCCGCCAGGGTTGCCGAAGCCCGGGAGGAGCGCGACAAAAAGCAGGAGCAGGTCAACAGCATGCGGGCCGACCTGGACAAGATAGCGGCCGACACTGAACTGGGCGCCCTGAAGGAGGATCTGGAAAGGGCCCGCATTGAGGCCGGACTGACTGCAGTGACAGGCCCCGGCGTTGAGGTTACCCTGAATGACAGCAATGCTCCCGTTAAACCGGGGGAAAACCCCAACATGTATGTGCTGCATGACGAGGATATACTGAGGGTGCTGAACGAGTTAAGGGCGGCGGGGGCCGAGGCCCTGGCCATCAACGGCCAGCGGGTGCTGGCCACCAGCGAGATCCGCTGTACCGGCCCCACCATCCTGATCAACAGGAATCAGCGCCTGACCCCTCCCTTCGTGATAAGCGCCATCGGCAACCAGGATAACCTGGTAAACTCCCTTAAAATGCGGAGCGGAGTGCTTGAATACCTGCAGGCCTTCGGCATCCAGGCAAGCGTCAGAAAGGTATCCCAGCTTAATATTCCGGCTTATTCGGGTGTAATAAGCTTTGATTATGCCAAACCGGCGGCGGAGGTTCAAAAAAGTCCATGAACAAGTCAATGTACCTTTCCATCGGTATAATCACCATGATCCTGGGCGTCATGCTGGCTGTCCAGTTTCGCACCAACAGGTTTATTGAGCAGGGTGTGCCGGCGGACAGGGCCCAGGAACTGCAGGTGGAACTGAGCAAGCTGGAAAAGGACAACCAGAAGCTGGACAGGGAGATCGGCGACCTTGCCTATAAGCTGGAACAGGCCAGGAAAGGCCAGGCCCAGGCCCGGACGGCGATGCAGGACGAACTGCAGAAGGCCAGGATCAGCGCGGGGCTGGTCACGGTGTCGGGTCCGGGCATAGAGGTGGTGCTGGACAACCCTCCCGGCCAGATCAGGAGGAGTACCATTTTTATTGTAAGCGATGTAGATTTGCTCAGGGTTGTCAATGAGCTGAGGGGAGCGGGGGCCGAGGCCATTTCCATCAACGGCCAGAGAATAATTTCAACCTCCGAGATGAGGCTGGCCGGCAATTTTATCAACGTTAACCTGGAGAGAACCGAGCCGCCGTACCATATTCTGGCCATCGGCAGTCCGGAAAAGCTTAAAAGTTCCCTGGAAATAAGCGGCGGGCTGGTTGACTATTTCAGAGAGCTGGGGATAGTGGTCAAAACTCAGACACACAGCACCCTGACCGTCCCGGCATACAACAGGGAACTCCAATTTTATTACGCCAAGGCCGTTCGGAGAGGGTGATATTGAATGTGGATGGGAATATGGATAGCGGTTTTGGGATTGGCGCTGGGTATAGCCCTGGGTCTTAACCTGCCCTTCACCATTCCCCAGGCCTATGCAAAATACATGTCTGTGGCTGCTCTGGCCGCCCTTGACTCGGTTTTCGGGGGAATACGGGCCGCCATGGAGGACCATTACGACAACAAGATATTTATTACCGGTTTTTTCAGCAATGCCCTGCTGGCGGCAGGCCTGGCCTTCATCGGGGAGCGTCTGGGAATAGATCTGTACCTGGCGGCGGTGGTGGCCTTCGGGGTGAGGCTGTTTCAGAACCTGGCCATTATCCGCAGGCACCTTTTAAAAAATAAGAACTAATTTATTCTGCCTGAAAGGGAATTTGCCAGTAGTGTTGAATTTTACAGTTTAAGTAATTAAGTACCACATACAAGGAAAAGAAAGGAACACTAATGGAAGCTGTAGCCGGCCTGGACATTGGGTCGTCCCATGTTGTTGCCGCAGTTGCTCCGGTCAGTGATCTAAATGGGCCTATGGCGGACCCGGTCACCAGGGGCCTGGCAGTCGGGTGCTCGGTTACCTTGGGGTTCCGCCGGGGGAATATCAGTGACCTGCCTTCCCTGGGCCGTTCCATCAGGGAAGCCCTGGCCCGGGCCGAATCGGCCGGCGGGAAAAAAGTAAATACTGCCTGCATCGGCCTTTCCGGTCATTCCCTGGAATTTTGCAAAAAAAGGTACAGCAATCTGATCGGAAAAAGGCGCATCAATCTCTACGATATCCAGAGGATAAGGCGTCTGGCCCAGGTTTCCGACCTGCCGCCGGGGCGCCAGATAGTCCAGGTGCTGCCCCTGGAGTACACCGTGGACGGGGCGCCGGTGGCCGGGGAACCTTTGGGAATGTATTGTTCCAGGCTGGAAATGGAATGTTTGATCATTACCGCCGATAGTGCGCTGGTTGACTGTCTGATGGAAGCGGTACGGGGAAACGGTGTAAAAGTATGGGATATCTTCCCGTCTACCCTGGCGGCGGGGGAGGTTCTGCTCAACAAGGCCCAGCAGCAGCTGGGAACGGCCCTGGTCGATATGGGAAGTTCCTGTACCGGTGTTTTAATATATAATCACGGTTACCCTGCGGCCTATGAGGTATTGCCGGTGGGCAGCGACCATATTACCAGTGATCTGGCCGTCTGCCTGAGAACAACTCTGGAAGCGGCAGAGGAGATCAAGAGAAAGGTCGGTTTGGGCCTGGAAAATATAGAACGCCAGGAATGTACGGAAAAAGCCGGCGATCCGGACAAGCCGGCAGGCAGCGATAAGATTGGACACGAGGATACCGTCACCGTGCCTCGCCTCAGTGGGTCGGGATTTAATGCGGTTTCCCGAAAAACTGCTGTCGATATTATTGAGGCCCGGGTCTGTGAAACCCTGGACATGATTGGATCGTCAATCAACAGGCTGACCGGCGGCACCGATTTACCCGGCGGGCTGGTTCTGGCCGGGGGCGGAAGTATACTCAAGGGCCTGGACATTTTTGCCCCGGAATACCTGGGAGTAAAAGTACAGCGCGGTATCCCGGGTATTACGGTAAAGAATGCCGATCTTACTGTCAACGTGGCCGGAGCGGTGGGTTTATTAAGATATTTTTTAAAGCGTTACTGGGCGGAAATGACTCAGCACCAGCCGACATCCGATTTATGGAGTAAGGTTAGGGGTATTTTCAAAATCTCAAAGTGAATTACTTATTTTTAAGCCTGGTAATAAACTTTTGCCGGGATATAAAAAAGTATCATTGACAGCCACCCCCGGGCCGTCCAAAAAGGCGGGCGGCCTAGTCCCCAACTATGTAAATAGGGAGGATAAAATTAATGCTTGAATTTGAGCTCGACCTCGACCAGTTTGCCAGTATAAAGGTGATCGGGGTAGGCGGCGGAGGCAACAATGCTGTCAACAGAATGATCAACTCTGGCCTGAAAGGGGTCGAATTCATAGCAGTAAACACTGATGCCCAGGCCCTGCAACTGGCTCAAACCGACCTGAAAATTCAGATTGGGGCAAAACTGACCAAGGGCCTGGGGGCGGGGGCCAATCCCGAAATCGGGCAGAAAGCGGCCGAAGAAAGCAGGGATGAGATTATCAAGTTCCTCAAAGGGGCCGACATGGTGTTTGTCACGGCGGGTATGGGCGGCGGCACCGGTACCGGAGCGGCCCCCCTGGTGGCCGAAGTGGCCAAGGAAATGGGATCGCTCACCGTCGGGGTGGTGACCAAGCCCTTTACCTTTGAGGGCCGCAAGCGGATGACCCAGGCCGAGATGGGTATCCAGAACCTTAAGTCCAAGGTGGATACACTGATTACCATTCCCAACGACAGGCTGCTGCAGGTAATTGACAAGCACACCTCAATTGTTGAGGCTTTTCGCATTGCCGACGATGTGCTGCGCCAGGGTGTGCAGGGCATATCGGACCTGATTGCGGTGCCCGGGCTGATCAATCTGGATTTTGCGGATGTAAAGACCATCATGAAGGACACCGGTTCGGCCCTGATGGGAATCGGCACGGCCACGGGTGAAAACAGGGCCGCCGAGGCCGCCAGGATGGCCATATCCAGCCCCCTGCTGGAAACTTCCATAGAAGGGGCCAGGGGAGTGTTGCTGAACATCACCGGAGGGGCGTCGCTGGGTCTCTTTGAGGTCAACGAGGCTGCGGAAATCATCGCCCAGGCGGCAGATCCCGAGGCCAACATAATCTTCGGGGCGGTGATTGATGAAAGGCTGGAGGATGAAGTAAGGGTGACAGTAATCGCCACCGGGTTTGAACAGAAGGCGGCCAGGAAGGAAAAGTTAAAACAGGAGATCGAGCTGAAGTCCTTCAGCGCCAATGAAGACCTGGATATCCCGGCTTTTCTGAGAAGAAGATGAGATTCTCCGTGGAATAGACAAGAAGTCAGAATCCAGAATCCAGAATCCAGAATTTTGTATTTTATCCGTATAACTGTAACCTATTGAAGATATTGGGTTGAAAATCCCGTTATAAAAAAACCGGCAAAACCATATAATGACAGATATTACAGGCCCTGGCAGATATAATTAGTGTCAGGGCCTGTTTGTTTTCCATTATACAAACTATTAGTCATATATAAGGAACTGGGGCCATATACTGGTGGGAGAGCCCTTGTTTTCCGGAGGTGCCCCGGATGTACAGCGGTGTGGTGTACCTGGATAAGCTGTTTGTAGGCAACCTGCTGGTTAACGGGCTGCTGCTGTGGAGTGCGGGCAGGTTAAGTCAGATCAGGGTAAAATATCACCGCCTTTTAATCGGCTCCAGCCTCGGCAGCCTCTATTCCCTGGCCTTTTTTTTGCCCGGGATGGAACATCTTTTTTCCTTTTATGTCAAGATAGCAGTTTCCCTGGTCATGGTGGCGGCCGCCTTCGCTCCCCTGCCGCCCAAAAAATTCGCCCTCTGCCTGTCATTTTTCTACCTGGTGTCCTTTGCCGCGGGCGGAATGGTGATCGGCTTTTCTTACCTGGTCAGCCATGCCGGGGGGTTTGCGCAAATAAACAATTTTTTGGCCATAGTCAACCGGTACCTGTGGCCGGGGCTGCTTTTGACGCTGGTGATGTTGTGGGCCGGAGTTGCCGTGCTGCCCGGGTACTTCAAGGGCAGGCAGAGGATCGAGGCCCTCAGGCTGCCGGTGACCATTTATTTTGAAGGCCGGGCGGCTGTGGTGCGGGGACTGGTGGATACCGGGAACAGTTTGTGCGACCCGGTTTCCGGGGAGCCCGTGGTGGTTGTGGAGCATAACGCCATCAAGGATGTGCTGCCCGATCCCATGAAGGAGCCGGCCGCCTGCACCGGGGACGCCATTGAAGTGATTGAAAGGATGATGGGGACTCCCTGGTCCAACCGGCTCAGATTGATACCTTTTCATTCCCTGGGCAGTGACCGGGGCATCCTGCTGGGAATAAAGCCGGACAGGGTTGAATTTCTACGGGAAAGCAGGGTCCAGAGGGTGGAGCGGGTAGTTATCGGGATTCACGGTAATCGCCTTGATGCCGGCGAGGAATATAACGCCATTATAAATCCTTCCCTGCTTGACAGGGCTATCCCGGCGTAAATCTCGAAGAGGGGGGGAGGCCGTGCTGAAAATCTGGCAGATCAAGTTGACAGTCCGTCTTACTCTGGTAAGGTTGCTGAGGTGGCTTGGGGAAAGGCCTGACATTTATTATGTGGGCAGCAGCGAAGCGCTTCCCCCCCCGCTTTCCACCGACGAAGAGCTGTTTCTGATTAATAAGCTTGAGGCTGGAGACGGAGCTGTACGCAGCGTGCTGATCGAAAGAAACCTCCGCCTGGTAGTGTATATTGCCAGGAAATTTGAAAGCACAGGGGTGGGCATTGAGGACCTGGTTTCCATCGGCACCATCGGGCTGATCAAGGCGGTAAACACCTTTGACCCGGCTAAAAAGATCAAGCTGGCCACCTATGCTTCCCGGTGTATAGAAAATGAAATACTGATGTATCTCCGCCGGAACAACAAGACGCGGACCGAGGTCTCCTTCGACGAGCCCCTGAACATAGACTGGGACGGCAACGAGCTTCTCCTTTCGGATGTGCTCGGCACCGATAACGATGTTATTTACAAGTACATTGAGGAAGAGGTGGATAAAAAACTTCTGCACCTGGCCCTGCAGAGGCTGACCGGCAGGGAAAGGAGGATAATGGAACTCCGCTTCGGCCTCAACAATGGTTCCGAGAAGACGCAAAAGGAGGTTGCCGATATGCTGGGTATATCCCAGTCATACATATCAAGGCTGGAAAAGAGGATTATCAAACGGTTGAAAAAGGAAATTCACCGCATGGAATAGTCAGCAGTCGCGGGTCGTCAGTCATCAGTGGCCGGAACGGCGGTCTTGGAGACATTTGGCCGGAAGTCAAATGTCTTTTTTTGTTTTTGGGCTCGGTTTTTACCGGTTTAATGCCAGGTCGAAAAATGTATAAACGTGGGGTGCAGGGGTAATAATGAGGTTTAAGCAAATAACATATGTTGGATAGAGGTGGGAGCCGCCAATGCTTGTCAACAAGGTAGAAATATGCGGTGTAAACACTTCAAAACTCCCCGTACTGACCGGATCCCAGATGCGCTCCCTGTTTGAATCCATGCATAAAGGAGATACCAGTGCCAGGACTCAGCTGATAAACGGCAACCTGCGCCTGGTATTAAGCGTTATTCAGAGGTTTACCAACCGCGGCGAATATGTTGACGACCTTTTTCAGGTGGGCTGCATCGGGCTGATGAAGGCCATTGATAATTTTGACCTGTCCCAGAACGTAAAGTTCTCAACCTACGCGGTTCCCATGATAATAGGCGAAATCAGGAGGTATCTCAGAGACAACAACCCCATCCGGGTCAGCCGTTCGCTGCGGGATGTGGCCTATAAGGCCCTGCAGGTGAGAGACACCCTGGTCAACAAATATTCCCGCGAACCCTCCATCAATGAAATAGCGGGCGAGTTGAAGATGCCCAGGGAAGAGGTTGTTTTCGCCCTGGACGCCATCCAGGAGCCCATATCACTTTTTGAGCCCATATACCATGACGGCGGGGATCCTATATTTGTTATGGACCAGATCAGTGATGAAAAGAACCACGACCAGAACTGGCTGGAAGGTATCGCCATCAGGGACGCCCTGCGCAAGTTGAGTGAAAGGGAAAAGCATATTCTCACCCTGCGCTTTTATGAAGGCAAAACCCAGATGGAGGTGGCCGAAGAAATAGGAATTTCCCAGGCCCAGGTTTCCAGGCTGGAAAAGGCGGCATTGAGCCATATGAAAAAGTTTCTTTGATTTTGTCGGGCGCTGGTTTAATTTGAAAAAATAATGACCACACTGGTAATGAAGCAGTTACCAGGAGAAGTGGTTGATGAAAGACCGTCTGGAAAGAATACCGACAGGATTAATAAGAAAGTTGTTGATTTGCGCCTGCCTGGTGGTGGCGGCCGTTTCCGCCGGCTGGCTGTGGCCGGGCGGTGAAAGGGCGGCGGCCGGGGGTTATCCCGGCCCGCTAATCAGGTTTCACGTCATTGCCAACAGTGATTCCCCCGCCGACCAGGCCCTGAAACTGAAGGTGAGGGACGCGGTGGTGCAAAGCATGACTCCCGTACTGGCGGGAGCCGGTGACATAGAAGAGGCCCGGGGAAGGGTGGACGCCAGTATGGACCTGATAAAGGCCGCGGCCACCGGGGTTTTGAGGGAGAACGGCTGCCGTTACCCGGTGGAGGTGATGCGCGGCAGCTATGAATTTCCTCAAAAGACCTACCGGGTAAAGCGCGGGGATAATGGGGAAACGGCTGAACTGACACTTCCCGCCGGTAATTACGAGGCTGTCAGGGTGGTTATCGGGAGCGGAAGGGGCGCCAACTGGTGGTGCGTTTTGTTTCCCCCCCTGTGCTTCGTCAACCCGGACCAGGAATTGCCCGCCGGGGTAACCGATGATCAGGAAAAAATTCCGGCTGATGTGCCCGCCTTCAAGTATATTCCGGCAAATCCGGAGATGACGGAAGGAGGGCCGGCGATAAAGTACAGGTTCAAGTTAGTTGACTGGTACAGGCAGGTCAGGGACCGGATCCCTATTTTTTAATTCCCGTTTCTAACCCGGGCACTTTCTTCATATACATAATGTAACACGGGAGGTGCCCAGAAAATGGTAAAGATTTCTGAGCTCAGAGCGAGGGAAGTGATCAATATTACCGACGGCAGACGCCTCGGGCCCATTAAGGATATAGACGTAGACCTGGAAGAGGGGCGTATAAGCGCAATCATTCTGCCGACATACGGGACCAGGCTGATCGGCCTGTTTTCAAGGGAACAGGAGATAGTTATACCCTGGGACAAGATAATAAGGATAGGCGTCGATGTCATCCTGGTGGAACTCAGCATTCCCCAGGAAGCCCACGCGGGAGGGTACTATTACTATAGCAGGGACCGCTGATAAACTGCTTTACGGGCTGAAAAGACTGAAAAAATGAAAACATTTTTTGATCAGTGCAGGGGGGTTTTTAACCCCCTTTTTTGTCGTTAAAGAAAGTATATGTCGATTTAAAGTACTAAAGTAAACCTTTGGTTTGCATACAAACCCCATAATAGCTTTATGGCGCATTGGAGAAGACATCGCACTCGCGAACCCGACCTGCGACTGAACAGTCTCTATAGCTCTTTGCCGACGGAAGCCGACCGCCCTCGAACGCCGCGTCCATGCGGCTCTCGGGCTTTTGGCCGCA
>JBMOPD010000086.1:0-1828 GCA_049323615.1 Bacillota bacterium | reverse complement strand
GCAGTGGTGAAATCGTGCCACAGCAGCTCGCTTCCTTGCCCCGGGTAGAGCTGGTTACCGGGCCGGAAGCAATACGGCAGATTGCCATGATGCACGGAAAACCCATTGACCTGGCGGAAGGATATATTGCCAGCTACCGTAATGGGGAAAAAGAAGTAACTCTGTGGGTATCCGTATCCGCCAGTGCGGAAGCAGCGGCGGCTCTGTTCAGGCAAATGGATGAGAAAATGCCGGCCAGTCCGGTTTTTACCGGCCGTCAGGAGCTAAACCTCGAGGGCCAGAAGGTGATCAGAGTGGAAGGCATGGGACAGGAGCACTACTACTGGGTAATGGGGAAAAGCAACTACTGGGTTGCTGTAACCGGTCTTGATGGCAAAGAAGTGGCGACGGAAATTATAGATTGATTAATCTACCAGCTGTAGCCCTTGCTCACGGGCCCACTGTCGGGCTCGTTCCAGCTCGGTGCCGGTAATACGACGCTTCAGGATCGGTTCCCGCCAGGCCTGGTAGGCGGGATAATACTGTCCCATAATATTGATCGCCGTCCGGTGCGAAACCTCGCGGGCCAGAAATTCCACCACCTCCCGGGTGCCGGCCAGGTCCTCAGGCAGGACCAGGTGGCGGACCAGCAGCCCCCGGCGGGCGAGGCCTTGTTCGTCCAGCTGCAAATCCCCGACCTGGCGGTGCATTTCCTTGACGGCCTGGCGGGCGATGGCAAAATAGTTTTCAGCATCAGCCAGGCGCCGGGAGACGGCCGGGGAGACGAACTTCAGGTCGGGCAGGTAAATATCCACTACCCCTTCCAGCAACTGCAGAGCGCTGATTTCATCATAGCCGCCGCTGTTATAGACCAGAGGTATGTTTAGGCCCTGACCAGCAGCGAGATGAACCGCTTCCAGGATGGGTGCGATAAAATGGGAGGGGGAGACGAAATTGATATTGACACAGCCCCGTTTTTGCAGGTAGAGCATAATTTCGGCCAGCTCGGTTGCGGAGACTTCCTCACCCGCCTCCGCCTGGCTGATATCACAGTTCTGGCAGAAAATACAACTCAAATTGCAGTTACTGAAAAAAATGGTGCCGGAGCCGCTCTGGCCGACCAGTACCTCTTCCTCGCCAAAATGGGGGGAATAGGAGGCGACCAGGGCCCGGGAGCCGGAACGGCAGTAGCCTTTCTGGCCTTCCAGTCGATTGACCCCGCAGTGGCGGGGACAGAGATGGCAGCTGGCCAGGGCAGCCCTGGCCTTTTCGGCCCGCTCTGCCAGCTGGCCGCTGGCGTGCAGTTGCCGGTAGGAGGGCGCTATGTCCATAATGATCTCACCTCACATGGGGCGGTTTGATGCCTGCCGCATCAAGGGCGATTTCATAACCATAGGCGGCCTGGCTGAAAAGGCGCTCGGCTTCAACCAGGGACATTCCCCGCCACTGCACCTGGCGCAAGTCCATAACGCCCACCCCTTGATGGCCCAGTTGCCAGAGATAGCGAACGGCCTGGGGCAAAAAGCCCAGCAGCCGGGCGCCGGCGCAGTCGGTGGCCACCGGGTCGGTTCCGGCCAGGATCAGGTCGGAATTGACAGGTTTGCCGCCGGAAGGCCCGGTTCCAACCATGCCCTGATCACCGCTGAGAATGGTCAGGTCGATGGGGATAACGGCGGCCATGGCGGTGATAAAACCGTGCAGATCCTCGTGGATTCCCAGGCGGGTTTTGGGAAAGCCGTGCAATTCGGCCGGGGGCCAGCTGAGGGCGATGTTCTTGATGCCGAGGGTGACGGTGGCCTCCTGGTGAACCTTGATTTGGGCCAGGCTGATGATGACATCTGCCTCTGCC
>JBMOPD010000085.1:0-27307 GCA_049323615.1 Bacillota bacterium | reverse complement strand
AAAGCTTTAGATTTTAGCCGACTTAAGAAACTACAAACTGCATACAACGCTTAACACAATATCCTATTTTTGGTAGCCACCAAGGCTTCGAAAGAAAAAACTGCTGTTACTTACCGGATTAAAGTTTAATTGTATGGTCAGTACACGAATTCATACAGAAGCACAAAGGCGTCAAAAAGGAGCGGAATATGGGATATAAGTCAATCGGCAGGCGATTGCAGATGGCCCGGGAAGAAGCGGGCTTAAGCCAGGAACAGCTGGCCCTCCGGATCGGCTGCTCACAATCTACCCTGTCCAACTATGAAAAAGGGAAACGGCGGCTTTACCTGGCCCAGCTTGAAAAAATCGCCGAAGAACTGCAAAAACCCATTGAGTACTTTATGCAGCCCCTGGCAGAGGATGTGGAAAACGCTGCAGGAACGGACTGGGCCGCAGACCCGGATGTGAAAGCCCTTATCAATGCGCTGGACAAGCTCTCCCCGGCCGGCCGGAAGCTGGCGGTGGACTTCGTAATATGGCTCCAGCAAAGGGAGGAAAAAAATAATGCCTGACTTTAGCCTGAAACGGAACCAGGAAAAACTGGTTGAAGAAATCCGGGCACTGGTGACCCGAAAAATAGCGCCGGCCTCGCTGGAACTTGACCGGCGCGGTGATGACAGCTTTGATTTTTCTTTGGCCGGGACGCTGGCCGGGCTGAACCTGCTCACCCCCACGGTTCCCCGGGAATACGGCGGCAGGGGACTGGATTACTTTACCACCGCCCTGGTGCTGGAGGAGATAAGCGCCGGCTGCGCCGGGGTGGCCGCCGTGGTCACGGCCAATATACATGCCGCCAGCCCCATAATACTGGGCGGGTCGGCCCGCCAAAAGGAAACTTTTCTCCCCCTGCTGGCCCACCCCCACGTCAACCTGGCGGCCTTCGCCCTGACCGAAAGCGGTTCCGGGTCAGACATCGGCGCCATGCAGTCATTTGCCAACCCGCTGCAGGCCAACGGCCGGACCGCGGCCAGGGACTATAACAAGGCCGAACAGTGGGTGCTTAACGGCTCCAAGGACTATATCATCAACGGCGGCGTGGCCAAGTTTATCAGCGTGTTTGCGGCCACCGACCCCAGGAATAAAAGGGGCGGCATGATGGCCTTCATAGTTCCGTCCGGCCTGCCGGGGATGTCGGTGGAGGCGGTGCGCAACAAAATGGGCATCCGGTATGCCAGCACTGTACGCCTTAAATTCAGCGACCTGAAGCTGGACAGGGAATATGTCATTGGCAGGCCGGGCAGCGCCTACCTGCTGCTGATGCAGACCTTTGACCGGGGCCGCTCCCTGGCCGGCGCCATCGGAGTGGGCATAGCCCGGGCGGCCTTCGAGTACGCCCTTAAATACAGCAGGGAAAGGATACAGTTCGGCCGCCCGGTGTACTCCAACCAGGGAGTATCATTCACCCTGGCCGATCTGGCAACGAAAATCGAGGCGGCCCGCATGCTGGTCTGGAAGGCCTGCTGGCTAATCGACAGGGACCTGGACTACACCATGGCCTCATCCATGGCCAAGATTGCCGGAAGCCAAGTGGCCGTGGAGGCCGCCTCGGCGGCCATGGAAATTTGCGGCGGAAGCGGCTACCTTACCGGCCACCCGGTGGAGAAATACCTGCGCGACGCCAGGGTACTGCCGCTGATTGAGGGTACAGACAATATTCAAAAGGCGGTTATAGCTTCCCTGCTGTAGACAGAGGTTGCCGGAAGGATGCCAGGGAGATAGAGGAGATAAAGGACGCAGCCCGAAGTATACAGAAAGGGGTGTGAAACATGGACATAGACCGCAAGGTCTTCGCTCTGGATGACGGCGACAAAAATCTGTTCAGGCAGGCCGGCTTAAAGATTCACTATCCCAAAGGGCAAATCATCTTCGCTGCCGGCGAATACGCCGGGCTGATTTATCTGGTGGAGGGGGGCTGGGTGAAAATCTACCGGCTGGCCGGCGACGGCCGGAGGGTAACGGTGGCCGTCCGGCAGCCCGGTGAGCTGGCCGGGCTGGCCGAGACACTGTGCAACGCCCGGCGGGCCTGCTACGCGGAGGCCATGGATGAAGTGGATCTGGTGGTCTTAAAAAAAGAGAGCTTCCTTGACCTGTTAAAATCCACCCCCCACCTGGCCATAAAAATGGCCGAGGTACTGGGGGGCAGGTTAAGGGAGGCCCAGGCCATCATCCATGAAATGGTTTCCTGGCCGGTACATGGGAGACTGGCCCTTCTGCTGCTGAAGCTGGCCGAGCGGTCGGGCGTCGATACCGGCGGCGGGATAGAATTAAACTTAAGGCTCACCCACGAGGAAATTGCCTGCATGATCGGCACCTCCCGGCCGACGGTAACATCGATATTCAACGCCCTGAAAAACGAGAAGGCCATCTTAATGGAGGGGCGGGACATCAAGGTAATCTACCCGGAAAAGCTCAAGAAGTGGGTAAAATAGCCGGCTTTCAGACAGCCGGCTATTTTTTGTCCCAAAATGTAAGGAACATTACAAATGTTTTGTTTTCTTGCAAACATAAATTTGTCTTGGATTTTGCTATTTTATTGTCAGGTGGCTGACAACCTTTTATAACTTTTTACGGAAAGGAGGTAAAATTAGCACACTGCGCCGGAGGCAGCCACTGTTTTCCAGGCGGGGAGGAAGTATAAAAGGTTTCCATTATAACAGACGGGAAAGGAGGACAATATGAGGGACAACGGGGAACTGAAGTGGTTTGTAAAGTGGATACCGGACGGCATGGTAAGAAATGCCCGCCGGGCGGGCCTGAATCCCAATGCCGCCTTTATGGGGTTTATACTGGCCTGGATAGCCTTTTTCATTATTTTGTGGGCCCCTCCGGCGGCGGGGTTGAAGCCCGAGGGCCAGGCGGCGGCCGCAGTGGCCGTCTGGGCGGTGATTATCTGGATTACCGAGGCGATTCCGGTCGGCATAACGGGCTTAATAATTCCTTTACTGCTGGTAATGACCAAGGCTGAGCCGCAAATCGGCAAGGCCTTCGGCGGTTATACCCAGGACGTGACCTTCCTGGTACTGGGTTCCTTTATCTTTGCGGCCATTATGCAGTGTACCGGACTTGACCGCAGGATTGCCATGGCGGTTTTATCCAAGGTGAAACCCCAGGTGGATCAGGTTATCAAGGGCCTGATGATCGTCAACACTGTCCTGGGGGTATTTATTCCCGCAGCCGTGTCCAGGGCTGCTGTTCTTTTGCCCGTCGTGCGGGGGATGATCGCTCTGTTTGAAGACAACGAAAAGGGCAGAAAGGCTACGGGCGCCCTGGCCATTTCCGGTATCTGCTACTTTCCCATGGTGGCCGGCATTCTCCTGCTCACGGCCCATATGCCCAACGTGATTATGGCCGGACTGTTTGAAAAACAGCTGGGATTCCAGATGAGCTACGCCAGGTGGTTCTGGCTGCACTGGCCCATCATCGGGCTCTATCCGCTGATGTTTTTATTGATGAGAAGATTGCTTGATATAAAGGATATAGCCGTGCCCGGCGGGGTGGAGTTTATAAAGGAAGAGCAGCAGAAGACGGGTAAAACGACTGCGGTGGAATGGCTGGTGATGGGAGTTTTCCTGCTGGCCGTGATACTGTGGATAACCGAGCCCTACCACGGCATCAAAACCGGCATGGCCACCCTGATTGCCCTGGGAGTATTTTTCATCCCCGGGCTTTTACCGGTAACCTGGCAGGCGGTGCAGGGAAAAACCATCTGGGGCACCTTCCTCCTGCTGGCGGGCGCCCTGTCTATGGCCAACGCCATCAGCAGCACCGGCCTGGCCAAGTGGCTGGCCGACATTGCCCATCCCATCTTTAAGGGACAGCCTTTCCTGGTAATTGTTGTGGGAATTATAGTAGTCACCGCGCTAATCCGCATCTTCATGCTCAGCAATGTGGCGGCGGTGGCCATGCTGGCCCCGATTATGCTGTCGCTGTCCAAGGTGCTCAATTTAAACCCGGTGGCCTTTACCCTTCTGGCCTGCAACTTCGACACCTTTTCATTCATCATTCCCACCCAGGTGACGGCCTGTGTAATCGCTTACGGCACGGGCACCTTCAACACCGGAACTTACGCCCGGGTGGGTATTCCCGTCATGCTGATGACACTGATTTACTTCGTGGTAATCATGATGCCCTGGTACGCCATTAACGGCTTGCCGGTCTGGGGCGGGTATGTGACCTGGAAATAAAGGATATCAACTATTAATCTTCTGGAGGGCATTAGTATGGGTAAAAAATTGCCTGTTTATCCGCAGGATGTGGAAGAGGTCTCCCTGGAGACGGATATATTGATTATCGGGGCCGGTAACGCCGGGTGTTACGCGGCCATAGAGGCAAAGAGGCAGCAGCCGTCGGTTAAGGTGACCCTGATGGAAAAGGCCCACATAGACCGCAGCGGCTGCCTGGCCGGCGGCATGGACGCCATCAACACCTATATAAAGAAAGGGGAAACCGTTGAAAGCCTGGTTCGCTGGAGCAGGGCCCAGGCCGGGGGGCTCTTGCGGGAGGATTTGACCATGACCATGGCCGAAGAGCTCAATAAGGCCATTGAAGATTGGGAAAGCTGGGGCCTGCCCATAAAAAAAGACGCCAACGGTGAATACCTGGCCCGGGGGCGGTGGGATATCGCCATCCATGGTTCGGAAATGAAGGTCATTCTGGCCGAAAAGGTACGGGAGTATGGATGCGAGGTATTGAACCGGGTGGTGGCCACCAATTTCCTTATGGACGGCAACCGGGTAGTTGGCGCCATGGGTTTTGGGCTGCGAGACGGAAAATTTTACATTATCAAGGCCGGGGCCACCATAGTGGCCACCGGCGGCGCCGGGGGCATTTACAAACCTTACACCAATGACGGAAACGACTGCCACCACCAGATCTGGTACTGTCCCTTCAATGTGGGCACCGGCTACGCCATGGGTATCAGGGCCGGCGCCGAGATGACCACCTTTGAAATGCGCTGGTGCGCCGTCAGGACTAAAGACTTCAACGGGCCCATCGACACCATTTCGGTTGGATACAATGCGGCCATGATCAACGCCAAGGGAGAGAAAATATTGGCCGAGCGGTACGCGCACCTGGGCGGTGACGCGGCGCCCCGTTTTATCCGGGCCAACGCCCCCATGGAGGAATGGCTGGCCGGCCGGGGTCCCTGCTACGTGGATACAACCCACATGACCCCGGAGCAGATAAAGGATTTAAAGACCGACTACCTGAACGAGCGCCCCACCTTCGTTTTGTTCCTGGCTTCCCGCAACCAGGATATATCCAAGGATCCCATCGAAATTTACGGCAGCGACCCTTATATCGTGGGCGGCCACACGGCCAGCGGCTACTGGATAGACACCAAGAGAGCCACCACCATCCCCGGGCTTTTTGCCTGCGGTGACGTGGCCGGCGGCACACCCAACAAATTCGTGGGCGGCTGCGCCGCCGAGGGTGTCCTGTCAGCCCGGGGGGCCCTGGAATACCTGAAAAATTCCGGCGCGGGCCAGTATAAGCCGGAAAAAGAACAGGTGGAAAAAGAAAAGGACAGGGTATTCCATCCCTTCGACCGCCAGCTGAAGGTGGGCGAGGGAATAAGCCCCTGGGAGATGGAGGAAAGGCTGCAGCGGCTTATGGACGAGTACGCCGGGGGTGTCCACCAGTTTTACCGGATGAACAGGGAACGCCTGGAATACGCCCTGAAAAACATCACCATACTGAAGGACCAGACCAGGTACCTGGCGGCAAAGGACCTGCACGAACTGATGAAATGCAATGAAGTCGTCGACATGCTTGATGTGGCCGAGGTGCTGGTACACCACCTGCTGTACAGGGAAGAAACCCGCTGGCCGGGCTGGCAGAACAGGGTTGATTTTCCGGAACGCAACGACGAAAAATTCAACTGCTTCGTCAACTCCAGGCGAAACCCGCAGACCGGCCAGGTGGAGATGTTTACCAGGCCCTACGAAAAAATGGTGCCTTAGATAAGCCCGGAAACAACCTTGACAAATTAACAGCAATTTTATTGAAAGTATCAGGGAGGTTGACCAGATGCCACCTAAAGTTGATCAGCAGAAGTGCGACGGGTGCAAGGGAGAGAAAGAGCCCCTTTGTGTTGCCATATGCCCCGGCGATTTGATGTTCCTGGACGAAGATACCGTTAAGGCCGGCTGCCGTTCCCCCCGTGACTGCTGGGACTGCATGTCCTGCGTGAAGGCCTGCCCCCAGGGCGCCGTTGAAACCAGGCTGCCCTACCAGCTGGGCTACTACCCGGCCAAATTAATACCGCTGATGGGCAGCAAAAGGGTCAGCTGGACCTGTATCGGCCAGGATGACAAGGTAGAAAGGTTCAATTACAAGAACAGAAACGATTAAAGACAAAAAGATCTTAAACATGGGTTGCCAGGGGCCGGAAATAATTTTTCGGCCCCTCACCACTGCTTTAAAATATTTGAGGGATCAAGGGGTGGAGGATGTTGGTTAAGGGCAAAATTTTAGTGGTGGGAGGCGGCATCGCCGGCCTGACGGCGGCCGAAAGGCTGGCCCGGGCCGGTGTGGAAGTGGTGCTGGTGGAGAAATCCCCCTTCCTGGGAGGAAGGGTGGCCCGGCTGCACCGGTATTACCCCCGCATGTGCCCTCCCCGCTGCGGCCTGGAGGTATTAATAAAAAACATATCCGGCTTTTCCCAAGTGCAAATTCACTTGCTGACTGAAGTCACGGAGGTGAAAAAAACTTTTTCCGGCGCCCACACCGTGACGCTGCGAAAAAAACCGCGGCGGGTAAAGGATAACTGCACTGCCTGCGGCCTGTGTGAGAAGGTCTGCCCGGCGGAAAGATCCGGGGCGGCATTCACCCTTCATACTGAAAGGGCCATCGGGGGCCCCGGCCGGTGGGGACACCCGGCCGCTTACTGGATTGACGAAAGTATCTGCCTTGGAGAAGGCTGCTCCCGGTGTGTGCAGGCCTGTCCGGAACAGGCCGTGGATTTAAACCGGCAGGCCGAAGAACTGACCCTTGACGTCCAGGGCATCATCATGGCAACAGGCGCCGAACTGTATGACGCGTCGCTCATCAAAGAGTACGGCTACGGCAAGTTGCCGGGAGTAATTACCGCCATGGAGCTGGAATGGCTCTTCCGGCCCGACGGCCCCACCGGCGGGCTGCCGGTCCACCCGCTGACCGGTGGGCCCCTGCGCCGGGTGGCCTTCATACAGTGCGCCGGCAGCAGGAATAAAAGCCACCTGCCGTACTGTTCAGGGTACTGCTGCACAGTTACCTTAAAACAGGCGCAGTACCTCCACCAGGTCCTGAAGGAGGTCCAGACATGGATATTTTACCAGGATATCCGGACCCCGGGAAACAAAGAGGAATTCTACCGGCATGTGCGGGAAGAGTACCGCCCGGCTTTTATCCGCGGCCTTCCCTCAAGCATTGAATACAAACCCGAAAGCAAGGAATTGATTGTCAGATCCGAGGATACCCTGAGCAGGAAAACGGTTGCGGGCAGTTTCGATCTGGTGGTTTTGGCCACCGGCATGGCCCCTCCAGACCTGCCCGGCTTTTATGGAATAGAAAAGGACGATTTGGGCTTTCCCTCCGGCCACACCCCCTGCGAGCCCACGGAGCTGAGGCGCTCAGGCGTCTGGGCGGCCGGCTGCGCTCAATCACCCATGGACGCCGAGGACAGTGTAAAAAGCGCGCTGGCGGCAGTAGCCCAGTGCCTGGTCAAACTCCGGCAGCAGCCGGCCGCCTGCCCCGAACTGGACCAAAGGAAATGCGACCGCTGTGGCCGCTGTGTCAAGGAATGCGCATACGGGGCCTGTATTTTGGGAAGCGACGGGTATCCCACCGTTCACCCGGCGGATTGCCGCGGCTGCGGCATCTGCCAGGGCGGCTGCCCCCTTTTGTGCATCAACCTGCCCGGCTACGGCAGTAAAAGGATAGAAGAAGTGGTTGACAGGGTCCTGTCGGAAAGCAGTCCCGGCCCCGCCATACTGCTTTTCCTGTGCAGCAATGACGCCTATCCGGCCTGGAGCAAACTGGCCGGCCAGGTAGACCACAAAGATTTGGAAGGAATAATACCCTTTGTGGTACCCTGCATCGGGGCCGTCAACGCCGCCTGGATAAATGAAGCGTTAATCGGCGGGCTGGACGGGGTAATGCTGGCGGGGTGCAGCCCGGACCAGTGCCACCACTCCGTGGGCACCTCCCTGGCCGCCACCCGCCTGGAAAATTTAAAAGAAACCCTTGCCCGGATGAGACTGGAACCGGAAAGGGTTTACCTCACCGGGGTGACCATAGATGATACCCGGAAGCTATTAAAGGAAATACAAAGATTCAGCGGCACCCTGGAAAAACTGGGGCCAAACCCCTTTAAATAAAAAGCGCTAAATATATGCATAAGCGGTGATTAGTAAATGACACAAATTATCGATATTACAGATCCCAAAGAACTGAGGGTATTGGACCCGGTTACCTTCAACACCGCCGCCCTCTGCGAACAGTGCGGAAAATGCGGGTCGGTATGCCCCGCCCTGATCAGGCAGCCAAATCCCACCTCCCTGATCAGGTTGGTACAGCTGGGTTCGGTAACCGAAGCGTTACATTCCCCCCTGTTGTGGACCTGTATAGGGTGCGAACAGTGCAACGCGGTATGCCCGCAAAAACTGGACGTCGCCCATGTCATCCGGAGGCTGCGGCGCCTGTCGGCAAGGGAAAAGGACGTATGTTTCCCCGGGATAATGCTGGACTTTCTTATTGGATGATCAGTACTTCAACCCGTAAACAATTATACTTGCCAGTTCCGTAAGGGCCTTTTGCTGGCCCTCGTGTTTTTTCCACCAGGAGGAGGCCGTATACTTGGGGTCGGGTGCGGCCACCGTAACAAATTTTACCTCTGTGTCCTCAAAAACCCTGCCAAAAATGTATTTCGCCCGCCTGGTATGGTAATTGGAAGTGACCAGCAGGAACGATTTAATATTTTGCTCAAGCACCATCTTTTTTACATTCACCGCGTTTTCATATGTGCTTTCGGACTTGTTCTCAAGCAGCACCGCCGACGGGGGAACACCCAAATCCACGGCCTCCATAAGCATCAGGTCGGCATCGGTAAGCTTGGAAGTCATCCTCCCGCCGCCGCTCATTATTATTAAACTGCCGTAACCCTCCCTGTAAAGCTCAACACCCCTGGCCACCCGCGGCACCGTTTCTCCGGACAGGATTACAATGGCGTCACACCGGCGGGGTTTTTCATCCACCACCAGGTAGCGGCCGAAGGCAGCCAGCCAGAGGTTGGATGTCAGAAACAGTATTGCCGCTATGCCAACTATCACCAGAAAAATTCTTTTCAAAGACATCACCGGTATATTTACTTCTGTATTGCCGGGTTAATTCCTGGTCCCCGGCAATTTTTCCATAGACTCACAGGCAATATAATAACAAAAATGTTTTTCCTGCGTTAAGCGGTAAAATAAGGGGAAAACGGCATGCAGGCGCTATTAAAGGTTTAAAAAAGGAATTGTTCCCTGTTGACCTTTTTAAAAAAATGAAATAAGTTATACTTAGCTAAAATGAGTGAGGCCTCAGTCACTGATCCTGTTTTTATTTTAACCAAATAATTATCAAAAAATAATGAAAAAGGAGGAAGCGTAGACGATGAAGCGCAGCATAAACAAAGCTGCCGTGCTGGGAGCAGGGGTTATGGGTGCAACCATTGCCGGACACCTGGCCAACGTGGGAATACCCACCTACGTTCTGGACATCGTGCCAGGGACATTGACTCCGGATGAGGAAAAAAAGGGATTAACTCTTGAAAGTCCCCAGGTGCGCAACAGGTTTGCCGTCAACGGCATCGCAAACCTGCTCAAGGCAAAACCGGCCCCCCTCTATGTGCCGGAAAATGCAGAACTGCTGACCCCCGGAAACTTCGAGGACAACATGGACTGGCTGTCCGAATGCGACCTGGTTGTTGAAGTGGTCGTAGAAAGGATGGACATCAAGCAGAGCCTCTTTGAAAAGGTGGAAAAATACTGGAAGCCGGGGACCATTGTAGCCTCCAACACCTCCGGCCTGTCCATCAATAAAATGATCGAGGGCCGCTCACCGGAATTTAAAAAGCACTTTGTAGGCATGCACTTCTTCAATCCCCCCAGGTATATGCGGCTGCTGGAAATCATCCCCGCCAATGAAACCCTGCCCGAAGTAAGGGATTTTATAGCCGATTTTGGTGAAAGAGTACTGGGCAAGGGCGTTGTCATCTGCAAGGATACCCCCAACTTCGTGGCCAACCGCATCGGCGTCTACGGAATGTGCGCCACCATAAAAGCCATGCTGGAGTTCGGGCTCGGCGTGGACGAGGTAGACGAGCTTACCGGCCGGGTAATGGGACACCCCAAGAGCGCCTCCTTCCGCACCCTTGACATGGTGGGCCTGGATGTCATGATGCACGTGGCCAAGACTGTCTATGACATATCTGAAGATCCCAAAGAAAAGGAAATATTCGAGCCGGTGGCCTTCCTCCAGAAGATGCTGGAAAACAAGTGGCTGGGAGACAAGACCGGCCAGGGATTCTATAAGAAGGTAAAATCGGATAAGGGCAGGGAAATCCTGGTGCTGGACTACAACACCATGGAATACCGCCCCAAGGTAAAGGCCAGCTTCGGCTCCCTGTCCACCGCCAAGATGTCCAAAAAGCCCGCCAAGCAGTTTAAGGCCCTGGTTACCGGAAACGACAAGGCGGCCCAGTTTGCCTGGAAAATAACCAGGCAGCAGCTGCTCTACGCGGCCAACCTGCTGGGAGTGATAGCCGACGACATCCAGTCCATCGACCAGGCCATGAAATGGGGCTTCAACTGGGACTTCGGCCCCTTTGAAACATGGGACATACTGGGTGTGCAATATGTGGCGGACCGCCTGAAGGCCGAGGGCGAAACCATCCCCAAGGTGGTGGAGGACCTGCTGGCCGGCGGCAGAACCAGCTTCTACGAAAGCAAGGACGGCGCCCGCTACATCTTCGACCCGCAAACCAAATCCACCACCCGGGAGAAATTCGGTGAAAACGTTATATTCCTGGAGCCTCTCAAAATTCAGAACAAGGTGATCAAGTCAAACGGCGGCGCGAGCCTGATCGATATCGGCGACGGCGTGGCCTGCCTGGAATTCCACAGCAAGGCCAACGCCATCGGCGGAGACATCGTGGAAATGATGAACTTTGCCGTCAAGGAAGTGGAGAAAAACTACACGGGCCTGGTCATTGCCAATTACGGCCAGCACTTCTCGGTGGGCGCCAACCTCATGCTGGTGATGATGTATGCCGAGGCCGGGGAGTGGGACGAGCTGGACCTGATGGTCAGGGAGTTCCAGAATGCCAACATGCGGCTTAAATACTGCCAGAAGCCGGTGGTGGCCGCCCCCCACAGCATGGCCCTGGGCGGAGGGTGCGAGGTTGTGATGCACTCCCACAGGGTGGCCGCCTACGCCGAATCGTACATCGGCCTGGTGGAGGTCGGAGTGGGCCTGGTGCCCGGCGGCGGCGGAGTCAAGGAGCTGGCCTTCCGGGCGGCCGAAACCGAGCCCCCCGTCCCGGCCAACGTCAAGACCGGCGGCACCAATTCCGTTCAGCCCATGATTAACCGGGCCTTTGAAAACATAGCCACCGCCCGGGTGGCCACCAGCGCCCCCGAGGCCGTTTCCCTGGGATTCATCAGGGCAAACGACACCAAAATTGTAACCAACCGCGACCACCTGATCGGCGAGGCCAAGCAGATGGTATTGCAGCTGGCCCCTGAATTCAGGCCTCCGGTTCCCAAGACCATCAAGGCCCTGGGCGCTCCCGGCCAGGCAGCCATCGGGGTTGGTATACAGACAATGCTCTGGGGACGTTTTATCAGCAAGCACGACGCCCTGATCGCCAACAAGGTGGCCGGCATCCTGACCGGCGGCGGAGTAACGGCAGGCACGCTTTTGACCGAGCAAAACCTGCTGGACCTGGAGCGTGAGGCCTTCTTAAGCCTGCTGGGAGAACCCAAGACCATCGACCGCATACGCCATATGCTGATTACCAACAAGCCGCTCAGGAACTAGCAGGACTGTAAAGAATCAATCCACAATTAAATTAGGGGGTTTTAAAAAAAATGCAAGAAGCCGTAATTGTCAGTGCGGTGCGTACCGCGGTGGGCAAGGCTCCCCGGGGGAAATTAAGGAATACCCGGCCGGAACACATGGCTGCCACCGTGTTGAAGGAAGCGCTGGCCCGGGTGCCTGCCCTGGACCCGGCGGAAATAGACGACGTAATATTTGGCTGCTCCTTCCCGGAAGCCGAGCAGGGCATGAATGTGGGACGGATGATCAACCTCCTGGCCGGACTGCCCCAGAGCGTCTCCGGAGCCACGGTAAACCGCTTCTGCTCCTCCGGCCTTGAGGCTATAGCAATAGCCGCCACACGCATCATGTCGGGTTTCGTGGACGTGTTCGTGGCCGGCGGGGTGGAAAGCATGAGCCTGGTGCCCATGGGCGGCAACAAGCTGATGCCCGACCCGCAACTGCTGGAAATTTGCCCCGAAGCATACATGGGCATGGGCCTCACCGCCGAAAACGTGGCCGAGAAATACAACATCACCAGGGAAGAACAGGATTCCTTCTCGGTGTCCAGCCACGCCAAGGCGGCCAAGGCAATTGCCGAGGGCAAGTTCAAGGAGGAAATAGTACCCCTTACCGTTGTTGAAAAACAGTGGGCGGGAGACAGGGTAAAGGAAAAAAGCTTTGTATTCGACACCGATGAAGGCGTACGGCCGGAGACAACCATGGAGGGCCTGGCCAAGCTGAAGCCGGTATTCCGGGCCGGCGGCTCGGTAACCGCCGGCAACTCCTCCCAGACCAGCGACGGCGCCGCCTGCGTGGTGCTGATGAGCCGCCGGAAGGCCGAGTCCCTGGGCCTTAAGCCCATGGCGGTATTCCGCGGCTACGCCGTGGGCGGGTGCCCTCCCGAACTGATGGGCATCGGCCCCATAGTGGCCATTCCCAAGGCCCTGAAGGTGGCCGGAATCACCAAGGACCAGGTGGACGTGTTTGAACTGAACGAGGCCTTTGCCGCCCAGGCCCTGGCCTGCATAAAAACCCTGGAACTGGATATCAACAAGGTCAACTTTAACGGCGGGGCCGTTGCCCTGGGCCACCCGCTGGGCTGCACCGGCGCCAAGCTGACCGCCACCCTGCTGCACGAGATGAAACGCCAGAAAGTCCGCTACGGCGTGGTCAGCATGTGCATCGGCGGCGGCATGGGAGCTGCCGGCGTGTTCGAAATGGTTGACTGATTGATTTAAAAAATCAAATTAAGGAAGGGAGATATTAAAATGCTTCAAAAAGGCGGCGCGTTCCTGCTTGAAAGCGCAAATCCCGCGGATGTGTTCACTCCGGAGGACTTTTCCGACGAGCACCGGATGATTGCCGACACCTGCAGAGATTTCATTGAAAAAGACGTTCTTCCCAAAATGGATGACATGGAGGCCCAGAAAGAGGGCCTGATGAGGGAACTGCTGGCCAAGGCCGGGGAACTGGGCATTCTTTCGGCCGACATTGAAGAGGAGTACGGCGGGGCCGAACTGGGCAAACTGGCCTCCATCATCATCACCGAAAACATATCCTACGGCGGGTCCTTCGCCCTGGGCCACGGCGCCCACACCGGAATAGGTTCTTTGCCCATCGTGCTCTTCGGCAACGAGGAGCAGAAGAAAAAGTACCTGCCCAAGCTGGCCAGCGGTGAATGGATTGCCGCTTACGCCCTTACCGAGCCGGGGGCCGGGTCGGACGCCCTGGCGGCCAAAACAAAGGCCGTCCTTTCCGAGGACGGAAAGTACTACATCCTTAACGGGGAAAAAATGTTCATCACCAACGCCGGATTCGCCGACGTTTTCGTCACCTACGCCAAGGTGGACGGCGAAAAGTTCACCGCCTTCATCGTGGAAAGGGGCACCCCCGGCTTCAGCCAGGGCGCCGAAGAAAAGAAAATGGGCATCAAGGGCTCTTCCACCCGCAGCCTCATTTTTGAAGACGCCAGGGTCCCGGTGGAGAACGTGCTGGGAGAAATCGGCAAGGGCCACGTAATCGCCTTCAACATACTGAACATCGGACGCTTCAAGCTGGGCGCCGGCACTACCGGTTCCGCCAAGAAGGCCATTGAGCTGGCCGTCAAGTATGCCCTGCAGCGTCAGCAGTTCAAGACCCCCATCGCCAAATTCGGGATGATCCAAACCAAGCTGGCCCAGATGAACGCCAGGACCTACGCTTCCGAATCGGTGCAGTACCGCCTGGGAGGCCTCATAGAGGAAGCCCTGGAGGGCAAGAAATCCGGTCCGGAAGTGGGCAAGGCCATCGAGGAATACGCCATCGAGTGCTCCATCAGCAAGGTATTCGGGTCCGAGGTGCTGGACTACGTGGTGGACGAAATGGTCCAGATTTATGGTGGATACGGGTATATCCAGGAGTACCCGGCCGAAAGGTTCTACCGCGACTCCCGGATCAACCGGATTTTTGAGGGAACCAACGAGGTTAACCGCCTGATCATCCCGGCCACCCTGATGCGCAAGGCCATGAAGGGCGAACTTCCCTTCCTGATGGCTGCCCAGGCCCTGCAGAAAGAGATTATGGACCTGAAGGCCACCATCCCCGCGGACGACGGCAAGCCGCTCTACACCGAGCGCGCCATGCTCGCCCTGGTCAAAAAGCTCTTCCTGATGATCGCCGGCCAGGCGGCAATGAAGTACATGCAAAAACTGGCCGAGGAGCAGGAACTGATCCAGATCATGGCCGATATCGCCATCGAAATCTACGCCATGGAATCCTGCCTGATGCGCGCCATGAAGGCCTGGGAAAAGGATCCCGCCTCTGCGGAATTAAAGATCGACCTGACCAAAGCCTATATCTACGATAAATGGCCCGTGTTCGAGAAACTGGGCAAGGAAGCCATGTGCTACCTGGAGTCCGGCGACATGCTGGCCACCCAGCTGGCCATCGTGAAGCGCATGACCAGGTATGTCCCCATTGACATGGTCAGCCTGCGCCGCAAGATCTGTGCCCAAATACTCGACAAGGAAAGTTACGTCTGCTGATTTAGCTGTCAGTCGTCAGCTGTCAGCCGTCAGGTATCAAGTAGGCATTCGCAAAAGCGAATGCTTACTGTTCCTGACAGTGATGCCTACGTCTGGGGGCTAAAATTGAGGAGGAGCCTGTGGCAAAAAGAACAGGGGAAAAATACAGGGCGATCATTGAAGCCGCCATCAAGGTTATTGCCGATAATGGCTACCACTCTTCCCAGGTGGCAAAAATTGCAAGGGAAGCCGGTGTTGCAGAGGGTACCATTTACCTTTACTTTAAAAACAAAGAAGATATACTTATATCAATATTCAGGGACAAATTGGGGGAGCTTATTTCCATCGCCCCCCAAAAATTAAACACCCTGGATAACTCCTTTGAAATACTGGCCAACCTTATCTATCTGCATTATTTCATGTTTCAGAACAACCGCAAACTTGCCCACGTGCTTCAGATTGAGCTCCGCCAGTCAGACAAGTCCATAAGGAAGGGTGTCTCGGAGGTAATAAAGGAATACTACCGGCTGATTGAAAACGTGGTCCGCGATGGCATCGAAAAGGGTTATTTCAGGCCGGACCTGGACCCCAAGGTGGCCCGCAAGATCATTTTCGGCAGCATGGACGAGGTTGCCACCTGCTGGGTTCTGTCCAGCCGCCACTATAACCTGCTGGACATGGCCGAACAGGTATACACAGTCCTGGCCAAAGCAATCGCCCGGGACAATAAATTTCAACCCTTTCCAAGCACCTTAATGCCGCCCCGGTAACCACCCGGCTTATTTCTTGAATTGGCTGTTTCCGGAAATGCTTATTTTTACAGAAGTGATTTACAGGCAGACGATGATTATAACCATGAATAGATTCTTTTACCATGTCAAATAATAACCTCCGTCAGGAGGTGAGAAACATGGCGACCATCAAGTGCAGCGTAACCGAGTGCCAGTACAATTCCGATGTAATGTGCGACGCCCCGATGATCCAGGTGGATCATAACGGGACCGCACGCTCGGACAGCTCAGCCCAGACCAAGTGCGAAACCTTTAAACCCAAAAAAGCGTGACATAGGGGGGACTGGCCACGGACCGGTCCCTTTTTCCCGGGGAATGAGTCCTTTCCCGGCGCGATACTGAACTATTTTCGCGCCGGGAAAGGAAATAAAAAACAATGTTAAAAAATATATCTATACAATCTATTTAACCGGTCTGCCAATGAAAATGCAACCCTGCCGGTACGATTTTTGAATGATAAATAATAATTTGAAGGTGATTTGCTGCTTTTAATTTAAGGCCCGTCCCCCTGCCGCCTTTGAACCGCAAACAATTTGTTCTCCAGGCGCTGCTATTTAAATTAAGGGGCAGAACTTTTCCGATCAATAAAATTAACAGGAAGGTTTAAATTTTGAACATTAAGCCTTTGGATTAAACACGTATATTAAAATTTTATAACCCGAAAGGAGAATAAGTATGTCAAAACCCGTAGTATCCGTGGTAAGCTGCCGTGACCCCTACGACACAGTTAAAGAAGCCCTGGACCTGTGCGACGGGCTGAAGGATTTCCGCAAGGACGACAAAATACTGATCAAGCCGAACCTGGTCGGCCACGATTTTGATTACCCCCTTCCTTTCGGCATGATCACCACCTCCGCGGTCGTTTCCGCACTGGTGAAAATCCTGGCCGAGGGAGGTTTCAACAATATCACCATCGGCGAGGCCCCGCTGATGATCCCCAGGACCATCGGGCAGCAAATGTATAAGGCCCTCGGCTATGACAAGCTTAAGGAGAGGTACGGCGTCGAGCTGGTGGACTTCAACGAGGAAAAGTTCGTGCCGGTGAATTTCGGCAATTTTGAGCTGTCACTGGCCCAAAGGGCTGTAGAGGCGGACAGGATTATCAACATTCCGGTGCTTAAAACCCACAACCAGTGCAAGGTCTCGCTGGGGATAAAGAACCTGAAAGGGTGCCTGAACAAAAAATCAAAACAATTCTGTCACGGCAAAGAAATGGAATTTGACCTGGACCGTACATTCAACCAGATAATTGACAAACTGCCGGTGGCGCTCACCATCATCGACGGTGTCTTTGTCCTGCCCAGGGGCCCGGCCGCCAATGGCTATGCTTACCGGAAGGATCTGATCATCGCTTCCCGCGACACATACGCCTGCGACCTGGTAGGAGCGGAAATAATGGATTACAAGGTCAAAGACGTACCCCACCTCAGGATTTACGCCGGGCGCCACGGGCGCAGCATGGACCTGGCCGACGTGGAAGTGCGGGGCGAGGACGTGGAAAAACACAGAAAATATGTTGAATTCGACTTTGACTGGCTGCCCGACGATACCGGCCCCAAGGGGTTTGCCAAACGGGGGATTTCCGGGCTGGCGGTAAGGAAGTGGGACAGCTCCCTGTGCACCGGCTGCTCCATGCTTTACAACCCCATGCTGGTTATGCTGATGGCGGCCTATACCGGGGAACCTTTCCCGGGCATAGAGGTTATTACCGGCAAGAGGATGCAGGCCTCCCCCGGCTTTGAGAAAACAGTGCTGTTCGGTAAATGCCCCACCGTAGCCAACAAGGACAACCCGAACATCAAGCAGGCCATAAAGATCAAGGGCTGCCCCCCGGACCTGAACGAACTGGCCGGGGCAATGTCCGAGATAGGCGTCAACATAGACCTCAATCAGATTGACAGCTTCAGGGGTCATATGTACAAAAAAACCATAGCCCAGGAAGGCTACGACATGGGATTATTTCAAATAAGTTAATCCCCTAAATCACCAATAGTGATATTTCAGGTCTAAAAAGTGCTTTTTGATGTCCAAGAAAGGTTGTTAATATAATATTTTTGGATATAATTAAAGTAGTGAAGAAAACTTCACGTCTATCCACTTCCTTAAGACTTGCGGGAGACTGACTGCCTGCAAAAACAAAAAAGGCCAAACCCGACCCTGGCCTTTTTTGTTTTTCAGGCAATTATTTTTATTCTGGATTCTGGCTCCTGGATTCTGGATTCCGACCCGGAAGCTTTTCAGGATAAGCTCTCCTGTCTCCTGACCGCGGCAGCAGTATTCCCGCCCCCATAATCACGAAACTCACCGGCATGCCCACATATAAGGGGTGCAAGCCGTGTGGGAATAATAATGCCCAGGCCAGGGCGGACAGCGGGGGGACAGTGACCGCCCAGATCCCTGCCCGTGCAGAAAGCCGGTGGGATATGAACACCGCGCCAACAAGCGGAAGGAAAACCGTCACCCCCCTTAAGGCATTGGAAAGATAAGTCCAGTCCAGTATAAGGTCCCCCAGAATGTTATAACTGAATACCCAGGCTGAAACTGTAATGCCGATAATGACCAGTCTTGCCACTGCCAGCTGCTCCTTATCACCGGCCGCCGGCCTGAACAAAGTATAAATGTCCCTGCTCAACAATGTAGCCACCCCCAGGGCCAGGGCGCTGGCGGTAAGGACGAGGGAAGCCAGAAGTGTTGCCACCCCCAGGCCGCCAAGCCAGGCCGGCTGGTGGAGGAGCATGAAAAGAGGAAGGGCCGCCGCCGGATCGATATCCGGGTGCGCGGAGCGCATGTACAATCCTACCATCACCCCGGCCGCTCCGAAGCAGGGAATAGCCACGGCTGCCATAAGGGATCCCATTCGGGCCGCCCTTATGTTTTTACCGGCAAAAACAGGCTGTACGAAGGACTGGGTGGAGATAAAACCCACCACCACGGACATTGCCCCGGCCAGCTCTGCAAGTACCCCCCGGGGATACATGGACAGCCAGGGAAAGCCGGCAAACCGCAAGCTGATTCCGTTAAACCCGCCCAGCCAGCTCCAGCTCACGGCGCCAGCTATAAATAGAGTCAGGGTCAGCAGCATCAGTTTGCACAGGCCCACCAGGGCTGTGCTCATAAACCCGCCGCCCAGGACCAGGACCAGGGAAAAGCAGGCGAACAGTACCAGCCCTGCAGCCGGGGAGACCGGCAATATCGAAGTCAGCAGGGGCGCCGAGGCCAGCATCTGAACGGCCAGCTGGATAAACATGCCCACGGCGACGAAAACGGCAACCCGGGGAGCCACCGCGCCCCCGTAAAAACCCGACAAAAACTGTGAGAGTGTGTCCACCTTTTTTTCCCGCAGAGGCCCGGCCAAAAAAAAAGACAGCATCAGGCAGGACACACCCGCCCCCAGGGTAAACCATGCTCCGCTTATCCCGTACTGGTAAGCCATCTGGGCCGTACCTATGGTCACCGTGCCGCCGACAAAGGCGCCCACTATCCCCCCGCACACCATCATTGTTCCCAGCTTTCTGCCCCCAACGATGAAGTCGGAAGACGATTTAACCAGCCTGGTGGAATATATTCCGGCCAGGATGAGAAGAAAAAGCGTTATAACAATACTGGCATAGTGTCCGCTGCTCAGCAATCAATCACCGGCTTTCCCTTATAACCTGTCAAACCGTAAGTTGCCATAATTTATCTTACCTGTTATTATTTACTATTAGGGGGATGTGCATGGTTTATTTAACATTAAAAATACCTGATTATTTAACAAGACTTTGTGACAAAAAATCACTGGGCTTTTATCTGTCTGCAGCAGCGTTTATTATTTTATCAAATATTGAATTTCCGGAGACCTTAACTCCCCTGGGAGCCAGGCTGATCACCGTTCTTATCAGCATGCTGATTATTTGGATAACTGAATCGGTGGACTACTCCACCAGCGCATTTTTTTTAATCGGCCTGTTTACACTGGCCCTTGTAAACTGCCCCGACCCGGCTAACAGCGGCCAAACCATCGGTTCCAAAGAAGCCCTGAGCATGTCGTTAAGCGGCTTCGGCTCCGAGGCCTGGATACTGGTGACTTCAGCTCTTATCCTGGCTTCGGTGGCCAGGGAGACCGGGCTGGGTGAACGCATCGCCTACTATGTTTTACTTGTTGCCGGCCCCAAACCTAAAAAAATATTGCTGGGAATCCTCTTAATGTCATATATTTCAAGCGTCTTTATCCCGGCCCAGGCGGCCAACGCAGCTTTAATGTGCACCGTCGCGCTGAGCATTATGGAAATTTACAAGATAGAAAAAAGCGCCTGCTTTGCCAGGGCCTTAATGCTCACCGTGGCTTTCGGCACCGGTATTGCCGGTATAGGCATACAGACATCCGGGGCGCCCACCATACAAACGGCAAACTACCTGGCGGAAGCAGGCTACCCGGTCAGTTGGTTGTCATGGGCTATATACGGTATGCCGTTTTCAATCACCGCCGGCTTGGTTCTGTTTATTCTGATTTGTTTTAAATTTCCCGTCAAAAAATTCCCCGGAAACACCGTGCTGATCAGGCAAAAGCTGCAATCAATGGGCCCGGTGTCGGCAAAAGAGTGCAAGCTGGCCGTGGTCATGCTGGCCACCACCTTGCTCTGGGCCACCGAACAAAGACTGCACAACATTGACAGCAGCACGGTATCTGTTTTTGCAGTGATGGCGCTTTTTTCACCCTTTATTAATATTACCACGTGGGACCGGCTGGTCAAAACCATTAACTGGGGAACGCTGTTCCTATTTGGCGCCGCCATCTCCCTGGGACAGTGGCTTTTAAAAAGCGGAGCCGCCTCGTGGACGGCTCAGAGTGTTATCAGCCTACTGAATTTACAAAAGTTGAGCCTGCTGCTCATTGTAGCCGTATCAGTGGCCTTTTTCTCTTTGATGTCCCTTACTTTCTCCGCCAGGGCGGCGGCGGTGGCCGCTCTGGTCCCGGCCGCCATCGGCTTTGCCCAGAGCCTCGCGGTATCCCACGGCGTAACGGTATGGGGGTACACCCTGATACTTTATTACGCTATTCAATATTCCGTCATACTGCCGGTAAATACTCCCATGTCCATGATAGCATACTCCACCGAAACCTTCTCGGCCAGGGAAATGCTGACCACAGGCATCCCATTAACCATAATACTGATGATAATTACACTTCTGTTCGTAAAAACCTACTGGCACTGGATGGGTCTGGTATAGCCGATGAATTTTTTACCCTTATGGCAGCGGGTAAAAAACATAGATCTTAATACAAACAGGAGGACAACTCATTCTAAAAAAGCTTGGTGGGCAATTTAGAAAGTAATTTACAGTTCCCTATTATCACGTTACCTTAAACCTGCGTGCGAAATTGTCAAGTTCCATAGCCAAACTGTTTAAGTTGTCCGCAGCAGCCGTCACTTCTTCCATGGCCGCCGTCTGTTCCTCGGCAGTGGCTGCCATATTCTGCACACCCGACGACACCTGTTGGGCCGCTGCTGCTACGCTCTGCATCTGTCCGGTAAGTCCCTCGCTAAGATTGATTATTCCCACTAAAGAAGCGCTTACCTTTTCAACCACCTGTGTTCCCTGGACTACTCTATCCGAGCCGGTTGCGATCACCTTCACCGCCTGGTTGGAACGGCTCAACACCCTGGCAGTCAGCTGCTGAATTTCTTTGGCGGACTGGCTGGTTTCCTCGGCCAGTTTTCTAACTTCTTCGGCTACCACCGAGAAACCTCGGCCGAATTCACCAGCTCTGGCTGCCTCTATGGCTGCGTTCAGGGCAAGGAGATTGGTCTGTTCAGCAATGCTGGTGATTATGTCCACAAACTGGTTGATGCTGTTGATATCATCTGCCAAGTCATTTATAGACTCTCTTACTTCACTGGTGGACAATGCAATGCTGGCCATCTCCTCACTTATTTTGGTAAGCCCCTCCCGGCCGGTACCGGCATGGGAGGCCATCCCGGAGGCAGATTGGGCCACCTCCTGGGTGTTTTCGGCCACCTGTTCCATCGAAGTGGCAATCTCTCCCGTGGCGGCGGCGGTCTGGCTCGCCCCGGCTGAGGTCTGTTGGGCCTGGGCAGCCAGCCGGGACGACTGGTCCGCCAATTTCCCGGCCACTTCTGTGACCTTGCCGGCAAATTCCGCCAAACTGTTCTTCATCTGGTTGAATGATCGCGCCAACTGCCCCAGCTCATCGGCCCTGTTTACCTCAATATCGTCACCGGTCAGGTCCCCGCCGGCAATCATCACCGCCTTATTGCCGATGAAGGCCAGCGGCTGTGAAATGGACCGTGACAGGAAATAAGCAATCAAAAGCCCCGCCAGTACAGCCAAAAGGGCGATTGCCGTTGATATTATGGCAGCCTGTTTTACCTTCTGGCTGCTACTAACGATGTGCTCTCCGGTCGTTTTTTCTTCAAACTTGACAAATTCGTCAATGGCACTGTTAATACCATTTAATAACTGCATGTTTTCCAGGCTGTACTTAATTATATCCTCAATTTGGCCGGCTTCCTTCAACATAATTAAATCACTGGCGTAGGTTTCGTACCCGGCCATCTTACCCTCGATATCTTCCAGCAACGCCCTTGCTTCCGGGATTTCCACCTTTGAATTCATTTCCGTAATACGTGAGTGGGCTTCGCTCACATACTGGCGGTAGGAGTTCCGGGCCTTGATATCGCCGGTTAGCAGATAACCGCGCAAATCATAAGCCGAACTGGTAAAGTCTTTTGATAAAACCAGTGCTTGATCCTTAAGCCATATCCTGTTGGCCAACAGATCCGCATAGTGCCTGTTCACCATATTAATATTATAAAGCAAGTACCCCATGATTGCCCCCATTACAACAAGAACAATGCCGAAACCAGCTACCAACTTGTTCCTGATACTCAATGCCATCACTCTCCATTCAGGTGGTTCAACCCGGGAACCTCATTTTAAAAGCGTAAAAAACTCATCAACCGGCTTTCTTTCAGGTCTCGGCGGATTATATTTCGGTCTGCCCAGGGCTATCAGGGCAGCCAGGCTCTCCGGCGGTTGGATACCAAGATGTTTTTCCAGCTGTTTTCTTGCCAGCAGGGGGCCGGTTAGCCAGCAGGCGCCATAGCCGCTGGCATAGGCCGTAAGCAACATATTCTGAATGGCTGCGCCTACAGCCTGGAGATCCGGCCTGCTGCGGAGTACATCCACCTCTTCCTCGGTGTAGCCGGCCCTTAGCAGTGTATTGTCTACGGGGGAACGGTACTGCCGGGTGGAAGCCGCTATTACCACGGGCGCTTCTTTAAACCAGGTGGCAAAACGTTTGGGCCCCCGCATGCTTTCAGGGTTTACTCCCCCAATGGCCGTCAGTTTGTCCAATTCGGACTCCACAATATCTGCCAAACGCTGCAGCACATCACTTTTCATGATCGCATAAAAATGCCAGGTCTGCTGGTTGCCGGGGCTCGGCGCCTCAATGGCCATTTTAACCAATTTTATGATAAACTCCTCAGGAACCTTCTCTTCAGTAAATTTACGTACGCTCCTACGGCCAATAATTGTGCTTTCAAGATCCATTTGTCTTACCCCTTATTCTTCTTTATTTTTACCCAATCAAATAAATACTTAATTTTTACACCATAACGAGCCCACCACAAATAGATATAGCTTGGCCGGTCATCCCGTTGGAGTCCTCAGAGGCCAAAAACACAGAAAGGCCGACAATATCCTCGGGATGAAGCAATCTCCCCATCGGAACCCTGCGCCGAAAGACCTCACAAACCTCGTTAACTGACAACCCAAGAATTTTTCCGTGATCTGAAAACACCGAAAATGCCATTTCTGTTTCTACGAATCCGGGACAAATAGCGTTAACATTAATATTAAAAGGCGCCATTTCAAGAGCCAGGCATCTGGTTAAACCTATTACAGCATGCTTCGAGGCGTTGTAGGCGCTCTGGTTAGCCGTCCCCCACTTACCGGCCGTTGAAGCAATATTGATAATTTTCCCTTTCTTACGCTGTATCATACTGGCCAGCACGGCTTGGATCGTGAAAAAAGTTCCGTATAAGTTAATCTTCATAACCCGATCAAAATCTTCAAACGTAAGATCTATAAATCTTGAAACGTTATATATACCGGCGTTGCTTACGAGGATGTCTATTCGCCCAAATTCCGCCAAAGCTTTGTTTACCATATCACGAACAGCTTCCTGGTTAGTCACGTCTACCGGAAAAGTTAAAACCTTCCTACCCATTTCCCGGAGTGTATTTCCTGTGTTCTCCAAAGCCTCCTTTGTTCTAGCGTTTAAAATAAGATCTGCTCCTTCTTGGGCAAAGCGCGTTGCAATAGCACCACCAATACCACGACTCCCGCCTGTAATCAAAGCAACTTTATTATCTAGCAGACCCACCTGCCACTCCCCCTTGTCATCATAGTCATCCTGGAGTTTTTCAAACAGTTTTTTAATATTGAAATTGCCTGACACAGACCGCCAATTTATTAATTTATAACCTTATATATAACCTCTTCATTGTACCCAGTAACTACCCTAAAATAGCCAGTAAGCATGGCATTGACTTCGTCATCCCCGGTGTCAACCAGCAAGGGTCTTCCGTTTAGTGAAATAAGTTTGCTTTTAGTAGCTATTATAATAATATTTTCTTTTCCAACTATCCTAATTACCTCGGGACTCAACTGTTGATTCCCTCTACCAAATACATAACCCTGTCCACCTATTGGGGCAACTATTATTTTTGCTTTATTGCGTTTTAACAATTGCAATAGTTGAGCTTCATTTGCATCATTAGCGATAATTTTACCTTTACTCACTACATCAATACCTAGCAGTGTATTTTTCAATCCAAGTTTGTCCATTATAGCTCTGGTTGTTGTTCCCGGCCCAATAACATAGAAGAAACCATCTTGCATTATGTTTATAACCCAGTTTGCAATCGATTCAAGCTCAAAATTATCACCATAAATAACCCCGGATTTTAAATTTTGCACCAGGTTTTTTTCATATGGTACGTTTAAATATCCATATAGTTTCGCAGTAACAAAACCCTCTCTAAAAGCTTCCTCATCTATATCCATTACCTCCGCTTCCCGAATTATTGTATGTTTTCCTTGCAAGTAGGCTACTGCAAGTTCACCTGCATTTCTGGGATTAGTGGCAAATACGGCTGAATGCATTTTCACCCCTGCAGGTATACCTAAAACAGGTAATCCAATTCCAATTGCATTGTAAATATCTCTGGCCGTTCCATCACCTCCGGCAAAGAGTAAAAGATCCACTTTTAAATGGATCATTTTCCTTGCTGCGTCTTCAGTATCTTTCCGGGTAGTCTCGCCGCTCCTGATTGAACCAATGGTAATCGGATTAAAGCCACACTCCCTGGCTACATTCTCCCCCATCTCCGTGGGGTAAGTAAAAATTTCAATATCCTCCTTGATCCGGACGACTCTCTCCAACGCCTCAACCGCACGCATCGGAGATTGCGGCTTGGCGCCGAGTTCCCGTGCCTTTTTTAACACATCTGAACCATCACTTCCTTTTAGACCTACTCTCCCCCCCATTCCGGCAACAGGATTCACGAGGAGTCCTAACTTTTTTTTCAATGCCGAATCTCCTTTCTAAGCCCGCTTTAATTCCGATAAACAATCCTGCCATCGACGATAGTTAATTCCACTGGAATAGAGGCTATTTCCTTAGGTGGCACCTTAAATGGACTTGCTCCGAGGACTACAAAATCCGCAAGCTTTCCGGGTTCGATGGACCCCTTTCGCTCTTCCTCAAAAGAGGCATATGCCGCATAATTAGTGTACATGCGCAAGGCACGGTCAATTGTAATAGCTTGATTTAATCCGACTACTTGCCCGGTATAAGTCTCCCTTAAGACGGCTGTTTCGATCCCCCGCAGCGGGTATCCTGGAATCCCGGGACGGTCGGAACTCAAAGGAGTTATCAATCCTGCTTCTAATAAGCTCCTGAGAGGATATACATGCATAATCCGGTCTTCTCCCAAATAGTCGATATAGCTATCTCCAAAGTAATAAATAAACCCTGCCTGAGGTACCGGAACCAAGTTTAATTTCTTTGCCCGTTGAATAATGGGAGGAGTTGCCAGGGCAAAGTGCTCTATTCTATGCCTGTGTCCCAGGCGGGGATATTCTTTCAGAATGGCTTCAAAGGCGTCCAATACCATATTGATGGCCCTGTCACCAATGGCGTGAACCGCCAGCTGAAAACCTGCCCGATGTGCCTTACGCATTTTTTCAATAAGGCTTTCTTTAGGTATGCTGATAATACCCCTGGTAACATCACCCTGATAGGGCTCCTCTAAAGCTGCCGTTTTCCCTCCAAAGCCTCCGTCTGTAAAAATTTTATAGCTGCCGATTCTGAGAAAATCATTGCCAAATCCCGTCCGAAATCCTAGCGCCACAAGCTCATCCAGGAGTTCTGTGTAGACCATCATGTAGACCCGGACAGAAAGGTCTCCATGCTGTAAGGCACTCTGGAACGCCCGCACCTCGTTGGGCCCGGGGAAGGCAAATCCTGCCCCGGCCTCGTGAACACTGGTAACACCTTCCCTATTGTAGACAGCACCCGCTTGTTTTATAGCCTTTCTCATCCGGTCTACGCCGGGCGTTGGAATTGCTTTCTTTACCAGGTTAAGAGCGTTTTCCTTAAGTATTCCGGTGGGTTCACCGCTGACGTCCCGTTCAATCACACCACCCGCCGGGTCCGGGGTTTCTCTGGTAATTCCCATTAGCTCCAATGCCTTGCTATTAACCACCGCCACGTGGTTGCAGGCTCTATGGCAAACCACGGGATGTTTTACAGCAACCCGATCAAAATCCCACCGTGAAGGGTGCCGCTTTTCCAAAAGTTTGGCGTCGTCATAGCCCCAACAGGTAATCCAGTCACCCGGCGGTTTTTGCTTCGCCTGCCGGCCAACCTCCTCGGTAATTTGCGCGATAGACTTGATAGTTCCGTCTTGACAATTTATATCAGAGAATTTGATACCATACATAATCATATGGTTATGCGCGTCAATGAAGCCGGGTAGCAGGGTTCTGCCTTTCAGGTCAATTACTTCCGTCTTCGCGTTTGCCATATTTCTTATTTCCGGGGATGAACCTACGGCGGCAATCTTTCCGTTCCGGACCGCCACTGCCTCAGCTTGAGTACCCGCTCGGTCCAGGGTATGAACGTCTCCGTTAAAAAGAACGAGATCCATGTTTTATCCAATCCCCCATAAATTTAATTGCTTCCAATTTTTAAAGCGATTAAGTATAAGCATTTATTTAACTTAGATCCGGTAAGTAGAAACTAAAAAGCCAGTAAACATAAGGGTTGAGATACCAAAAATTATGTAAAAAATTTAGCAAAAAAGAGGAACACCGCTCGGTTTGGGGAATTGGTAAAGTAAC
>JBMOPD010000084.1:0-1833 GCA_049323615.1 Bacillota bacterium | reverse complement strand
GTTCAGCCGCAGGTCCTGTAGCCGGATTGAAACCCGGACCCCGGCCCCAGAGTTTTCTTTCCTCGGCTATCTCTAAGTATGAATAAAAAAAACTGGGAGTTCTACCTACTAAATCTTGACGCAGACATGCAGAAACAGCCGTGTTGACACGGTATAGGGGCTGTGCTATACTTTAATATACCGCTTTAAATTAGGAAGTGGGAGGCCGGAAGTCGGATGCAGAATTAGAAGGAATTTGCGCAACTCCGACCTCTAATCTGGAGGGGTGTCCGAGCGGTTGAAGGAGGCGGTCTTGAAAACCGTTGAACCCTTGCGGGTTCCGTGGGTTCGAATCCCACTCCCTCCGCCAGAAAAACAGCACGGAGAGCTGGCCGAGTAGGTCGAAGGCGCTCGCCTGCTAAGCGAGTAGACGGTTCTAAAGCTGTCTCGAGGGTTCGAATCCCTCGCTCTCCGCCAAACCGGTAAAAGGCTGTTTGACAAGGATAGTGCAAGCAGCCTTTTATTTTTTATGGAAGTTGTTTGTGCCACCGGTCCCGGTTAAGATATGCTTCACGCTGGAACATTTTGCAAGGTGGACATATAATAAGGGTAAATCAATTACCGGGTTACATCTTCCAGGGGGTGTTTTCTTTGAGGGCCGACGCGGTTTTTGAGGGCGGCGGGGTGAAGGGCATAGGCCTGGTGGGGGCGGTGTACTACGCCGAAAAGGAAAGGAAAGTCCGGTGGCAGAACGTGGCCGGCACTTCTGCCGGGGCCATTGTGGCCGCATTGATAGCAAGCAACTATTCAGCCGATGAGATAAGAAAGATACTGTTTGACCTGGACTTTAACCTGATCAAGGACGAAGGCCTTCTTGACAAGCTCTCACTGCCGGGCAAAACCTTGAGTCTCCTGTTTGAGAAAGGCATTTACGAGGGGCAGTTCATTGAAAGGTTTATGGAGATCCTGTTAAGCAAAAAGGGGGTCGGCAGCTTCGGGGACCTCAGGATAGAAGGTGAAACCAATCCCAGGTATGCTTACCGGTTAAATGTCATCGCCAGCGACATCGCGCGGGGAAAAATGCTGGTTTTGCCCCAGGACATCCGGGATTACGGAGTTGACCCCGACCGGTTCAGCGTGGCCCGGGCAGTGCGCATGTCCATGAGCATACCCATTTTTTACGAACCGGTGGCCGTCGATTATACGGACGGCGGGAAGAGGAAAAGGAGTTACATAGTAGACGGCGGGATCTTAAGCAACTTTCCGGTCTGGCTCTTTGACTCGGTGGAAGAGCCCCAGTGGCCCACCCTTGGTTTCAGGCTGGTGGAACCGGGCGAGGGGGATCCCCGGGAAATAAACAACATACTGGATTTTCTGGCGGCCATAGTGGGGACAATGATAGAAGCCCACGATGAAAGACATATCCAGGACTTTAACTTTAAGAGGACCATAGCCATTCCCACCATGGGAGTTAAAACAACCGAGTTCAACATTACCCCGGAAAGGAAGGAAATGCTCTTTATGTCCGGATATAATGCGGCCAAAAAATTTTTTGAAGGTTATTCCGAGGAGAAGTATAAGGAAATGCATGCCAGTTTCCAGAGAAGATTTTTACCTGTTGGGAAATGAGAAAAGCCGGGGATTGGGGATTGAGGATCAGGGATTGGGAGGATTGGCCGTCACTTTCAGGGGGGTGAAATGGTAGCCCTGCCAAATATAGATATCAAGGGGTGCACGACAATTTTGTGAGTAAATAATTGGCAACTCATTTTGAAAGAGCCTGTTGGGGAATCCTGTAATTGTTAATCCTGTGGCGGACCCAGAAGGCGTCAAATGTGCCGCTGAGCAGACTGC
>JBMOPD010000083.1:25914-27466 GCA_049323615.1 Bacillota bacterium | reverse complement strand
CCGGTATGACCGCGGCCAGCTCATCCTCGGCCATCTTGCCGCCGATGACCACCTCTATCTCCGGGTTCTGCCGCAGGGGGGCCAGCCCCTCCTCCGACACCCCGTCCATTACCAGGACCTTCATTATTTATTCCCTCCCAGAAAAACTTGCTGCGCAGCCCTGACCCCGCTTCCCAGTTCTACGGGATACCCCAGGCGGGACAGGGCCATTTCCAGGGCGCTGACGGCTATGATCACGTCCATTTTGTCCGAGAAGCCCATGTGGGCTATCCTGAAAATTTTCCCCTTCAATATGCCCTGACCGCCGGCGAACGTCACGCCGAACTCTTTTTTCAGGACCTTGCGGATTTCATCCCCGTCCATGCCCGCAGGGCTCTTTACGGCGGTAATCACCGGAGACGCGTCTTCTTCCCCGGCCAGCAGTTCAAGGCCCATGGCTTTGACCGCCGCCCGGGCGGCCCTGGCCAGCAGCTTATGCCGGGCATAGACATTATCCATCCCCTCGGCCATCATCATGTCGAGGGCCGCATCAAGCCCGGCGAAAAGGGACACTCCCGGGGTGTAGGCCGTATTCCACTTCTCGTAAGATTTTTTAGCGGCCGGCAGGCTGAAGTAAAACCGGGGAGAGCTGTTTTTCCCCACTACCTCCCACGCCTTTTGGCTGACGGCCACCATGGCCAGCCCGGGCGGCAGCATCATGGCCTTTTGGGAGGCGGTTACCAGTATGTCCACATTCCACCGGTCCATTTTAATCTCGATGCCGCCCACTCCGCTGACGCCGTCCACCAGCAGCAGGGCCGGGGTTTTGCCCACCAGGGCGCCGATCCCGGCAATGTCGTTGGCCACCCCGGTGGAGGTTTCATTCTGGGTGGCCAGCACCACCTTGTATTGGCCTGCCGACAGCTTCTCTTCCACTACCTTCAGGTCCACGCTTTTGCCCCAGCCGAAATTAACCTCATCCACGTCGGCCCCGTACTCCCTGGCAATTTTCGCGAACCGCTCGCCAAAGTTACCTGTGACAAGGGCCAGCACTTTATCCCCGGGGTTTACTGTATTGGCCACCGCCATTTCCATTCCGCCGGTGCCGGAATTGGTAATGACAAAAATATCGTTTTTTGTCTGGAAGACAACCTGCAGTTTTTCCACAATGCGTTTGTGCATGGCGGCAAAATCATCGGTGCGGTGCCCGATCACGGGCCTTGACATGGCGGCCGCCACCGCCGGGGGCACCGGCGTCGGCCCCGGAATCATTAAATATTGCTTATCCTGCATCATTTTTAATCATCCCCTTTGCTTTTATCATGTAAACTGTAAAAATTGACCCTACATAAATCAAAAACCCCCCGTCCCCTGAAAATTAAACAGGGACGAGAGGTTAAATCTCCCGCGGTGCCACCCTTATTGGCAGGGTAAAAAATTACCCACCCTCTCTGGTGAGGTAACGGATCAACCGTACCCGCATACTCTCTACGGGCTGTGATAAACTTCGCCCAGCTTTGTCAGCCCCGCCGGTGCGATGCTCACGTATTACATATACGCTCCGCTTCGCCCC
>JBMOPD010000083.1:0-25814 GCA_049323615.1 Bacillota bacterium | reverse complement strand
CCTCTCTGGTGAGGTAACGGATCAACCGTACCCGCATACTCTCTACGGGCTGTGATAAACTTCGCCCAGCTTTGTCAGCCCCGCCGGTGCGATGCTCACGTATTACATATACGCTCCGCTTCGCCCCGCCGGCGCTTTCGCGCTATGCTCGTTTCTGACAGCCCTACTGGGGTCGCGATAAACTTCGCCCAGCTTTGTCAGCCCCGATTTCTGCGGATCCCCTTCGGGGCGCCTTTCACCAGCATACCTGCCGGTTTACACCACCCACCGGCTCTCTTTAAGGATTTTAGCTGGTTACATTCCCCTTCATCGGGTTAATTTATGAACTTGGAATAAATAATACTACAACAACTTATATTTTGCAACACAAAACTCATTACAAAGCATTGTTCATATTTTCAAAAAATACTGGTGCATTCTTTTGTCCCCGGTCAGCTCCGGGTGAAAGGCCGCCGCCAGTAAATTGCCCTGCCTGGCGCAGACGATTTTTTCCCCGTACCGGGCCAGTATTTCCACTCCCGGCCCCACCTTGATTATATAGGGCGCCCTGATAAAAACGGCCCGGAAGGGCCCGGACCCGATGCCGGCCACCGGCAGGTCGGTCTCAAAACTGTCCACCTGCCGCCCGAAGGCATTCCGTTCAACCAGCATATCCATCAGCCCAAGTCTGGGCTGGTTTGATCCGGCAATATCTTTGGCCAGCATGATCAGCCCGGCGCAGGTCCCGAACACGGGAACGCCTTTTCGGGCCAGTTCCCTGACTGGCTCAAGCAGGCCGTATTCGGCCATCAGTTTGCCCATGGTGGTGCTTTCCCCGCCTGGTATGACCAGCCCGTCAACGTCCTCCAGCTGGTCGGGCAGCCGGATTTGCCGGGTTTTTATATTCTCCCCGCAGGCTTGAAGCATTTTTTCATGTTCCCGAAAGGCCCCCTGGAGGGCCAGCACCCCGATTAGCATCTATCTCCCCTTCCCGGAAGTCAGCACATTGCCGCGTGCCTACCAGCCTCTGTCCTGCATTCTCTGCTCAGGCAGGATGGTCGCTATTTCCAGGCCTGGCATGGCTTCACCCAGGTTTCTGGAAACCTCGGCCAGTATCTTCGGATCATTGTAGTGGGTGGTGGCAGCCACGATAGCCTTGGCCCTGACGGCGGGATTTTTTGACTTGAATATGCCGGACCCGACAAATATGCCGTCGCATCCAAGCTGCATCATCAGCGCCGCGTCGGCCGGAGTGGCGATGCCACCGGCGGCGAAGTTGACCACCGGCAGGCGTCCCTGTTCAGCCACCTTAAGCACCAGGTCATAAGGCGCACCCATTTCCTTGGCCGCCGACATCAGCTCTTCCCGGGGCATATTCTGCAGGCGCCTGATTTCACCCATGACCATGCGCATGTGCCTGACGGCCTCGACAACATTGCCGGTGCCGGGCTCACCCTTGGTCCTGATCATGGCGGCGCCCTCGCCGATTCTCCTCAAAGCCTCACCGAGATTCCTGGCTCCGCAGACAAACGGAACCTTGAAAGCGTGCTTATCGATGTGGTGCTGTTCGTCGGCGGGGGTCAGCACCTCGCTTTCGTCTATATAATCCACGCCCAGCTGCTCCAGTATCTGGGCCTCCACAAAATGGCCGATGCGCGCCTTGGCCATCACCGGGATGGTAACAGCATCCATGATCGCCCTTATTACGGTGGGGTCGGCCATCCTGGCCACGCCTCCGGCCGCCCGTATATCGGCAGGCACCCGCTCCAGCGCCATCACCGCGCAGGCCCCCGCCTCCTCGGCAATCTTGGCCTGCTCCGGGGTGGTCACGTCCATTATGACCCCGCCCTTTAACATTTCAGCCAAACCACATTTAACGGTCCAGGTACCCTTTTCCTCCACCTGCAATCCCCTCCAAACGATTAATCACTTTATACCAAGTTATTCTACAATATCCTACCCTCAAAAACAAGATTTATAGATACTCCAGCATCCCGTTGATGCGAACAACTCACTGCTCCTCTTCGTCGGCGCCGACTTTAGCCACTGCCACCAGCTTATCCCCCTGATCCAGGCGCATCAGGGTAACTCCCTGGGTGGACCGGCCCATCGAGGAAACATCTCTTGCCCTGATGCGGATGATGATGCCTTCCCTGCTGATCATCATTACCTCTTCATCGGGCCTGACTATTTGCAGGGCAACCACCGAGCCGTTGCGCCCGGTGATCTTCACATTTTTCAGCCCCGTGCCGCCCCTGGCCTGCGGCCTGTACTCCTCCACGCCGGTTCTCTTGCCGAAGCCGTTCTCGGTGACAACCAGCACATCGGCGCCGGAGCGCACAATGTCCATGGAAACCACCTCGTCGCCCTCCCTGAGGCGTATTCCCTTGACTCCCCTGGCCGTCCTGCCGTAAGGGGACACGTCTTTCTCGAAAAACCGGATGGCCATGCCGTTCCTGGTTCCCAGTATGATCTCCTGATTGCCGTCGGTAAGGGTTACCTCTACCAGTTCATCCCCTTCATCCAGGCTTATGGCTATGATCCCGTCCCGCCGGGAGGTCTTGTACTGGGTCAGCTGGGTCTTCTTGACAATTCCCCTGCGGGTGACCATAAACAGGTACATTTCTTCCAAAAATTGCCTCACCGGAATGACGGCGGTAATTCTCTCGGCTTTTTCTATGGGCAGCAGGTTGACTATGGCCGTGCCCTTGGCCGTCCGGCCGCCCTCGGGTATTTCATGCACTTTCAGCCTGTATACCTTGCCCCGGTTGGTAAAGAACAGGAAGTAATGGTGCGTGCTGGCAATAAACAGGTGCCTTACAAAATCCTCTTCCTTTGTCCCCATGCCGGCTATTCCCCGGCCGCCCCGGCGCTGGCTTTTATAGGTATCCAGGGCGATTCTCTTGATGTAGCCCTGGTTGGTTATGGTGATCACCACGTCTTCTTCCTGGATCAGGTCCTCCACGTCTATAAAGACTTCTTCGTCGGATATCACCGTTCTTCTGGGATCGGAAAATTTTTTCTTTATTTCGGTAAGTTCTTCCTTAATAATCTGGTAAATCATCCACTCGTTTTCCAGCACCGCCCGCAGGTAGGCGATCCGGTCCTTCAGCTCGGCATACTCGCCGTCCAGCTTTTCCCTTTCCAGGCCCGTCAGGCTGCGCAGCCTCATTTCCACTATGGCTTCAGCCTGCCTCTCGGTCAGGTCAAACTTCTCCATGAGGGCTTTCCTGGCCTCGTCAACCGTCCTGGATGCCCTGATGGTATTGATAACCTCGTCGATATGGTCGAGGGCGATCAGCAGCCCCTCCACGATGTGGGCCCTGTCTTCGGCCTTCTGCAGGTCAAACCGGGACCGCCTGGTGATAACCTCTTTCTGGTGGGCCAGGTAATAATAGAGGATTTCCCTTAAATTTAAATACCGGGGCTCGCCGTCCACCAGCGCCAGCATGATCACGCCGAAGGTTTCCTGCATCTGGGTATGCTTGTACAGCTGGTTCAGTATTACATCGGGATTCACCTCCCGGCGCAGCTCTATCACGATGCGCATGCCGGTGCGGTCCGACTCGTCCCGCAAGTCGGAGATACCCTCAATTTTCTTCTCCCTGACCAGTTCGGCTATCTTTTCCACCAGCCTGGCCTTGTTCACCATGTAAGGTATTTCCTTGACAATGATGGCGCTTTTTCCGCCGCCCAGCTTCTCTATGGTGGTACTCGCCCTTACCTTTATGGATCCCCTGCCCTCGGTGTAGGCCGCCCGGATTCCCTCCCGGCCCATGATTTTTCCGGCGGTGGGAAAGTCCGGTCCTTTAATGAAATTCATCAGTTCTTCCGGGCCGGCGTTGGGGTTTTCAATCAGGTGAAGTATGCCGTCAATAACCTCCCCCAGATTATGCGGAGGAATATTGGTGGCCATTCCCACGGCGATGCCGGAAGACCCGTTAACCAGCAGGTTGGGCACCTTGGCGGGCAGAATGGTGGGCTCCTGGTCGCTGCCGTCATAGTTGGGAATAAAATCAACCGTGTTCTTTTCGATATCAGCCAGAATTTCCAGGGTAATCCTGGCCATCCTGGCCTCGGTGTAGCGCATGGCCGCAGCCGAGTCCCCGTCCACCGAGCCAAAGTTTCCGTGGCCGTCCACCAGCGGGTAGCGGCAGGAGAAATCCTGGGCCAGCCTTACCAGGGCGTCATAAATGGCCATATCCCCGTGGGGGTGAAATTTCGCCATCACCTGGCCGACGATATGCGCACTTTTGCGGTGCGGCTTGTCGGGGGTCATGCCGAGTTGGTACATGGCGTAGAGAATCCGCCTGTGTACAGGCTTGAGGCCGTCCCTTACGTCGGGTAAGGCCCTGCCCATGATCACGCTCATGGCATAATCAAGGTAGGACTGCCTCATCTCGTCATTGATGTCAATGGGCACTACTTTACCTGCTGGAAACGACAAATAGCTCCCTCCATCCATAAAATCGGGTATCATGGAAGAAGAATTCAGAATACAGGAGTCAGAATACATAATGATCTAAAAATCTAGAATTTATCTCACTGTTTTTTTACTCCTGTCTCCTGTCTCCTGACAGTATTCTCAACCCCAAATATTATATAGCTTTTTCCATGCAAAATAAAGACCGGCAGTAATGCCGGGCTGAAACGATAAAAGGCTTCACCCATTCCTTTAACGGGAACCGTTAAAACAGCAAAACAAGTTCCCCTGCAGTCATACGGAATGTCAACCTGACCCCGGATACGGCCTTTTGCACCGGGGGAAGCTTAAAACCATGGTTATCGGCTATAAAGCCTTCTTCTCAGGCGGCCACACTTACTGCCGCCAAGTCACGGTAATATCCAAAGGTTTTGGGCCGGCTTTCCCGGCAGCCTTTACCCGTACGGGGCCGGATTCCTTCAACACCCCGGCGCCTGGGGCTCTCCGGGTCCCCGGTCAGTCGAGCGGGCAGAAATGATGCCAGGATGGCCAACAGGCAGATTAACAGCCGCCAATCCTCCAAGGGCCGCTCACCCCCCGCCTCTTTTTAGTAACATGTTACCATGCCCGTGCAAATCCCGCCTGGGTTCAGATTATTTAAATAATCCGGAATTGCACGCCCTTTCTACCATATATTACCTTTTGCATATGTTTTTGTACTTTTCCTCTGTGGCCAAATTAGGATTTCTGGGGCTCCAGCCAGGTTTCGGTTATTTTACCGTCCAGGCACACGGCCCCGGCGTAAAACCTTTCAATCCGCCAGCCACCCTCAGATTGAGAGTATGTGGTGTACTTCCTTCCGTAAACCTCCGGAGCAGTCTCATATTTTCTAAATTCATCGCCAACGAAACCGGTAAAACCCACCATTGATACGATGCGCCCCGGGTGCATCCGGGAAACGGCAGAGGATATTTTCTCGGCAAATTCCCTGGTTTTGCCGGGATCCGGCTTAAAAACCACATCGGAAAAAGTAAAATACTTGAACGGGTCCACTCTGGCGAAAACCAGAATGAGTTGATTGTCCCGGCTGCCACCCACCGGAACCTCTTTGACAAAAAAGCTAAATTTTACCCCTTCCCATTGGCCGAACTGGTTGCCCAGGGCTTCAACCGCAGGCAGAAATTCCTCCCCCGATTTGTCGAAGGGTTTTATTTCCCCGGATTTGATTAGTCCGTCAATGTTTAGCGCAGTGTGTTCAGCAAAAAAAGCGTTGTAAACCAGCGAGGCGGCTTCCGCCCTGGTCAGCGGAGAATGCGGCCGGAAAGTCTTGTCCGTGTACCCGCTTACCAGCCTGTTCTTTAAGGCCAGCGAAATATTGTTCCTGTATTCCGGGGCGATGTTGCCATAATCGGTAAAGGCGGCCTGAACGTCCTTCGGGTCGGCCCCGTCAGGCTTTAAATTTTTGGCCAGGACAAGCGCCGCAGCAGCTTCCTCCCGGGTTGCAAAATCACCGGGGCGAAACAGCCCTTTGCCAAGGGACGGGTCTGTGACGAAATATTTTTTTGCTGTTTCCACTGTGGAATAAAACCACTGGTCCCGTCCGACGTCGGAGAAAGTGGGCTTGTCCGGCTCAATTTTACTCTCCCCGGCGGAATTAACCAGGAGCGCTGCCAGTTCGGCCCTGGACACCTGCTGTTCCGGCCGGAAGGTGCCGTCGTCGTACCCGAGAATACATTTCTTCCCGGCCAGGGCCTTTATTTTACCCGCCGCCCAGTGCGATTCCGGAACATCCGGAAAACCGGTCCCGCTTTCCTTAACCTCCACGCCGCCGGATCCTTCCGGCTGGGGAGGCTCACTGCCCTCGGCCAATAAAGCCGGGAGGGAAAACATCCATACAGAAACGCAGAACACCAAAAAGAAAGATACTTTTTTTACCATTTGGTACCTCCTATAACTGGTTAGACGCGGTGACGGCAAATTTTGTTCCATCATGGTTATATTGAAATCTGTCGTTGTTTTCAGGAAAAAAACCAGTTATAGACGTCATAATTCAGCCCGCCGGAAAATATTGATTAAGAGGTTGTCCTTGCGGGGTGAAGGGCATGGATAATTTTGAACATAAAATAATACTGATTTTTTTCACCGCTCTGGGAGTCATGCTGGGGTCGGTAATGGTGGGGGCCCTGGCCGCGGTCCTGGTGCGGGAACCACCCCTGGCGGTGATGCTTAAACTGGCCCGGGACATGAAAATATGGGCCATTGCCGCAGCCATCGGGGGGACATTTTCCACCTTTGAAATATTTGAGAGCGGGCTGTTCAGCGGCGAGGTACGGGCGGTGGTAAAACAGATTTTATACATTACCAGCGCCCTGGCCGGAACCCAGGCCGGTTATTACCTGATCCTGGCCCTGTGCGGGGGTAATTATAAATGAGGGCCGCCGGTTTGTACAGGAGTATATCGTTACTGATTATCGGCGTCATCCTGGGGTCGGCGGGCACCACTGTTTATATCGGTTCCCAGCTGGACCACATCACCCTGGCCAATAAAGAGCTGCGGGACCAGCTGGCCGACGCCCAGCAAAGACTGGTAAAATTAAAAGAATCCTCGGATCTTAAAAAGAAGCATACCATAAATGCGGTGGAAACCTTTTTACTGATGGACTCAACGGAAGGTCTGACCGACTACGACAAGCTGGCGGTTGAGTTGGAGGCCGGCAAAAAGGTAAAGGACTGGCTGAACCCCATAATCGGCCAGGATGTGGCCGGACTGGACAGCCTCTTGATCCCGCGCATAGTTGATAACCGGGAAATAGAAGCCAACGGCAACAGGTACCGCCTGAGAACCTACATAGTGGTGGTAAACCAGAAAACCACGGTTTACATCAAAGCCTTCCGCCTGAAATCCGAAGGAAAAATAAATTAACCCCTCCGGCCGGTCCCTTGGGGCGCGGACGAATGTAATAAAGTTGTAATTAATTATTTTCTAGAGGATTATATTTCAGCTTCTAGAGCAGTACAAAAAGAGCTGGAAGATCTTCCAAAAATAATATAAATGCATATTTGTAAACCAGAAACTGTTTTTCTTAAAAGAAGTTTTTTTTATACATCCAGGTTCCTTACGTACCTGGCGTTCTCCTGGATAAACTCCCTCCTGGGCTCGACCTTGTCCCCCATCAGGGTGGAAAAAATGGCGTCGGCCTCCACGGCGTCCTCCAGGGTCACCTGCAATATGGTCCTGGCCTCGGGGTCCATGGTGGTATCCCAGAGCTGCTGGGCATTCATCTCGCCAAGGCCCTTGTACCTCTGAATGTTTACCCCGCTGCGCCCGTGGCTTTTAAAGTACTCTTCCAGTTCCCTGTCACTGTACACGTATTTTTCCGACTTGCCCTTTTTTATTTTATAAAGGGGCGGCTGGGCGATATACACGTAGCCGTTTTCCAGCAGGCTTTTCATGTACCGGTAGAAAAAGGTGAGCAGCAGGGTCCTGATGTGGGCGCCGTCCACGTCGGCGTCGGTCATGATGATGATCTTGTGGTACCTGGCCCGGCCGATGTCAAATTCGTCCCCGATGCCCGTCCCCAGGGCGGTGATGAGGGCCCTGATTTCCTCGTTGCCTAGAATTTTATCCATGCGGGCCTTTTCCACATTCAGTATTTTTCCCCGCAGGGGCAGGATGGCCTGGAACCTCCTGTCCCTCCCCTGCTTGGCCGACCCGCCGGCGGAATCTCCCTCCACCAGGTACAGCTCCGACTTGCCGGCGTCCCGCTCGGAGCAGTCAGCCAGCTTTCCGGGCAGGGTGGTGCTTTCCAGGGCGCTTTTGCGCCTGGTCAACTCCCTGGCTTTGCGGGCGGCTTCCCTGGCCCTGGAAGAAACAATGGCCTTTTCTATAATCCTTCTTCCCTCCGCGGGGTTTTCTTCCAGGAATGTGCCCAGGCCTTCCGTCACAATGGCGTCCACCACTCCCCGCACTTCGCTGTTGCCCAGCTTGGTCTTGGTCTGGCCCTCAAACTGCGGTTCAGGCACCTTGACGCTGATTACCGCCGTGATTCCCTCCCTGATATCCTCTCCGGAAAGATTGGTGGCGCCGTTTTTCAAAAAGTTGTACTTTCTTGCGTATTCGTTGGCTACCCTGGTCAGCGCGGTTTTAAAGCCCACCTCGTGGGTGCCCCCGTCAACGGTGTGGATGTTGTTGACATAGGAAAACAAATTCTCCACGTACCCGTCGGTGTACTGGATGGACACCTCCACCTGTATTTCTTCCCTTTCCCCGTAAAAATAAATCACCCTGTTGTGCAGGAGTCCCTTGTTCCGGTTTATATGCCGGACAAAGTCCTTAATCCCCCCGTCGTGCTGAAAGACCATGGTCTGGCCGTTCCTCACGTCCTGGAGGGTTATTTTTACTCCCCTGTTGAGGAAAGAAAGTTCCCTCAGGCGCTGGGAGAGGGTTTCATGGCTGAAGACAGTGTCCTCAAAAATAGTGGGATCAGGCATAAAGGTTACCCGGGTGCCGGTGGTTTCGGTGCTCCCCACCACTTCCAGCGGGCTTACCGCGGCTCCCTTTTCGTACCGCTGCCTGTATATCCGGCCGTCCCGTTTAACCTCCACCTCGAGCCACTGGGAAAGGGCATTGACCACCGATATCCCCACTCCGTGCAGCCCGCCGGAGACTTTATAGCCGCCTCCGCCAAACTTCCCGCCGGCGTGCAGGATGGTGAGAACGGTCTCCACCGCCGGCAGCCCGGTTTTGGGGTGAACATCCACCGGTATTCCACGGCCGTTGTCAACCACCGAAACGGAGTTGTCCGGGTTAATGGTCACGCCGATGGTGTCGCAGTAACCGGCCATGGCTTCGTCGATACTGTTGTCCACCACCTCGTAAACCAGGTGGTGCAGCCCCCTGGCGCTGGTGGAACCGATGTACATCCCGGGCCTGCGCCTTACGGCCTCCAGGCCCTCAAGCACCTGTATCTCTTCTACCCCGTACCGGTTGGTGTTTTCTTCAATCAAGCAAGTATCCTCCGTTCCTGAAAAACATTTTTTAACCACAACTATTCTTTCCCGCTCAGGCCGCTCATTGATCTCTTCTTCAGAGTATTGCAGGAAATAGGGGAAATAAAAATTTTTTCCGTAGTGATCACATAGGATTTTTCCTTCCCCGGCTCCGAAATGGTTTCAATAAATCCTTCATCCCCTGCAATCTCGATAAATTCTCTGGTTATATTGGAAAACCCTTTCTTGTAGTCCAGAATGGCTATAATGTCACTTTTCAGGACAACCGTATCACCGCCCAGGTGCAAGAACATTATTCTTCCCCTCCGTATAATTTCCCTTCCACAATGTTATACGTACCGGCCTGCCCGCCAAAACAGCCCTTCAGGGCCCTGTCAGAGGTTATAAAAACCTGCGCTTCCCCGGCCAGCAAATTTTCCAGCCCCCGCTGCCTGTCCCTGTCCAGTTCCAGAAAAACGTCGTCCAGCAGCAGCAACGGGTACTCCCCCTGTTCTTCATAAAACATTCTCATCAGGGAAATCTTCAGGGCCAGCACCACCGACCGCTGCTGCCCCCGGGAACCAAACTTCCTTACTTCAACGCCGTTCACAAAAAAGGCAATGTCGTCCCGGTGGGGACCAAAAAGTGACTGCTGCCTGTCTACTTCCAGGCCGGATTTTTTTCTTACCGTTTCCCCATACAGCCCCGGCAGGTCTTCCGGGCCCACCCCTTTTTCCAGGGGAACGCTGGACAGATAACGGTAGGAAACATCCTCCTTACCCGCAGTAAGGACTGCATATACCTCCCTGATATGCGGAAACAGCGATTTCAGCAGGCGGATCCTGGCACTTATTATACTGCTGCCGTACAAAACCATCTGCTCGTTCCACGGATCCATCAGGTCGCCCAGATTGGCCTGGCGGCCGCTGTTTTTCAGGAGGTTGTTCCGGTGGTTGACCACCTTTTCAAACTTGCTTAAATTGTACAGATAATGCGGGTCAAAGGGTCCCAGCTCCAGATCAATCCATTTTCTTCTCTCCGCCGGGGAACCCTTGATCAGGTCGGTATCCGACGGGGTAAATGAAACCGCCACGGCTGGCCGGTATATTTTACCCTTGCCCTGCCTGGCCCCGTTCATAAAAAAGGCGGTTCTGCCGCTTTCATTCAGCGAGACCGATATTTCAAGGGAAGAATTTTTCTTTTCCAGTGTTACCCCGGCAAAGCAGTCCGTTCCGGGCCAGCCGATCATGTCCCTGTCCCTGGCGGTGCGGAAAGACCTGCCGGCCGTACAAAAAAAGATTGCCTCAAGGAGGTTGGTTTTACCTTGGGCATTTTTGCCTGCTATGACGTTCAAACAGGGGTGGGGAATCCACGACAGTTCTGAATAGTTCCTGAAATTTTTCAGAACCAGCCGCTTCACTCTCATTCCTTTTCCCCCGCGCCGCCGGTATGAACAACCCTAAAATCGCCAATACCATCCACACTGACGATGTCTCCGGCGGAAAGAACCCTCCCCCGGCCGGGGTTTCTGTCACCGTTAACCCTGACCCTGCCCGACTGAACCAGTATTTTTCCCTGCCCGCCGGAAGGGGCCACACCCGCCCACTTCAAAAACTGGTCCAGCCTGATATTGCCCTTTACGCTGACGTCGCGCAATATTTTCACTCCCTGGAAGTCCTGGCCGGAACGATTATGGCCACATAGTCCTCATCTTCCGGAGGCGTAAGGAGAGCCGGAGTATAAGTGCCGGTAAGCTTTATCGATATCTGGTCCCCGTCGCAGGACCGCAGCACATCACAAAGGTAGCGCACGTTAAAAAGTATGTCAAGATTTTCTCCTTCGGTGTCGGCCGGAATATCTTCCCTGATCCATCCGTTTTCCGATCGGACGCTGATCACTACCCCTTCCCCGGTGGACTGGAACATAACCAGTGAATTTCTTTCCCCGGCCAGCAGTGAAGCCCGGTCGGCCGAATCCAGCATATCTCTGATGGGAACCGTGATCACGCAGCTGAAGTTGTCGGGTATCACCTGGCGGTAAGAGGGGAATCTCCCGGAAATAAGCCGGGATGTTACCACCGTATCCTCCGTTTCAAACATGATGTGGTTTTTGGACAGGGTGACCTTCACCGGTTCGTCGCTTCCCATTACCCGGACGGCCTCATTTAAAGTTTTACCAGGCACGATGACATTTATAAGATCCGGGGCCGGGGTTTCGATCTTAAATCTTTTCATGGCCAGCCTGAAGGTGTCGGTGGCCACCAGGGTGGCGTCACTGCCCTGCACCTCAAACAGCACGCCGGTAAAAACAGGCCTTGAATCATCATTTGAAGAGGCGTATATAACCTTCCTGATGATGTCTTTCAGGGATCCGGCTTCCATGGAGAAGGTGAACTCTCCCTCAGGCACCTGGAACAGTGGAAAGTCGGCGGCGTTGTAGCCGTTTATATTGAACTCCGACTGGCCGTATCGGATGGTGGCCAACTTGCCTCCCCCGATGGTCTCAAACTCGATGGGCACATCGGGCAGTTTCTTGGCAAAATCTGTTATGTAGCGGGCCGGGATGACCAGGTCGCCCGGTTCCCTGACGTCGGCCGGAACCGAGCTGTTGATGGATATCTCCATGTCGGTGGCCGAGAGTTTCAGGACACCATCGCCGCATTGAAAAAGTATCCCGGTCAGTATCGGCAGCGGGCTTCTGGGGGAGATGGCCCTCTGCACGTTTTGAATGGCGTAATTAAGGTTTTCTTTGTCGATTAAAAATTTCATATTCACACACCGTCTATCATATATTTATTATTTGATGATTTTTTGGTAGTAGTATTAGGGACTGTGGATATGTGAAAATGTGTCGCCCTGCCGGAATGGCTTGTCCTTGTAATAAAAGTTTCAATGTGGATGGCCGGGCGGACAAACGAGCATATTTTTAATTCATGGATCAGCCTCAAAATCTTTATCCCTAAAACACACAATAAAAAAATCAACCGTTATTGATCTTGTGGATAAGGTCCTGAAGGGTGGTTTTCAGGGAAGGATCCAGCTGCATCTCGGAGTTTATCCTTTCGTAGGCGTGGATAACCGTGGTGTGGTCCCTCCCTCCGTACACCTCCCCTATTTTCGGCAGGGATAGATCGGTCATTTCCCGGGTCAGGTACATGGCAATCTGCCTGGGAAATGAAACGTTCCTGGTTCTTTTCTTGGCCTTTAAGTCTTCCGGCCGCAGGTTGAAATAGTCGGAAACAACCTGCTGGATCAGGCCCACGGTGATCTGGCGGGGCTTGCTTTCAGGCAGTATGTCCTTTAAGACCGTTTCGGCCAACTGCAGGTTTATTTCCTGCTTGTTGAAGGAAGCGAAGGCAATCACCCTGATCAGCGCTCCCTCCAGTTCCCGGATGTTGGACTGTATCTTGCCGGCGATATAAGTAAGTATGTCATCGGGCACGTCAAGGTTTTCCAGCTGGGCCTTCTTTCTTAAAATGGCGGTCCTGGTTTCAAAATCCGGGGTCTGAATGTCGGTGATCAGTCCCCACTCGAACCTGGACCTGAGGCGGTCCTCCAGGGTTGGAATGTCCTTGGGAGGCCGGTCGCTGGAAATAATAATCTGCTTGTTGGCCTCGTAAAGGGTGTTGAAGGTGTGGAAAAATTCCTCCTGGGTCCTCTCCTTGCCGGCCAGAAACTGTATGTCGTCAATTAAAAGTATGTCTACGCTGCGGTACTTGTTTCTGAATTCTACAGTCTTGTCGTCTCTTATGGAGTTAATCAGTTCATTGGTGAACTTTTCGGAAGTTATATATAAAACCTTTAACGGGCTGCTCCTGGAAATTATATGGTTGCCTATGGCGTGCATAAGGTGGGTTTTTCCCAGTCCCACCCCGCCGTAAATAAACAGGGGATTGTATGACCTGGCCGGAGATTCCGCCACGGCCAGGGACGCGGCGTGGGCAAACCGGTTGCTGTTGCCCACCACGAAAGTATCGAAGGTATACTTTGTGTTCAGGTGGGGAAGGGTATCCTCCGGATGGGCGGAAAATTTCTTGTTTTTGTTGAGAATCCTGGCCGGCAGTTCCTGGTGCAGTATAAATTCGACATTCATTTCCTCTTCCAGAAAATCATAGAGAATACTTCTTATAATGGGACCGTACCGGTCGGCCACCCAGTCCTTGGTAAATTTATCGGGAACCTCTATGATCAGGGAATCGTCAATAAAGGCTATGGGCTTCATCGCATGGAGCCATGTTTCAATGGAAGGGCTGTTAATCCTTACCTGAAGGGTTGAAAGTATATGATTCCATGTCTCGTTTAAGCCGTCCTTGTTAACCATAAAAGCCCTCCGGTAAGTTTGATTTAAATACAATGCCATAATAACAAATTTTCCAGTTGTTATCAACAGGACGTCAGGGGCAAAGAGCCGATTTGAAGTCTGTTTTTCCTTGACGCTGGAATATATTTTAATATATAATTTTCTGTGATGTGTCCGGTTATTTTTCTTTTCAGTCATAGAATGAGCGGCATAAGGGGGTGGAGAAAATGAAGCGTACTTTCCAGCCGAAAAAAAGAAAACATAAAAAGGTCCACGGTTTTCTTAACAGGATGTCCACAACGGCCGGACGAAACGTTTTGAAAAGAAGAAGAATTAAGGGAAGAAAAAGACTGAGTGCATAAGGCCGCTGAAATAGTGGCCTTTTACTGATTGTATAACCTTTTACGGGGTGGGGACAGTATATAAGATAATATGGCCAAGATAGGTTAATTAAGCCGGAAGGGTGTAAATAATATATACCATAAAGAAAAATACGGATTACAAGAAAGTATATGCCAGGGGACGGTCGGTGGCCGGCAGGCATCTGGTTATGTATTGCCTGCAGAGGGATAACGGGGAACTGAGATTCGGCTTTTCCATCAGTAAGAAGATTGGTAAGGCAGTGGTCAGGAACAGGATAAAGAGGGTTTTAAAGGAGATCTGCAGGCTTAACAGGGAATGGTTCAGGGACGGGCACGATTATATAATCATACCGAAAAGGGAAGCCGTCAACAATAATTACCACGAACTGAAGGAAGAACTGTTTAAGCTGACCAGAAGAATGTTTAAATGAGGATGTTTGATCATGCCGGTTAAAAAGGTGTTGTCTTTTATAAAAAGGCTTCCTGTTTCAATGGCTGTGGGTGTTATTAAAATATACAGGAAATTTATATCGCCGGTTAAGCCGCCCACCTGCAGATTTTATCCCACCTGTTCACAGTATGCCTTAGAATCGTTGGAAAAGTATGGTATAATAGTAGGGACCGGCAAGGCGTTATTAAGGATCTTGAAATGTCATCCCTTTCATCCCGGCGGTTATGATCCGGTAAGGTAATGGCATATAGTATGGAGGCGATAAATTGGGTATACTCCAACCATTGGTTGTAGGCATAACAAAGTTAATAAACTGGCTGTACGACCTTACGGTAATAGCCCATATAGCCAACTACGGCCTGGCTATTATTTTATTTACCATTCTCCTTAAGATAGTACTTTATCCCCTTACCTTGAAGCAGATGAAATCGATGTACATGATGCAGCAGCTGGGGCCGAAAATAAAGGAAATACAGGACAAATACAAGGGCAAGGACCCCCAGAAGATGCAGCAAAAGATAATGGATCTTTACAGGGAACACAATGTCAATCCAATGGCCGGATGCCTGCCCCTGCTCGTCCAGATGCCGATACTGATTGCGCTGTTCCAGGCCTTGAGAACCTTCGTCTATGCCGATGAAAGGCATGCCGGGTTTTTGTGGATAGAAAACCTCAGCCAGATCAACAACGAGTTTTATATCCTGGCCATCCTGGCCGGGCTGTCCACCTTTATTCAAACCAGGATGACCACCAACATGGCCGACCAGACGCAAAAAATAATGCTTTACACCATGCCACTGATGATTGCCTATTTTGCTACCCAGGTGCCCGCCGGGCTGGCCCTTTACTGGGTAACATTCAACATACTGGGAATAGTGCAGCAGTATTTTGTCAACAAGCAAACCATGGCTTTAAAGGAGGCGATAGCCGAAGGTGCAGGCAACAGAAAAAACAGCTAGGACGGTTGATGAAGCGGTGGAAATGGCGCTTACCGAACTGGGTATTGCCATGGAGGAAGCCGACATCGAAGTTCTCGAACAGCCGAACAAGGGCTTGTTCGGCATCCTGGGATCAAAACCGGCCAGGGTAAGAATAACGGTAAAAAACGACCCTGTCCGGAGAGCCAGGACATTTATAAGAGATATACTGGATACGATGGACTTGAGCGCCGACATAGACATAATAGAGAGGGAGAACACCGTAACCGTCGTCCTTGAGGGAGAAAACCTGGGCATACTGATCGGGAGAAGGGGAGAAACCCTGGACGCCCTGCAGTACCTGATGAATTTATCTGCCAATAAAAACCAGGAAAAAAGAAAAAAATTCATTCTGGATATTGAAGGCTACCGCCAGAGGAGAGAGGACACGCTGAAGAAACTGGCGCACAAGCTTGCCGACAAGGCCAAACAAAGAGGCCGGAATGTTGTCCTGGAGCCGATGAGTTCCCTGGAAAGGAGAATAATCCATACCGCCCTGCAGGGAAGAGAAGACATTTCCACCTTCAGCGAAGGGGAGGAGCCCTACCGAAAAATAATCATAGCTCCCAAAAAATAGCGACATTTAACCCAGCAGGTGTAACACCGGCTGGGTTTTTTAAAAAGAGGGATCCATTTATGGATGATACCATAGCAGCCGTATCGACCCCCCTGGGAGAAGGGGGTGTGGGCATAATAAGGATCAGCGGAAAAGACGCCTTTTCGGTGGCCCGGAAGCTGTTCAGGCCGGCCAGGCCCAAGGACTGGCTGCAAGAAAACTACAAGCTCCATTACGGACACGTGGTCGACGGCGCCGGCCGGGTGATTGACGAGGTGCTGCTGGCCGTAATGAAGGAGCCGTATACATATACCAGGGAAAATGTGGTGGAAATCAACTGCCACGGGGGAATTGTCCCCTTAAGGGAGACGCTGAAGGCCGTCCTGGCCTCCGGGGCGCGGCTGGCCGAGCCCGGGGAATTTACCAGAAGGGCTTTTCTCAACGGGCGGCTGGACCTTTCCCAGGCGGAATCGGTAATAGACATCATCAGGTCGAAAACCGGGGCTTCCCTGAAGGTTGCCCTGTCCCAGCTGGCCGGCGGCCTTTCGGCCAGGATCGGGGAGATACAGGGTAAAATACTGGGCATCCTGGCCGGGCTGGAAGCGTCCATTGACTTTCCGGAGGACGATGTGGAGGAAAAAGCCCGCCGGCAGCTGTCCGTCTCGGCCCTGGACATAATCGGGGACCTGGACAAATTGATTGAGGCGGCGGGTAAGGGCAGGATTTACCGGGAAGGAATCAAGACCGTCATCGCCGGCCGCCCCAACGTGGGCAAGTCCTCCTTACTGAACGCCTTGCTGGGCCAGGAAAGGGCCATTGTCACGCACGTGCCGGGCACCACCAGGGACGTCATAGAGGAAACCCTGAACATCAGGGGCATCCCCTTAAAGCTTATAGATACTGCGGGATTAAGGGAAACACAGGACCTGGTGGAAAGGATCGGGGTGGAAAAAACCAGGGAAATGCTGGCCGGGGCCGATTTGATACTGTTCGTGGTGGAGGCCGCGGAGGGACTTACCGGCGAGGACCGGGAGATACTGCGGGCCCTGGACAAAAGCAAAACATTTTTGATCATCAACAAGATAGACCTGGGGGTAAACATTCAGGACCCGGGTATGGAGGGGATACCCGCGGTGGAAGTATCGGCCCTCACCGGGGAAGGAATGGATACCCTGGAAGACCGCATCGAGGAGATAGTCACCGGGGGGAAAATCAGTTCCCCTGAATCCATAATGGTTAGCAGCGCAAGGCATGAGGCCGTATTGCGGCGGGCCAGGGGCCTGATGGCCGAATTTCACGCTTCTCTGGACAGAGATATCCCCGTGGACCTGCTGTCCATAGACGTCAGGGGAGCCTGGGAGGCCCTGGGGGAAATAACCGGGTCAACGGTTACCGAGGACCTCCTGGACCGCATTTTCAATGATTTCTGCATAGGCAAATGAGGTGAAAGAAATGGAATACACGGCCGGCAAGTATGATGTGGTTGTGGTGGGCGCCGGGCACGCCGGGTGCGAGGCCGGGCTGGCGGCCGCCAGACTGGGCTGCAAAACATTGGTGCTCACCATAAACCTTGACAACGTGGCCCTTATGCCCTGCAACCCGGCCGTGGGGGGGCCGGCCAAGGGGCAGCTGGTCAGGGAAATTGACGCCCTGGGGGGAGAAATCGGCTTAAACACCGACCGGTCGGCCATCCAGATGCGCATGCTCAACACCGCCAAGGGTCCCGCCGTCCACGCGCTCAGGGCCCAGGCGGACAAGCGTATCTACCAGGCCAACATGAAGGTCGTGCTGGAGAGGCAGGAAAACCTTGACTTAAAGCAGGTGATGGTGGACCGGGTGCTGGTCAAAAACGGCCGGGTGGCCGGGGTGGTGGGCAGTACCGGAGAGGTTTTTGAGGCGCCGGTGGTGATCCTGACCACCGGCACATATCTTAAGGGCCGCGTAATTATCGGGGACGTCGCCTTTTCGGGGGGTCCCGCCGGCAACTACCCGTCCCTCAAGCTTTCCGAAAACCTTGCTGACCTGGGATTAAAGCTGATGAGGTTTAAAACGGGCACGCCGGCCAGGGTGGACAGGAGGAGTATAAACTTTGACCGGATGACCATCCAGCCCGGGGACGAAAGGCTTTTAAACTTTTCTTACGTTTCCACGGTAAAGGAAAGGAGCCAGATCCCCTGCTGGCTTACCTATACAAACCAGGAGACCCACCGGATAATCAGGGAAAACCTTCACCGGTCGCCGCTCTACAGCGGCTTTATAGAGGGGACCGGACCCCGCTACTGCCCTTCCATTGAGGACAAGGTGGTGCGGTTTGCGGACAGGCCCGGGCACCAGGTTTTTATTGAGCCCGAAGGAAGGGATACCACCGAGATGTACGTGCAGGGCATGAGCTCAAGCCTGCCCGGGGATGTTCAGCTGGCCATGCTGAGGACGGTTCCCGGCCTGGAGAGGGTGGAAATAATGAGGCCCGGCTATGCCATTGAATATGACTGCCTGGATCCCACCCAGCTCAAGCTGTCGCTGGAATGCAAGGATATCCCGGGGCTGTTCAGCGCCGGGCAGATTAACGGCACTTCGGGGTACGAGGAGGCGGCGGCCCAGGGGATAATGGCCGGAATAAACGCGGCCATGTACGTCGGGAACCGGGAACCCCTGGTAATGACCAGGTCCGAGGCGTATATAGGGGTCTTAATCGACGACCTGGTCACCAAGGGCACGCCGGAGCCCTACCGCATGCTCACCTCCAGGGCGGAATACCGGCTGCTTTTAAGGCATGACAACGCGGACCTGCGGCTTACTGAAACGGGTTACCGGGTGGGGCTGATCGGCGGGCGGCGCTATGAAGCCTTTATAAAGAAAAAAAGGATGATTGCGGAGGAAATAGACAGGTTAAACAGAACATATGTTCCGGTCAGCGAAGAGGTTAAAAGAATTCTGAATAAAAAAGATTCCGATATCCAGCAGAGTACCAGCATGGCCGTTCTTCTGCGCAGGCCGGAACTGGGCTACCGGGACCTGCTGGACCTGCCCCTGGAAAACCCGGAACTTCCGGAGGAAGTAAGGGAACAGGTGGAAATTGAAATAAAATACGAGGGCTACATAAAAAAGCAGATGGCCCAGGTGGAGAGGTTTGAAAGGCTGGAAAACAAGAGGTTGCCTGAGAGTCTCGATTATACCGCCATGAAGGGGTTGTCCACCGAGGCGGCGCAGAAGCTGCAAAAGATCAAGCCGCAGTCGGTGGGGCAGGCGGCCAGAATTTCCGGCGTAAGCCCGGCCGATATATCGGTGCTGCTGATTTACCTTGAAAAAATGGCCCGGCAGGGTTCCGAAGCGAAGGGGAACGGTGACTGAGTTGGCGGGAGTACTGGAAGAATACCTGGCAGGCGGAGCGCGGGAAATGGGGATTGAGCTGGACCGGGGGAAACTGGCCGCCTTCAGCCGGTATTATAAAATATTGGTGGAAGAAAATGAAAAATACAACCTTACCGCTATAACGGAGGAAAGGGAAGCGGCGGCCAAGCATTTCCTTGACTCTTTGAGCTGTACCGGAATCCTTGAGCTGAGTAACCGGTATGTCATTGATGTGGGAACCGGCGCGGGCTTTCCGGGGGTTCCCCTCAAGATATACAGCCCTGAAATGGACCTGCTGCTGGTGGATGCGGTGAAAAAAAAAGTTGATTTTTTAAACGAATTGCTGAAAAGGCTGGGTATTAAGCGGGCCTGGGCCAGATGGGACAGGGCCGAGAATATGGGCCGGGCCGGGGAGTTCAGGGAAAAGGCCGACATAGTGGTGAGCAGGGCGGTGGCGCCTTTGAATGTGCTGGCGGAGCTGTGCCTCCCCCTGGTCAGGGCGGGGGGATGGTTCCTGTCCATGAAGGGGCCTGATGCGGGTGAGGAACTGGCCGCCTCCCGGAAGGCCATCAGTCTTATGGGGGGAGAGATGGAAAGGATGGAGAGGTTTAAGCTGCCGCTGGTCAACGAGGAAAGAACACTTTTGCTGATCAGGAAGGCCGGGGCGACACCGGAAAAATACCCGCGGCGGGCCGGCATGCCCGCCAAGAGACCGATTATGTAGAAGAATTGCATAGATGAAAGCGGAATCCAGAATTCAGAATCCAGAAGAAACCAATTCATTTCCAGAGGGGTTTTTTGTCAGAAGAAGGATATAAATTATTTTCGTTGAATAACTTTTCGGTTAACTATTTACTCCAATCCCCAATCCCTGTTTTTAAAGGAGTGCGTTGATTGGGTAAAATAATCACCATTGCCAACCAGAAGGGCGGGGTTGCCAAAACCACCACTGCCGTCAACCTGGCAGCCTGGATTTCCCTGATGGGACACCGGGTATTGCTGGTGGACATGGACCCTCAGGGAAATGCCACCAGCGGGCTGGGAATAGCCAAGGAAGACCTGGAATATACCGTCTACGATGTCCTGATCAACGGTGTGCAGGCGGAAAATGTTGTCGTGCAGAGCCCCGTTGAAAACCTGTTTGTGCTGCCTTCAAGGATTGACCTGGCCGGCGCCGAGATAGAAATGGTGGGCATAGAGGGAAGGGAATACCTGCTTAAGAAGGTAACCGGGGAAATCAGGGACCGGTATGATATGCTGATTATAGACTGCCCCCCCTCCCTGGGTCTGCTCACCATAAACGCCATGGCGGCCGCCGACTCGGTGCTCATTCCCATACAGTGCGAGTTCTATGCCCTTGAAGGTGTGGGGCAGCTGATCAACACCATCAGCCTGGTGCAGGAAAATATAAACAGGGATTTGCAGATAGAAGGCGTCCTGCTGACAATGTTCGACGGCAGGACCAACCTGAGCATCCAGGTGGTGGACGAAGTGAAGCGGTATTTCAAGAACAAGGTATACCGGAGCATAGTACCCAGGAACGTGCGCCTGAGCGAGGCGCCCAGTCACGGCAAGCCGGTGATGGTTTACGACCGCAGGTCGAAGGGTGCAGAGGTGTACCAGGAACTGGCAAAGGAAGTGTTGGGCATTGATTAAAAAGAGAGGCCTGGGCAAGGGGCTGGAAGCGCTGCTGCCGGGAGCCTCGGTGGAAAAGGACGGCAGGCTGAGGGAAGTCAATATTGAGGACGTGATACCAAATCCCAGGCAGCCGCGGCAGGTTCTGAACGACGAAAAGTTGGCGGAGCTGGCCGGGTCAATCGAAGAGCACGGCATAGTCCAGCCGGTGGTGGTGAGGCCCCTGGCGGACGGAAAGTATGAGCTGATCGCCGGGGAAAGAAGATGGCGGGCCTGCCGCATCCTGGGCATGCAGAAGATACCCGCCGTAATCAGGGATTACGAAGACCTTGAGGCCGCCGCCGTAGCCCTGATCGAAAATGTCCAGCGGGAAAACCTAAATCCCCTTGAAGAGGCCGGGGCATATAAGACTTTAATGGAGGAATTCGGCCTGACCCAGGAAGAAGTGTCAAAAAGGGTGGGTAAAAGCAGGCCCTTTGTGGGAAACATGGTAAGGCTCCTCTCCCTGCCGGAAGAAATTAAGAAGCTGTTGCTGGAAAACCAGCTGTCCCCCGGCCACGCCAGGGCCATACTGGGGCTTAATGAAAAAAGCCGCCAGGTGGCGGCGGCTAAAAAAATAATCAAGAACCAGATGAATGTAAGACAGGCCGAGCTGTTGGTTAAAAACATGGCCGCGGTAAGGGCGGGAGTAAGGAGAATAAGGGGAAAAAACAGGGAATACATGCTGCTGGAGAAGGATTTGAACGCCATCCTGGCCGCCAGGGTAAAAGTAAGGGAGGCAAAGGAAGGCGGCGGGAGAGTGGTGATGGATTTTGAAAATACGGGGGAAATGGTCAGGTTTTTAAACTGGTTGAAAGAAGAGAAGAACGCGCGGCCTTCCTGAAAATGTTTCACGTGAAACAAAAGGAATCTTTAGCGTTTATTAACGGGGAGTTGAAGTTTTGATCGGTACAATTGCAAATGTTGCCGCCATCGCCGCAGGGAGCCTGGTGGGGATAGTCCTGAGGAGAGGAATCCCTGATTCTGTTAAAGACACGGTAATGCAGGGGTTGGGCCTCTCCGTTTTACTGATCGGCGGGCAGATGGCCCTGAAAACCGGCAATATCTTACTGGTTATAATCAGCATGGTGGCGGGGGGAATCATAGGACAGGTCATAAATATTGAAAAATACCTGGCAGCCGTGGGAAACCGGCTGGAAACAAGGTTTGGCGGCGAAGAAAGCAAAATCGCCAGGGCTTTTATAACCTCCAGCCTGATCTACTGCGTGGGGGCCATGGCCATCCTGGGACCAATAGAAGACGGGCTGAACGGAAACCCGTCCATACTTTTTGTCAAATCGGCCCTGGACGGCATCTCCGCGGTTATCTTCACCTCCACCATGGGTATCGGGGTGATCTTTTCGGTCGTGCCGGTCTTTTTGTACCAGGGGATGATCACCCTTCTGGCCGGCACTTTTAAGGAGCTTTTGAACGGGGAGGTAATAAAAGAGCTGACCGCCGCCGGGGGCCTCCTGATCGTTGGGATAGGGATAAACATACTGGGCCTGAAGGAAGTCAGGGTGGGCAACCTGCTGCCGGCCCTGGTGGTGATAGTCGTCCTGGTGCTGGTTAAGCAGAGGTACGGGATCGCCATATGAAAGCTTATAAGCAGGGTTTAAGTTGAAATATTAATCCTCTTCCCGTGACAGAATGGCCAGCAGGGCCGCTTCATATACGGACTTTACGGGAACGCCCTTTTCCAGGGCGATTTTTTTACAGTCCTCGTATTCCGGCGCCGACTTCAGGCGCCGGCCGTCGCTCCCCAGGGCGGTTTTTATCCCGACCTTTCCATAAGGGGTGGTTACCTCCTCCACGCGCCTGCCCAGGACCGCCCGGCGTTCCTCGCGGAATCTGACCCCCAGGGTGGTGGTTTCCTCAAACAGTATTTTCAATAAAGGTTCCTTGTCCTGAGGGCGGCACAAAACGGTAAGCAGGCTGCCCGGCCTGCCCTTTTTCATGTGAATCGCCGTCATGAACACGTCCAGGGCGCCCCGGGCAAAAAGCCTCTCCACCACATGGCCCGTGAGTTCCGGATTCATGTCATCGATATTCGTCTCCATTACCAGCACGGTGTCATGGCCATAACCGGATGCCTCTTCCCGGGATTTGCCCACAAACACCCTGAGAAAGTTGGGAATTCCGAAATCCTTGCTGCCCAGCCCGTAACCCACCGACTCCACCGTCATCTCCGGCAGGGGGCCGAACCCGTCGGCCATGGTGGCGACAATGGCAGCCCCGGTGGGAGTGACCAGTTCGCCCTCGGCGTCAAGGCCGCTTAACGGCACACCCTTCAGCAGTTCCGCCGTGGCCGGGGCGGGCACCGGCAGCAGGCCGTGGCGGCAGTTTATATAGCCTTTGCCCGGGGGAAGGGGAGAAAATAACACCCGGTCCACCTTCAGAAAATCGAGAGCCAGGGAGGTTCCCACTATATCGATAATGGAGTCCACCGCCCCCACCTCGTGGAAGTGAACCTGGCCGGCAGGCACCCCGTGAACCTTTCCCTCGGCCCCGGCCAGCCTTTGAAAGATATTTAAGGCGATGTTCCTGGCCCTTTCCGGCAGGGAGCTCCCCACTATAAGGGCTTTTATTTCGCTCATCTGCCGGTGGGGCTGGTGGTCTTCCGCAACGGTTATTTTGACCCTGGTGCCTTCTATCCCCCGGCTGTTTTCCCTGGCCACCTTCATGTCCCAGTGCCGTACCGGAAGGCTGCGCAGCTCCTGCTCCAGCCAGCCGCTGTCAACCCCGGCGTCAATGAGGGCGCCCAGGCACATATCACCGCTTATTCCGGAAAAACAGTCAAAGTAAAGGATTTTCACAGATAACCCCTACTTTCAGAAAAAGCTTATCCTCTATCGCATGAAAAAATTTTATACCACCTCTACTATGCTGTCAAATTATGTGTATACTAAAATCACAAACACCCTCTTATTCAGGAGGTTCTGATATGCGCTTCACAGACAGATCCGACGCCGGCGCAAGGCTGGCCGCCAAACTGAAAAAGCTGTCCCTGCCTGATGCCGTCGTTCTGTGCATTCCCAGGGGGGGTGTGGTGGTGGGGGACGTGGTGGCGGAGGAACTTAACGCCTCTTTGGACCTGATTGTGCCCCGGAAAATAGGCGCCCCCCTGAACCCGGAAATGGCCGTAGGGGCCGTGGCCCAGGATGGATCGACTTACCTGAATGAAAGATTGGTTTCGCTTCTCGGAATAAATAAAAAGGACCTGGATGAACTGATTGAAAGCGAGGTCAGGGAAATTGACAGGCGGATGACCAGCTACCGGGGCAGCACGGATTACCCTGATTTCAAAAATAACAGCCTCATCCTGGTCGATGACGGCGCCGCCACCGGCTACACCATGCTGGCCGCCGCCCGGTTTGCCAGAAACACCCTGCACCCGGCCAGGCTTGTGATAGCGGTCCCCGTGGCCCCGCCGGACACCCTGGAACTGTTCGGCGAGGTGGCCGATGAGGTTGTCTGCCTGCATGCGCCTGAAAATTTCTACGCGGTGGGACAATTTTTCCTTGATTTCAACCAGACCGGCGACCGCGAAGTATTATCCATCCTGGCCCGCCATAAAGGGAAGAAAAACCGGGGCGTATAAAATAATCTCCGCCACCAAAAAATAAGCCCATGGATAAAGCCATATCTGTACGGAGGTGTTGAACTTTTGAAAAAGGTGGCGGTGGAAGAGGGGATTTCCGACAATCTCAGGGAAATGTTGAAAAAAGAGGGATATGAGGTGGTCTCCCCCTACCGGGGACAGAATGTGGACGCCATTATTATCAGCGGGCTGGACAATAATGTGATGAACATGCAGGATATCGCCGACACTGCCCCGGTTATTGACGCCAGCGGAAAAACTGCCGGGGACATTATCCGGAGGCTCAGGGAAATAAGATTGTAAACACCTCATTCTGAAGACCTTATCCTGTGGGAATCCAGAATTCAGACTGCATGCTGCGATGCGGCGCCACGGACAATGAAAATCTGTGGCCGGGGGTGCGGTTTTCAGCCCGGGCTTTCGATCCTGCGGTTGAACCGGCTCTATGCTCGCCGCTTACAGTCATGCCGGCCGCCCTCAACTCCGCGTCCTGCCTCGGTTCGGGCTCCCGGCCGCGTCCTGCGGCCGGGCCGGCATTCCGTACGCTCCTTCGCCAAGAGCCGGATAACAACCTCCGGTATTTGCGCTCCGGGCTGAAAGGTCCTCCCCCCTCCGTACACTCCGAAAGGGTGAGTATTTTAAGGGTACGAATCATGAAAATACCTTCATTCCGTCTTACCCATTCTGGATTCTGAATTCTGGATTCCCGCCGCTGGAACAGCGGCGCCGCCCGCAAGGGCGGCTTTTTTACCGTTAAAGAAAGTATATGTCGATTTAAAGTACTAAAGTAACCTTTGTTTTGAATACAAACCCCATAATAGCTTTATGGCGCATTGGAGAAGACATCGCACTCGCGAACCCGACCTGCGACTGAACAGTCTCTATAGCTCTTTGCCGACGGAAGCCGAGCGCCCTCGAACGCCGCGTCCATGCGGCTCTCGGGCTTTTGGCCGCATCCGGCGTCCAAATCGTCATCCGTTCCGGCTCATTCGCAAGAGACTGTAACAGTCTCCGGTAATATCGCCCGATTGATGCCTTCTCCCTTTCGATAGCAACCTCTAAAATATTGTACGTCCCAAAAGAAGGAGCCGGGCTTTAGGAAAGGCTGTAAGCATTCTGGATTCTGGATTCTGAATTCTGGATTCCCGCCGC
>JBMOPD010000082.1:0-28164 GCA_049323615.1 Bacillota bacterium | reverse complement strand
CGCAGGTCGGGTTCGCGAGTGCGATGTCTTCTCCAATGCGCCATAAAGCTATTATGGGGTTTGTATGCAAACCAAAGGTTTACTTTAGTACTTTAAATCGACATATACTTTCTTTAACGACAAAAAACCGGAGGCTTAAGCCTCCGGTTTTGACGGCTTTATATTTTAAAATAGCGGCCCGCCTTATACACCCGGCACTTTAATGCCGAAAATTCTTGCGGCATTGGCCGAGGCCGCCCCGGCCAGCTGCGCCGGTGACATTCCCTTCAGGCGGGCTATTTCTTCGGCCACGTATTTCACATAGGCCGGTTCATTCCTTTTTCCCCGGTGGGCCTGGGGAGTCAGGTAGGGGCAGTCGGTTTCCACCAGTATGCGGTCCGGGGGCAGCCTGGCGGCAATGTCCTTAAGCCTGGCCGCATTGGGATAGGTGACCGGCCCGGCGATGGAAATATAAAACCCCTTCTTCATGCATTCCCGGGCCATTTCCCAGCTGCCGCTGTAGCAATGCATGATTCCCCCCGGCCGGGGCGCCCCGTCCCGCCTGAGAATATCCATCACATCCCCGTGCGCGTCCCGGTCGTGTATTACCACGGGCATTTCCAGCTCCCTGGCCAGGGCCAGCTGCTCCCTGAAAACCCTTTGCTGCGCCGCCCTGGGACTCAAATCCCGGTAATAATCCAGCCCCATCTCCCCCAGGGCCACCACCGCCGGGTCCCGGGCCAGCGCCCGCAGATCTTCCAGGTATCCTTGCGGGACGTCACCGGCATCATGGGGATGTATTCCCACCAGGGCATACATTCCGGCGTATTTTCCGGCCATTTCCACCGACCGGCGGGAGGACTCCAGGTCGAAGGAGGCGTTAATGATGGCAGCCACGCCGCTGCCGGCGGCCCTTTTGACAACTTCCTCCCGGTCACCGTCAAAATCCTCTATATCAAGGTGGGCATGCGTATCCACCAATATCATTTCAGGCATTTCACCTCCCTCTTTTATCATCACCTGTCCTCTGTTTCAACCCGCGGGAACAGCGGTTCTCCCCTCCTGACCCTGATCCCGGCCGGCAGCCGGCCCCAGGACAGGGACTCCCAGGTATGAAGATCGGTTCTGCCGGCTATGCCCAGCATATCCCACACCTTGGGGGCCATCAGGGGCATGAAGGGAGAGGTGAGCACCGTGATAAACCGCACCGCTTCGGTGAGGTTGTACAGCACGGTATTCAGGCGGCCCCTCTGATCAGGGTTTTTGGCCAGCACCCAGGGAGCGGTCTCGTCCACGTACTTGTTGGCCCGGGACACCAGCCTCCAGACGGCGCCGAGGGCATTGGAAAGATCCCTCTTTTCCATGAAATCCTCCACCGCCCCGGGGGCTTCTTCAGCCAGGGCGATAAGGTCTCCGTCCGGTCCCTCCGCAGGCCCGGGCCGGCCTATTTCACCCTTGAAGTACTTGTCGGCCATGCCCAGGGTGCGGCTGACCAGGTTGCCCAGGTCGTTGGCCAGGTCCTTGTTGATCCTGCTGATCAGGGCTTCCTCGGAATACAGTCCGTCGCTGCCGAAGGCCAGCTCCCGCAGGAGGTAGTACCGGATGGCGTCGACCCCGTACTTGTCGATGAGCACCAGGGGGTCCACCACGTTGCCCTTGGACTTGCTCATCTTCCCACTTTCCAGAAGAAGCCAGCCGTGGCCCACCACCTGCTTGGGCAGGGGAATCCCGGCCGCCATTAGTATAATAGGCCAGATTATGGTATGGAAGCGCACTATATCCTTGCCCACCAGGTGCACGTCGGCGGGCCAGAACTTCCGGTACAGGCTGTCGTCCTCACTGCCGTAGCCCAGGGCGGAAATGTAGTTGGTCAGGGCGTCCACCCATACGTACACCACGTGCCTGGGATCGAAGGGAACCTTTATACCCCAGTCGAAGGTGGTGCGGGAGACGCACAGGTCCTCCAGGCCGCTCTTGATGAAGCTGATCATTTCATTGCGCCGGGATACCGGCTGGATGAAGTGAGGGTTCTCTTCTATATGACTGAGCAGCCTGTCGGCATATTTGGACATCTTGAAAAAGTAGCTCTCTTCCTTCAGCAGTTCCACCGGCCGGCCGCAGTCCGGACAGTTTCCCTCCTCCAGCCTGCTCTCAGCCCAGAATGTTTCGCAGGGAGTGCAGTACCAGCCTTCGTAGCCGGCCTTGTAGATGTCGCCCTGGCGGTACAGCCTTTCAAAGATTTGGGACACCACCTTTTTGTGCCTTTCCTCGGTGGTGCGGATGAAGTCGTTGTTGCTTATCTCCAGCCTGGCCCAGAGGTGCTGGATGCCTTCCACGATTTTGTCCACAAATTCCTTGGGCGACTGGCCCTTCGCCCGGGCGGCCCGCTCGATCTTCTGCCCGTGTTCATCGGTTCCGGTCAAAAACCAGACGTCGTAGCCGGTCAGCTTTTTGAACCTGGCCATAGCGTCCGCCGCCACCGTGGTGTAGGCATGCCCGATATGCAGATTATCACTGGGATAATAAATCGGTGTACTGATATAAAAAGTCTTTTTACCGCCCAAAGGTTTCTTTCCCCCTTCAAAATATTATCTATACCTGTGTATCGATTTCTTAAAATGGTACCACAGTTTTCCCTGAATAGAGAGAAATAATACAAATTTATCCAAAATTTTATAAGACCTATTGACTTTTAATGGTATCATTGGTACCATTTAGTTGCGTCAAATTTGTACCTTCGTGTCGAAGGATGTGTATCTAAAGGGAGGGATAGAATGAAATCCACAGGCATTGTCAGAAAGGTGGACGAGCTGGGTCGGGTAGTTATCCCCATCGAATTGAGGCGTACCATGGGAATTGATGAAAAAGACGCCCTTGAAATTTATGTGGATAACGAAAAAATCATCCTTAAAAAATATGAGCCAGCCTGCATTTTTTGCGGAAATGCAGTAGACGTCCAGGACTACAAGGGTAAAAGAGTGTGCAAGGATTGCGCGCTGGCCATGGTCGACGTAGCCAAAGCCATGTAATCCAAATCAATCCGTACCGGGGGGGACACTGCCCCCCTGATTTTTTTGTTCCACCAGTACGGCATAAACTTCCCTTCTGGATACACCCGCCCTTCTGGAAGTTTCCTTGATGGCTTCCTTCCGGGACATTCCCCTTTGCTCCAGATCAACCACCATGGCTGTTAAACCGGCCTCATCCAGCGGGCGGTTTTCACCGGCCGCCGGCTCCGTCAATCCCTCCACCACCAGGGTGATCTCCCCCCTGGGAGGCTGCTCCTTAAACCTTGGGACCGCATCGATCAGGCTGCCGCGCCATATTTCCTCGTACTGCTTGGTCAATTCCCGGGCCACGCAGACGCGCCGGGGCCCCAGATATTCCAGCAGGTCGGAAAGAGTGGCCGCCAGCCTGTGGGGCGATTCGTACAGCACCAGTGTTCTTTTTTCCGGTTTGAGATCTTCCAGCCGCCGCTGCCGCACCGCTCCCCGGGCCGGCAGGAAGCCTTCAAAACAAAACCTTCCGGTGGGAAGTCCCGACACTACCAGGGCCGAGAGGGAAGCGCTGGCCCCGGGAACGGGCACCACCCTTATCCCCTCGCTCACCGCCAGGGCGGTTAATTTCTCCCCGGGGTCGGACACACCGGGCAGGCCGGCATCGGTAACCAGGGCCACGTTCTTACCCGCCCGCAGCTGGTCGATCAAATACCGGCCCTTGCTGCGGCTGTTGTGTTCATGGTAGCTGGTCAGCGGGGTGTGTATGTCATAGTGGCTGAACAGCTTCCGGGTATGCCTCGTGTCCTCCGCGGCAACCAGGTCAACCTCCTTCAGCAGGCGAAGGGCCCTCAAGGTAATATCCTCCAGGTTGCCGATAGGGGTGGCGCAGAGGTACAGCACTCCTTTATTCCCGCCGTCCATCGGGGCCCTTCACCGCCTGTCCCTCTGCATAAAGGCAGCGCAAAACAGGCAGTCACCACTGCGGACCCCGCCGAAATACAGGTTGCAGATATGAAATCCCCGGTCGTAAAGGTTGATCAGGTTGTCCATGCCGCCGGCCTCCGGCGGGCCGGCAGCGCCGGGCGACTGCTGGGCAGGGCCGGCAACCCTGGCCAATTCCCCTTTCAGCCGGGCGTTTTCCTCTTCCAAAAGCTGCACGTACCTTTTAATTTTTACAATATCTGCAGCAAGCTCCTGCATTCTGATCTCCATTTGCCTGATCATCTGGCCCAGGGGATATGTCATCTCCACTCACCGCCCCCTTGGGAGTAATTTCGTGACTGGCGTACTCCTTCACGGCCTTGCTCTCCTGCAGTTCAACCGCCACGGTCTTCTTAAAAATGTTGATGCCGGTAACCTTCCCCTCACCCTGGGGGGTGATCACCCTGCTGCCCACCTCCGGAAACTCCTCCCGGGCCAGTTCGTAGGTATCGTTTTCATACTTCAGGCAGCACATCAGGCGGCCGCATATGCCGGATATCTTGGTGGGGTTGAGGGAAAGATTCTGGTCCTTGGCCATCCTGATGGAAACCGAGGCGAAATCGGAAAGCCAGGTCGAACAGCAAAGTTCCCGGCCGCAGCAGCCAAGTCCCCCCATCATCTTGGCCTCATCCCGCACACCGATTTGGCGGAGCTCAATGCGGGTGCGGAAAACCGCCGCCAGGTCCTTTACCAGTTCCCTGAAATCTATCCGGCCGTCGGCGGTAAAATAAAAAATTATCTTGTTCCCGTCAAAGGTCTGCTCGACCCCCACCAGCTTCATGGGCAGGCCGTGGGCGGCTATCTTGTCCAGGCCAATCTGGAAGGCCCTGGCCTCCTTTTCCCGGTTCTCCTCCATCTGTCTTTTGTCCTCTGCGCCGGCCTTGCGCAAAACCTTCTTGAGGGGGGCCACCACCTCCTCATCGGGCATATCGGTGGCGCCCACCACCACCTCACCGTATTCAATGCCCCGGGCGGTCTCCACGATGACTACATCCTCCACCTCCAGCAGCAGGTCTCCGGGGTCGAAGTAGTATATCTTCCCAGCCCTTTTAAATCTTATTCCCACTACCTTATAAACCATTACCAAACCACCTCCTCCAGCCGGGCGATATCGTGGCTCTTTCCGGCCAGCTGCAGAAAGAGCGCTTCCAGGGCCAGCTGAACATTGGCGCTGGCTGCCAGGGATCCCTTGGCCAGCTCTATTTCCGTAATTATTTCCAGCAGCCGCCCGGTGGTGTAATGTCCGGCCAGATCCTCTATTTCTTTTTTCCTGTCGGAATTTATCAGGTGTGTTCCGTTACCCGTTTCATTATACAACAATATGTCCCGGAACCAAAGAACCATCAGCTCCAGAAGGGGGATTACCTCTTCTTTCCCGGCGGACACTTCCCCGGCCAGCGCCAGGGTGTCCTCAATGCCGGCCCCCGCCAGGCGGCGGATCAGGTCACAGGCCCGGTCCCTCATGGCCAGTCCCCCGGCAAGCAGTTCCAAGGCCTTGCCCAGGCTGCCCCCGGCCAGTGCGGCGGCCAGTTCCACATTTTCCGACGCTCCGGCAATCCTGATCATACCCTGAACAAGCTGGTTTTTCAACAGGGGCTGAAAATACATGTGCTGACAGCGGGATATGATGGTGGGCAGAATGGCCCTGGGCCTGGAGGTAACCAGTACCATGACTACCCCGGGAAGCGGTTCCTCAAGGGTTTTAAGCAGAGAATTGGCGGCCTCGGCCGTCATGGTGTCGGCACCGTCCACTATCCTGACGGTCCACCGGCCCGTGGCCGGGCCGAACTGAATACCGGCCGCCAGCTCCCGGACCTGGCTTATTTTTACCGTGGCCCCTTCGGGCCTGATTACCCTGACATCCGGGTGGATCCCCCGGGCCACCCGGGTACAGCCGCTGCACTCCCCGCAGCCGTCACCGTCCGCCGGCCGCTCGCACATGAGGACGCCGGCAAAGGCCAGGGCGGCCGTTAACTTCCCCACCCCCGGCGGGCCGGAGAAGAGGTAGGCATGGGCCACCCTCCCGGAACTCAGCGCACCCTTTAAAGTCTTTATTATCTCATCGTGCCCGATGATATCCCTTAATAAAATCACGGGTATTCCTCCGGGACCAGAATTCTGAATTCAGGAGAGATTCGACAGTATCAGATTTTCAACTGCCTCCGATACCCGGGCAAACAGTTCTCCGGCCGGCCGGGAGGCGTCCAGAACCAGGTAGCGGTGCGGCGCCTGCTTTGCTCTGGCCAGGTACCCTTCCCTTACCCGCCGTAAGAATCCCTGCCCTTCTCTTTCCATGCGGTCCGCCGGCCGCTGAAGCCTGGCCGGGGCGGCCGCCGGGTCCATATCCAGCAGTATGGTGATATCCGGGACCAGCCCCATACAGGCGCAGCTGTTTATCCGCTCCAGGAATTCCCCGCTGACCCCCCGGCCGGAGCCCTGGTAGGCATGGGTGGAATCCGCAAAGCGATCTGAAATCACCACCGCGCCCTCCCGGAGGGCCGGCAGGATCCTCTCGGCCACCAGCTGCGCCCTGGCCGCTGCGTACAGCAGGGACTCAGCCAAAGGATCAATGGGCAGTTTACCGTAAAGCAGCACATTCCTCAGGCTTTCACCCAGGGCGGTTCCTCCCGGGTCCCTGGTCAGCAGCACACGGCAACCTTTCTCAACCAGGGCCTCTGACAGCAGGTTGACCTGGGTGGTCTTGCCGGCCCCGTCAATGCCTTCAAAGGCAATGAAAAAACCTTTTCCCATAGCCCGTCAACAATTCCCCTCTCGAGAAGAGTCGATCACCCTTATACAATTCAGTCCGGGGTCGGCCGGACCCTGAAAACCGGCCCCGGCCTGCTTTGCCCGGCTTAAATAATTCACCACCCCGGCGCTTATTTCCTCCCCCGGGACCAGCACGGGGATGCCCGGTGGGTAGACCGCCACCCACTCGGCGCAGATCCCCCCGGCGGCCCGGGCCAGGCTTACCGGCCGGGAGGGGGCAAACCAGGCCTCTCTCAATTTCATTACCATCCTGGCGGGGGGCATGTCCACCACCCCGGCGCCCGCCGGGACAGCGCCGCGTCCTTCCCTGGCGGCCAAATCCCCCAGGGCGCGGGACAGGCGCCGGCAGTCCTCCCGGGTCACCCCGGGGCCCAGCACCAGCACGATGTTATCCAGGTCGCCCATTTCCACGTAGATCCCGTGGCGCCGCATCAGCCAGTCCGCCGCCTGGTGGCCCGTAAGGCCCAGGCCGCTTACCCTGACCACAACCCGGGCCGGATCGTAGTCATAAATCCCGTCCCCGTCCAGGTGGCCGGGGCCGAAGACCTCCATGCCTTTAATCCCGGACAGGGCTCCTCTCAGTTCGCCGGCCGCCTCCAGCACCCCCTGCAGCAGATCAAATCCCCGGAGGGCAAGCTGCCGGCGCGCGGCATCCAGCGAAGCGGCCAGGAGATAGGAAGGACTGCTTGTCTGCAGCAGTTTTAAGGCCGAGAAGACCCTGTCCCCGTCCAGGGCCGGACCCTTCAGGTGCAGCAGTGACGACTGGGTGAGCGACCCCCCCGTTTTGTGCATGCTCTGTACCGCCGCGTCGGCCCCGGCCATAAGCGCCCCCGCCGGGTATCCCCGGTGAAAGTACAGGTGGCACCCGTGGGCCTCGTCGGCTAAGAGCGGCATTCCGGCGGCCCGGGCCAGGGCGGAAATTCCGGCCGTATTCCCCACCGTCCCATAGTAAGTGGGGTGTATGCACAACAAGGCACAGGCGTCCGGGTGTTCCCGGACGGCCCTTTCCACTTCCCCGGCCGGAACCCCGGCGGCAAAATTAAATTCCGGTACCACCGCCGGCACGGTAAAAACAGGATCCATACCGGCCAGTATAAGCCCCCCGATAATGGAGCGGTGGATGTTTCTGGGCATTATAACCTTTCCGCCCGGGCGGCCCGCCGACAGTATCAGGGCCTGCAGCCCCAGGGTGGCGCCGTTGACCAAAAAAAAAGTCCTGTCCGCCCCAAAGGCCCGGGCCGCCAGTTCCTGCGCCCCGGCGATCACTCCCGCCGGGCTGTTCAGGTCGTCCAGCCCGGGCAGTTCGGTTGTATCCATGGCAAAGACCGCCGCCCCCAGCAGGGAAAGCAGGTCATCCGGGGCCCCCCTCCCCCCGCCGTGCCCCGGCACATGAAACCTCCGGGGAGAGGAATGCACAAACTTTATCATTGCCTCCAGCAGCGGGGCCCGGTTTTGATCCTGGTTCATAGAATCCTCTCTCCAGAAAATTAATTAAATCCAACCACAAAGATCACGGAGGAATCAAGGATTACAATTTCTAGAATCCAGATCCAGATGTTAGTAACCAGAAGGTGACAATAATTATTTTATTTTATTCAAATTTTACCCTGAATTCCGGATCCTGACCACTTAAAACTGAATAATTACAAATTTTTTACCAACATTTTATTTTAATATTGTGTTTTTATTGTCGCAAACTATATTTAAGATTTTTTTAAAAAGTTCCGAACGCATTCCTCCATAATAAAAATTAAACACGGAAGGGGATGGTTCCGTGCGATCAGAAAAAATTGATGAGAAATTCCTGTGCAAAAAATACCGCACCAATGTGGGCCGGCTGATCAGGGCGTGGAAGAAGGGCTTTTCGGACATGGAAATAGCCCGGGAAACGGGCATTGACCTGCTAAAGCTGCAGCATATCAAGACCGATATCGAACTGGCCCACCGCAGGCTGCGCCTGGCCAGGAAAAAGGAAGCAGCCCATGGTCAGTCCACGGGACAGCGCCATATATTCTTCAACCCGTTTACATAAAAGCTGTAAAAAATGCTGTCACAGCCGGTGTTGATCAATTCCCGCTCACAGGGCCCGCAGATGAACCGGCCCCTGAGTAATATACCGTCTCCATAACCGCCGGCACAGCCGCAGAAAAGACAATTGCCCAGTGATACCGTATCTACAGCCAAACCCGTCACCTTCCTTGAAAATGCAGGAATTGGGTCCCCATATAAAGTATTCCCGTTATGCTCCGGTGGTTACAACATAAAAGCGGCTGAGCATTTTCAGCCGCCTTTATCGTTTTTAATATCTTTTATACAGATCAGAACTATTTTTATTCTTTTTCCTCTCCCTTTTTCTTGGCCACGCTGATGGCGCAGTCGGGGCAGAAGGTCTGGCAGATGCCGCAGGCGATGCACTCGTCGTTTATTTCCACCGACGGAGTGCCGTAAACCCCCAGCACGTCGGACCAGGACATGCACTTCTTGGGGCACTTTTGTATGCACAGCCCGCAGCCCTTGCACAGCCCCGGGAATATCGCCCAGAAACCTTTTTCCACTTCAAATTCCCTAGACTTGAATGTTTCCGTCATTCACAGCCACCCCCTACAGTAAACCGGCCACAAGTTCGGCGCCCCGGTCGATGGCCTTGAAGTTAAGGTCGCGAAGCACGGGATTTTTCTCAAACTTGTACCCCAGTTTTTTCTCAATGGCGTCCTTGGCCCGATCCTCTGAAACCACCGCTGTCGCCTTCACCACGGCGCCCATTATGATCACGTTGAACACCCTGGGAGTCAGCTCGTCATTGGCCACCTGCAGGGCCGGGATGGCCAGCACCTTTTTGGCGTTGGTGGGTATGGCGTCCTTCGGCACCTCTATGCCCGCGTCATAGACGAAAACGGTTTCGGGCCCCACGTATTTGCGCGTCCGGTAAATAGCCCGGTCGCTGAGGGCGATGACGATATCCGCCGTCAGAAACTTGGGCGAGCCGATGGGATTGTCCCCGATCTGTAAATAAGCCACCGAAACGCCGCCGCGCTGTTCCACGCCGAAATTGGGAATGTACAGGGCTTCCCGGCCTTCCTCGTTGGCAGCCTCGGCGATAATCTCGGCCACCGACTGGACACCCTGGCCGCCTTCCCCGGCCAGGATTATTTTAACCGCCTTAGCCATTATTTTCCCTCCTCATGCCGGGGTTCTGGCACTTTTATTTCTCCTACCCTGAAATACTTCGTCATTTCCTTTTCCACGAATTTCCACGTCTCCTCGGCGTTGGTGCGCCAGTTGGTGGGACAGGTGGACAGCACTTCCACAAAAGAAAACCCGTTGCCGTTGATCTGGTTTTCCAGCGCCTTTTTAATAAAGCCCTTCAGCTGCTTGGGATTGGCCACCGTTCCCCGGGCCACGTAGGCCCCTTCCCGGGTGATGGCGGCAATCATTTCCGGGCCCTGGGTGGGGTAACCGGTCCTTTCCGGGTCCCGCCCGTAGGGAGAGGTTTCGGTTTTCTGCCCCGGCATGGTGGTGGGGGCCATCTGGCCTCCGGTCATGCCGTACTGCGTGTTGTTCACCAGGATAACGGTGATTTTTTCATTTCTGGCCGCCGCGTTGACCAGGTGCTGGGACCCGATGGCGTACCCGCCTCCGTCTCCCATGTAGGCAATACCGATCAGCTCCGGATTGGCCCTTTTCAGCCCGGTGATCACCGGGGTGGTTCTCCCGTGGTGAGTCTGGATGGCATCGATGTTGAAAAAGTCCCAGGAAAGCAGTGAACATCCGATATCACAGCCGTATACCGCCCTGTCCTGGATTCCCAGTTCGTCGATGGCCTGGCCCAGGGCCTTCAATACCAGCCCGTGGCCGCACCCGGGACAGAATTTATGCGGTTTTGTATCAATACGCCAGCTTTTTGGCATGGCCAGCTGCACAGACATATCTCTTCGGCCTCCTTTCAATCTCTCACAACAAAATAAATCAAACCGTTCTTTCCGGCCGCCAGGGCCGTTTTCGCGTTATATCTCTGAACTGCCTTTTCTTTTTTCCGGCCCGGTCTAGTCTAGAATCGACCTCACCCTGGCCGCCACTTCCTCGGCGGTTATGCCCATGCCGGGCTTGTACAGGGGTATCATCTCCGCCTTGCAGCCGTATGTGGCTTCCTTGATCAGGCGGGCCATCTGGCCGTTGGCCGATTCCACCAGCAGCAGGGACTTGGCTTTGTTGGCCACGTCCCGCAGCTCTTTTTCGGGCAGGGGGCGCAGCGTGATGGGGCGGAAGTAGCCCACATCGACCCCCGCCTCCCTTAATTCCTTGACCGCCTCTTTTACAGCCCTGGAAACCACGCCGTGGGACACCACCACCAGATCGGACTGGCCGGCGGCCAGGCTTTCAAATTCAGCCACCTCGGGAGCAATGGCGTTGTAGTCCCTGGCCAGGTTCTCCACCACTTCATACAGTTCTTCCTCAACATTGTAGGTGTTGCGGTACTGTCCGGGCGGCCTGTCCACTCCGGGCGTTCCGGGCTTGCCCAGGTATGCTTCCGCGGGCACCAGATGAATGCCCCTCTCTTCCGGATCGTACATGGTCAGGGACTCTCTCATCTTGGCCTGGTAGCCGTCCCCCAGGACAAAGGTGGGGAAGCGGTACTTCCAGGCAGTGTTGAAGGCCTTGATGGTGTAGTCAAAGAGTTCCTGGTGGGTGGCCGTGGAGTACACTATGCGGAAGCCTTCCCCGTTGCCGCCGATGGTGGTCATGGTGACCTCCTGCTGGGAATAAATCACCGTGGCGGTGGACGGGCCGCCCCTCTGCTGGATTACCACCACTATGGGCAGCCTCATGGCCTCGGCCATGGAAATGGGCTCCTGCATGAGGGTGTTGCCCGGGCCCGCGGTGGCCGTAAAAGATTTTTTACCGGCCAGCACTCCACCTATGGTGGTAAACCCGGCCGAGAGCTCGTCCTCGGTCTGCAAAAACTCCTTTCCGTACTTGGGGGCCATTCTGGTCCAGTAGTGCATGATCTCATTCTGTGGCGTGATCGGATAGCCGTACATTATATCGGCATTCGCCGCCATCGCCGCATAGGCCACCACCTCGTTGCCAGTCATAAAATACCGCTTTTCTCCCTTTATTGGTTTTTCCGGCATGTAGCAATACACCTCCTAAACCTTTTAAAGCTATCAGCTGTTAGCTGTCAGCAATCAGCTTTAAGTATTATTCCAAGGGCCTTTGACATAATGAAGTTTATCACGGCCCCAGTAGGGCTGTCAGAAACGAGCATAGCGCGAAAGCGCCGGCGGGGCGGAGCGGAGCGTATATGTAATACGTGAGCATCCGGACCGCTGGGGCTGACAAAGCTAGGCGAAGTTTATCACAGCCCGTACTCACCATAATGTCCTCGGCATATAGCGCTTAATAGGCCACACCTGGTTTCCCATGCAATCTTCAGGCCCGATTAGCCCGGCAATTTCCTCCACCGCCGTGGTGGCCAGCACCGGCACACCCAGCGCCCGGGCGGCCCCGGTCACAACCCCGGCCCCTTCCTGAACTATATCAACGGTGGTTTCCTCTCCCAGGTGGGTATTGTTCACCAGCATGTCCACCCTGCCCAGTTCCCTTACATAACCTGCAATGTCGTCCCCGGAGCCGGTCATGGGGCGGGAAATATTTATTACCGCAACCACTTTCAGGTCCGGGTCATCCGCCGCCCCCTCCAGCAGGTTGAGGGTGCGGGATCCCTCCACGCCGTAACCTATATCAAGTACTATATCCCCGGGCCGCCTCAAGGCCCAGCGGTTTTCCGCCCTCAATACGTTGCCGGTCTCGCCCAGGCCCACCATATCCCGGGTTTCCCAGGCCAGCACTGCGATGCCGGCGGCCGCCAGTTCCTTTTTTATGGGCCTTAAAGTATAGCAGGGCTCCACAATATCCAGGTCCACCAGGGTAACGCGCCGCCCCATCCGGGACAGCATCAGCGCCCTGTTGACGGCCACTTCACTTTTGCCGCTGGCATATTCCCCTACATATGCTTCCACTATACGGCTTGAAATATTAGACCCACCTTAGCAGGAAATTTTTTCATTCCAGTTTTTTTAACCTGTTTCAAGAAATTAAAAGATTATCCTATAAAATAAAACCGGGTGTACCACAAAAAGACACCCGTTGTGCAACGCCATATTAAGTATATTGCAAAAAAAAAGTCAAGTCAACAAAACTGGTTTTATTATTTTAAAATTACGCCTTTTAAAAGTAAGAACCAGATAAGTCTGACATATGTTAAACAAAAAGGTAGTTTAAAAGAACCAGCAAAAGCGCCCCCGGAATCTGGAGAATCCCTGCCGTAAGAACGGTTGCCGGATTGAGCGCGATACGCATTCCCATCTGCCCCAGAATAACGTTCAACAGCAGGATAAGCACCGTGCCCACAACGGCATAACCGGCCAGCCGCAACAGCCACTTGACGGGCCTGGCCAGAAAGGCAGCAGCCACAAGCACCCCGCACAGCCCCATCAAAATCAGGAAGACATATTTCCACTCCACCGCCATCATCCTTTCGGCGCCGTTTTCAACGGATTTTAGTTATTGATTATGCGGTGGGATGGAATAATATTCCTGCTAAAGCGGGAATTGGGCACTGGGGATTGGAAATCCTGGAACTGTTATTATACGTCCTGGCGGCCTTCCAGGGCCTTGGACAGGGTCATTTCATCGGCATATTCCAGGGAGGCGCCCACCGGCAGGCCGTGGGCCAGCCTGGTCACCCTGACCCCGGACGGCTTGATCAGCCTGGCCAGGTAAAGGGCGGTGGCGTCTCCCTCCACATTGGGGTTGGTGGCCAGGATCACTTCCCTGACATTATTCCTGGCAATCCTCTCCAGCAACTCCCTTACCGTCAGCTCACCGGGGCCTATTCCGCTCATGGGCGAAATGGCTCCATGCAGCACGTGGTACAGGCCCCTGAACCCCCTGGTTTTTTCTATGGCGATGACATCCCTGGGCTGTTCCACCACGCAGAGGACCTCCCTGTTTCTCCTGGGGTCCCGGCAGACGGCGCAGGGATCCCGGTCGGTAAGGTCGCAGCATTCCGAGCAGCGGCGGATGTTTTCCCTGGCTTCCACCAGCGCCCGGGCAAGACTGCGGGCCACTTCAGCCGGCGCGTTCAACACATAAAAAGCCAGGCGCTGGGCGGTTTTAGGCCCAATACCCGGAAGCCTGGCAAACTCGTCAACCAATCGGGCTATGGGCCCGGCGCCATTCAATATCTTTCACCCCTGCTTCCTCTTTTTATGTTAGCCCCGGAATATTTAGCCCCCCTGTCAGCTTTCCCATCTCCCTGGCCACCATTTCCTTGGACTGGCTTAAGGCCCCGTTCACCGCAGTGAGTATGAGATCCTGAAGCATTTCCACATCCTCCGGGTCCACCGCTTCGGGCTTTATTTCGATGGAAAGGATCTCCTGCCTGCCGTTGGCCACCACCTTCACCACCCCGCCCCCGGCTGTGCTTTCCACCGTGCGGTTGCCCAGTTCCTCCTGCATTTTGGCCATATCCGCCTGCATCTTCTGTACCTGCTTCATCATCTTTTGCATGTTGTTTCCGCCAAACATTGTGACCCCCCCGATACATAATAATATCCTAATATCCTAAATTCACCGGATCCACCTGAAATAATTCACCGTTTAGGAGTCAAACCCTTCAAAACTTTCGTCCGTTGTCTCCTCATCCTTGCCGAAAAGCGCTTCCACGTCATCCGGGCGCACCGCCTTTTTCTTCTGCCTGATCCTCCTGGGAGGCTTACGGTCTGATTCCACCAGGCGCAGGCGCAGGTCCGCCTGGCAGACAGATTTTATCAGGTCCGACAGTTCCCTGCGGTTGGTTTCACTTTCCAGCAGGCCCACCGCCAGGGAGGCATAGGCCTCCGATTTAGGAAAAGCAATGGTCAGGGTATTTCCTTCCACCTCAAGGGGCCAGCCCTTACCCTGGGTAAGGTGGGAAGCGATATGGGGACACACCCTCCTGGCCGCTTCCAGTATATCGATCCAGCGGGCATCTATCTTTTTTAACAAAAGGTCCGGCGGCCCCGGTTCAGCAGCCTGGTTTGTTTCCGCCACCACACCGGCCCCCCCGGCGCCCGGTTCCGGCCGGTCCGGCAGTGACTCTCCCTTGCCTTTTACATTGTATTCACTGTCCGCCGGCCGGCTTTCCTTTTCCCGGATATATTTTTGTTCACGAACCGCTCCCGAACTCTCTCCGGGCCGGAAAGCCGGCGGTGTTTCCCGGCCCCGGCCGGATTGAGGGCCTGCCCCGGCCGGATTCGTTTTTACTCCCTTCATCAGTCCGGCCACCAGCCCCTCCAATTCCCTGATTCTGCCCTCCAGTTCCCTGATGCGCTCTTCACCGGCACCTCCACCACCTTCACCGGACCCCAGGGTCCTGGCCGCCCTTACCAGGGCCACCTCCAGCACCACCCGGGGCTGACTGCTCCAGCGCATGTCCTGCTCGGTTCTGGCCAGCCTGTGAATGACCAGGGAAAGCCGGTCCGCTTCTTCCCCTCCCGGCCCCGCCGGACCGGTCATGTCCAGCAGCAACCTGCGCAGGTAACCGTTCAGTTCCTTCAAAAAGACCAGCAGGTCCTTGCCCTGGCCGGCAATATCCCCGATCAGTCCCAGCACCTCGCCCCCCCGGCCAGCCATCAAGCCCCGGGCCACCCCCTCCAGCAGCTCTTCCCTGACCGTGCCGAGGATGCCGTGAATTTCATCCGCCCCTATGTGGTTGCCGCTGTATGCGGCCGCCTGGTCAAGAATGCTCAGGCCGTCTCTCATCCCGCCCTCGGCAGCCTTAACAATCAGTTCCAGCGACGCCTCGTCTATATCAATGCCGGACTCCCGGGCCACCACCCGCAGGCGGTCCATCATTTCCCGGTCATCTATGCGGTGAAAGTCAAACCTCTGGCACCGTGAAAGGATAGTCAGGGGGACCCGGTGGGGCTCGGTGGTGGCCAGCACAAACATGGCATGGGCGGGAGGCTCCTCCAGGGTCTTTAACAGGGCGTTGAAGGCCTCATTGGTCAGCATGTGCACCTCATCGACGATAAAGACCCTGGTCCTGCCGGCCGAAGGGGCAAACTTCACCTTTTCCCTGAGGTCCCTCACCTCGTCAATGCCGCGGTTGGAGGCGGCGTCAATTTCGGTTACATCCATGGAGGTGCCGGCCTCGATATCCCGGCACGTGTCACACTGACCACAGGGCTCACCCTCCTCGGGCCGGCGGCAGTTGACGGCCCTGGCCAGTATCTTGGCGATGCTGGTCTTACCCGTTCCCCGGGGGCCGCAAAACAGGTAGGCGTGCGACAGCCTCCGGCTTTTGATGGCGTTTACCAGTGTGCGGACCACATGGTCCTGCCCCACCACCTCCCCGAACCTCCGGGGCCGCCACTCCCTGTAGAGGGCCATGTATGCCATTAAACCACCCCCGCCCTGGGTATGTAATAAACGCTCTACTGATGTCAGCTGTAATGATTCTTAATGTCTAATTAATCTTCGCTGTTAACAAAGTTATTTCCTTTTACCTTACCAATAATCGCCGCTACAAAAAAAACCGTATCAGTAAAAAGATACGGTTTGAAACATGATCAATCTTGCAGGCCGTGCACCCGCCTTTGAGTAATAACTTCCGGGCGTTACCCCTGCAGGCAGCTCGGATCAGGCACCCCTGCGGCACCCGCAGTGCATCCCTTAGTGCTGCTTCCGCCAGGACCTGACACGGTTCAGGAGTCTCCGTCGCGCAGGACCCAATCGTCAACACCCCTTACAGGGGCCGGACCCCACAAGCTAAACCCGGGGGCGGGAATTCAACCCCGCTACAGCGGTTTGCGGGTTCAGGGCACCGCCAGCTCCCCATCTAGCACGGCCAATTTTTTAAAATTAATGGCGGAGAGACAGGGATTCGAACCCTGGAAACGGTTACCCGTTCACACGCTCTCCAGGCGTGCGCCTTCATCCACTCGGCCATCTCTCCGCGGACTCATACCGGATAATTATTTATCTTTCTACCGGACCTGCGATTACATATTATACACCGATTTCTGTTTGACTGCAAGCTTTTCAGCCCGTAAGGCGGCAAACTGGCGGTTAAAAATAGTGCCATTTTTACCAAGGAGCTTCTGGCTTCATGCCCGGCTACCCGCCGCCGTTCCACCGTAGAAAAAGGATTTTAGTATCTTTTATAGAAATAATAAATGCAATGTTGAAAATACTTCTCCGAGTCTGAGCAGCCTATAGACGCTAGACGTTATGGCTCCAGACCGACAGGGTATGCCGGGAAACGGGCATACCTCCCATTGCGGAAAGGAGAGATGTTTTATGGTTAAACCGTTTTATTGACCAAGCCATTTGTATTAAATGAGGCTTGGTTTTATTTATTATGCATGAGCATATAAGAAAATCACCCGGGCCAAAGCATTGTTTGCCAGCCGGGGAGACAAATCAGGGACAATAGAAAGTGAGGTTTTAGATATGCACGTAAAAAAACTGTTATTTGCCATTACCGCCCTTTTTGTTCTGACTGTGGCGGGATGCCAGGCCCAAAAAACCGACGTGATTATGGCCACCACCACCAGTACCCAGGACAGCGGTTTGCTGGATGTGCTCATCCCCGACTTCGAAAAGAAAACCGGATACAGGGTTAAGCCCATTGCTGTTGGAACCGGCCAGGCGCTTAAAATGGGAGAGAAAGGCGATGCTGACGTGATGCTGACCCACGCTATGAGTGCGGAAAAGCCGCTGGTTGACTCGGGCGTAGCGGTCAACTACAAACTGGTAATGCATAACGACTTTATCGTTGTCGGCCCGGAAAGCGACCCGGCGGGGGTAAAGCAGGCTAAAGACAGCATTGAGGCTTTTAAAAAGATAGCTGAAAAGGGAGCAGTATTCATCTCCAGGGGTGACGATTCCGGCACCCACAAGCAAGAACAGTCGATCTGGAAAAATGCAGGCATAACACCCAATGGGCAGAAATGGTATCAGGAAACGGGCAGCGGTATGGGGCAAACGCTAAATATAGCTAATGAAAAGCAAGGCTACACGCTTACCGACAGGGCGACCTATCTTGCCCAGAAGAAAAACCTGAAGCTGGTCATAGTTGCCCAAGGAGACAAGGCACTGCTTAACATTTACCACGTAATGCAGGTCAACCCCGAAAAGTTCCCCAAGGTAAACGCTGCCGGAGCGAAGGCTTTTGTGGAATATATGGTAAGCCCGGAAACTCAGAAAATTATCGGCGAATTCGGCAAGGATAAATTTGGTGAGCCGTTATTCTATCCGGACGCCGGAAAGAAAGTTGAAGAATTGGGTAAAAAGTAATGGAGTTCATACTGGAAGCCAGAGACATCATCCTGAAAAAAGGAAACAGAGAGATTCTTAATGTCGGGCAGTTTGCCCTGCAAGAAGGTGAAATATTAGCTTTTGTCGGCCCAAACGGGGCCGGCAAAAGCACTCTCTTGCAGGTACTGGCGCTTTTACAGCAACCAACCAATGGAGTGGTATTATTTCGCGGCAACACCGTGAACAAGAAAAATGCCCTTGGTTTCAGGCGCAGGATGGCCGTGGTGTTCCAGGAGTCATTGCTTCTAAATACCACTGTTTTCAACAATGTTGCCATGGGGCTTAAGCTGAGGGGTTTCAACAGAAACGAGATACCGTCACGGGTAAATCTGTGGTTGGACAGGCTGGGTGTATCTCATCTGGCACACCGTATGCCAAGGTTTTTGTCAGGGGGTGAAGCTCAAAGGGTGAATATCGCCAGGGCTATGGTACTCATTCCCGAAGTATTATTCCTCGATGAGCCGTTTACCTCCCTTGATTATCCTACCAGAACTTCTCTATTGAAAGAGATGGGCAGCATTTTGAAAGAATCCAAGACTACCACTCTTTTTGTAACTCATGATTACACCGAAATCCCTTATCTGACGGACAATGCCATTGTCATGGGGGGCGGTAAAATACATCACCGGGGTAAGGCATCGAAACTTTTCAAGAATGGATTTGAAAACATTTTTAGTAATCTAAAAAAGTAAGGTTAGGAATGATTTTGTATGGAATTAGTTTGGGACGGCCTGGTTAAGGCTTTTGAGCTGTTATTACGGGGAGACCGGGAGGTTTTGGGAATAACTTTCCTCACTCTTCAGGTTTCCGGGTTGGCTACTCTGATCAGCGTAGTAATCGGCGTGCCGCTGGGGGTTTTTCTCGCCCTGGCTGTCTTTCCCGGGCGGAATGTGGCTGTGAGCATAGTGAATTTCGGCATGGGGCTGCCTCCGGTGGTGGTAGGCTTATGGGTTTCAATTTTCCTTTGGCGTTCCGGCCCGCTGGGTTTTCTCAACATGATGTACACGCCGGGGGCTATAATCGTGGCGCAGGCCATAATCGCGTCGCCGATAGTCACGGGATTTACCATAGCAGCCATAGGCCAGTTAAACCACAAAATAAGGCTGCAAATACTGGCACTTGGAGCATCCCGCTTGCAGCTGCTTTGGTTGCTGATACGAGAAGCACGAATGGGCCTGCTGGCCGCTGTTATCGCCGGTTTCGGCGGGGTAATATCGGAAGTGGGCGCGTCCATGATGGTGGGGGGAAACATCCCCGTCTACACCAGGGTACTGACCACCGCCACAGTACTGGAAGTGTCGAAGGGTAATTTTGATATCGCCATTGCCATAAGTATCATATTGATGTTACTGGCCTATACTGTCACCTTTGCCTTAACCATGTTGCAGCAAAAAGACAGGCAGTCCTAGCCTGTGGGATACTGCAGAAACGGTTAGAATACATTAATGAAGGAAGGAGTAGTGAGGTCAGGCTTAACTTTGTTACTTTCTTTGACTCAAGACTATTTCACAATGTAAAGCCTGACCCCATTTCTTTCGGAAGGACATCTTCTTTTTCTAAAGAATTTTTAATAAAAATGATTTGAGGAGAGTGTGCCTGATGACGGGTGAACCGTGGGTTAAAGGCTTCTCCGCAGCCGTTACCGTCTGCGATGCGGAAGGAATAATTCTTGAAATGAACGACAAGGCCTGCCGGAACTTTGCAAAGGACGGGGGCCGGGAACTGATCGGGAAAAATGTGCTGGACTGTCACCCCGGGCCCGCCCGCGGCAAGTTGGAAGAAATGCTTAAAAACCAGGCCGCCAACTGCTATACCATTGAAAAGAACGGCGTGAAAAAACTGGTCTACCAGGCCCCATGGTATAAAGACGGCCGGTACATGGGGTTTGTAGAGCTGATAATCGAATTGCCCCCTGAGATGCCGCACTTTAAAAGGTAACCTACTCATACAGCTTGAACAGGGCCTGGGTGCCGCTGTTTTCTTCCCCGCCGGCGGCCAGCCGGTCATAGAGGGACTTGGCCAATTCCAGGCCGGGCGTGGTCAGTCCCATTTCCTTTGCCGCCTCCAGCGCGATGGCCATATCTTTTATGAAGTGTTTTACGTAAAAACCGGGTTCAAAATTGCCTGCCAGCATCCTGGGAGCCAGGTTGCTCAACGACCAGCTGCCGGCCGCCCCGGTCTCGATGCTTTTCAGGACGCTTGCGGGATCCAGGCCGGCTTTCCTGGCATAGGCCATCGCTTCGCAGACACCCAGCATGCCCGGGGCAATGGCAATCTGGTTGCACATTTTTGTGTGCTGGCCGGCCCCGGCCTCTCCCTGCAGGATAATATTCCGCCCCAGGATGCTCAGGATGGGCCGCACCGCTTCGAAGGCTTCCGGGTCCCCGCCGGCCATTATGACCAGTCTGGCCTCCCGGGCGCCCACATCTCCCCCCGAAACCGGGGCGTCCAGGGCATGCATCTTTTTGGCCCGGGCTTCTGCGTATATCCTCCTGGCCAGGGACGGAGTCGAGGTGGTCATGTCAACCAGGTAGGTTCCGGCCCTGGCGTTGTTGATGATCCCGTTCCCGCCGAAATAAATTTCCTCCACGTCCCTGGGATAGCCCACCATGGTAATAATGACATTGCTCCGGGCGGCAACACCGGCCACCGATTCCCCCCATGCGGCCCCCTGTTGAATCAGCTCCCCGGCTTTGGATTTGGTCCGGTTGTACACCACCACAGGGTAGCCCGCCTTAAGCAGGTGGGCGGCCATACTTTTGCCCATCACACCGGTGCCGATAAACCCGATAACAGTGTTATCTCCGGTCAACGACATGCAAATCCCTCCAAGTATCATTTCACTATATTTTAATCAAGCATTGACAATATCCTGTTCAGTTAACGAAAAATCTTATATTTGAATAATTTCAAAAGATCCATTGCTAATTTAAAAACAAGGCGGCTAATGAGCTTCTCCACCCCGTCATCGGGTAAAGCCTGTGTGGCGGCCGGCACCGTGGCCGAAAACTTCAGCATAAAACATGTCCCCCCTGAACCCAAGAATACCGGTAAATGAACATTACCAGGCCCTTCAGGGCGGTGTTTTACCCCGCACTTTCCTTCCCCCCGCCACCGGCGGCCGCCGCCCGGCGCCCGTCTGGCACACCCCTGATAAAGGGAATGGCCAGGAGAAGGAATACCGCCATAGCTATAAAAACCGCCTCGAAACCCTCAACCTTGTCCTGAAAGCGGGACAGGACGAAAACAATGGCGGATGTGCCGATAACCCCGCCGGTCTGCCGGAACATGCCGCGCAGCCCGGAAATTTCAGCAATGCTTTCAGGCTTGAGCTCAATGGCCGCATTGTTTGAGGAAGGGCTGGCCAGCCCTATCCCCATGCCGGAAACAAAAATGACCGCGGCCAGCCACCAGAAAGCTGCAACCGACATTCCATGCATAACCCGACCCTGCAGGGAGGGAAGCAGCCCCAGGGTGCTGGCTGCCAGGACAAGGAACCCGGCGGCCATGGGCAGCCTGTAGCCCAGGCGGCCCAGCAGCATGCTGGTTACCGCGGACATGCCCATCATCCCCAGCGCCCGGGCGGTCAGCATGCTCCCGCTGGCCAGGTTGGACATGCCGAAGGCCACCTGGGCATAGTACGGTATAAAGGACATCAGGCCGAAAACACAGGCCCCGTAGATCAGGTTAAGCCCGTTGATGACAGCGAAGGTGCGGTTCTTCAGCAGGGAGACCTCAATCACCGGCGAGGCGGCCGCGCCTTCCCACCGGAAAAAGGCCAGAAGCAGCAGGGCGCCTGCCAGCAAAACGGCCCAGGACTGCCACGAGTAGACAGCCGCCGGTTTTTCGCTTATAAGGGTCAAAAAGTACATCACACTCAGCATGGCGGCGGAAAAAAGGCCTATCCCGCCTATATCCAGCCTGGTGCGCCGCATCACCGGGTCGGACTCCAGCAGCAGGTGGGATAAAGCCAGAATCAGCACGCCGATTGGAATGTTCACCAGAAACACTGCCTGCCACGGGGCGAAATCCAGTATCCAGCCGCCCAGCGCCGGCCCGATAATCCCGCCCAGGGGGAAAATAGTGGTGAAAAGCCCTATGGCCCGGGCCCGGTTTTCAGGGAAGTAGTCACCCACAATGCCCATGCATGACGGCATGAAGCAGCTGCCTCCGGCAGCCTGGATAAAGCGCGACAGGATAAGCACGTAGATGCTGGAGGAAAAGGCGCAGAACAGGGACCCGGCGGTAAAAACAGCCACACTGGCCAGGAATACGCGCCTTCTTCCCCACTGGTCACTGATGCGCCCCATGAGCGGAAGCAGTGTCATGGTCATCAGCTGGTAGGCGGTAATCACCCAGGCGGTCCAGCTCAGGTCCGACTTCAGGCTGCGCTGGATGGCCGGCAGCGCGGTGACCACAATAGTGGAATTGGCGGAGGACATCAGCAGGGCCAGGGAAGTTACAGCAAAAATCATGTACCTGCGGTTTTGCCCGCAGAAGGCCGCAGAGCCGCGCAAGGCAGGTCACCTCCCTTATTCTGGCTGCTTGCAGTCCCCGCCGGGCTGCGTGACATCCTTTTTAAGACCCTCATGGATTCCCCTTAACAGGGCGCTTACCCTGTCCAGCTCCTCCGGGGCTACGTCAATGGCGTCCTTCAGGCAGCGGCGCCAAAAGTCCAGCACCTCCCCGCGCAGGTCCTCCCCGGCCCCGGTCAGGCGCAGGTAAACCACGCGCCGGTCTTCCTCGTCCCGCCAGCGCTCCACCAGCCCGTCGTTTACCAGGCCGTCCACCAGGCCGGTGATGGTGGCCGGGGCAAGTAAAAGGTGACTTTGCAGGCAGCCCATGTTGGTTCCCTGTCCGGTCCGCAAATGCAGCAGCACCTGGAAGCGGGACATGGAAAGTCCCCGCTGGGCCAAAAAAACACGGGTGCGGTAGCTGATCACCCGGTTGACGCTCCGCAGGGCCTCTTCAAAATTATTTACGCTTTCATCAAAAGTGCCGGACAAAATAAATCGGCTCCCTAATATTTGGGTTTACGAATAAAAATTATTATAATTCAACGCCGGTATTATTTCAACCCTTTCCCCAACTTCCTTTTCCCTGCCTGTTTGAAAAAAACGACAGCGGTAGTGGCTCCCCCTGTCGTTTTGAACTGTTGGCTGTCCGCTTTTTTTTAAAGCCCGCAGTCTTTTTTTCCCGGGCCCCTGGATTGCCGCCCGGCCTGTTTACCTGGCCTTCTCCAGGGCCGCCGCCAGAATTTCATCCACCTCGTCCGCCAGGCCTTCCGGCACCCCGCCCTCGATCATGCCCATCATCTTGGAAGGCCTGATGGTACCCATTCTGGTCTGGCCTCCCTCCACGTAAACCACCACCTTGCAGGGAAGAAAGTAGCCGATCCTGATGTTTGACTCCAGGGCCTGCTTTGCCTTTAGGGGATTGCAGACCTCCAGTATCTTAAACTGCCGGTCAAGGTCCACTCCCTTTTCGGCCAGCTTTTCCTTCACGTCCAGCTTCCAGAGCACCCCGAATTTCAGTTCGGCAAGCGCCCTTTCCAGGTCGGCCACCGCGGTTTCAAAACCCTTGGCGGTGGTTACGGTATAATCAAACATTTCAATCCTCCCCCGGCTTTTCGATTATTTTTCCCGCCCGGAAAATTTAAAATCACCCGGCGCCTACTTTTACTTTTATTTTTGACACCGCATTAGAACTTGTGAGGGCCGGACAGAAGGAGAATAAAGAAACTCCGCCAGCGGCACAAGCGACTTTGTGGAGGCAACCTGAAATACAAAACTGCCGCTGAAATGATCCCGTATTATATAATAAAACAGTGATCAGCCACCAAAAGCAAGGAGGCGCGAGCTCTACTTTGAGTCCCCCGCCTCCTTAAAAACGCCTTTAAGTCCTCACCGGAGAATGATTCAAAGCCGTACCTATAGCCATAACGGATGCCGGAGTTGAGGCACGACCGCTTTTTGCCGAATCACCGACATTCATTGAATTCTATGAATTCTATCGGGTAGCAACGACCCCTGGCGGAACTGTGCTCCCGCCCGTTTTGCCCCCTTTTACACCGCAGGCCCGGGATGCTTGAAACCTGGACATGAATACTATCCCGCCTATAAAAAGCCCTATGATGAGCAGGGCAGCGGCCAGGGCCGGTATGCCCAACCTGGCTGCGAGGACACCCGGAAGGGTGATCTTACCGTAAGTCATGGGTTCAACCAGATAAGGCTTAATCCAGGGAAATGCCACCGCATAAAGAACCGCCCCTGCAAGGCCCCCAAGGATGGTCACCAGGGCATCTGCCTTGACGGCCCCGAGGCTTGCCACTGCGGTTCCCGGGCAGTAGCCCGCAATGGCCATGCCGATGCCCAGAATAGCGCCTCCGGCCAGATTGCCCAAAATGTAGGTAGGCTTCGGAACAAGGGAAACTATCCCCAGCGAGCTGAGTGGGTAAATAATCAGAGCGGTGGTGACCACAGACGTCATTATAACCAGCAGCATGGTCATATTGCGCATTGACAGTCCGCCGACAATACAGCCGTGGTCGCAGACCGTGGCTTTATACAGTATATATCCCCAAACTGCTCCCACAAGCAGTCCAACCACAATATCCATCACATCATTACCTCCCTGTTGATATTTTTATCTATACACGCCTGAAGATAAGCCTGGCGGCGGGAAGACCAGCAGCGAACACACCGATACCAAACAGAAGGCTGCTTACCGAAAGCTGGGCCCACCCGCTCAGAATGTGCCCGGATGTGCATCCCCCCGCCAGCCGGGCCCCAAAAATTAGCAGTATCCCGCCGAAAAAGGCGAACAGGTACCTCTTCACCCTGTTGGGACCAAAGCGGGAAAGCCAGGCAGCTGAAAACTCCTCTTTTTTACCCCCGCTTTTCCTGAAGGCCAGGTGAGCACCAAAAACCACGCCGGCCATCAGGGCTAATTCAAAGGTAAATCCCAGCGGGGTTTGTGAGAAATACTGGTTATTGGCTATAAAGCCGGGGGAAAGTTTCCCGATCAGCCCGCCGGTGGCGCTGACATAGGCCGTGGAAGCCCCCAGTAGCTTGCCGTAAAAGACAAGCAGAAAGGCATTTAACAATCCCATCAGGACACCTGCTTTTTTCCAGCTCCAGCCATTGTTTGTCATGGACAACACCTCCAATTAATCCTACCCCCGGGGGTTCCTACAAGCTAATTATACCTCTCCTTTTAGGCATTTCAAGTGGCAATAATAACCTGCCTTCAGCCACTGCCCCGGGGACGCACAAAGGCCTGCTGTCCGGTGCAGGCTGCCTTTGGCTGAATTATTTTTGTACATTACCCGGGACATCCGAACCCCGTGTCGCCCTACCTACCCCCCATGGTTTACATGGGTTACCTGAAGGCGACCCCTTTGGCGGGGATTAAGCAGCAGTCATTGTAATCTGATGCTTTGGCGCCGCATTACTCAGGAAACCTTTGACGCCCCGTCCCTGTGAGAATTATGCGGCGGTTATTTAAAATATCTCTCCTTGGGCGTAAAAAAGCGGGGACCATACTATGGCCTTCCGATTTTATCTCAAGTTTGACACTCAACCCATAAACATTTCCCGGGAAATTAAGGCTCTCCGGGCACAGAAAAGTACGCACCACAACAATTTACCATTTTGTGGCAATGGTTAATTGGCAGGACATTTAATAACCTGACTTGGGGGCGATAGCTTTAAAGGCTTCATAAGAACACCCTGGCAGTTCGGTCCGGTCCTTTCCGAGCCGTTTGGCGGCTCCCGTCGGCTGAACCGTCGGCTGCGGCACATTTTACCCTCTGAAATGACCAAGGGGTTATCGCTGCAACTGGCGATAACCCCTTGGTTTTTATGTAGTCTGGCGGAGAGAGTGGGATTCGAACCCACGAGACCGCTCATCACGGTCTACTCGATTTCGAGTTCTGTAGAAAGCTTTCTGGGCATTTTCAACCGTTGATGGAAAGTGATCAGTAATTTCGCCTTTTGTTCCTCCCCTAGAACAGCTATCTATCGATTATTGCTGGTATTTACCAAGGTTTTCGGGTATTTCGGTGACTAATCGGCGACTACAGTCCAACCATATTTATATAATGAATTTCTATGCCACCCAACAATGTTTCCACTAAAACAAGAACTTATAGTCTCTTTTCCCGCTTATAATACGCCGGATTTCCACCGTCCCATTATCCAGCAGGACGTAAAACACCAGGAAATTATCGACTATTAAAATACGATATCCTTGCCTGGTAAGTCTTCTATTTTTCGGTACCGCGCCCATCAGTGGGAAATCCTCAAGCCGTATAATATTCTGTTCAATTTCCTCAGCCAGTTTAAGCGCGGCAGCGGATTGTCGTTTGCGATATAATCAACAATTTCGGCCAGATCCTGCTCTGCCGCCTCGGTTATATTAATTAGATACTTTTTCATGAATACGGCCCCTCAAGTCTGCCATAGCCTCGCGGAACGGGCGGCGTTTTCCGGCGCGGCTTTGTTCCTCAGCCTCGTCCAACCTCTCATAAAGTTCTAATAGGGCCTGCTGTTCCTCATATAGCTGCTGGCTCATGATGACTAAATGACCGCTGCCGTTCTTGGTGATAAAAACCGGCTTTTGCTCTTTTATACATATTTCCTCAATCTCAGAAGTCTTGTTCCGCAAATCGGAAACGGGACGAATCACCGGCATATAGCTCACCTCATGGTTAATTTAATATCATTATTATATCACGATTTTGATAAAATAAGACGACTCTTTTTTATCAGCAAATAAGGCAACAGCGTTTATATTTCTTGCCACTGCCGCAGGGGCAAGGGTCATTACGGCCTTTCGGCTGTACAGACTCTGCGGATATCGGAAAACCGGTAGCCGGCAATGGCTGCTTAAGTGCAGGCTTTTCATATTTCTCCATCACTTCGTTAGGGGTCCATCCCTTTAACACCCAGTGAGGGATGTTGTTCCAAATATCCATTACCATCTGCATCGCTTTCTTGGTTTCATCAAAGGACTCCAGCACAACGTTATCAAGCAATCTTTGTAGCACCTCACCTGGCCGGTTATCATTGCGCATGGCATCCATAATTTCAAGCACTGCAAGCTTTGTCATATCTTTATTATCTTCATTAATGACCTCCTGCCGCTCAAACATCCATTCATACAACTTCTTTCCGTGCTTTGTCCAGAGAAACTCCACCCGATCTTCCACTACAGCCTTTCCCACTTCCAAAGTCACCGGGCAAAAGGGAATTTCCGGCCTGCTTTGGTGCCCCGCGATAACCCACGACGGATCTTCCACTCCCATGTAGTAGAAAATTTTGTCCTCATATATGAAGGGATACTCACTATCCCAGTCTTTACCACAGCTCCTTACAAGCTGGCTGAATTTGGCATAAGGCATTTCCATCTCCCCAAATTCACGAAGACGCTCATAGAGATCCCGGCCAGACATTGCCCCGTAATAATAAAGGCAACCGGAAACATGGGTAAGGATACGTTCTATATCAATTTCTGACACCCGCTTTTCACCTTCCCGCAACTCTTACTCAAAATATATTATTCCATTTTCTTCACACCAGGATATTGCTATTCCCCGTAGCGCATTATCTCTAAATGAGTACCATTCTTTTTCCAAACCATAATGATAAATTTTATCCCTAAATCTTCTGAAGGCCCCTCTACCATTTATTGAATGGCACATATCCTCCCGTATCCGCTCATTCCTTATCGACAGGCAAAAGTCCTCCATAATCCCGTATTCATTAATCTCATACCGGTCAGGAAGTTCAATATACTTTTCCCAATTTTCGATAACATCTATTGCCTCTTTTATCAATTCTCTCTGCCATTCCGGATGCCCGGAAAAATCATCGTCATCTTCGGAATCCTCGGCAATACGCAATTCATCAATCGATAAAGAAAAAATACCACCCGTTTCTTTTGAGTAATACGACTTAAAGTTATCATCGGCAAACTCCAGTTTTTCAATAACATCCTTTAACTTAACCGGCTTCATGACTGTCACTCCTCTTCAAACGAAGAATCACTTTCCAATTGAAAGAAAGGATCG
>JBMOPD010000081.1:0-28821 GCA_049323615.1 Bacillota bacterium | reverse complement strand
GCCTCTTCCAATTTGGGGTTGGCGATATCTTCAGCCTCATTAAAAAGGCTAAGTTGCTCCGGATTAGTCTTCTCGCTGGAAGCGCCATACTGTTTCTGGCGGCTCAAGCGGAATTGCTCCTCATACCACTTTAACCTGGCGTTAAGTTCAGCGTTTTGCTGCTCCAAACTAAGAACCTTATCATTAAGTTGTTCAATTTCCTGATCTAATTTAATTATTTTATTCATGGATATAATTATATCATATAATCACCGTTATTGCACTTTAAAAATGCAAAATGAGCCATAAAAATAGAATGTATTATTAAATAATGATGCGTTCTTTAACTTCTTTATGTGCTCTGCTTTGTTTAATTGATAATCCATCCAGAAGCCAGCGAAATTCACGGTAACTAATTTTAACCGCTCACTTTCATCCGCAGCCGGCAATCAAATTTACCACGCTCCAGGCGCCGGTAAAATAACCAGAATCCATTATGTTCCCACTGCAATATCTTGAGCTTGTCACGGGTGCGATTGCAAAATACAAACATGTACTGACTGAACGGGTCTAAATCGAAGGCTTCTTTTACCAGCACCGCCAATCCGTCAATAGATTTCCGCAAATCAGTGCTGCCACAGGCCAGGTAAACCTGCCTACTTGATACTTCGCCAATCATACCGTCTGCAGCACTTGCACTATCTCTCGGAACAGGTGCTGATTGAACCCTTTTTTAACCTCAACCGTCACCTGCCCAATATGAACTGCTATGGAGTCTGTAGCATGTCTCACTTGCCTACCAATTTCTAATTCCATAGGAATCCATTTAACCGGTTGTTCTTTTTCTGTCTGACAGGAACGCAGTTTCTTGCGCCAGTAATAGAATTGATTTTCTTTGACTGAGCGCTCGGTGCACCAGGCGGCTATGCTTTGCCTACTGGTTTCGAATTCCAAAAATCGCTGTGCCCATATGGTTCCAAGTTCTTTGTTTGCCATCCTGAACATCTCCTTTCTATTGTGTTCAGGCTATTTTCTCATATAGGCTTTTTAATTTGTAGGTGTGTTTTATTTGACGCTTACATCTATTCTGACGCCTTTGACCACGGTCTTCTGTCCCGCCAGTGACAGGGTTTCCTTGAAAAAATCGAGGAAACTGCCGTTGCTGGAGGTGTTGCCGCTATACAGGCCGGCGTTTAGCAATTCACAACTGCCGGAAACAAAGGCCACCTTTGCTCAGTGCTGACGCACCAACTATTTTATAGAGTTCATAGAAACCTTTGCTTTGTATGAACTGCGGCCATGGTAACGGGGGTTGTATCCTGCTTCGGAGCCCTGCTGCGCTCCAAAAACGGTAATTACGGTGTCATCTATGTCAAGCCAAATTTCTCTGGGGTCGTCCATATTTGTTTTCAGGAGTAAAACTGCCTGGTTAGCTTTTTTGAGTTTTTCGATGTCCTCGATGCTGAGCTAAGAGATTAAGTAACGTAATGTCCGCTCATCGGGAACTTGGTCTATCCCTTTGATCCTCTGGTAGCCGGGGTCATTCTTGAGTTGATTCATATGGTCGAATCTTAAAAGCCCGAGAGCGGCGCAGTCAACCATGATGTCAACAAGTTCGGCGGCACTATATATGCAGTTGTGGTGCCGGTGGACTGTGAAATGCTTTTGGATTATCCCTGCAAAATCAATGGCCTGTTTTAGCGCTTCGAACGGTCCGAAGTTGCCAAAACCGGTTACTGTGGTGTTATCGAAGGTTACAGGCAGGTTGGTTTTACCGGCCATCTTCTGTAATCGTGCAAAAGCCTTTTCATGTTTGCGTTGTAAATCACGGATTTGCTGCCGGCTCAGCGATTCTAATTGATTATTGGTGAGTAACCGTGTTACCATACTCATGAGGGCACCATCCTTGGGGTTGGTTTTGTGTGGTTACTTTACCAATTCCCCAAAATTGAGCGGTGTTCCTCTTTTTTGCTAATTTTTTTGCACGATTTTTATGTCTCAGCCCTTGTGGATACTGGGGTTTTTAGATTTACTTGCCGGAACTAAGATTATCATTAATATTACGTCAGTAGGAGGGTTTTTCCTGCGCTGTTGGATGTGGGAGTATGAACATATTTACAACAACGTCCAAAGCAAGTCAAAAAGTAGCCGGAGCAGTTCTCCGGCATCCCCGGCGCTGAATTACGCCAGCCAATTGAATCAGGCCATGGTCAGGTCCTTTTCGCCGGTTCCCCAAGTGGGCGGATATACTATTCCAGGCAGCAGGCCGTACAGTTCTCCGGACAGATGGAGCGAACAACAGGAAAGAACAAAAATATTCCCCATTGCAGTTACGGGAGGCCAGGGTGCAACCAATGTGATGGCCGCACAGGGCACACCAAAACCTTTAGCGGTTGGCCTCGGTTTTCTCCAGGACGTTGGGGAGGCTTTGGTTGGAGGCAGGTTGTTGCCGAGTTTCTTCAAGCCAAATGTGAGCCAGGGCCCCATACTAACGCCGTCCGTGCCGGGTGGCGGTTCACTGGTTGCCAGGGCTGGGCAGGGGGTTGTAGGGCAAACGGCTAATAAACTCTCTGAAACTGCTTATCGTTTAGGATCGCAAATATCACAGGCCGGCCGGATTGCCGGCGGTGGTGGTGCGGCAGGAGCAACAACGAAAGGACTCTTTACAGGCACTTTAGTTCCGACAGTTATTGCCGGCGGCGGATTGGGCGGTAGTTATCTGTTATCTGGCCAAGGACAGGGGCAACCACAGGGGCCGGGGACGTCTGTTGGACCAGAACAAGGGCCTACTCAAATTGATCCCGCAACTGAAAGCTCTCTCATTCGTCAGATAAGGCCGTCTGATAATTTCATGGGCGGCGGTTATGGCGGCCAGGGTACCTACGGCGGCGGACAGAATGCTATGGGTCAATTCGACCAGGAGGCCTTCCTGCGGTCAATGTACGAAATGAACAGGCCGTCATTCTTGCAGGGCAACCAGATGGGATCTAATTCTGGCATGATACTCCCGCCGGACAGGAGCGGCGAGGCTGAACAACCGCCTCCGGAGCAACCGCCTCCGGAGCAGCCGCCACCATATGATCCAGTTCGGGACAACCAGGCCATGCTTGATTATTTGGAGCAAATAGCTAAGCAGAACACAGCTTTGGCTAAGGCGATTTCTGACAGGTTATTGGCACTATCGACACTCTTGAACAGCAACTACGCCAGCAGTTCCAACAGCAGGGCACCGAACTTGACCCGGCTACCCTGGCGGCCCTGAAGGAAATCCGCGGTGAGGTAGACCGCAGGCGGCAGCTACTGATGGAGGAGATGAACCGCCGCGGCCTGTTGCAATCCGGCATCTGGCTCCAGGAGGAAAACCGGATTCTCTCCAACCAGCTTACCGCCGAAGAAAAACTCCTGGCTTCCCGTGTGGCGGACATTCAAAACCGCATGACGGACGCCCTGTTGCAACTTGGGCAGCAAAGGCTGAACACTATGGGCCAACTGGCACAGAATCAGATGCAATCCGCACAATGGCTACAGGGGCAGCAACTTAGCGCCATGCAAAACATTCAGTCCCGGAATGACCAGTGGAATAGGTGGTGGCAGGAGCAACTTGCCCAGCAAAGACAGGAAGCTGAGAAAAAGCGTCAGTGGGAAGCGGAGCAGTCCCTCGAAAGGGCTAAGACCATTGCCGGCTGGACGGGGACTGTACCGGAAGGGTATCCGGGGGCAGGGCAACAGACGCTGGAGGCGAGAAAACAGACGAGTACCAAATTTAGCGACAGTGCAACAAGTAAATATATCCAGCAGATACCGACTTATTCAAGCCTCAATGAAGCTCTTGCAGACTTCCAGCGGTACAGGTCTGTAATGGAGGGTGAAGGAGCGGACGCTAACCGGATATTGCAGACTATTTATTCGTACTTTGGAGGCGGTTAATTAATTTGGTGGTGGGGAATCAAAGTCTAAATTGGTTTCCCACCACCTATCTTTCAATGTATCTATAGACGCATCTATAAATATTTGTGGTGCGCCTACCTTTTTTAAGGCATCTATTTCAATACTAACAGCATCATGTTCTACTAAACTCATATCTCTAAATATTTCGGGCAAAGAATAAAACTGCTCCAAATGTCGTGATTCGTGAGTAATGGCAGATACATAACGATAGATTTTGTATTTATCTTTAGGTGCTAGACTTATAAAAAATACCCTATTTTCTGTTTTGGAAGGGTTAACATAGGCGATTATATTTCGCGGGTCTGTTTTAGGAGCATACTCAATACTACTAACGTAATTGCCGACGCGCTGGTAATGCTCTGGAGCTCTTTCTTTTAAGAGTTTCAAGGCTTTTATTATTTCGTCGTTAAATTCCTTCGTTCCTTCAATTCTAACAGAAGCAAGTGCATCCCGCTTATAGTAAGGTGGATGTCCTTCCGGTGGAACGGCTTTAGGTGCTATGGTTTGTATTTTTTGAGTTGTTTTTATATCTGCGGGAAATATTTTTTTCTGTATAAACTGAGCAAGTGGCACTCCTCTCTGGGCAGCTATATTAATAATATCTTGGCCACTAACACATTCTTTTCCGATGAAACCATTTTTTGCAGCTTCCAGTATCGTATTGATATTACTGCCTCTATATACTTCATATACAGCACTACGAACAGCAGCACCCGGAGGAGCAAAGTAGCATATAACAAGAACTGCTAAAATTAATAAATTTTTATTCTTGGTCAACATATCAACCTACCTCTCCTATTTGGTCAGATTATACCTCAATAAGGCGGGTGAGAACAATGGGTTTCCGTGACGCAATTGGATATTCTGTTTACGATGTAGAGCAGCCTTACGGCTTCGGTGCGGCGGCAACCCGCCAAAAACAAAAAAAACCGGAGCAGCCAACTTCTCCCACTCTAGCGGCGGCAAGCACCAACGTAAACCTTGAGCGCAGGCTGGAGGCCGCGGGGGAACCCATACCCGAACAAAAGCCGAAACAGAACCTTTTAACAAAGGCCCTGGATATTCTCAACCGTCCAGGGGCGGCAGTCCGTGGAGCTGTTTACGAAGCATACAGTGGCGGCGGTACGGGCAGGGTGTTGGAAGCCGCAAAAAAGGGCTTTACCGGGCGGGAGAACATCACCGGGCGACAGGTATTGGAAAAGGCCGCCGAGAGAGGCGTGCCACTCGCCCAGGCCGCACAAAAAAGCAAAGCCGGACAGTTTATAGGCGGGCTTGCAACCGATATTGTTTTAGACCCGACAACTTACCTTACCGGTGGCACGGCTAAGGTAGCACAGGTGGGTGGGAAGGGTTTTGCCAAAGCCATAAGCAAAGAGGTGGCCAGGGAAACCGGCAGGAAAATCGCCCCGGAATCAGCGGCAAGATTAGCCGAAAATACTTTGCGGGGAGAAATCCCTGTAGGTCGGTTGGGAACCGCGGTCAGCAGGGCAATGGGTTACACGGCGGAAACGAAGCCGATAAAAACAGGGTTCGGGAAAATAGCGCAGACACAGCAACGTATACAGAAGGCAGAAGAAGTTAAAGGTTTTGCAGCTGTGGCAGAAGCGGCCAAAGGTAAAGCGCAGGCCCTTAAGCAACAAGCCAAACAATACGGTACATATTCCCCTACAAGGGGCGTTACAGGCAGCATTGCATGGATGAAAAAAGAGGCTGAAGCACAGCGGGGACTTGCTAAGCAATACAAAGAAATGGCCAGCCAAGCCAAGAAAGAGATTCCTAAAATAAAAGCACCTGCTACCGTCGGACGTGTTGCGGAAGTAGCCGGCACCCCCGGCATTACCAAAACCACCCTGCGCTTTATGGGCAAGCCATTCCTTGATGTTACACCGGTCAGGACTGCCTTGGGTGCTATTGTGGAGAAGTCAGCAACTGCCACCAAGGTCAGGGACGCACTGGGCAGGGTGTTCTCCTTCAATTACACTCCAATGGCCGTCAAGGGTGTTGAGAGAGCTTTGGTGACCGGGGCCAAAGAGAGGATAACGCAGGCCACCCGGGAGATACCCTTCGCGCGGGAGAGAGGCATGAAGGAAGTTGCCGAAGGGTGGAAGGGCACGACCACCGAAGCGGCGGAAATGGCCCCGCATGTTATTGAGGAGACTGTCCAGGGGACGCCGGAAGCCAGAAGGGCGGCAGAAAAAGCGGCGGCTATGTTCGATTATGACGCCAAGAGATTCGCCCAAGAGGGGATCCCGCTAAATACCATAGACAAATATGTCCAGCACCTTTACCTTGACCCGCCGGAGAAAGTAAAGGCTGTCATTGACAGGTGGAGAAGGGCGGGGGCTGTCGGCGCAAGACCGAGCTTTACCAGGAAAAGAAGCATCCCGACATTGGAACAGGCAAAACAACTGGGACTTACCCCTATTGAGGACGTGCGCCAACTCACCATGATTCACCGGGCATTGACGGAACAGGCTGTAGTCCTCCAGGAAATGGGCCGGGACCTGGTTAAGATGGGCAGGGGCGTTGTGCAGAACAGCAACCCCGGAGGATGGGTAAGCGTAACTGATTCCGGCATTCCCGCCCTGCAGGGGAAGTGGGTACACCCTGAAGTAGCGAAGGGACTTGCCAACCTTTACCCCATAATCACCAACTCAGACGAAGGGGTAAGGATAGCCACAAAAGCCATAGACAGCGCAATAAGGGCATGGAAGGCCCTTGTTTTATTCAGGCCGGCATTTCACTTGCGGAACTTTATTGGCAACGTGTTCCTGAACATTGCCGATGGCATGGGCAACCCCCTGAGATACCCTCAGGCGGCGGCCGTACTGACCGAGGCGATACCTTACGTTGAGATAGCTGGAAGGCAGGTCCCTACCAAAGTTGTAAAGGAATGTTTCGCCAGGGAAGCACTACGCGGCCAAGGTATGTTTATGGAGGCCGCCGGGGCCAGAACAGTCACCGAGGAAGCGGTCCGGATGCTGCAGGCGTTGCAACGAAATGGTTTTCAGAATGTGGCGTATTGGGCAAGGCACCCGTTTTCCGCTTCCCGGGCTTTTGGTGAGCATACCGACAGCCTGGGGAGGATGGCGAATTTCCTCCACCACTTAGACAGCGGTATGTCGCCGGCGCAGGCGGCAGAGAGGACCAGGCGGGCACTGTTCGATTACGGGGAACTGACGAAGACTGAGCAAGAGATCAGGCGTTGGGTATATCCCTTCTATGCTTGGGTAAGATTCTCCACTCCCCGGATGCTTGAGAGGTTGCTTGGCGCTCCCGGTATCTTTACGGGGCCGACACATATCAGGGAGGCGGCGGTTAATCTAAACGAGGTTGACGAAAAAAATATGCCGCAGTGGTTACGTGACAACCAGGCTATTCCTCTATGGGTTGACGAGAAAGGAAATCTGCACTATCTCTCTTTAAACCTTCCCTATACCGAGTTGTCAAGGTTGCGTGATCCGAGAGACTTCCAGGAGTGGGCAAAGGAAATAGTAACGATGGTTAACCCTTATATTACGGTTCCTTTCCAGATCGCGCAGAATGAAATGCTTTTCAACGATCAGAAAATAACCGAGTTTGAGGAAATCGGCGGCGCGCCGATGTTGAAGGACTACGGGAAATTCCTTCTTGGACACCTGGGCATGTCCCGGCAGCTTGTTAACCAGTTGGGCGAATGGGAAAGACAAAAACAATACGAACAGGCCATAGCAGAAGGCAAGGGTGTTGAGGTCCCGCCAGTTGAACGGGGGATAACAGAAAAGTTGGGAATAACCAGCGCACAAAGTCCGGCGCAGTGGGCCAGGTCAGCCGAATACCGCAGGGGAAAACTGCTGGAGCAGGCAATTAAAGCTGCAAGGCTACAGGGCAAGGAGATACCGGAAACCAAGGACTTTCCGGCACTCGGGGAGAAAAAAGGAGGCTTCGGTGCTGCTCTAACCGCAAGGGGCGGCGGCGGTTTCGGCGCTGTACTGCGTCAGCAGGCATTAAAAGAGGTTGGCGAACCTCCGGTAGTGATAAAGCAGGCTATGGACATGGCCGGCGTGGATCAAACCTGGGGGCTGTACCTCAAGCTTCTGATACAGTCTGAATCCGGCGGCAACCCAATGGCGGTAAATCCGCTGTGGGTGAACTATAATACCGGGCAGACGTCAAGGAGGAAGGAAGGCCCCGGCTGGTATCAGGCTACAGGACTGTTCCAGATGATGAAGCCGACATTTGATCAGTACAAGGCGCCGGGGCACGACGACATATTCAATCCTCTGGACAATACCCTGGCGGCGATTAACTACATTAAATCCAGATACGGGCATCCGGCGAATATTCCGGGATTGGGTGAAAAAGGGTATTCTGGATACTAGGTAGAACAAAACGGGGTGTAGGTTTTTAACTGCGCCCCGTTTTTCATTTTCGCACCCAAATTGCACCCATTTCGCTGTTACGCCGGTTTCGCTAAAAGTAAAAAGTGCCTCAATCCCTTGAGACACTTGACATTCTCTGGCAGGGGAGACAGGACTCGAACCCGCAGCCTACGGTTTTGGAGACCGTTGCTCTACCATTGAGCTACTCCCCTGTGTAACGGGCACGTACAACGCAATAACAATTATAACAGAATACACGCGGATGTCAAGGTGATATAAAATACCAGCCGGTGTAAAGATATAGTAAAATATCACCCTTCCAGCGTATAAGGCGTCAAAAAACAGTGTGCCACAATCAACTAAAATGAATTATAATAGTTATGTGCCAATGGTGGACAGGATTAACAAGGCAAAAGGAGGCCTATTTATGATAAATTTCAGAAAAATTGTAAGTAAATCCAGATTCTACGACCCCACAAAGAATTTTGAACTGAACGAGGTCAACAGCGAAAAAAGGTATGACCCACTGACCGGGGAGATGGTGCGCCTGTTTCCTTTCCGTAAGGTGGCGCTGCCCAGGCATGACTGGACGCCTTTTGTGGAGGAATCGAAACAGAGGTTTTGCCCCTTCTGTCCCGGTATAATTGATAAGGCCGCCCCCCGTTTTACCGAAGATTTTATTCCCGAGGGAAGGCTTAAAGTGGGTGAGTCGGTGCTGCTGCCCAATCTCAACCCCTACGAGACCCACAGCGCCGTTGTAGTAATGACTCCGCAGCATTATCTTTCCATGCAGGATATTTCAACCGCGGTAATGAGGGACAGTATGCAAGTGGGGCTGAATTACCTCAAGGTTGTGGCCGAAAAGGATCCGGCAAATTCCCGGTACTGTTCCATCAACTGGAATTACATGCCCTATGCCGGCGGCTCCCTGATTCACCCGCACCTGCAGGTCATTTCCGGGCCGGAGCCGTGCAACCTGGACAGGAATATGGTGAACTCGGCCGCCGCATATTTTGAGAAAAACGGCAGTATATACTGGCATGACCTGGTTGAAGCGGAAAAGCCGGGGGAGAGGTACCTGGGCAATACCGGACAGATTGACTGGCTGGCGGCCTTTGCGCCACTGGCGCTGGGAGATGTTATGGCCGTAGTCAGGGGATGTTCCACCATAAATGACATTACTGCTGAACACCTGGAGGAACTTGCCCTGGGGTTTCAAAAGGTGATCAAGTACTACGATTCCATTAATCTGCCGGCCTTTAACATGGCCCTGTATTTCGCCGGCAGGGAGGACAAGGGGTTTTGCTGTACCGCCAGGATGATCGGCCGGTTCACGCTTTTCCCCCTGGTGGGAAGCGATATCAGCAATATGCAGACGCTTCACCACGACTTTTGGACGCTTTATTTGCCCGAAGATATGGCCGGTGAACTGAAAGAGTACTTCTAAGAGGAATACTGCCTTATGTATTTTTGTATTAATGGCTGTTTCATCTAGAAGATCCTTAAAATACCCACGGCCAGGCAAGGCAGGAAAAGGAGGATTGTTGACGAATTAAGCACATGACTGTAAAATAAGCCATCCGGGGGGAATAAAATAATGAAAATTACCTGCATGATGTGCGGAAGAGTGGTGGAGATTGAGGAGTTCAAGCCGGATCCCTATGACGATGAAGACGATGTGCCGGCAAAGAAATCGGTTGTTTTCTGCCAGATTTGTGAGGCCAAGATAAGGAAAGAGTCCGACAAGTCGCAGAAAGTTCCCAAACCCATGTAGTTTAGCAGGTAACCGGTGGGTTTGTTAAGGCGCCGCATCAGTCGCGGAATGTAATTTAGTAATATAGTTTTTTAGAAAAGTGCAGGAGGTTATTTTATTTAATGAAGCAAAGATTACTGACTGTTCTTATAGTTGCACTGGTGGCAGTACTGACTTTAGCCCGCTGGGGCGCCCACCTGTACACCGACTGGCTTTGGTTCGGGGCCCTGCAGTACCAGAATACATTTCTGACCATCATCCTTTCTGAAATTGGCCTGAAAGTGGCGGTGGGGGCGGCCTTCTTCGTTTTGCTTTTTATCAATCTTTTGCCCACCAGATCCAGGCTTATAAAGGCTGCCAACACCAACAGAATGATAGAGGACGAGGAAAACGTAATTACCCTTTACAGTTCTCCCCTGAGCAAATACGCCAAATCCGGCCCCATTATCGCCGTTTACACCCTGATCAGCCTGGTTATGGCTTTCTTTGTGGGCACGGCGGTAACCGGAGACTGGGTTGTGCTGCAAAAATTTCTGCATCCAACTTCCTTCGGTGTCACAGACCCTATATTCTTTAAAGATATAGGCTTTTATGTTTTTCAGCTTCCCTTTTATGAGTTTATTTACAGGCTCTTTATCTGGTCCATAATACTGATTGCGTTCTGGGTGGCCATCGCCTATTTCGTGGCCGACAGGGCCGGCGGGCAGGCAAGCGGTTTTCTGGGGTCGGACGCCGCCAGGTATCACCTTTCGGCCCTGGCCGCGGTATTCTTCCTGGCCCGGGCCTTCGGGTACCAACTGGAGCAATATAACCTGCTGCACACACCCAGCACTATTGCCCACGGGCCGGGCTATACCGCCATCCACGCCAATCTCCTGGCCTATAAAATTTTGTTTTACGTGTCCATAATAATCGCTTTGGCCATCATCATAAACATCTTTCTGAAGAGGTTCAGGCTGGTAATTTATTCAATAGCGGCCTTAATCCTTGTTTCGGTGCTGGTGGGCGGGGTTTACCCGGTTTTCGTCCAGAAATTCTATGTGGTGCCGAATGAGTTAAACCGGGAGAAACCTTATATCGAAAATAGCATCAAGTATACCAGGATGGCCTACAACCTCGACCAGGTGGAGAAAAAGGCCTTCCCCGCAGGCAAAACCCTGACTGTCGAAGATATACAGCAAAACAGGGATACGGTGGATAACATCCGGCTGTGGGACTACCGCCCCCTGCAGCAGACCTATGCCCAGATCCAGGAGATGAGGACTTACTACGAGCTGAAGAGTATAGATGTGGACCGCTACATGATCAACGGGAAGTACCGCCAGCTGATGGTCTCACCGCGGGAGTTGAACCAGCAGCAACTGCCCGACAACGCCAAGACGTGGGTAAACCAGAGGTTGAAGTACACGCACGGTTACGGGGTGGTGGCCAGCCCGGTCAACGAAGTAACCTCCGAGGGTATGCCGCAGTTGATGATCAAGGACATCCCCCCGGTGTCGAATATCGACCTCAAGGTTGAAAGGCCGGAAATTTATTTCGGGGAATTAACTGACAACTATGTGATAGTAAATACCAGAACCGACGAATTCGACTACCCCCAGGGTGAAGACAACGCCTATACCAGGTTCAGCGGGAATACCGGGGTAAAAGTGGGGTCCATCCTGAGAAGGGCGCTGTTCGCCCTGTCCCTGGGCGATTACAAGCTGCTTCTGTCAGGCGAGATAACGGCCGGCAGCCAGGTGCTGTATTACCGGAACATTACCCAGAGGGTACCCAAAATAGCGCCCTTTCTGACCTATGACCGGGACCCTTACATGGTCATTGAAGGCGGCAAGCTTTACTGGATGTGGGATGCCTATACCACCACCGACATGTACCCCTATGCCGAACCCTTTGAAAGGGGCCTTAACTACATCAGGAACTCGGTCAAGGTGGTGGTGGACGCTTACACCGGCACAGTTAATTTTTATGTTGCCGATGACAGCGACCCGCTGATCAAAACTTACCAGAAGATTTTCCCGGGCATGTTCAGGCCCCTCCCGGAGATGCCTGCGGGGCTGCGCAGCCACATCAGGTACCCGGAAGACATGTTCATGGTCCAGGCCGGTAAATATATGGTTTATCACATGGAAGACCCGGAGGTGTTCTACAACAAGGAAGACAAGTGGAGCCTGCCCACCGAGCTTTTCGGGGCCAAGGAACAGCAGATGGAGCCTTACTATACCATAGTCAAATTGCCCGGTGAGAAACAGCCCGAGTTTATTCAGATAATGCCCTTTACACCGCACAAGAAAATCAACATGATATCCTGGCTGGCCGGGCGGTCCGACGGTGGAAACTACGGCAAACTCCTTCTGTACGAGTTTCCCAAGCAGGAGCTTGTCTACGGCCCCGCCCAGGTGGAGGCCAGAATAAACCAGGATTCTTATATATCGCAGCAGCTGACCCTGTGGAACCAGAGGGGGTCGTCGGTGATCAGGGGCAACCTGCTGGTAATACCCGTTAAAGACTCCCTGCTCTACGTGGAGCCGCTGTACCTGCAGTCCGAGCAGAGCAAGATGCCCGAACTGAGGCGGGTAATCGTGGCCCACGGCGACAAGATTGTGATGGAGCCCACCCTTGAGCAGTCGCTGCAGAAAATATTCGGGCAGGACACGGTCCGGGAAGCAGAAGGGCCCCAGGTTAAAGAACCCGAACCCGGGACCGAAAGGACGGTCAGGGAACTGGTGGCCGAAGCCAACAGGGTATACGAGGAGGGGCTGTCCAAACTGAAATCCGGAGACTGGGCGGGCTACGGCGAATCCACAAAGCAGCTGAAGAACATCCTGGACGAATTATCCCGCCGGGCGGGACAGTAAGCAGCAGGATTGAATAGTAATTCAGTATACTCCTTTGTCTTGCGCCAGGAAGACACGGGGCTTGGGAGGGAGATCTAATGTTTTTTGAAACATGGTGGCAGGGATTAATTTTCGGGGTGATTACCACCATCGGAATGCTGGCGGTGGCGTACGCCCTGACGGCAATGTGGAAAAAATACGAGGATGTGAAAAAGGAAACCTCTCACGGTTGCGACGCCCATTCACATCATTAATTGGCATTATCAGCAGGCAATAAAACCGGACCTGGCGCCGGTATTTTTTTCAGTTGAGATAGGAGAGTGAATATTTTGCCTTACGTGGCCATTGACGGTGTGAAATATCACTATTCGGCAAAGACGCCGGGCGGCGGGGAGCCGAAGCAGGCCATTTTATTCGTCCACGGCGCCGGGGGAAGTCATACCCGCTGGTCGTTCCAGGTCCTGCAGCTGGGCCGTGAATACCTGGCCATGGCTGTGGATTTACCGGGCCACGGGCTGTCGGGAGGAAGTTCCAGCGACAGCATCGAATCCTACCGGGAATTTATCCGGGCCTTTTCCGAATGCCTGCTGGGGCACCCGTTCTTCCTGGCCGGACACTCCATGGGCGGGGCAGTGGCCCTTGACTTTGCCTTAAACTACCCGGACAGGCTGGCCGGGCTCGTATTGATGGGAACGGGGTCGAGGCTCCGGGTGCTGCCGGCAATTATTGAAGCATTCGGGAGCGGCAGTGTCCCCGACAATATGGCAGGATTCATGTACAGGCCGGGGACCCCGGCAGAAGTGATCAAGGCCGCCGAGGAGGAGATTAAAAATACCGGCCCCTCAGTCTTCTATTCGGATTTCACGGCCTGCGACAAATTCGACGTATCCGGCCGGCTGGGTGAAATAAATGTGCCGGCCCTGGTCATGACCGGGGAAAAGGACGTTCTGACCCCGGTTAAATACGGGAAATTTTTGGCCGACAATATAAAAAACGCAGCCTTTGAAATAATAGAAGATGCCGGGCATATGCTGATGATTGAGCAACCCTCCGCCGTCAATACCCTGCTGTTGAATTTCCTGAATAAAAACTGTTAGGTTTCCGGGAGGCCAAGATGGGTAACAGGAAAAGTATAAAAAGAATAGGTGTTCTCACCGGCGGGGGCGACGCGCCCGGACTGAACGCCGTAATCAGGGCCGTCGTAAAGCCGGCCATCAGGGAATACGGCCTGTCCGTGGTGGGCTTCCTGAACGGATTTGGGGGACTGATAAAAAACCAGGTCAGGGAGCTGTCCGAAAACGATGTGGCCGGCATACTTCCCAGGGGCGGGACCATACTGGGCACCACCAACCGGGACAATCCCTTTCACTATCCCATCGAAAGGGGCGGAAACAAAGTATTTGTGGATGTTTCGGACAGAATATTTGAGAACGCCAGCATTCACGGGGTGGACGCCCTGGTGGTCATCGGCGGGGACGGCAGCCTGGCCATAGCCAAGGAGCTTTACGACCGTGGACTTAAGCTCATCGGTGTGCCCAAGACCATAGATAACGACCTCTACGCCACCGACCAGACCTTCGGCTTCGACACCGCCCTGACAACGGCCACCGAGGCCCTTGACAAGCTCCATACCACCGCCGAGTCCCACCACCGGGTGATGGTCCTGGAGGTGATGGGCCGCAATGCCGGCTGGATAGCCCTGGCGGCAGGGGTGGCCGGCGGCGCCGATGTGATCCTGATCCCGGAGATACCTTATGATATCAACTGTGTGGCCGGGAAAATCAACCACCGCAGCAACCAGAACAAAAAATTCAGCATCATTGTGGTGGCCGAGGGGGCAAGGCCGAAGGGCGGGGATGTGGTGGTGCAAAAAAGGGTGGAAGACAGCTTTGACCCCATCAGGCTTGGCGGCATAGGGCAGGTTGTGGCCGGCGAAATTGAAGCCATTACCGGGAAGGAGTCCAGGGTAACTGTGCTGGGCCACCTGCAGAGGGGAGGTTCACCCACCGCCTTTGACCGGATACTTTCCACCCGGTACGGCACGGCTGCGGTCAATTACCTGATGGAGGGACGGTACGGGCACATGGTTTGCCTGAAGGGATCCGAAATAGACACCGTTCCCCTGGAAAAGGCAGTGGGGGGCCAGAGAAAGGTGCCCCTGGACCTGGACCTGCTGAAATCCGCGAGGCAGTTGGGCATATCCTTTGGTGATGAAAATTAGGGGGTATTTGTGATGTGTACAGAAAAAACGCCCTGGGAAAAGGTGTGTGAATTTCACGGGCATGTCTGCCCCGGGCTGGCCATAGGCTTCCGGGCCACCACCCTGGGACTGGAAAAGTTGGGGGTTTCCCGGTCCGTGGATGAGGAACTGGTGGCCATGGTGGAAAACAACGCCTGCGGGGTTGATGCGGTGCAGGTCCTGGCGGGCTGTACCTTCGGCAAGGGCAACCTCTTTTTCCTGGATCACGGCAAGCAGGTCTATACCTTTGCCCGCCGGTCCCACGGAAAGGCGTTGAGGGTGGCCGTCAGGTACGGAGCCTTTTACAATCCTGAGTTAGGCGAACTGCGCAGGAAGGTAAACACCGGGGAAGCCACCGGTGAAGAAAAAAGGAAATTTATGGAGTTGCAGAAGAAGCATATACAGGATATACTGAATTCCGGAGAGGAAAATTTTGATCTCAGGCAGGTGGACATTGCCTTACCGCCCCGGGCCAGCATTTACCAGTCGCTGCGCTGTGAAAAATGCGGCGAGTCCGTGATGGAGACGAGAACTGTCAGAGCCAACGGAAAGGTTGTGTGCATCCCCTGTTCCAGGGGAGATTTAAGTTAAAACTACCACTATAAAGTGATCAAGGTGGTGCCGTAATGATCAAAAATTACGCCGAAGTGGCTGTGGAACAGTTGTTTGGCGGATTGCTTAAAGATTATTTAAAGAAGAACCCGGGGACGTGTACCTGTGAAAAATGCCGGGAGGACATGAAGGCGCTGGCGCTGAACAGCATTCCCCCCCACTATGTGGCCACCGACAAGGGTACCATTATAAAACAGGTCAGCTTTGACCTGATCGGGGGCAAGGCCCAGATGGCCTCCGCCATACTTACAGCCATCAAAACAGTCGGGGCCAATCCCAGGCATTAACGGGCCGGAGGTGGAAGTTCCTGATGAAATATGATATGCCTTTGTTCAGGCCTCCCAGTGAGGCCTTTAGTTTGATCCTGCAGGTTACCATCGGCTGTTCCCATAATGCCTGCACCTTCTGCGGCATGTACAAAATGAAAAGGTTCAGGGTAAAAGAATGGGACGAGATTGAGTCGGACATCAGGGAAGCGTCGGATTACGCCCGGGGAGCAGAAAGAATATTTCTGGCCGACGGAAACGCCCTGGCCATGGAAACCGATTTGATGGTCAGGCTGTTAAACAAATTGTACGGCACCTTTCCCGGACTGGAAAGGGTCACTGCCTATGCCGGTCCCGGGGACCTGCTGGGAAAATCAGCTGCCGAGCTGAAGACGATAAGGGACAGCGGGCTGAAAATGCTTTACCTCGGCGTGGAGTCGGGGAGCGACGGAATACTGAAAGAGGTCAATAAGGGGGTAACCTCCGCCGGGATGGTGGAGGCCGGCCGCAAGGCCAGGGAGGCCGGATTTGATCTTTCCGTAACCGTGCTTACCGGCCTGGGGGGGAAAGCAAAATCCCGTGAAAACGCTGTGGAAACAGCGGCCGTTTTAAATAAAATTCAGCCCGACTATATAGGGGCGCTGACCCTTACTCCGACGCCAAACACCGTTCTTTACAAACAAATAAAAAAAGGTCAGTTTGAGCCGCTCACCCCCCGGGAAAACATACGGGAGTTGTACTGGCTGGTGAGAGGCCTTTCCCTGGACAACAAGTGCCTTTTCCGGTGCAACCACGCCTCCAATTACCTGCCGCTGAAGGGCAGCCTGCCGGAAGACAGGGACAGGCTGGCGGCGCTGCTGGAAGACGTGGTCAACAATCCGCAGAAGTATAAACTAAAACCTGAATATATGAGGGGACTGTAACCGCCTTGGGAAAAGGCGGCTTTTTGTATTTCAGTTAAATACAGGAAAAAATATTGTTTAACAGACAGCAATTACCATAAAATGTAAAGGAAAAGCTTCCCCGTTTCTTGAATTCTAAATGTAACGGGGGTGGGGTTGTTTGAGCCGGTTGAAACTTTTGATCATAATACCAGCGCTGTTTATTCTCATGAACGTCAGGATATCGGTGGAGGGAATAGAGGATGAGCGGAAGATTACATACACAGGCAACTCACGGTCAAAGTACGAACTGGAGGCGGTGGTCCGCGGAGCGGTGGAGGACCGGACATGGATGTTTTCAGAAACAAAACAGGAGGTATATGCTTCTTTAGGCAGGTACTATGAAGGTGTTCTCCTGGAAGACCTGGTCCGGAAGTCGTGGGATTTTATTGCCGAACCCACTGACTGGTACAGCCGGACCCGGCTGCTGGGGATCGGTATACTGTTTGATGACGGTAAAAGGGCGGTGGCGGAGGCCCTGATCGGTATAGAAGACGTGGATACTGGCCATAATGAGACCGGAAAGGGCCTGTTTGCCATGTCCAGAACCGCAAAAGGATGGAAAATAAATTACCTCTCCCTGGTTTGGAACGGGCAATAAGGCAAGGGAATTTGTGGTATAATGTTGGTGCAATACAGGACAGTCCCGGAGGGTTTGCATGAAGATAGGTATTTTCACTGACAGCTACAGACCTTATACCAGTGGAGTGGTGCATTCCATAGATTTGTTTACCAGGGATTTGACCGGCCTGGGACATGAGGTAAATATTTTTGCGCCCAGCTACCCGAAGTACGAAAAGGACAGCAGGGTTTTCAGGTTTGCTTCGCTGCCGGCCCCCACAAACCCCGGTTACTGCCTGGCCATTCCCTTTTCCCTGCGCCTGAAGCCGGCCATAAAGAGGTTAAGGCCCGATATAATTCATGTTCATTCCCCCTTCATGCTGGGCAGATTGGGGGCGAAGTACGCCAGGACCCTGGGGGTGCCGCTGGTTTTTACTTTCCACACCCTTTACGACCTGTATATTCACTATGTGCCTTTCGGGCAGAATCTGGCCAGGGAAATTACCAGGCGTTATTACCGGGAATTCTGCAACGGCTGCGACCTGGTAATCACCCCCACTGATATCATTGCCGAGCATTTAAGGAGCAACGGAATATTAACCAAGATTAAAACGGTTCCCACCGGGATTGACATTGAAAGTTTTAAACCCGGGTACGGCAGGTATATTCACCAGAAGCACGGCCTGCCGGAGGACGCCAGGGTGCTCCTGTGCGTGGGGCGGCTGGGGCAGGAGAAAAACCATAAATTTATTATTGATGTTTATGCCGGGATTCTTCCGGCGCACCCCGACACCAGGCTGGTAATGGTGGGCGGAGGTCCCGAGGAGTCTAATTTGAAGAATCAGGCCAGGGAACTGGGAATACTGGAAAATGTCATCTTTACCGGCACCCTGGACAGGCAGGAAGTAGTTAAATACTACTGCAGCGCATACCTTTTCGTTTTCGCCTCGGTTACCGAAACCCAGGGGCTGGTGCTGGGCGAGGCCAAGGCTGCAGGAGTGCCGTCCGTCGCCGTAAGCGCCTTTGGGGTGAGTGAAATGGTTAAGGATGGTGAGGACGGTTTTTTAACGGAAAACTCCATAGAAGATTTTGCATCAAAACTGGACCTGTTGCTGCGCGACAGAGAATTGAGAAGGCGCATGGGAGAGGCCGCCCTTGAAAACGTAACGGCCCTTTCCTCAAAGGCAAGCGCCCGGAGGCTGGTGGGATATTACGAGGAACTGCTGGCACAAAAAGTTAAAGGAGATGACAATAGCAGTTGGATAAAAAGGCACTCCCTGAGGCTGTAATCAAAACAGCCATGGCCACGGAAACATATGATGAGCCGCCTGCTGGAAAAAGACTAAAAGCAGCATAAAAAGAAAAGAAAAGATTAGTTGCATCTTGAACAGATGCTTTTTTGTTTGGTATAGTTAATTTATTGCCGGGGGGAGGGACGGTATGGAGTATATTTGGCCCCTTTTGGGCGGTTATTTGTTAATATTTTTTGCCAGAGTGGCGGACATGTCCCTTGATGTGATAAGGATTCTTATGTTAACCAGGGACCGGAGGCTGCTGGCCGCAGTGATCGGGTTTACCGAGGTGGCCATATTCCTGCTGGCCCTTAACCAGGTGCTGGCCGGGGGACTGGACGATCCCTTCAAGGTTGTTGCTTATGCGGGTGGTTTTGCCACCGGCAACTATGTGGGCAGCCTGATTGATACCAGGCTGGCCCTTGGATACGTGTCGCTTCAGGTATTCTGTGATCAGTGCAGCCACGATCAAATTACCCGGACTCTCCGCGGCAAGGGATTCGGCGTGACCTCGGTAACCGGCCGCGGCAGGGACGGGGAAAGAGAAATACTGTTTGTGACACTAAAAAGGAAGGATCTGGGAAAGGCGCTGCGCACCCTGGATGAGATATACCCCGACGCCTTTTACAACATACAGGATGCCAGGTACATACACGGGGGAATATTCCCGGGTAAAAAGAAAGGGGTTTAACGGCTTGCATTCCATTACATTGGTTTGAGAGGAGCGTGGTACAGTGAGTCTCTGGCAGGAAATCGAACAAAAGATCATCTGGGACTTCAAGGTAGGTGAAGAATTTAAGCTCAACCGGGAAGGCTACGCTTTCGTAGTGGACGTTTATGAGGGGAATCCCAAACTGGCCCTGTACAAGATTAAAAGATACAGCTCGGAAAGCAATCCGGTAAAAAAGCAGCCGCCCGAAGAAATGCTGGCAAAATGTGTGGCGGACCAGGGGGGTGACATGAAAAGGGGAGGGCTGTTTAATATCAACGCCGGGATAGAAAAGTGGATCAGGGAAGAACTGATGAGCGGACAGTGAAAAGTGCTGTCCGTTTTTTAACGGGCCAACCTGGCACCTGCGGTTACACCCCGAAAACACAAGCATAAATATTATTAATGATTGAATTTTTCCCGGCCGCTTCACAGGAAGCCCTGTGGGAGGAGAAAATGACATGGCCGGTGTGATTATATATCCACCGGCCCTGTCAGGCCTTAAAAATAAAAGGGGCGTGGGCTTGTTGCGGCCCGCGCCTCTTGTTTTTGCTGTTCTGTCCCCTGGCTCCTGGTCCCTGTATTCCAGCACGGGTATTATTCTTAAAAGTTAACATAATATATCTTATCGGAACTTATTTATTTTTTAAAAATCTACTTCTTGATTTCTTCCGGGACCCCGACCTTAATTTTGGACTCTGCCGACTTTTTTTTACCATTCTTCCCGTATTTAAAAATTTTTTCATCATATAAAAGTATATCACTTATTTCTATTGCGTTAAAATCTGCCAACTCAAGACATTTTGCGCAATTATCACATATTTTCGTGGGGTCAATGTCGCAGATGAAGCACTCACAGCAATTATCACAAACCTTATCTTCATCAAGGATACACTTCTTTGGAATTTTTTTTAATTTTTCAGGGTCGATCTTAATCATATTTAAATCATCCCGGAAAGTATGTTGGGGAGCTATTTAAAAACGATTATAGTATCAAATATTTATTACTAATTTTATTGTATTTTGAGAAAAAAATCATTAATTTCTCCTTTAATGGACAGAACAAAACGCTGAAAGGGTGTTTTGTGTGCCTCAATGTATATTGTATTCCAATAAGAGATTTTTTTAAAAATTCAAAAATTTAATTATAATAAATAATTATCCAGGATATGCTCAAATAATTAAAATTACTTTTTAATATGTATGTTATGATGCTATGTTAAAAAAGTGATCAAATAAGCACGCAGTTGTAGCCTGTGCCAGGGGAAGCAACTCCCTGGCTGCAACAATGTATCTATTTGTATCAAAGTTTGCTACATCATCGTAATACAGTTTGGAAATGCGCGAATTATTGTCTATTATCTCAATTATATTATTAAATTTGTTATATAGCCCACTATTTTCTGCTTTAAAATATTCTTTGTTATCCATTGCCCATACTTCAAATTTTCTATGGCCGTTAAAGGCAATACCCATAGAATGATGTGGAACGCACATATCCTGAACTATATGGGCAGTGGCTCCAAGATAGAACATTGATTTTTGACGCTTGCCCTTTTTCCAGCTGGTTACTGCCTTGTTAAAGTGGCTAAGACACTCACTGAGGGCTGATATCCAGGGGATAAAGCCATTTCCGTTTTCAGGACGATAATAATGGGCGAAGCATTTCCAGCCCTTATCTGCCCAAAGGTTCCCCAGGTCAATAAAGTTTCTGTAACTGTCGATTACTTTGAAGACTTCCCGCCTCTTATCATTAAATAGGATTTTAGCGGCCTGATCATTAAGAAAAAGGTGGGTCTCCCCTCCCCTGTCGACTAAATTCTGTATGGGTGTTCCTGCAGATAAGACCAGTTTTAGTGCCGGCCAGATATGTTTTTCACAGATACCCAAAAATAAGACCCCCGTTTTAAACATACATATTCTTTACCGTAAATTACCCGGATATGCATATTTAAAACAGGGGGTGCAACTGGATATAAATATTGAGAATAAAAATTTAATTAGGAGGTCCTGGATGTCATTTTGTTCATCAACAAATTAGCCGTAAAATTTATGATTAATATTAATATGATCAGGACTGTGGCAGTGCCGTACGCGTTTTTGAAAGAAATACCCTCGGATGCAAGCACAAAAAGGTGAATGGAAAGAGATCTGGCCGGGTCCATAACAGAAGTGGGCAGGTTGAGGGAGCTGCCGGCGGTAAGAAGAACTGCTGCTGTCTCCCCCACTGCCCTGCCTATGCCCAGTATTATACCAGTCACAATACCCGGCAGGGCTGCCGGAATAACTATTTTGTATACTGTCTGCCACTTGGTTGCCCCCAGGGCAAGGCTGCCTTCCCTGTATATCTGGGGAACGCTTTTTATCGCTTCCTCCGAGGTTCTGATCACAGTGGGCAGGATCATGATGGCCAGGGTCAGGCCGCCGGACAGGATAGACCACCGGAAACCCATGAAAATAACCAGGAAAGCAAAGCCGAACAGGCCGAAGATTATTGACGGGATGCCTGCCAGTGTTTCAGTGGCAAAGCGGATCAGGTTGACAAGCCTGCCCTTTTTGGTATACTCGGTCAGGTGAATGGCTGCCAGAATCCCTATGGGGGCCGCAAATAAGAGTGAAACGGCGATAAGGTAGATGGTGCCTATTATGGACGGGAATATTCCTCCCCCGCGGCCCATATCTTCGGGGTATGCAGTAAGGAACTCCCAGCTTACAACTCCCAATCCCTGTTTAAGTATATGAAACATGATGGCAACAAGGCTGCCTGTGGTTATCAGCACAGATATAAACAGGAATACTTTAACAATAACTTCTTCAATTCTGGTGGCTTTTAATTTCAAGGTCAGTCACCAACCCTCTTGGGAACCAGAGTTACCAGGAAGTTGAGGATCATGATAAACACAAAAAGCACTATACCCGTTGCAAAGAGCGCCCTGGCGTGGTCGCCGGCGGCGTACCCCATCTCGATGGCTATATTGGCAGTCAGGGTTCTAACCGGTTCAAATACCGATTTTGGAACCATGGCCACGTTACCGGTGACGAGGATTATGGCCATGGTCTCGCCTATTGCCCTTCCCATTCCCAGCACCACTGCGGTAACAATACCCGACCGGGCTGTGGGCAGCAGTACCTTTTTGATGGTCTGCCAGTGTGTGGCGCCCAGAGCAAAGGATCCCTCCTTGTACTCCCGGGGCACTGCCCTGATGGAATCCTCGGAAATATTGATAATGGTCGGCAGGACCATAATGGCCAGCACAATTGAACCGGCCAGAACACTAAACCCTCTTCCCCCGAATATTTCCCTGATCAGGGGCACCAGCACCACCAGGCCGTAAAAACCGTAGACTACGGACGGTATGCCGGCCAGCAGCTCGATAACGGGCCTGATAAATTGAGTTGCTTTCCTCGGTGCGATTTCAGCCAGGAATATGGCGCAGCCAATACCCAGGGGAACGCCAAGGACCAGGGCCCCTATGGTTACATAAATTGATCCGATGATCATCGGCAAAAGACCGAATTCGTTATCGTCGGGGTGCCAGAACTTACCTGTGATGAAATGCAGCAATCCGTATTTTTGTATCACCGGCAGCCCTTCCATAAATATGAATATACATATCAGAAGGACAATAAAAATAGCCGCCACGGCACTTAACAGCAGAAGTTTTTCGATTGACTTTTCCAGGTAACGCTTCATGGCTGTTCATCCTCATAAAATAACCGGTGTTCAAATAATAAGTTATCCCCGGGAGGTAAAAATCCTGCCCGGGGAAGTTAATACACGGTTAACCATGTGTTAATTATCTATTAAGAAGGGAATTATTTAACAGAAATGTAGTGGTTGCTTACAATCTGCTGCCCTTCGGGGCTGAGCACGAAATCGATGTATGCTTTGACGTCCCCGGCCGGGTCACCCTTGGTCAGGTACAGGAAAGGCCTTTTAACCTTGTATGAGCCCTTCTTGATATTCTCAACGGTGGGCTCAATATTGTCAACCTTGACCCCCTTGACCTCCGCACTGAGGTAGCCCAGGGAAAGGTAGCCGATGGCGTTCTGGTCTCCGGCCACAGTGGTTCTGACAGCGCCGTTGGAGGCCTGGGTGATGGCCCTGTCGGTGATCTTGGCGTCATGCATGACAATCTCTTCAAAGGCGCCGCGGGTGCCCGAGCCGGCTTCACGGGTTACTACGCTGATGGCCGCGTCTTGTCCGCCAACATCTTTCCAGTTTGTAATTTTTCCGCTGAAAATATCCTTCACCTGATCCATGGTCAGGTTTACCACCCGGGTGTTTTTGGGGTTGACCACAATGGCAATGCCGTCAATGGCAATGGGGGTTTCCTTTACCTTGCCCTTTTCGGATTCCTTCAGCTCGCGGGAGCTGGCTCCGATCTGGGCGATACCTTCGGCGGCCGCTTTAATTCCCTGGGAGGAACCGCCGCCCTGAACGTTGATGGTTACGTTGGGGTTTTTCTGGCTGTATGCTTTGGCCAGTTCGTCGGAGAGCGGCTGCACCGAGGTAGACCCGGCGATGGTTATTGTGGTTTTGCCGCCGCCTTTGGCGTCCCCTTCCTTTTTCTCGCCTTTTCCACAGCCGGCTGCGGTGATGACAAGGGCCATCAACAGGGCAATCACAAGGGTCCGTTTGGATTTACGCAATACTTTTCCTCTCCTTTTTTAAAGTTAGTTTTATTTAATTTGAATATACATATAAGGTGTTAATAAAAGTAAAATTTCCGGTTAAAAAAGAGATCGGTTAAGTTTAAATTTAAGTTAAAAAAATAACCCACTTAAGTGGGTTATTTTGGAGGTTTGAAGTTCGATCTTATCCCTGGCTGTTTTGTTCCTTTCTCCGCTTTAAAAAGTCCGGGGCCACCTGCGGGAAGAGCGCTACCGAAACCACGTCTTCCGGTTTCTGAATGTATTCCCCGCCCAGTTCCCGGGCTTGTGGCAGCTCGGGCCCGATCAGGTCTGCCGGCCTTACGGTGATGGGTTCTTCATCACCGATTATCTTTTTGCGCACCTCTTCGTTCACCGGCGCCGGCGGCCTGCCGTAATAGCCGCGCATGTAGTTCTTCACCTCGTCGGTGGCATACATGTAGCGGGCGCCCACGATAACGTTTATGGCCGCCTGGGTCCCCACTATCTGGCTGGAGGGAGTGACCAGGGGCGGGTAGCCGAAGTCCTCCCTTACCCTGGGCACCTCGGCCAGAACATCGGCAAGTTTATCCAGGGCGTGCTGTTCTTTCAACTGGTTCACAAAGTTTGAAATCATCCCGCCGGGCACCTGGTACAGCAGTACGTTGGTGTCAACGCTGCAGGAGGAGCTGTCAAACTGCTCGTAGTTCTTCCGGACTTCTTTGAAGTACTCGGCGATCCTGGACAGCTTTGTAAGGTCCAGACCGGTCTCGTACCGGCTGTTTTCCAGCGATGCCACCATGGTTTCAATGGCGGGCTGGGAAGTCTGCAGGGCCATGGTGGAGACGGCGCAGTCAATCACGTCCACACCGGCTTCTATCGCCTTCATATAAGCCATGGAAGCCATGCCGCTGGTGTAGTGGGCATGGAGCTGCACCGGGATGTCCAGCCTTTCCTTCCAGCCCTTGATAATGTCATAGGCGATGTACGGGGAAAGTATGCCGGCCATATCCTTCAGGCATATCGAGTCGGCGCCCAGTTCCTGCAGCTCTTTGGCCGTTTTCATATAGAAGTCGAAGTCATGAACGGGGCTGATGGTGTAGACCACCGTGGCCTGAACGTGCCCGCCCTCCCGCTTGGTGAACTCAATGGCCTTTTCCATGTTCCTGACGTCGTTTAAAGCGTCAAATATCCTGAAAATGTCCATCCCGTCGGCCACGCTGTGCTTTATAAACTCCTCCAGCACGTCGTCGGCGTAGTGTTTGTAGCCCACGATATTCTGGCCCCGGAGAAGCATCTGCAGCCTGGTCCTTTTAAAACCTTTCTTTAAAGTCCTGAGGCGCTCCCACGGGTCTTCGTCCAGAAAGCGCATGCATGAGTCAAAGGTTGCCCCGCCCCATACCTCGACGGAATGAAAGCCCATGCTGTCTATTTCCTCCACTATGGGCAGCATGTCGGCGGTTTTCATCCTGGTGGCCAGAAGCGACTGGTGTCCGTCCCGCAAAGTGGTGTCTGTAATACCTACGCGTCTTTTTGGCATTTGGTTTTCATCCCTTCAGTGTGATATTAATTGAATACAATATACAGAGATTTTTTAAAGATGGGGGTTCCCGTTATGAGAAACCCCCCTGTTTTTAAAGATTAACCAGCTTTAAAAGGTTGCGCACCGAACTGACTGATTTGGTCAGCTGGGCCTTTTCATCCTCAGTCAGGTCAACCTCCAGTATTTTTTCCACCCCGCCGCCCCCGATAATGGCAGGGACTCCGAAATACATGTCTTTTTCTCCGTACTCTCCCTGCAGATAGGCGGCCACCGGCAGAATTCTTTTCTTATCCTTCAAAATGGCTTCGGCCATCTGGATCACCGAAGCGCCGGGGGCGTAAAAGGCGCTTCCGGTCTTCAGGTAGTTTACAATTTCGGCCCCGCCCTTTCTGGTCCGCTCCACAATGGACGCTATCCTGTCTGCCGGGATCAGCTTTTCAATGGGTATTCCGCCGGCATAGCTGTACCTGACCAGGGGCACCATGTCGTCACCGTGACCGCCGAGGACGAAGGCGCTTACGTCCTCAAAGGAGACACCCAGTTCCAGGGCGATAAAGGTGCGGAACCTGGCCGAATCCAGAACCCCGGCCATGCCCATTACCCTGTTGGGCGGGAAGCCGGAGGCCTTGAGGGCCACATGGGTCATTATGTCCAGGGGGTTGGTAACCACTATGATGTAGGCGCCGGGAGAATACTTTGCCGCCTGTTCGGCGCACGAAGCCACTATCCTGGCGTTGGTGGCCAGCAGGTCGTCCCTGCTCATGCCGGGCTTTCTGGCTATCCCGGCCGTGATCACGATCAGGTCCGAATCCTTTGTGTCCTCGTAGCTGTTGGTGCCTGTTATATTGCAGTCGTATCCCTCGATGGGGGCCGCTTCCATCAGGTCAAGGGCCTTGCCCTGGGGGACCCCCTCTATTACGTCAATCAGTACGATATCCCCCAGTTCTTTGGAAGCCGCCCAGTGGGCACAGGTGGCCCCAACATTTCCGGATCCCACAACGGTAATCTTCTTTCTTTTCATCGGAAACCTCCCATATTCTGAAATTATACCGGTATATTTCCGTGCTTCTTTCCGGGTCTGGATTCCTGTTTAGTCTCCAGCATTTTCAAGGTTTCAATAATTTTCTGCCGGGTGTCCCTGGGATCGATAACGTCGTCTATGTAACCCCGCGCACAGGCAATATACGGGTTGGCAAATTTTTCACGGTATTCGGAAGTCAGTTTGGCCCTGGCCTCATCCTGGTTTTCCGCACCGGCAATTTCATTTTTATAGATGATATTGACGGCTCCCTCGGGACCCATAACGGCTATTTCGGCGGTGGGCCAGGCAAAAACGTTGTCGGCCCGCAGGCTGCTGCTGCACATGGCCAGGTAGGCCCCGCCGTAGGCTTTTCTCAGTATTATGGTCACCTTGGGGACCGTGGCCTCGGAATAGGCGTACAGCATTTTGGCCCCGTGCCGGATGATGCCGCCGTACTCCTGGGCCGTGCCGGGCAAGAACCCGGGCACATCCATAAAGGTGATTAAAGGCAGGTTGAAGCAGTCGCAGAACCTGACGAACCTGCTGATCTTGTCCGAGGCGTTGATGTCAAGGCAGCCCGCCAGGAAATCAGGCTGATTGGCTATTATACCCACCGGCTGGCCGTTTATCCTGGCGAAGCCGATGACCGCGTTTCTGGCGTAAAAGGGCTGCACTTCCAGGAACTCCCCGCCGTCCACCACCAGTTCGATTATTTTCTTTACGTCATAGGACAGGTGCGGGCTGTCCGGAATTATGTGCAGGAGATCCTCCCGGTCCCCCGCCGGTTCCTGCGGGGGGGCGGCCGGCGGTGTTTCATTGTTGTTGGCGGGCAGGAAGCCGATCAGCCGGCGTATCAGGGCCATGCAGTCCTCTTCGCCGTCGGCCGCAAAATGGGCCACCCCGCTGGTCTGGTTGTGGGTCATGGCCCCTCCCAGCACCTCCATGCTGACTTCCTCACCGGTTACCGCCTTGATTACCTGGGGGCCGGTGATAAACATCTGGCTGGTATTCTTTACCATCACGATGAAGTCGGTTAAAGCCGGTGAATAGACGGCGCCCCCGGCGCAGGGACCCATAATTACGGATACCTGCGGTATTACACCCGAGGCGATGGTGTTTCTGAAGAATATTTCCCCGTACCCGTTGAGGGCGTCCACCCCCTCCTGAATCCTGGCCCCGCCGGAATCGTTAAGCCCGACTACCGGAGCGCCCACCTTCATGGCCGAGTCCAGCACCCGGCATATTTTGGCGGCGTGAATCCTCCCCAGGGAGCCGCCGGCCACGGTAAAATCCTGGGCGTAAACAAAAACCTTGCGCCCGTCAATGTTGCCGTAACCCGCCACCACACCCTCACCGGGGTTTTTCAAGTTGTCAATGTCCTCCTCGCCGGCGAAGGTAACCAGCTCGACGAAGGACCCCGGATCAAAAAGAAGTTCTATCCTTTCACGGGCGGTTTTCTTGCCGGCCTCGTGCTGCTTTTCAATTCTCTTCGGACCGCCCCCGGCCTGTACCTGGTCCCTCAGCCTGTTTAACCGGCCCAGCTTATCCTGTATGCTCATTTTCGCCCCTCCCGCTTATTTCCTCTCACAGAGTTCGATTAATGTTCCGAAGGTGGATTTCGGGTGAAGGAATGCAATCATGGCGCCTCCGGCGCCCCGCCGGGGCTTTTCATCGATCAGCCGGACACCCTTCTCTTTTAATTCCGCCAGTTTTTCTTCCAGGTTATCTACCCGGAAGGCTATATGCTGAATTCCTTCGCCGTTTTTCTCGATAAAGCGGGCTATGGGGCCGTCCGGCGCAGTTGATTCCAGCAGTTCCACCTCGCTGTCGCCGGTGGGCAAAAAGGCCACCCTCACTTTTTGCTCCTCCACCACTTCAGTTTCGGTTACCTTCAGGCCCAGCAGGCCCTCGTACAATTTGACGGCCTCATTGAGGTCCCTGACCGCAATCCCTATATGGTCTATCTTTTTGATCATTTATTCACCCCCCTTTACTCCCTCGAATACTTTCGGAAAGTCGCAAACCACTGTTTCCAAGCCCTCTAACGAAGGCTATTGTTTTTTCACCCCCAATTTGATGGATGGGTGAAAATATTTGATAACGCTCGAAATAGATAAGGATTTAGAA
>JBMOPD010000080.1:0-28922 GCA_049323615.1 Bacillota bacterium | reverse complement strand
AGCTTTAGATTTTAGCCGACTTAAGAAACTACAAACTGCATACAACGCTTAACACAATATCCTATTTTTGGTAGCCACCAAGGCTTCGAAAGAAAAAACTGCTGTTACTTACCGGATTAAAGATAAAGATTTTAAGGTTTCTAATAGTTCTTTGTCCTGGTTTATGTATTCAAGAAGATTTATTACAGATTCGATATCTTTTTCTTTTTTATCAACTTGCCGCTGGTCATTAATTATTAATTTGTGCAGTAAGTAGGCCTGAGGAGAAGGAACACTTATTCTTATCCCTTTAGTTTCTACTGTAATCGAATTAAATAATAAAAAGTCCATATGTCTTAGGCCTTCAGCCTTTATGCCCAGAGGCTCTACTATATACGGTTCTAATTGCCCTCTGCCTTTTTCTAATACCAGAAATTCAAGTTCTAAAACTCCTTCTTTATAAAACTTGGTTACACCTGTCAAATAATCAGTGTCGACGATAAAGCCTTTGGACTCCAGCACTTCGTAAATATTAATCTTTCTGGCTGGCCTCCTGATATTTTTAATCAGAAAGTCCATATCTCTGGTCCTTATTATAGGAAAAAAGTCTTTAAGGCAAAACTGATATATATATTCAGCCCAACTTCCCACTAGCAGTAAATTCTCAAGCAGGCCGATTTCCTGAAATGTGCTTAAGGTTTCCCAGAATATTTCCTTTTGCCTTTCCATCTCTACCTCAGTTTTAAAGCCTTATTTATAAAATCTATTTCATTACTTATGTTCTTCAGACTTTTTTGGTGTTCCATTCTTTGTTTAATCAGTTTCTCATACTTCGGAACCATATCTTTTCTGACATAAACACTCTTAATCTTACCGCCATCCCTGTACTGTAAATAATGGTACTTCCTGCTACGTATTCTTTTGATTACCAGAACCCCTTTCGGTAATTCCTCTAATTTCTTGTTATAGGCAATCCTCATTTTTTCGAGCCTATTCAATTCGTCCCTCAGCACATCTTTAATGATAGCCATACAAAGCCCCCCAGGTTGTTAACCAACATCCTTTTAGCATTATAATATTGTTTGTTACCTATATGATAACCAACATTTTTATCAATGTAAACTCCTGTATGGTTAACATCTAAAAAAGTCGCCGCACATGTTTTTTCCGTCCTGAAACACTTGCCCCGCATGGCTTCCGCGCCCCGAGAGCTGTCTGACTCTCTGTCTGACACCTGTCTGAATTTCTGTCTGAATAGACCCGAAAACCTAGAAAAATTAAGGGTTCCTTACGGAACCCTATCCGGCCCTTTCTTATTTTTTGAAATCGTCGAAACCCTTGATTTATAAGGGTTTTCTAAAAGAAAATAGTGCGCCCGGCAGGAATCTACCTTTTAAGAACGCCGATATAAAAAAAGCCCGGTGGATTAACCGGACAACTTAGACAAATCAAGGCGAAAGACTTTCAACCAAACAACTGTTTGGTACGCCGCTTGGTACGCCGCTGGTACGCATAGGTGCGGATAAACCCGGATTTTACTGGATTCTTGGGGAACTGTTCGTCTCACTCCATTTTTTGTTAAAGTTCCCAAAAGTCCTTATTTTTCAAGGCTTCCGTAAAATAAAATGGTCGGGATGACAGGATTTGAACCTGCGACCTCACGGTCCCGAACCGTGCGCTCTAGCCAAACTGAGCTACATCCCGGCGTCCTGTGTGAATCGCAAGTATCATTATGCAATAAATGATATGTAAAGTCAAGTGGATTATATGGCGATTGGATTATATGGCGACAAAGAACCATATAATCATGGCCGCCTCGATGATCAGCTTAAAGGCCATCCCGCCGATCATGCCGAGAATGGAGCCCAAACCGGACCTGACGGCCGAAGCCAGCGGCTTCTGAACTATCAGCTCTCCGGCCACCGCCCCTATAAAGGGCCCGAAGACAATTCCCAGCGGCCCGAGCAAAATTACGCCCAGCAACAGGCCCGCCAGGCTGCCCCAGATGGCTGCCCCGGAACCCCCGTATCTCCTGACCCCCCAGATATTGGCCGCATAATCAACAAAAAAGACCAGCGCCACGGCCAGCGCCTGGCCAACGAAAAACCCCGGGGTCAGTTTTTCAAAACCGGCTATCAGCCCGTATATCAGCATACCCAGCCATATTAACGGCGCCCCGGGAAGGGCCGGCAAAACCGTTCCCGCCAGGCCGGCGGCAAAAAACAAAACCGCTATTATTAACCCGAGAACATCCATTTTGCGATCCCTCCTCGGGGGAATTTTTTTATTTTATATTATTCTTCCTTCGACAGGTTATTCAATATTTCCTCCAGTTATCAGGCCCTGAAAAAGCTTAAAAATAATGATTGACGCTGGGGCTACAAGCAGAATAATGATGAGAATGTTTCTCATTATTTTTTATCTAATATATGATATTAACTTTAATTGTCAGGTTGTTCCAGTTGTCAATACATAAGTAAACTTAAATCGGCATACCCAAAAGTTTATGACAAAATTTAAATTGAGGAGGCGCTGCGACAGTGGCACATTGTCACGCATCTGTCGGCCTGAAAAACATACCTGGAGGGGCTCTCCACCGCCAAAACCGGCCGTATGACCAGGGGACTGGAACCTTTAATGGACCGGATGATCAGCCGGGTGGGCAGCCGGGAAAAATGTGAAAAAACCGCCCCTTCGGGCGGCAGAACTCAGAATCCAGAATTCAGAATTCAGAAAGTTTAAGAAATTTCTTCCTTATACTTTCCTGGTGCACAATGAAAAATGCGGGAAATTTTTCTCCCGCATTTTTGCTTAATGTTTGAAATTTAATATTTTACTCACAGGGGTCGCAACCGGTGTCCCCTTCAACATCGCAAGCTGTGGCTTCGCAGGGATCGCAGGTGTTCTGTATATCCGCTTCCTGTTTGGGGCAGCTATCAGTCACTTTTTGTTTATTATCCCTGGCAGTCATCAAATCACCTCCGGGTTTATTTTGCCCACCGGTGATTTTTTAATGCTGATCATTTGTTATTAGATTATTTTTAACATCTGGTGTTGAACTCTTAATCAGTTCCAGCAGCTTTTTCCCGCAGTCAATACAATTTTTTTTGAGCAGTTCGATATCTTCTCCACCGGCATTACGCACATGAATGCCCGCCGCCACACTTACCGGACACTGGGTTTCCCTGGCCAGCATTTCGGCCAGGGGCCTGGCCGCCTCATCGTCCTTGTGACCCACCAGGGGAACGGTGGAAGTGGTGCAGCTGATCACCCGGCTGTCGGCCAGACTGGGCCTGGGGACGGACAACACCACCGCGCCCAGGTGGGGCTCTTCTCCTCCCAACAGGTGTGCCAGTATACCCCGGGCCGTAACGGTGGCAAAAAGGAATACCTTGTGTTTTCCGGCGCCGCTCTCTATTTGATAATGTTTCAATGCAACCAACTCCTGCACTTATTATATAAATACAACATTTGTCTTTCAATATTGTTAAGGCCGTTAGCAATTAACAAATATATAATAATTGTGACATATTATCTGGTTTATAAACACATTACTTGTATATAATTTTTACATTCCCGGGTTTTATTTTTCGACCTGTTTTTTAAATCAAATGTGCTAATCTATCATTAAAAGGTTGATATTAATTTTAACGGAGGCGTTACTATTGGGCAGTAAAGGGGCAAACGATAAATACATCCCTCCGACATACATGCACAACCTGAAGCATCAACTGGTTAAAAAGGGACGCGCCGACGTTAATGAAAGGGATAAAAGGCTTTTGCGTTATATCAGGAGCCTCCAGGAGTCCCGGCAGAAATCAGGAATTTTCAGGTTTCTTTGACGGTTGCTACGCCCGGGAACCAAACCGGCCCCTGAACCCGGTCAGGGAGGGCTCTTTGTCGAACCCCTTGTACTGGGCCGCCACCTTGAAGGCCGACCCCATCCCCTCGGGCATGACAAGTTTTTTGACCGCCATTGTTTCTTTCAATATTGAAGGATCGTACTCCCGGCCCGGTGTCCCGGCATTTAAATAATCCATAATGCCGAGATTCATCAGGAAATACATCTGCGCCGCATAACCCGCCCTGTACAGGCTGGCCTCCTCGCCCCACCGGAACAGGGCGGTAAAATTAACACTGGCGGTGATATCCTGGCCGCCGGGCTCTTCATACAGGTCGTCCACAAACCGGTGCCTGCGGTACGACCTTATGGTCCCCCCCGGCCTTGCGGCCCGGTGCAGTCTCCCGGCGATGTCCCCGTAGTCTATGGTCAGCAGGAATCCCCTGTTCATTGCCCCGGCCACATCTTTAAGCCAATCCCGCATGGCCAGGTTTATCTCGATTACCTGCCCGTCCTCCAGGTGGACCTGGAATTCACTGATATAGCCGGAGAGTTCGGGCCTCGACAGGGAGTCGGTTACCTCCATAAGCCTGCCGTTTTTACAGGCGACGTATATTTCCTTAAGCCGGCCGCCGTCCCTCATTACCCTGTGCACCGGGAAGGAGTCCAGCAGTTCGTTGGAAAAAAAGCACCCGTTGACAGGCCCGGGCCGCAATTCTTCAATTCCACCCAGCCAGCTTACGCCCCGGCCCGGGGGACAGGCTCCGGCCAGCATGCTTTTCTGTCTTTCGACCATGGAGGGGCTTTTTTCGATGATGATGTAGCTTACTGTCCCGGAAAAAACGGGATGCTTTGCGGCTATGTGATTCAATATATCCCTGGCCAGGATCCCCTTGCCGGCTCCAAACTCCAGCAGCACCCAGTGATCCGGGCTCCCCGACAGCCTCCACATTTCCTCCATCTGGTCGGCCAGCACCTTGCCGAACAGCGGGCTGACATCGGAGCTGGTATAAAAATCCCCGGCCGGCCCGATCTTTTCACGGTCCCTCATGTAATACCCTGCGGTGGGGTGGTAAAGGGCCAGGTCCATGTACCTGGCAAAGGTTACCTTTCCTTCCCTCTTTATCTCGTTTATTATCGTTTCTCCCGAATGACTGCCGATCGTCCGTCCCCTCCCACGGCTGACACTTTAGCGGAAAATTTACAAAAAAATATTCATATCAGGTAATTTCGATTATAATATTCTTGGCATTTATTTTATCTACGAGGAGGCTTTCACCGATGTATCCCGTAACGGTAGCACGCGGCAGAACCCTGATCGGCAGGCTCAAAAAGGGTGACGACCTGCTGGAGGCGCTTACCCGGCTGTGTACTGAAGCCAATATCCGGCTGGGGAAAATCCAGGCCATCGGCACCGTAAGCAAGGCCGCAGTTGGGTTTTATCTGCAGGAACCCAGGGAATATGTCACTTTGGACTACGACTACCATCAGGAAATTATAAGCCTGCAGGGCAACGTCTCCATAAAGGACGGCCAACCGAACGTACACGCGCACCTGGCCCTGTCCAACGGCCAGGGCAAACTTTACGGCGGCCACCTGATGGAGGGCACCATTGTGTTCGCCTGCGAGTACATAATAAATGAATACATCCCCGAAACAAGCGACTTTTCCCGTATCCACGACGAGGAAACCGGGCTGTTCCTCTGGCCCCGGGAAAGAATAGCACCCTAACGGGATTGAAAATGGGGTCTAGCTTCTGGGCTTTATTTCCCTCCCGGGCACTCTCACGTCCCCCATGCGCCTGGTTATTTTTTCCCGGTCAAAGTACTCCAGTAAAGGCAGGGCGTATTTTCTGGAGGTGTTGAAAATATCCCTGGCTTCGCCCACGGTTATTTCGCCCTTGGCGGCGAAGAATTCGGCCAATTTTGACTTGGCGCCGGCCAGGGCCGAGGCATGAAAATACAAATCCTCCGCCACTTTAACCAGGACTCCCTGCCGGATCAGGTAGTGGAGGGCCTCCCCGGCCAGGGACTGGTCCAGGCCGGCGCTGCCGGCGGCATCGTTCCACGATGGAGGCTGCATGGCCGACTCCCTGTACTTTGATTCTATAAGGGATAGTTTACCCTTTAATTCAGCCCCCGGTTCCGGCACGAAGGCGGGGTCGGAAACGGTTTTGGCGTCACTCCTGATAATCCCGTCCGATTCCAGGGACTGCAGCAGAAACTGAAACTGCCTGGAACTGAGCCCGGCAAATTTTCTGGAGCGGATCTCTTCCTTGGGGTACCCTTCACGTATGGGATATTCCCGGTGATAACCGGCAACCAGGGCTTTCACCTCCGAAGACCACTTCCGGTACCACTCCGCGCCTGCATAGTACCCTCCCCCGTCGCCCTCAACATGGCGAACAGCCCCGTCCCGGGACAGCCCGGCCAGAGTATCCCCGGTTTCCCCGACATTCAGCCCGGCGGCCTGCGCTATTTCCTCCACCGTCAGCATTACCGGCCTGCCGTCCAGCAGCTGCCGGATCAGTTCTGCGGGGGTTCCCCTCTCCCTGGTGGAGATGGACTCGATCACTTCCTCTTTAAATCTCCTGTGCTTTCCCGGTTTTGAGTCGATGACGCTGCCGCCGCCGATGGTGATCATGGGTGAATATAAACGGATGACAAACCTGTCCCCCCTGACGGCCACAGCCTTCTCTTCCAGCAAAAGCTGGGCGTAGGCCCACTGTCCCGGCTCCAGTTCATCTCTGTCAAGCAGTATAACCCTGCCGAAGATCTCGGCGGTGCCGAGATATAGCCTGACCCTGGCCCTGTTTTTCAATATTTTTGCGCTCCTGAGGAGCTGCAGCCGGACATCCAGCCTGTCCGAGGGTTTTAAATAACCCGCCGTGGCCACCACGCTGCCCCTGGGCGCCTGCTCAACCTCCACCCCGGTCAGGTTGAGGGCCGCCCGCTGGCCCGCTGCCGCCCTTTCCACCTTTTTCCCGTGCACGTGGATATTGCGGATCCTGGAATTAATGCCCTGGGGCAGCACCTCCACCATGTCTCCGACAGCGGCGCTGCCCGACCGCAGCGTGCCGGTAACCACGGTGCCGAACCCGGTAACCGAAAACACCCTGTCCACCGGCAGCCTCATGGGACCGCCGGCGGATCTCTGTTCCACCTCACCAGCCAGCCTGGCCAGGGCGGCCTTCAGCTCTTCAATCCCCTTGCCGGTTGCCGAGGACACTTCAATTAAAGGAGCATTTTCCAGAACTGTGCCCTTCAGATAGTCCAGTACTTCCTCCTTCACCAGGGCGAGCCATTCCTCGTCCACCAGGTCCGTCTTGGTCAGCGCCACAATCCCGTGCCTTATTTGCAGTAACTGGATAATGTCCAGGTGCTCCCTGGTCTGGGGCATTACCCCCTCGTCGGCGGCAATGACGAAAAGGACCATGTCAATGCCTCCGACGCCGGCCAGCATGTTCTTGATAAACCTTTCATGGCCGGGCACGTCCACAATGCCGGCCCTTCTCCCCCCGGGCAGGTCCAAAAAGGCAAAGCCCAGCTCTATGGAGATGCCTCTTTCCCGCTCCTCCTTGAGCCTGTCGGTGTCAATCCCGGTCAGGGCCTTGACCAGCATTGTCTTACCGTGGTCAACATGCCCCGCTGTCCCGATGGTGAGGCTTTTCACCCTTTTCTCCCTCCCTGCCCATGGCCATGGCCAAAGCACCGGCAAGAATTATGTCTTCACCCTTAAAAATGGTGCGCACGTCCAACAACAAACGGTCGTCCTGAATCCTTCCCACCACGGCGGGGTCTCCCTCTCTCAGCCGCCCGGCCAGTTCCTCCACCGTCATCCCCGCCGGCCTAACCGACACCAGCCAGGCAGGCAGTTCCGCCGTGGGCATGGCCCCGCCGCCCACCGCCGAGGAACCCTTTTCCACCGCAATTTGCGCCCTGCCCCCCACCGCCTCTTCCAGCAGCCGGGACAACGCCCCGGCCCTGTCGTACAACTGTTCCCCGGGGGTGCCGATCATGCGCAGGGTGGGAACATTCTGCATCACAGTCTTTACGTCCAGGTATTCCCGCAGGGTGGCTTCCAGCGCCGCCACCGTCATCTTGTCTATCCTGACGGCCCTGGTCAGCGGGTTTTTCTTCATCCTTTCCAGCAGCTCTCTTTTCCCCACTATTATTCCCGCCTGGGGCCCGCCCAGCAGCTTGTCCCCCGAGAAGGTGACCACGTCGGCCCCCGCCGCCACGGTCTCCTGTACGGTGGGCTCAGGGGGGAGGCCCAATTGATCCATGCCCAGCAGGGATCCGCTGCCGAGATCGCTCATTACCGGAATCCCGGTTTCCCTGCCCAGCTCCGCCAGTTCCTCCACCGTGGTCTCCCTGGTAAACCCGACAATCCGGTAGTTGCTGGTGTGCACGTGCAGCAGCAGGGCTGTCTTTTCATTTATCACTCTCCGGTAATCGTCGGGATACGTCTTGTTGGTGGACCCCACCTCCCTGAGGATGGCGCCGCTCTGCTCCATGACCTCGGGGATGCGGAAGGACCCGCCTATTTCCACCAGTTGACCCCTGGAGACAATAACCTCGCCCCCCTTGGCCAGGGTGCTCAGGGCCAGCAGGACGGCGGCGGCGTTATTGTTGACCACCAGGGACGACTGGGCGCCCGTAAGCCTGGACAGGATCCCTTCCACCGGGGCATAGCGCGATCCCCTTTTCCCGCTGTCCAGGTTCAGCTCCAGGTTGCTGTACCCCGTCGCGGCCATGTGCACGGCCTCTATGGCCCCCGGACCCAGGACGGCCCGGCCCAGGTTGGTGTGCAGCACCACCCCGGTGGCATTGATCACCCTTCTCAAGTTCGGCCTGGCCATGCGCTCGGCCATTGAAACCACCCGGGCCGGGATCGCTTTGGGACTAATCAGTCCTTCCAGGTCCCCCCCGCCGATGCGGCCCTCAATTATTCCCTGCCTTATGTCGTCCAGAGTTTTTCTTACAGCCTCCACCACCAGTTCCCGGGGATGAATGCCGGTAAGGTTTTCCACCTCCAGCATTTTCAGCACTTCATCCACCTTGGGTATCCGCCTCAGTACCGACTTATTATTAACCATGCCAACCTCCGATAAACGCCTTTAAAAGATTTAACCACGGAGATAATCCCCAATCCCAACCTGTTCCGCGGCTTGAAATTATTTCATTCCTTCCGCAAATACTGACGTCATGTTAATATAAAATAGCGGTTCCGTCAATTGCCATGTTTATTTTACCCAAAAACGGGGAGAAGGAATTGGAAATTAAGGAAAATGTTCTGTATATCATTTCCACCTACAAATACGCCGGGCTGTACGCCCTCTTTGTAATAGACACCATGGGGGTTTTCCTGCCTTCAAAGACCATCCTTACACTTGCCGGCATCCTCGTCCAGACAGGGCAGCTCAGCTTCGGCCCCCTTTTCCTGTCTGCCTTCACCGGCAGCCTTACGGGTTTTAGCATCAGCTACACCATCGGCCTCAGGGTGGGAAAGCCCTTTTTCTTAAAATATGGGAAATACCTGCGGATCACCGGCCGGAAGATTGAGCGGGCGGAAAGGTGGTTCAGCCGGTTCGGCCCGGCGGTTATCATAATCGCCTATTTCACCCCTGGTGTAAGGCACATTACACCCTATCTTTCCGGCATCGCCGGCATGACCTTTACCAAAACAATCACCTTCGCCGCCATCGGGGCGGCCCTCTGGATAACCACCTTTGTCTCCCTGGGCAGGTTTTTCGGCCAGAGGCTCGACCTGGTAAGCCGGGTACTGGACCGCTACCAGTGGGAGGCGCTGCTGCTGGCCGCCCTGGCCGCAGCGGCAATCCTGGCCTTTAAGCGCTTTGTTACACAGAAAAAAAGCTGATTAGTCGTGCAACCGGAACGGCTATCAAATGACCCCCGCGAGGCTGCACGCTCTGCCAGCTTTTTCATTCTGGATTTTTGAATTCTGGATTCCGACCGCTTAGCCGGACCCTGAAGCTTTTAATAGTCTCTTATAACCTGATACAGTGTCGTCCTCTGGGCCGGCCTGAAGCCGGCGTCCCGGATGACCCGGATAATCTCCTCCATGGGCACCCGGTACGTTACCCCGGCGGCCCGGACAACATTTTCTTCCAGCATGGTGCTGCCGAAATCGTTGGCCCCGAAAGTGAGGGCTACCTGGGCCATTTTGGCGCCCTGGGTGACCCAGGAGGCCTGTATGTTGGGAACATTGTCCAGCATTATCCTGGCCAGGGCCAGTGTCTTCAGGTAGTCCACCCCGGTGGCCGGCCTGCCCCCCAGCCGGGTGTTGCCGGGCTGAAAGCTCCAGGGAATAAAGGCTGTGAATCCTCCGGTTTCGTCCTGGGCCTGGCGCACCCTGGCCATGTGTATTATCCTCTCTTCCACCGTTTCCACGTGGCCGAACATCATGGTGGCCGTTGTCCTCATTCCCTGCCGGTGAGCTTCCTGCATGACATCCATCCACTGCCGCCAGGAAATTTTCCGGGGGCTGACCAGCTTCCTGACCCGGTCCACCAGTATTTCCGCGCCGCCGCCCGGCAGTGAGTCCAGCCCCGCCGATTTGAGCCTCCTGATCACCTCGCCCACCGGCAGCCCCGAAGTCGTGGCCATGTGGACCACCTCGGGCGGGGAAAAGGAATGGATGTGTATGTCGTAGCGCTCTTTTACCGACCTGAGCATGTCGATATAGTATTCCAGCCCCAGTTCAGGGTGCAGGCCGCCCTGGATAAGCACCTCGGTGCCGTTAACAGCCAGTGTTTCCTCTATTTTTTTAAACAGGTCCTGCTTGGTTAGAACATACGCCTCCCGGTCTTCCGCCCCCCGGTAAAAGGCGCAAAACAGGCACCGGTTTACACACACGTTGGTGTAATTGATGTTGCGGTCAATGACAAAGGTGACGTAATTATCCGGATGGATCTTGCGCCTGATTAAATCGGCCGCCCTGCCGATCTCAACCAGATCACAGTGCTGGTAAATATCAACACCTTCGGCAACGGTCAGGCGCTCTCCGGCCACCGCCTTTTCCAGCAGCCGGCCGTATTTATTCATCCGTTTCACCCCATACTTTGAGTTTGGCGCGGTAATCAATTATCCCGCTCTTGTATGCGTAATCGTAAAACAATAAAAGCGCCCGCCTGTAATCCCGGTCGAAATTATAGCGGATGGTCTGGAAATAATCCTCCAGTACGGGCAGGGGGAGACCCGTCCTTTTACGGGCTTTCTTTATTACCGGCTTTAAATCGGACATGCCCAGGTTTTTTGATTCCACCAGAAGTTTGCTTAGCCTGTCAACCTCCCCGGGGTTCTGCCGGGCATAATCCTCCCGCACCACCCAGACGGCGTATATCATGCTTTCCCCGGTAAACTGCTTCCAGGCCTCTCCCAGGTCTGTGACGATTAAATCCAGGCCCTCATCAGCCACCATCCTGTGCGCCAGCATGGCGTCGTCACCGATCAGCAGGGCCCCGTCTCCGTGCTTTAGCATTTCTTTAAGGTCCGGGCGGCGCGGGCACAACTCCGCATCCACGTGGAAGTAGTGCTCCATGAGAATTTTCAGCAGCACCACCGACGTTGCTGAAGAGGTGGTAACGGCTATACTTTTTCCCTCCAACTCGGTAACCGGTCGCCTGCTGAAAAGCAGTATGCTGGCCACCCGCCCGTCCGCGCTTATGGAAATGTCGGGCAGTATCACGCAGCTGCCGGTGTTTCTGGCATATTCAATGGATGAAATAGGGGTAACATCCAGTTTACCTTCCAGGAACATGCTGTTTAACCTGGCGGGGGGACCCTTTACCAGACTCCCCCGAAAATCTATCAGGCCTTCCTCCAAAGCGTGATATACCGGCAGGCAGTTTAGATACTCAACCTGTCCCAAGCGGATCATTGCCACCTGAATCCCCCCTTGCCGTTACTCGTATTCCCTGATGATGTTGTACAGGGTGTCCCTTTCCACCGGAATTTTCCCCGCCGCTTTAATCATCCTGACTATTTCATCCCTGGGCAGGCGCTGGTCGGTCTCAGCGCCGGCGTCGTGGACTATCTTTTCCTCTTCCACCGTCCCGTCCAGGTCATTAACCCCAAAGGAAAGCGAAACCTGGGCTATTTTGGGACCGATCATGATCCAGAAGGCCTTGATATGGTTGAAGTTATCCAGCATCAGCCTGGATACCGCCAGCATCTTCAGGTCGTCGTAACCGGTGGTCCCGGACCTTCCCGGATGTTCCAGCCGGGTGTTTTTGGGATGAAAGGCCAGCGGTATGAAGGCCAGGAACCCACCGGTCCGGTCCTGGAGGTCCCGCAACCGGAGTAGGTGGTCTATCCTCTCCGCGGGGGTTTCCACATGACCGTACAAAATGGTGGCATTGGTGGGCATACCCAGGCGGTGAGCCGACTCGTGCACCTCAAGCCACCTCTCCCCGCTTATTTTTTTGGGGCAGACAAGCTGCCGCACCCGGGGGGAAAACACCTCGGCACCCCCGCCGGGAAGCGAGTCAAGCCCGGCCTCTTTCAAAGCAGCCAATACCTTCTCCACGGAAATGTTGTGGCTGCGGGCCAGGTAGTCCACTTCCACGGCCGTGAATGACTGTATGATCACTCCGGGCAGCGCCCGGCGAACCCTCCGGAGCATCTCGGTATAATAATCAAAGCCCAGCTTTTCATTCAGGCCGCCCACGATATGAATTTCAGTGATGCCGCGGCCCCTGTACTCCAGGGCCTTGTTCTCAATTTCATCCAGAGTCAGGGTATAAGCTCCCGGGTCGCTTTCGTCCCTGCCGAAGGCGCAAAATTTGCACCTGTTGACGCAGACATTGGTGTGGTTGATGTGCCGGTTCATGATGAAATACACCCTGTCACCGTGCTTTCTATGTCTTACCACGTCTGCCATCCGGCCCAGGGAAAGCAAGTCCTTTGAATTCAAGAGGCGCAGCCCGTCTTCCCCGGTAAGCCTCTCCCCGGCCTCAACCTTACGTTCTATATCTTCAAGGCCACTGTTTTTAAATAGTTCGGACATATTTTTCATCCCCTTTCCCCCAGGGGGGAATTCTGGATTCTGAATTTTGCATTCTGGATTCTGACCGCAAAGTGCAGGCTTATAAGGATATAACCACATCAAGCAGGGTAAATAAAAAAACTGCCCCGCTCAGGATGGCGTTGAGGTTAAAAAAGGCCATCCCGGACTTGGAAAAATCTTCGGGCTTCAGCAGATAGTGCTGAAAAAAAAGCAGCGCCGCCGCCACAACCATTCCGGCGTAGTAAAACAGGCCCAGTTGCAGCACAACGGCCACCGCCACAAACAGCAGAAAGGCAATGGCATGAAATGCCGCCGAGACCCGGAGGCCAATCCTTATTCCAAAACGGGCGGGAATGGAATAAAGGCCCTCCGCCCGGTCAAAATCGTAGTCATCACAGCCGTAGATGATATCGAATCCGGCCACCCAGAACGCCACTCCGGCGCACATTAGCATGGGGGCCAGGTCAAACCTGTTGGCAATGGCTATCCACGCGCCCAGGGGCGCTATCCCCAGGGCCAGGCCCAGGATCAGGTGACAGTTCCAGGTAAACCGCTTGGTATACGGGTAAATAAAGAGGACCAGCGCGGCCAGCGGTGAAAGCTTGAAGGCCAGGGGGCTGAGGTTGTACGCCGAAATCAGGAGCAGGGCGAAAGAAAGTACGACGTAAATCCAGACCTCGGATGCGGAGATCAGCCCCCTGGGAATGGCCCGGTTGGCCGTGCGGGGATTTCTGGCGTCAATATGGCGGTCGATGATCCTGTTCAGGGACATGGCCGCCGTCCTGGCGCCCACCATGGCCAGGGTAATCCAGAACAGGTCATGGCCCGACGGTATTTTCTTTTCCACCAGCAGCGCCCCGGTATAGGCAAAGGGCAGGGCGAAAAGGGTATGCTCAACCCTGATCATCTCAAGGAAAATTTTCAATTTCCTAAAGGCCATAGGATCCCCACTTCCTGTCCACCAGAAGCTTGATTTCGGGGCTCATAACGATATCATCGGGCCAGTCCCGGTGGTGCCCGTCGCCGGGGCCCTTCCTGGTGGCGTCAATGCCCATCTTGCTTCCGTAGAGCGGCATGGGGGACGAGTGGTCCAGGGCGTCCAGGGGGCCGTCCACCATTTCCACATCCCTGCGCGGGTCGATATTGTTGAATACCCTCCAGGCCACCTCCGACAGGTTGTGCACGTCCACATCGTGGTCCACCACCACGATCAGCTTGGCCAGCATCATCAGGCCCATGCCCCACAGCGCGCTCATCACTTTCCTGGCCTGGCCCGGGTAGTTCTTCTTGATGGACACTATCACGCAGTTGTGGAAGACCCCCTCGAAGGGCATGTTCATGTCTTTTATCTCGGGCAGGACCATCCGCAGCAGGGGTAAAAATATGCGCTCGGTGGCCTTGCCCAGGAAAGCGTCCTCCATGGGCGGCCGGCCCACGATGGTGGCCGGGTAGATGGGATTCTTTCGCCTGGTGACGCAGGTTAAGTGAAATACCGGGTAATAATCGGCCAGGGAGTAGTAGCCGGTGTGGTCCCCGAAGGGGCCCTCCAGCCTCTTTTCCCGGGGATCCACGTAGCCTTCCAGGATTATCTCCGCGTGGGCCGGCACTTCCAGGTCCACGGTTTCGCAGCGCACCATCTCAACGGGCTTTTTACGCAGGAAGCCGGCGAAAAGCATCTCGTCCACACCGCGGGGCAGCGGGGCGGTGGCCGAATATATAACCGCCGGGTCACACCCCAGGGCTACGGCCACCGGCAGCCTGCCGTCCGGGGGAAGGACCTTGCCCAGGTGGTCCGCCCCGTCCTTGTGAATGTGCCAGTGCATGCCGGTGGTATTACCGTCGAAAACCTGCATCCGGTACATACCCACATTCCTGGCGCCGGTTTCCGGGTCCCTGGTGAAAACAAGCGGCAGCGTTATAAAGGGCCCCCCGTCCCCGGGCCAGCATTTCAGCACCGGAAGGTCGTCCAGGGCAGGCTTGTCCTTGATGACAACTTCCTTGCAGGGGCCTGACCTGACCGTTTTAGGTATGAATGATGAAAGCTCCACCAGCTTCGGCAGCGCCTTCAGTTTATCAATAAACGACGCGGGCAGTTCAGGCGGCTGGATAATGCTCATCAGTTCCCTGCCTATGTCATCCAGGTTTTTAACGCCCAGGGCCATGCACATTCTTTCCAGGGAACCGAAGGCATTGGTAAGCACAGGCACTTTGTAGCCCCGCACGTTTTCAAACAGCAGGGCGGGGCCGCCCTGTTTGCATACCCGGTCGGTAATCTCGGTGATTTCCAGGTTGACGTCAACCTCTTCTTTTATCCTCTTTAAAAGTCCGTGCCTTTCAAGGTCACTGACAAATTCGCGCAGGTCCTGATAGGCCATAAATACACCTCGGTTTTAAAAACTACCGCAACGCAGCAGATGGACTTCTTGGGCGGCCCCGCTCACGCTCACACCACCGTGCCTTCGTGGACTGTCACTATACCTCCGGTCAATTCGTGGTAGCAGGCTGCGTGGAGGCCTTCCTGCTCAAAAAGCTCTTTTATTTCCGACTGGTGCGGAAAATCCTTCAGTGAATTGGGCAGGTAGCTGTACGGCCCGCTCTGTCCAATGCCTATTTTGCCCAGAACGGGCACAATCCGGTTGAAGTAAAGGTAGTAAGCCTGCTTGAAGACCGGCGCGCCGGGCTTGGACAGTTCCAGGGAAACCACCTTGCCGCCGGGGCGGACCACCCTGGCCATTTCCCTGATGGTTTTTCCTATATCGGGCACATTCCTCAGGGCAAAACCGATGGTGGCGCAGTCAAAATAATTGTCCGGGAACGGCAGGTCGGTGGCATTGCCGTGTACCAGCCTGATCACGTCCTTATAGGGTGTTTTGCCAATGTTTTCCACCGCCTTGGCCAGCATGTTTTCACAAAAATCAAGGCCCACAACTTCCCCTTGGCCACCTGCCGCCCTGGCCAGTTCCATGGCCAGCATGCCGGTGCCGCAGCATACGTCAAGGCCTTTTCCCCCAGGCTGTATGTTGCACCTGGAAACCGCAAATTTTCTCCAGTATTTGTCCCTGTTAAAGCTCAGTGTGGTGTTCAGCAGATCATACCGGTGGGCAATGCTTGAAAAAATATCATGGACGTAATCTTCTTTGCTGTTATATCTGTCCGGTATGCGGACCATTATGAACTTTCCCCTCTCAATTTTCCCCTCTCAAATTCAGCACACCATCTTCTTGCTGTCAATATTCTTATCCGCCAGGCACAGTACCATATTCTTCAGATTGTCCCTGTATTCTCCCGGGACCAGCCGGTCCAGGTGGGACAGTGCCTCGTTAAAATAAATATCCGCCTGGTCAAACCGTTTAATCTCAGTCATTCCCATGGCCATGCCGAGGGCGCATCCGAATTTGGACAGGTAAAACCGGGACTCCTTGTCCGCCCCGCCCGCTTCGGCCCCCAACCGGCAGCAGCCGGCCAGCAGTTCAGCCTTTTCCAGCCGGATTATCTCCCGCCACACGTCCAGCCGCACAACTCCGCCCTGGCTTTTATTTCTGATGATACCGCCTTCGTTAATCTTACAGACCATTTCAGACAGGCTGACCATGTGCTCTGTATTGTCAGTTTCGATCAGAATGGCAAAGGCCTTGCTGTACAGGTAGTCACCCACCAGGACCGGATACTGGCACCCGTCCCGCGGGTCGAAAGCCTTATTCCCCTGAAACAGGCCGTCTTCATTTATGTTGCGGTGTATGGTCGAAGCCATATATATTAACTGGAGCACCTCCGCAAAGGAGATTGCGTTTTCCGTTACCTGCCCGTTAATCCTGGCGGCAAAAAGCACCAAAGCCGGACAGATATAGCTCTCCACGTGTTCTTCAAGGTAAGCAAAATCTTTTAAATCCCCTGCCCTGGTTTTTGTATATCTGTATATCCTCTCCCGTACCCTGGCAAGGTCCCCCACAACGGGGTAAAACACTTCATGCAACTAACTCCCTCCTTTTTTCCCCTCGAACTATTATATATTCGAGGCATCGCTTTCATTTCCTCCCCCGCGCCCAAATTTGCCGGGCCCGTCGAAAAATATAAAAAACCTTCATTTCTTCAGGCTCACTAAAAAGCGTAAGCCTTGCTTCACATCTCTTTGAAGCAAGGCTTACTAACCTTTATTTAACCGGGTACTAATAAATATCCCCCCTACTGATTTACGGCCGCCCGCGGAACTACCTCCGGAGGTATTATTCCCCTGATTGTCTCTTTTGCTGTCATATGCTTGGCGCAAAATTTTTCACTAAGGTAGTTGCAGGCATCCCATGGGTCCACTTTGTCTCCGCATGTGAATACATCCACCGCAGCGTAACCCAGTTCCGGCCAGGTGTGGATAGCGAGGTGCGACTCGGAAATGACCACTACCCCGCTTACCCCCTGGGGGCTGAACTTGTGAAAGACAAATTCCCTGACTTCTGCGCCCGCCTCCAGGGCTGCGTTAACCATAATTTTTTCAACTTTTTTTATGTCGTTCAATACATCAAATGGGCATCCGCATATCTCAGCCAGCACATGGCGGCCCAGAGGTTTCATTACATTATCTTCCCCCTTTTATTGATAAATATTATTGGAACCGGCGCCCCCTGGCACCAATATCCAGGGGGGGGCCATTGCAACCAAATTCAATTTTAGCATAATATCAAAGTTTGTCAACAAAATTTTGGGTTAACTGTTAAGTCCAGTCCATCCTTATTTTACAATGTTCATAAGGGTTCCGACAGATTCGAGCACCACCTCCACCTTATCCCCTTTTTTCACCGGCCCAACTCCCGAAGGCGTGCCGGTAAGGATTACGTCCCCCGGTTCCAGTGTCATTACCCGGGAAACAAAGCTTACCAGATCTCCCGTTTTGAATATAAGGTTGGAAGTGTTTGATTTCTGCTTGGTTTCACCGTTCAGATAGAGAAAAATATCCAGCCGGTCGGGATCTATACCAGTAATAATATACGGCCCCAAAGGCAGAAAAGTGTCAAAGGATTTTGCCCTGGTCCACTGACCGTCCTTGGCCTGCAGGTCTCTGGCGGTAACATCGTTGGCACAGGTGTAGCCCAAAATGTACTTGTGGACATCTTCAACAGCCACGTTTTTACAGCGGGCGCCTATTACCACGGCCAGTTCGGCCTCGTAATCCACCCTCCGGCTCATATCCGGGCACTCTATATAGTCGCCCGGCCCAACCAGGGCGCTGGCAGGCTTAAGGAATAAAACCGGCTCTTCCGGCAGCTCGAGGCCAAGCTCCCGGGCATGGTCCCTGTAATTGAGCCCCACGCACACCGCCTTGCCGGGCACGCAGGGAGCGAGAACCTTCAATTCGTCAAGGCTGTACGTGTCTCCCGCAGTTTCCGGCGCCAGGAAGGGGTCCTCCACCCGGATAACCCTGTCCTCCTCCACCAGCCCGTAAAAGGTTTCATTCCCGCGGGAAAACCTGCCTATTTTTAACATTTACCATCCCTCCCCAATCAGCCGTCAGCTGTCAACTATAAGCTTTTTTAATTATAACAATTCCCAATTCCGGACCCGTTAGTTCAGCTTTTAAGCCTCCAACTGGTCCAGCACCAGGTAAACCAGGGGTGGAGCACCGAATATCATGGCCGTGGACGCCGCCACCACCCCGGAATCATTAAAAATAAAGGCCACTATGCTGCCGGTGAGTACACCCACCAGGCCCCGGTAAAGGTACGGGTGCCTGCTCCTGATGCCCTCCATCACTCCCACGGGCCTGTAAAACAGCAGCGCCAGCATACCCAGGCTGGCCAGCAGCACCCTGCTCCAGACGGTATACTTGATGAGTTTTATGTTCATTTCCGATTTCCGGCTGATTATACCGATCACCTCGTTGAGGCCGCCGGTCATGATAAGCGCCGCCGTCCTGCCGACATGGGACTGGTACTGCGGGGGGCGGCACGCATCGTAGAGAATCAGGGCCGGCAGCGCCAGCGCAACCACTGAGGCCACCGTGGCAACCAGGGGCCATGTAAACCTGGCCCCGCAGTTCAGCAGGAAGACCACCAAAAAAGCCGAGGCGGCGGCAATTGTCCCGCCCACATTGGTGCCCAGCTGAGGCGCGGCGATCAGGTAAAGGATAAAAAGGTAAGCTATGCCGGCAGCGGCGATAAGCAGCCCGCGCATCCTTTCCACCGCCGAGATCAGGGCCGCGGTCCCGATCAGCACAGAACCTATGAGCACACCCATATATTCATTACCCAGGCCGTAAAACCTGGCCCCCACTATGGGGTCATATCCCAGGATGGAGGTTTTTTGCAGGGGTGACCCGGCGGCCAGATCGGCGGAAATGGCTGCGGCAGTGGCAAGGCATATAATTAAAAAGGGATCGACACCGTATTTTCTGTGCAAAAATACCGTCAGCAAGGTTATTACCGCTGTGAAAGTTAACATTTCGGCAATCATAACCGATAATCCTCCCGCTGGCAACAAAGGCATCAGCAGGTAAACCAGGGGAACGGTCATGACGGCCAGAAAGAACGGTTTTAGAAACTCCTTCCCCCTTTTTCTGAGGAATATAAAAGCCAGCGAAGCGCCCAGCAGCAGCAACTGGAACAGCACATATCCCTTTTGCAGATAAGGCCTGGCTTCGTAGGTGAAGTTAAGCACACGGTACATGCCGGTCAGCAAATTCACGTCAAACGTACCCGGCACCACCTGTACCGGACGGCCGGTAAAGAGGTTTGAAGGCGGCAAGCCCAGGTAATCCACGACTGTGGGGGCGATATCGATATTCATGATGATTCCCGGCCTCCTGGTGGTGGGAGAGGTAAGCATCCCCCTGCCGACGCCGCCCCCGTACACCAGCACCGGTGACATCTTATCCCTTTTCTCATTGTCACCCCCCGGCGTGGGGCAGATCACGATCAGCAAATCCCTCCGGATATCCATACGGCCAACCAGGCCGCCCAGGAACTGATCGATGCGCCCGATGACCCGGCTTCGCCAGTATTTCCAGTTTTCCTCGGTCATGTACTCCCGGGCGTCCTGCAGTCTGCCCAGGTCCCCCAGGTCGATGGCCACCAGCCGTACATCCGTAGGCAGCCCGGAGTATTTTTCCAAGATGGCGCTGTAATCTGTGCTTACCCCCCCGATAAACTCCCTTTCCGGGCGGACCACGCTCCCGTCCACCGAGCCGGCGTCCACCATCCCCCGGTCATCCATTACAATAGAAATTACCTGCCTGCGGGGGCCTTCGGCATTATCGGAATTGCCCAGGGCCGCGGTCCTGTAGCCGGCCTCGTGCAGCTTCCTGCCCAGGGCCCCCGGCACCACAGTATAGTGAAATTTATCATTCAGCAGTTTTATCCGGGCAATATCGAGGTAAACCAGAGAGCCGGCGGGAGGCGTGCGGCCGGTTCTCCGCAAGTATTCTTCGGCCGCCGTTCTCCCGGACAGCCTGGCAGCGGCGGCAAAGCCCCGGGATGAGGAGCCGGGCGCCACCATGTGCGATCCCGACCCGATGGTGGCATGGGTATTTTCCGGGGTGACGCTTCCCCCGGTGTTGACGTTCATCAGGGCAAAGGCCCCGTCAGCGGTTATGCGGGCCAGATGGGGGGGCAAAGCCCCTTCCAGGTCCTTCAACTGTAAATAGTCCACCGTCACTATGACGACCCTGCCGGGGCCGCCGGGGGGATCAATGTCAATCCCTGCTTCCCCCCGGTAAACAGGGAGCGCTTCCTTTATGGCCGGAGCCGCAGCGGCCGCCGGGGGCCGGGGCAGAGCACAGATTAAAATGAATACGGCAATTAAGATTGGCAATAAAGGCCTTTCAGGCAAAAAAACTATCCTCTCCATACTGGTATCCGGGTATCCCGGGCGCCCTCTCTAAAAGCCAGGTCCCGGTAAAGGCTTTCGGTCCTGCGGGCCATATTGCCGACAGTGAAATCCCGCAGCACCCGTTTCCTCCCCTCTTTTCCCAGCGCCCCCGACATTTCCCGGTCCCCCACCAGTTTCCGGATGGCTGCGGCCAGCCCCGCAACATCTCCGGGCTTAACCAGCAGCCCGTTTACACCGTCCGTTATTATCTCCGGCACCCCGCCCACCCTGGTGGCCACCACCGGGCGGCAGGCCGCCATGGCCTCCAAAACGGCCAGGGGCATTCCTTCGGTGACCGAGGCCAGTACAAACAGGTCCAGGCAGGGCATAATCCGGTCGATATCCCGCCTCTCGCCAATAAAAAAGACCCTCCCGGTCAACCCTGGAGCCGCCGCTTCCTTTTCCAGGCCGGCCCGCAGCGGCCCGTCCCCGGCCACCAGGAACACGGCGTCCTTTATGTCCGATGCCACCACGGCTGCGGCTTTAATAAAACCGCCCACCCCTTTCTGCGGGGCCAGCCGGGCCACCGTCCCCACAATTTTTTTGCCGGCCGGGATGCCGGCTATTTCATGCAAATAATTCCTGTCGGGGACCCTGTTGAATTCCTCCGGCTCAATGCCGTTGTATATGGTGACTATTTTCTCCGGGCTTATTTTTTCCCGGCTCATTATTTCACCGCGTAAATGGTTGGAAACGGTGATTATCCGGTCTGTAAAACCGGCCAGCACCCTCTCCGACAGCGCAAAAAGGCCTTTTTTCCAACGGGGCCACTCCTCGTAAAATATGGAATTGTGGACCGTAAAGACCACAGCGGGCACTCCGGCCAGTTTTGCCGCCAACCTTCCCACCAGGCCGGCCTTGGAACCGTGCGCGTGCACCACGTCCACCCCATTTGTTTTGAAAAGCGAGGCCAGAATCTTTATCGCCCACAGGTCCTCACCCGGTGACAGTTCGCCCTTTAAGGGCACGCAAAAGGTCCTCACCCCCCGGCCCGCCAGTGATTCCGCGAGGCTGCCGGGCGGGCAGGCCACCATGTGTGCAAACCTCTCCCTGTCGGATGCCCCCGTCAGCGCCAGCAGATGATTCTTCATGCCGCCGGCGGCCGGCCTTACCACGTGCATGATCTTAATTCTGGACAACTTTATCACCAGTTATATTATTGCCAAAAAAAGTATGGACAAGCAGGGATTGGGATTGACAAGAAGTAAAGCGCGGCCGGCCGCGCTTTATACCCCGTCTTTTTTGTTTTCCTCTTCCTTCGGCCCTTTCTGTTCCTGCAGCCTGAGTTTCTGGCGGAAAAAATGTTCGGCTATCTCCAGCAGCCCCTGTTGGCTGGCGTTGATGTTTATATCCTCGGGATCTTTGGGAATCACCGGTCCCCACCTCTTTTTTAAATTTCTTTGATGGCGTTGGTGGGGCAGCCCTCGGCCGCTTCCTGAGCCTGGTCCTCCAGGTCCGAAGGTATTTCATCCACCACCGCATGCGCCTTTTCATCATTATTCCAGTTAAAAACCTCCGGACACAGATCCACACACGCGCCACAGCTTATGCACAGGTCCTGATCCACTTCCATTTTCATTTCGGGCACCTCCGTATCTGTATTTCTTGAAAGCTAATATAGTTTCCCTTCTACAACCTCAAATTATGCCCATAAATTGTAACTTTATGAAAGGACCTGTCAGCGCCCCGTATTCTTGACAAAATATTTCCGGCTGTTTCATAATGACTTAATACAGTATTTGAGGGGACAGGGCGTGATAAACAGTGCCGGCCAATAAAAAAAAGAGCCGGGGTCAATTTAACCCCCGGGAAAAAAAGGTGTACAGGTACTGGATCTGGCTTGTTTTAATCGGCCCGGCCCTGTTTTTTATCTACTACTGGATCAATACGGGTATCGGCGGAGACGAACCCGCCCAAAGGCTGCCCCTGCCGCAGGAATACCGGCAGGCCGGCGAGCCGGTGACTACCGGCGGCAAGACCCTGCTGGCCGCGCCGGGGGGCAGGGTCGCCTACACCCCGGCGCTGACGCTGGGAAACAACAGGGTGGTGGCCGAAGGGGGAACAGTTTTCCTGGTGCTGCCCCTGGTTGTCCCGGACGGCTTTACCCCGGTTTCCACCCAGTGGTATGTTGTCGGCGGGGAGGGTGACACGTACGGCCTGTTGAAGGTCCTGCCCGAAAGCCCGCCGGAAGGCGCCGCCGCTGCCGGAACAGGCCAGGGAGGCCGCGCTGTGTACCTGATCTTTAAAGTCAAAAAGGCAGCGGGTGACACCTTCCTGGTTTACACCGCCGGCCGGGACCAGGCGGCCTGGAGGCTGCCCGGGCCGGGTGGAGCAGGACACTGAATTCCTTATGTATCCCTGTTGGTGGCCCTGAACTGGCAATAACCCGAGGAGTTGTACAGCGCCTCCACCTTAAAGTCAACATTCATTTTCAGCGCGCGGCAAATGTGCCCGGAAAAGGCCGTACAGGCATGCCGGCAGGGCATTTCCGCCGCCACTTCCTCCCCGCATATTTCCTTTACCGCATCGTAGGTGGCGCACCGGTCCACCCTGTACACCAGGTCGTAGTGGTTATTAATAACAATATTTAAAAACTCCACCGGCTGGGTGGCCAGATATCCTATCTCGACAAACCTCTGGGGGATATGCGGAAATGCCAGCCGGCCGGTCTTTTTGGCGGCCTCCTTCAATATTTCATAGGTCCTCTCCACATACTTTTCCCCCAGCTCAATCGTCCGCCCGGCCCACCTCCGGCCGTAATCCCCGAATACACCGGCGGCAACCTGTTCCCGGCCGCCGGTGGAAGCGTCCTTTAGCGCCACCGCAAAGGATTCCACTGCTTTCCGGGGGTCAAATTCCGCAGCCAGTATGTCTATCATTTCCCTGCTCAAGTCGTAGGATCTCTTTTCGGCCATCAGGCACCCTCCCCCTCAAAAACAATATTTATGGCGCCGCTGGGACAGGCCCTGACGCAGTCACGGCAGCCCACGCACTTGTCCCTGAAGAGCGGGTGCACCATGTAGGCCCCCGGCTCGTTAACGTCTGTCTCAACATGTTTCTGGTTTTTCAGGGTAACCAGCATAAACACGGCCTGCGGGCAAATTTCCAGGCACTTCTTACAGGCCATGGGAGTGGGGCACCTGTCCATGGCCACCGATATCCTGGGCACATTCCTCGTAATTTCCGGAAAAGCGTCTTCCCAGAGCATTTACCACACCCCCCTCATGCCCGGAATGGTTGTCCTCTCGATCATGGTGATGGCCTGCTGCTTGCAGCCGGTCTCGCACAGTCCGCAGCCGAAACAGCGCATCATATCAATATTGGTCTTATCGGTGGTGACTTCCTTCTTTATGGCCCCGAACTGGCACCTGCTGACGCAGATCCCGCAGCCGTTGCACCTGTCGTAGTCCACCTTGGCCACCCAGTGCCCCTTAATCAGCTGGTTGATTCCATAATCCAGGCGGTAGCGGATGGCCAGGCAGTCCGGGTAGTCACAGTTGCATATCCCGCCTATGTAGGGTGTCCCGTGGGTCATGATGGAGTGCATCATGCCCTTTTTGTTCCACTTCTTCAGCCATTCCCTGGCCTCGTCCGGGGTAATAAACTCGACCCCTCCCTTGTACCTTTCGGGCCAACGGTCCCACTTGAACATCCCTATCCCCAGCCCCATGCAGGTGTAGGAGCGCTCGTCGTCCTCAACCTTGCCCCGGGTCATCTTGCGGCAGACACAAGACATCAGGGCAATGGGCGAGGCCAGTTCCACAATGTCCATGGCCTCCTGCAGGGTTACCACCTGCCCCACGGTGGACTGCATCACCAGCCGGTTGGCCATTTTTTTCAGTTCGGGATACCGCTGGGGGTCGGCCGTTTTGGCCTCCACGGCCTGGGCCAGGATAAGGCCGGCCTGGCTCTCCGGGTCCATCTCCTTCTGCCGGGGGTCACCGGCCCCTTCCCTCTTCCTCAGCTTGTACATCTGCCGGGCATAGTTCATGGCGTTTTTGTACCATACCTGTCCATGCCCGTGGGTCATGCAATACTGGCACATTATGCTTTCTCCTTTCTGGCTAAAAAATTAACACCGGGGTGTTGACTGGTTTCATAATTGAAAAAATGCAATTATTCTGGCGGCCTGTCCCGGGGCCAGCTATAAGCCGTCAGCCGTCAGCTATCAGTCTATTTTCAATAATAAAGCTGATGGCTGACAGCTGATGGCTACCAGCTTTAAATAGCATTTTTTATACCAACGGTTAACCCCCGGGCTGCCGCCGGGCAGTTCTTCACGGGGCAGGGATTTTAATCAGCTGCCCGGGCATGATCACCTCGGGGTTCTTTATATTTTGATTAACGGATAATATTTGTTCAACGGGTACACCAAATTTTTTTGAAATTATCCAGAGGGTATCCCCGGGCATTACAATATACCCCCGCGGCCGGCTGCTGCCAGGGGAGAGAGACCACACCTGCAGCCCCCCCATGGAAGTGCCTGCCGCCACCCTTTCACCGGGCAGCGCCGCCAGGCCGGTGACACCCTCCACCGTGCTGAATGCCAGGTCCGGGCTTTTTCCAACCGGGTAGTTAAAAATAAAAACATTTCCCTCCGGGGTCCCAGCCATCAGCCGGGCGGTGTCATTTCCCGACCCGGCCAGGGCGGACACCGCCGTCCCCAGGGAATCCGTCACCATTAAAACATCCAGTTTCTCCCCGGCCCCCACCAGCCACACCGTGCCCCCGGCCCCGCCAAAGGCCAGTTCCGTCCCGGGCCTTTCCATAAAATTCCCGGCTGCCAGCGAGGAAATGACGAAAGGCAGGGCCTCCAGCACCGGCCCGGCCTCAAATCCTCTTGCGGTCAGATAGTACAGAGCCAGCCCCGATCCGCCGTCCCTCTGATAGGCCACGGCTATGGCCGGCCTTCCCCCCGGCCCCGGAAACACCTCTACAAAACGGGGGCTTCCCGGCACCACCCGGATGCCCACCAGTTCAATGCCCGGGCCGGTATCGGCGGCCCCCGCGGTACGGTAAACATAAATGGTTTCCTGGCCCGACGCGGCGGCGACAATTTCGTACCTGCCATCGCCATCCAGGTCCCCTGCGGCCACATCGGCAAATTGCGCTCCGGGCTCGGGGCCGGCCTGGGCCAGAACGGCCAGGGCCTCCCGCCTGATTCCCGCGATGATTATTTTTTCAGCGGTGCTGACAACAATATCATCCCTGTTTTCCCGGCCTACTCCCGGACGGCCCGCCGCCAGGCCGGTTATACCGGCCTTCAGGTCCAGTTCCGAGCGCAGCCGGTATTCCGCGTCCTCCGGGACGAAAAGGAACAGCCTGCCGCCCGTGGCGGCCGCCACATCTCCCCTTTCGGTGGCAAAAAGGCCGGCCGCCACCAGCACTTTCCGGCCGTCGAAGTCCGTCTTCCACAGCAGCGATGGCATCTTCCGTCAACCCCCATAAAGTACTCTAATTAAGGTTATGCCGGAAAGTTTCCTTTTGCTAATCGGGGCCGGACATTATCTGTACTCTGCTCTTACCCTATATCCTTCCTGACAAAGGCATAAACCGCCAGCAGGGCGGCAGCGGCAACATAGGCCAGTGTGTAAACCGTCATCCAGAGGCTGGGTTCGGCCAGGCTGCCGAAGGGGCCCATCTGCTGAAGGGCGATAAGCGGTTTTCCCGCCGGCTGCAGCAGAACATGCACAATTTTCCGGTAGAGGGCGTCCGCCGGCATGATCAGGCTGGAAACAATGCCGGCGTTTTTAAGGTACAGGTTGTAAAAGCCTGCCCCCGCCTTTAACCACGGCCTCGGCAAGCAGCGGGATATTTTCCCTGGAGTCGACCACCGCCCGGATAACATTGCCGCTTGAACCCACTATTTTGGCAAAGCGCCGCAGTTCTTCAACCAGGCCTTCACCGGCGTTTTCCACCTGCAGTTCGACCACCGCCCGGTCCGCCTGCATTTCACCGGGATTGCCCTGGGCGATGATCCTGCCCCCCTTTATGAAGGCCACCTGGTCGCAGACCAGTTCCACCTCGCTGAGCAGGTGGCTGTTTAAAAATATTGTTTTGCCCCTTTCCCTTAGCTGCAGCAGCATCTCCCTTACCTCCCGGCGCCCCAGCGGGTCCAGGGCCGAGGTGGGCTCGTCCAAAAAAAGCAGGTCCGGGTCCGGCAGCAGTGAAACGGCGATGCCCAGCCTCTGCCGCATCCCCTTGCTGTAGGTCCTCACCTTATGTCCGGCCGCGTCCGAAAGGCCCACCATGTCCAGCACCAGGGGTATCCGGCGGGACCTGGCCTCCCTGTTCATCCTGTACAGGTCGGCGTGGAACTCCAGCAGCTGCCGGCCGCAAAGCCAATGGTGGTAGCTGAAATTTTCCGGCAGGAAACCGATTTTTTTTCCGGGCGCCGATATCCGAAAGGGGCCTCCCGAGCAGCCTGGCGGTTCCCCTGGTGGGCCTCAAAAGCCCCACCAGCATTTTCACCAGGGCTTTTCCCGGCGCCGTTGGGTCCAAGAAAACCGAAGATTTGCCCCTCCGGTACAGAGAGGCAAATCTCCTCGCAGCCAACCTTTTCACCGTACATTTTGGTCAGTTCATCGGTCTCTATGGCAAGAGTCATTATTATTTCTCCCGTGAGTAAATATTCTGTCAGGAATCCCTACCCCAGAGTATTTACTTCATTTTTCCGGCAACATTCATGGCGTTCTCCAGGTTCATCCCCTCGCCGCCCAGAGCGTATATCACGCCGCCTTCCTGCCATACCAGCGCGTTCATTGACTTGCCCTGGGCCGGGGAATCTCCCCGTATAAATACACCCTCCGTCCCGTTTACCCGGACCTCCGAGAACTGCCCGGCCCGGACCGGTATCAGCGCCGTGCGCTGCCAGTCATCCACGGCCGCCAGCTGTTTCCTCAGGTTTTCCGGCAAGCCGGGGACGCTTAAAAGAGCCTGCCTGATGGCCTTCACGTCCACCCCGGCGGAGGTCTGCACAGAGGGCCCGCGAATCTGGATCAGGGTTAGCTTCCCTGCGGCGCCCTTGTAATCAGCGGTTATCCCGGTGGGGATGGTCAGGGAAAATTCCTTGCCGTTCAGCTCATCCGGCAGTCTTTCCCCGCTCCCCAGGGCCTGCAGGGCCGCGTTGACATTGCCCACATCCAGCGCCAGGGTCACCCTGCCGCCGGAAACCTTTTTCAGTTGAGGTTCACCATACCCGTCGATATACGGATCAAAATACGGTATCTTCAGTTCAAAATCTACCGCATCCCGGGCCTCCTGGGGCGTAACCGGGACCACTTCCTGCCTGCCCGTCACCTCAGCTTTGCCGAAATTTTTTATTTCAGCCCTGCCTGTACACTCTTTCATTAACCTTTCCAATTGGCTCATGTCTTCGGGCGTAATTGCTATGGCCTTGACCTTTTCCACCCTGAAAATGGTAAGAAAATCACCGGCCATGGTGCGCACCGGGGTGAAGCTGAACAGCCCCGCCAGCGCCAGGGAGGCCGCCTCGGCGGTAAAAAATTTTTTATACCTCATGACCTTTGCAACAACTCCTTTTTTCTTCTGCTTTTCCCTTTGAGCCGCCGCCAGTTTCAGCTTCTGCCAGGCCAGTTCGGCGTCGAACCTGTCGCTGTCGGCGGACAGTAGCCCTTCCATGCTGTTCCTGCCTCTTCCTTCCTGATAACAATCTCCTCGGACGCAACTGCCGTGCAGACCTCCTCCTGTACCCTGGATTCCCGCAAAAAGCGGCTTTTCTCGCTGCGGATCAGGTTGTACGCCAGGTTGGTCGCCACCCGGAACAGCCATACTCCCGTCTTTCCGGGAACATCGGGGGGCGACTGGTACAGCTTGATGAATGTTTCCTGGGCAACGTCCTCGGCCAGTCCGCTGTCTCCCAGGATACAGGTCAAATGCCGGCATACGGCCGGGTAATAGCGGCGGAAATGCTCATCGTTTGATCCCCACAACTCCCAAGGTATCACCTGTCCGGCCGTCCGCGCAACAGAAAAATTCTTCATGCCGCCCAAAACGCCCGGTGGTTATATGCGGCCGGGGCTGTCTTAATTAACCCTCCGATCCATAAAAAGAAACCCCGGCAAAGAAACCCCAGAACTGACGCATAACATAAAATTCCTTTGATGAGCTTGAGGGTAAGAAGAAACCCGAAAAAACTTTTTCGCAATCCCCTGCTGGACAAACTAAAAGCGCTATGAGATAATAGTGTGGGAACCTG
>JBMOPD010000079.1:0-148812 GCA_049323615.1 Bacillota bacterium | reverse complement strand
GCGAAACAGACTATCTTTACACCTTGACCTATGATTTGATTTAGTAAACTCAATTACTGTCAAAATGTGGATGAGGACTACCTGTTAACCCCCCTCTCCCTCTGGCAAGGATGAAGAAAGTCATATGATTGTATACACCATTTTATACTTATATTAACATAGAAATTTTTCTTAAATATCCCTTTGTGTATAGTATTTAGTTTTTATGCAACGCTACTGACTTTTTCTAAATAAGCGTCATGACACTGTTCATACATAAGTGGATTGCTTTTCAAATAACCGTAGCATTTTTCCACTTCATCGAGGAAATTGGTAGCTGCTATGGGGTTTGCAAGCTGAATGGCAATGTACGAAACGATATTATCCAAATCCCTGTGAGCAAGCTCCGAAACAACCAGCCTATACATTGTATTTTTTTCTTATGCTTTTCAAAGAGGCGTCTCCGTCCAGCACCTTTCCTTCCGCTATCTGCGCCTCGGCTGCAGCCAATTTGTTATACACATCCAGCATAAACAATTTTTCCTCGTACATTTTTACGCTCATGATAACCATATCGCCATAGCCGTTTTTGGTAATATATATCGGCTCGGTTGCCTCTTGGCACATTTTAGAGATTTCGCTTGTATTTTTCAAATCCCGGATCGGAATGATTCGCGGCATAAGTCAACTCCCTTCCATTTATGTGGAATTATTATACCATAATTATGCCCCGTTCACAAAAGCATAATTTAAAGTTTCCGCAAATATAAAAAGGTGCGAGCGCTTGAAACCACATACCTTGGATTTTAGAAACATAAAAAAATTTTATCCCTCAAACAAGAGATAAAATGTAGTTTTTAACATGGAATGTGTTGACAAAAAAGATGAAGACTATAATTTGTCCAAATATTTTATATGCCTCTTTAGCTAAGTTTCCTTGTTTTCACCTGCTGAATAACTTCGTTACCCGGTACCAGATGACCTTGCTCAAAGGAGCCTTCGGCGATCCGCAGTCGGAATACATACGCAGGCTGTTCCGGCAGTTCCGGCAAATGGATGCCGTCATACACTTCCTTGAATTCCGTGATGCCGCTCATTATACAACTATTATCAACAAACACGCCATGCTCTTCCTTCCAGCAGGTACGCCCGATCTTTTTGTAATCGAGGTATTTCATCACCTCGTCGGGAGCATTCAGTAAAGCTTCGACCATATCGTTTTCGACGTAGAATTTACCGAGGGCCTCGTCATTTCCTTTCCGATATTGTATAAGGTGTGACAATCCTGCAGGTTGTAGGTTAGATTGATGAGCCGCCTCATGTCGGGCGGGGATTCTTCCATTTTCACAAGGCCGATAAACGCTAGCCGCTCATGGGTCATCTGGTACCGGGTACCGAAGTTATTAAGTTATTTTTCAGAAACAAAACAAAAACCGCCATCTCTGGCGGTTCATCCGTTTTATGGGTTTTGGTGGAGGCGGGGGGAGTTAAACCCAACGATCAGGTGAAAAGCCAAAGTATATATTTCCACCTGGCCGGAACCTACTAAGGCAACCTGGTTGATCCCATCAGGTACAGGTCGCATTCCCGGGCCGCGCCCCGCCCCTCATTGATGGCCCATACCACCAGGCTTTGGCCCCGGCGCATGTCCCCGGCGGCGAAAACCCCTTTGACATTGGTGGCAAATTTGCCGTATTCGGCTTTCGCGTTGGAACGATCATCCCGCTCGACACCAAGCTGTTCGAGAAGATTATCTTCCGGTCCGATAAAGCCCATGGCCAGCAGCACCAGCTGGGCGGGCCATACTTTCCCGGTGCCGGGGATCTCCCTGGGCAAAAGGCGGCCCTGGGCGTCCTTCACCCATTCCACATTGACCGTTTCCACCTCTTTCACATGCCCCCGGTCATCGCCGATAAATCTTTTGGCGGTTATGCAGTAATGACGCGGGTCGGATCCGTAAAGAGCGGCTGCCTCATCCTGGCCGTAATCCACTTTATATATCCTCGGGAACTGCGGCCAGGGGTTGCCGGGAGCCCTTTCAACGGGCGGCCTGGGCATAATCTCAAGCTGGTTGACACTCCTGCATTGGTGGCGCAGGGCGGTGCCGACGCAGTCCGTGCCGGTATCACCACCGCCAATGACAATGACATCCTTGCCCCGGGCGGAAATAAATTTTCCGTCCGCAAGTTTGGAGTCCAGAAGGCTTTTGGTATTGGCGCTTAAGAATTCTACGGCCATATGAATTCCTTTGCGGTTTCGCCCTTCAATGCGCAAGTCGCGCGGCTTTGTCGCCCCGCCGCACAAGACGGCGGCGTCGAATTCCCGTAAAAGTTTATCGCCGGGATAATCCCTGCCGACTTCTGTGTTGGGCACAAAGGTAACCCCTTCCGCCGCCATGAGTTCCACCCGCCGCTTTACAACCCCCTTGTCAAGCTTCATGTTGGGAATGCCGTACATCAGCAGGCCGCCGACCCGGTCGGCACGCTCAAAAACAGTGACCAGGTGGCCGGCTTTGTTGAGCTGATCCGCGCAGGCCATGCCGGAAGGGCCGGAACCAATCACGGCAACCTTTTTACCCGTACGTTTAAGGGGCGGCCGGGGTTTGATCCACCCTTCTTCGTACGCCTTTTCAATAATGGCGCGCTCAATGTTCTTTGTGGTCACCGGCGCCGTGGCCAGCCCGGCGGTACATGCGCCCTCACAGAGGGCCGGGCAAACCCTGCCGGTAAACTCGGGAAAGTTGTTTGTCTTAAGCAGGCGGCCCAGGGCTTCTTTCCACAACCCCCGGTAGACCAGTTCGTTCCACTCCGGCATCAGGTTGTGGTTGGGACAACCGGAGGCCATTCCGTTCAGCATAATTCCACTGTGACAAAAGGGTACGCCGCAGTCCATGCAGCGTGCCGCCTGTGTCCTTAACGCTTCCTCCGGCATGCGGTGGTGAAATTCATGCCAATCCTGAATTCGCTCCAGTGGATGGCGGTCCTGAGGGAGTTCCCTCTGATATTCCATAAACCCGGTTGGCTTACCCATGTGGTATTCCCCCCTAATTCCCGCTGATCCGGGTGACGTCTTTTGAGTTCTCTGCAAAAGCGACCATAATGGCCTCATCACCGCCAAGGCCCATTTGATGCGCCCGCTCAATGGCTTCCATCATGCGCTTGTAGTCTTTCGGAATAACCCGGACAAACTTCGGCGCCAGCCCGGTCCAGTTGTCCAGGACCCATTGGGCGCGCCGGCTCTGCGTATATATCAAATGCTTCTGAATCATTTCTTTCACTTCGTTGATTTCACCGGCTTTTTCCAGTTTTTCCAGCAGCACCATCTCGCGGTTGCAGCGTCCGGGGAAAGTGCCGTCTTCGTCCAGCACGTAGGCAATCCCGCCCGACATACCGGCGGCGAAATTTCTCCCGGTTGAACCCAGCACCACCACACGGCCTCCGGTCATATATTCACATCCGTGGTCGCCCACACCTTCCACAACCGCCCGCACGCCGCTGTTTCTGACGCAGAACCGCTCGCCGGCCAAACCCCGGATGTACGCTTCTCCGGATGTTGCGCCATAAAAGGACACGTTGCCCACGATGATGTTTTCCTCCGGGACAAAGACGGACCCGGCCGGCGGGAAAGCAATCAGTTTACCGCCGGAAAGGCCTTTGCCGAAGTAATCGTTGGCATCGCCTTCCAGGATCATGGTAATCCCCCTGGGAACAAAGGCGCCGAAACTTTGCCCGGCCGTACCTTTGAAATAAAGGCGGATCGTATCCTCCGGCAGTCCGTCCCCGCCATAACGCCTGGTGACCTCGTGGCCCAAAATGGTGCCGACCGTCCGGTTGGTATTGCGAATGGGCAGCCTGGCTTCCACCGGCTCTTTGCGGTCCAGGGCCGGCCGGCAGACTTCTAAAAGCACCTTTCTGTCCAGAGATTTTTCCAGCCCATGGTTTTGCTCCACCCGGCAATACCTGCCAATGCCGGCCGGAACATCGGGCTGGTAGATCAGGGCGGAGAGGTCCAGACCCCTGGCCTTCCAGTGGCCAACGGCCGGGCTGACCTCCAGCACGTCCGTCCTGCCCACCATTTCGTTGATGGTGCGGAAGCCCAGCTGGGCCATGATTTCCCGCACTTCCCGGGCGATAAACAGCATGAAGTTGGCCACGTGCTGCGGGTCTCCCTTGAACTTCTTGCGCAGTTCCGGGTTTTGGGTGGCTATACCGCACGGGCAGGTATCCAGGTTGCAAACCCGCATCATGACACAGCCGAGAACAACCAGGGGAGCGGTGGCAAACCCGTATTCTTCGGCGCCCAGAAGGGTGGCGATGACCACGTCACGGCCGGTCATCAGCTTGCCGTCGGTTTCCACCACAATCCTGTCCCGCAGATCGTTTAATACCAGGGTTTGATGGGTCTCGGCCAGGCCCAGTTCCCACGGCAGGCCGGCATGGCTGATGCTTGTGCGGGGTGAAGCCCCGGTACCGCCTTCGTATCCGCTAATCAGGACGACATCGGCGCGCCCTTTGGCGACCCCCGCCGCAATGGTGCCCACTCCCACCTCGGAAACCAGTTTGACGTTTATCCTGGCCTTTGGGTTGGCGTTCTTGAGGTCGTAAATCAGTTCGGCCAGGTCCTCAATGGAGTATATGTCGTGATGGGGAGGAGGTGAGATCAGCCCCACGCCCGCGGTGGTGCCTCTAACCCTGGCAATCCAGGGATAAACCTTGCGTCCGGGCAATTGCCCCCCTTCGCCAGGTTTTGCGCCCTGGGCCATCTTGATCTGAATCTCTTCCGCATTGACCAGGTACTGACTGGTGACACCAAACCTGCCCGAAGCCACCTGCTTGATGGCGCTGCGGCGGGAATCACCGTTCGGGTCGGGAATATAGCGGGCGGGGTCTTCTCCGCCTTCACCGGTGTTGCTCTTACCGCCAATGCGGTTCATGGCAATGGCCAGGCTCTCGTGGGCTTCCCGGCTGATAGATCCGAAAGACATTGCCCCGGTCTTGAAACGCCGGCAGATGGATTCCACCGGTTCCACTTCCTCTAAAGGAACCGGCGGCCGGTTTGATTTAAAGGCAAAGAGCCCGCGAAGCGTGACTGATTTTTGCATTTCATTCAGCAATGCGGAATACTGTTTGAAAAGGTTGTAGTCGTTGTTGCGGCAGGCCTGCTGCAACATGACAATGGTCTGCGGATTATATAGATGCTTTTCGCCATCATGCCGCCACTGGTAAGTAGAACCGGAATCCAGGATGTTTTCCCGGTCCGCCCGGGCGGAGAAAGCCCGCTGGTGCCGGAGTTCCGCCTCCCGGGCGATGTCAGAAAGCCCAATACCCCCTACCCGGGAAGGAGTCCAGGTGAAATACTTGTCGATAACCGGCCGGTTAATCCCGATGGCCTCAAAAATCTGGGCCCCGTGGTAACTCTGAATGGCTGATATGCCGATCTTGGACATCACCTTGACCACACCCTTGGTGGCTGCCTTGATGTAGTTTTTCAACGCCTTTTCATAAGTTACGCCGGTAAGCACCCCGCTCTTGATCATGTCTTCCAGCGACTCAAAAGCAAGGTAGGGATTGACGGCGCTGGCGCCGTAACCGATTAAAACCGCGAAATGGTGTATTTCACGGGGTTCCCCTGATTCCAGCAGAATGCTTACCCGGGTCCGGGTTCCTTCCCGGATTAAATGGTGATTCAGGCCGGACACCGCAAGCAGGGCGGGAATGGCTGCCTTTTCGCCGTCCACGCCGCGATCGGATAAAATCAGCAGGTTGGCGCCTTCGGCGATGACCCGGTCGGCCTCGTTGAACAGGCCGTCCAGCGCCTTTTCCATTCCCCGGCTTCCTTCAGCCACCCTGAACAGGATGGGCAGGGTTACCGATTTAAAACCTTCCCGCTTTATATAACGGATTTTTGCCAGCTCTTCGTTGCTCAGAATTGGTGTATTCAGCGTTATCTGGCGGCAGCTTTCAGGCTCCGGCTTGATCAAGTTCCCTTCGGGGCCGGTGGTTGTTTCCCAGGACACAATAATTTCTTCCCGTATGGCGTCAATGGGGGGATTGGTGACCTGGGCAAAAAGCTGCTTGAAATAATTGTATAAAAGCTGGGGCTTTTCCGACAACACGGCCAGCGAAGCGTCGGTGCCCATGGATCCCACCGGTTCAACCCCGTCTTTGGCCATTGGCTCAATCAGTTTGGTGAGATCTTCAAAGGTGTAGCCGAAGGCCTGCTGGCGCAGAAGCACAGTTTCACGGTCGGGTTTCGGAACCTCGGGGGCCGGCGGCAGATCCTCCAGCCTGACCAGGTGATCATCCAGCCACCGGCGGTAAGGGTGCTCGGTGGCAATACGGTGTTTTAACTCTTCATCAGACACAATCCGGCCTTCTCCGGTATCAACGAGCAGCATACGCCCCGGACGAAGACGATCTTTGATCAGCACATTTTCCGGAGGAATATCCAGCACGCCCACTTCCGAGGCCAGAACGATCAGGTCGTCCCTGGTGACGTAGTAACGCGAAGGCCGCAGGCCGTTCCGGTCGAGCACCGCGCCGACGATTTTCCCGTCTGTAAAGGCAATGGCGGCGGGGCCGTCCCACGGCTCCATCAGACAGCTGTGATATTCATAAAAGGCTTTCTTTTCATCACTCATGCTTTCATGGTTCGACCACGGTTCCGGAATCATCATCATGGCCACGTGAGGCAGGGAGCGGCCGGCCAGGTGTAAGAATTCCATACAGTTATCAAACATCCCCGAATCACTGGCGTCCTGATCAATCACCGGGATGACTTTCGCCATATCTTCCCCGAACAGTTCCGACTGGAACATCGCCTGGCGGGCATGCATCCAGTTGATGTTCCCGCGCAGAGTATTGATCTCCCCGTTATGGATTATATAACGGTATGGGTGAGCCCTTTCCCAGCTGGGGAAGGTATTGGTACTGAACCTGGAGTGAACCAGGGCAATGGCGGTTTCCATATCCAGGTCATTTAAATCAAGGTAAAAACTGCTCAGCTGTTCCGGGGTGAGCATACCCTTGTAAACAATGGTACGGGAGGATAAGCTGGCAAAATAGAAGGTGAAGATTTCTCCTTCCAGGATGTAGGAGCGTCTAACCTCCTTTTCGGCGCGCTTGCGAATCACGTAAAGCTTGCGCTCAAAGGCCATCTCGTCCTTGATTTCGGGATTCCGGGCGATAAATACCTGCCGGATAAAGGGCCGGGCCAGCCTGCTCGTCTCGCCAAGGGTGTAATCATTTACGGGCACGGTTCGCCACCCCAGCGGGGTTTGGCCTTCCTCCCGGACAATCCTTTCCACGGTTTGTTCACATTTCTCCCGCCGGTCTGCATCATGGGGCAGGAAAAGCATACCCACACCGTATCTGCCGGCGGGGGGAAGGTGGAGGCCTGCTTTTGCACATTTCCTGGCGAAGAAAGCATGCGGGATCTGCATCAGTATACCGGCTCCGTCACCGGTATTGACCTCCGCACCCCTGGCCCCGCGGTGGTCAAGATTGACAAGAATGTTAAGGGCCTGGCGCACAATCTGGTTTGATTTCTTTCCTTTGATATTGGCCACGAATCCAATGCCGCAGGCATCATGCTCGAATCGCGGGTCGTAAAGACCCTGTTTGGGGGGTAATCCATTTATTTTCATGCTATGCAACCTCCTGTGCCGCTTTCCCCGCAGGCGGGGGCGGATTAACCGTCAAAAGGGGTATAAAAAAAGCCCGCCGCAAGAGCATGGTTAAAAAATACCCATGTTCTTACGGCGAGCTTCATTGCCCTCGTTCAACCCGGCACGTCGTCGGGCCGGACTATTTAGCTATGGGGTATTCCTTCAGGGTCAGAATACAGAATTCAGACCTCCATGCCGCAATGCGGCACCACCAAAAAATGAAAATACGTGGCCGGGGGTGCGGTTTCCAGCCGGGCTCCCACTCCTGCGGTTGAACCGGCTCTATGCTCGTCGCTTACGGTCATTCCGACCGCCTTCAACGCCGCATCCATGCGTCGATTCAGGCTCCCGGCCGCGTCCTGCGGCCGGGCCGGCATTCCGTACGCTCCGTCGCCAAGAGCCGGATAACAACCTCCGGAACCCCCGCTTCCGGCTGGAAGGTCCTCCCCCCTCCGTACACTCCGGCTAAGAGGAGAATATTTACAGAGTAGTTGCCCATTCCGCAAGCGGCGCCAAGAATCATGAAAATACCCTCATTCCGGCTTTTCCCATTCTGGATTCTGGATTCCTCCCCAAATGCCTACCTAAAATTTGGTCAGGTATTCTTCAATCTCCCACGGGTGGACCTGGACACGGTACCTGTTCCACTCAATCCTTTTGGCCTCAACAAACCTTTCCAGCACGTGGGGTCCCAGGGCTTCCATAATCACCCGGTCTTTAACCAGTTCGCACAGTGCCTCCTCCAGGCTGTTGGGGAGGCTGCCGATACCCAGTTCCTTACGCTCGGCGGCGGCCATCTCGTAAATGTTGCGGTCACAGGGCCTGGGAGGAATGGTCTTTTTCTTTATCCCGTCCAGTCCCGCCTTCAGGCAGACTGCCAGGGCCAGGTACGGGTTGCAGGAGGGGTCCGGGCTGCGCAGCTCGATCCTTGTTGACATGCCCCTTTTGGCCGGAACCCTGATCAGCGGGCTTCTGTTCCGGTAGGACCAGGCCACGTACACCGGCGCCTCGTAACCGGATACCAGCCTCTTGTACGAGTTTACGTTGGGGTTGGTAATGGCCGTAATGGCCCTGATATGTTCCATCAGGCCGCCGATGTAGTTAAGGGCGGTTTCACTGAGCTGGCCGGGAGCATCCGGGTCAAAAAAGGCATTGCCGCCGTTATACATCAAGGACTGGTTGAGGTGCATCCCGGAGCCGGCAATGCCGAATATGGGTTTGGGCATAAAGCTGGCGTGCAGCCCGTGCCTCTGGGCTATGGTGCGCACCACAAATTTAAAGGTAACCACTTTATCGGCGATATCCACCGCGTCGGAGTATTTAAAATCTATTTCATGCTGGCCCGGAGCCACCTCGTGGTGCGAGGCCTCAATCTCAAAGCCCATTTGTTCAAGGGTTAAAACCATGTCCCGGCGGGCATTTTCCCCCAGGTCCACGGGAGTGAGGTCGAAATACCCCGCCCGGTCGTGGGTAATGGTGGTGGGCCTGCCTTCACTGTCGACATGGAAAAGGAAAAATTCCGCCTCCGGCCCCACGAACATGGTATAGCCCATGTCTTTTGCTTCGGCGGTGACTTTTTTAAGTACATAACGGGGGTCACCGATGAAGGGTGTACCGTCGGAGTTGTATATATCGCAGATTAACCTTGCCACCGCGCCGTCCCTTGGCTTCCAGGGAAAAACCACAAAGGTCGAGGGGTCCGGGCGCAGGTACATATCCGATTCTTCAATACGGACAAATCCTTCGATAGAAGACCCGTCAAACATCAATTCACCGTTTAAGGCCTTGTCCAGCTGTTCCACCGTAATGGCCACGTTCTTCAGCACACCGAAGATATCGGTAAACTGGAGCCGTATGAACTTTACTCCCAGGTCCTTGGCCAAACTGCGCACATCGTCGTTCGTCAGTTTATCCAACAGTACTAACACCTCTCCACTTTCCAGTGGCCCAGCATGAAAAAAAGGCATTACAGGCAGGCAGAAAACACAAAAAAAGTTGCTGCCTCGGCCCCATTGCCTTTTGACAGAACGGTACCACGCTGTACCACAGTATGATTTAACTTGCTAAACATAAGTATAGCATAACTTAAGAAAAAAGAAAGTGCTTTTACTCCATTTTGACAAAAAATCCCCCGGCTTTGGTAAGCCGGGGAGGAGGATGATAAAATAGGCAGACGACTGACGACTAGAATTTGGCCAGGTATTCTTCCACTTCCCAGGGGTGCACCTGGACCCGGAAGGAATCCCACTCCCTGGTCTTGGCTTCAATAAATTTTTCATAGATGTGCGGACCCAGGGCGGACTTGATCACCTCATTGCCGGACAGTTCCTGCATTGCTTCCATAAGGCTGGCGGGAAGGCTGCCGATGCCCAGTTCCTCCCGCTCAGTGCCGGTCATGTGGTAAATATTCCGGTCGCAGGGCGGCGGGGGCTGGATTTTGTTCTTGATTCCGTCCAGGCCCGCCTTGAGCATGGCCGCAAAGGCCAGGTAGGGGTTACAGGCCGGGTCCGGGTTTCTCAGTTCCAGCCTGGTGGATGCCCCCCGTTTGGCCGGGATACGGATCAGCGGGCTGCGGTTGCGGTTGGACCAGGCAATGTACACCGGGGCCTCATAGCCGGGAACCAGGCGCTTGTACGAGTTTACGGTGGGGTTGGTAATCGCCGCCAAGGCCCTGGCATGTTTCATCAGGCCGCCGATGTAGTGCCTGGCGGCGCTACTCAACCCGTCCGGGCCGTTGGGATCGTAGAAGGCATTTTTACTGCCCTCAAACAGGGACTGGTGGCAGTGCATACCGCTGCCGTTGATGCCGAATATGGGCTTGGGCATGAAGGTGCCGTGCAGCCCGTGCCTCTGGGCTATGGTGCGTACCACAAATTTGAAGGTCATTACCTTGTCGGCCACATCCAGGGCGTCGGAGTACATGAAGTCGATTTCATGCTGGCCGGGGGCCACCTCGTGGTGCGAGGCCTCAATTTCAAACCCCATTTCCTCCAGGGTCATGACTACCGAGCGGCGGGCGTTTTCCCCCATGTCCACCGGAGTAAGGTCAAAATAGCCGGCGTTGTCATGGGTCTTTAAGGTGGGCCGGCCGCTTTCATCCACCTGGAAGAGGAAGAATTCGCATTCCGGACCAACATACATGGTATAACCCATGGTTGCGGCCTCCGCCAGGACCTTCTTCAGGGCGTTGCGGGGGCAGCCTTCAAAGGGCGTCCCGTCGGGGTTGTAAACATCGCACATCAGCCTGGCCACCGCCCCCTCCCTGGGCCGCCAGGGAAATACCACAAAGGTGTCGGGGTCCGGGCGCAGGTACATGTCCGATTCTTCAATCCTCACAAAGCCTTCGATGGAGGAACCGTCAAACATCAATTCCCCGTCCAGCGCCTTGTCCAGCTGTTCCACCGTAATGGCCACATTCTTCAACACTCCCAGGATATCGGTAAACTGCAGGCGTATGAATTTCACCTGCGCTTCCCTGGCCTTGGCCAGGATTTCATTTTTCTTTTCCTTCTCCACCTTGAAAATACCACCTTCCTGTTTTTTAAATAAAAGAAGCCCTCTACAGGGAGTGAAAAACTTTCACTCCCTGCAGAGGGCACCCTTGCCCGCTTTGACAGCACAACATCATACCGCCTGATATTAACCTTTAAAGTATAAAAATTCAGGATCAGCTCTTAAGGTTCTGGGCCAGTATGACCGCCTCCGCCACCTGGCGCATGGATATCCGTTTATTCATGCTCTGCTTCTGCATTCTCCGGAAGGCCTCGGCCTCGCTAAGCCCCATGGTTTCCATCAGTATTCCCTTGGCCTTCTCCAAAATCTTTCTTGTTTCCAGGAGTTCCTTGAGTTCTTTGACCTTGCTCTCCAGCTTTACTATCTCACTATAACCGGACAGTGCCAGCTCAATGGCCGGCAGTATGCTCATCTCGTCCACCGGCTTGGTCAGCAGGGCGGAGACCCGGGCCTCCTTGGCCTTCTCTATCATGGACTGGGAATATGTGGTAGTCAACACGATGACCGGGGCGAGTTTGTCCTCGTGAATGATTTTGGCCACCTCAAAACCGTCCAGCCCGGAAATGCCGGCGTCTATGATGACTAACTCCGGCTGCCTTGATCTGACCATCTTCAAGGCGTTCAGCCCGTCGCCGGTTTCCCCCACCACCCAGTAGCCAAGCTTGGTGAGCATCATTTTCAAGTTTTTTCTCCAGTTGGAGTCACTGTCTACCAGTACAATCCTCTGCTCGGCCATGGAGTTTCCCCCAAAATTAAGGATGTAAAGAAGAAGCCCTCTGTCAGGCGCGCACAACAAAGCCTGAGAGGGCAACTTTGCCTTTTTAGATACACCCTTGTATCTACCTATCCTTATTTAACAACATAATTATAACCTTGCACGGCTCACCATGACAACAGTTTTTTTTCAAACACTAGCTTAAAATTTGTTCCACTTCGTCGGCGTCCGCCTCCATCAGGTACTTGATGCCGGTTATTTCCGCGGCTTCCCTGGTCAGGGCCACGATGTCGTCCCTGTTGATATGCTGCAGGCTGAACTTGCGGGCACCGCACATGAACTGGCGAAGCCCCTGGGCCAGGCGCTCAAAGTAGGAATAAACGCCGATTGCCCCCACAGGCAGTTTTTCGAAGGTGTCAGGACCCAGTTTTTCCCTCAGTTCACTGGCCCCGACAAAAACGGTTTCCATGGTTTCGCCGTACTTCTTGTATTCATTGGGAACCTTGCCGGCCTTGACGGCCTCGCCCACGGTTTTTCCTACCATGGCGGCGGACAGGGCGGACCGGGCCATGCCGATGCACTTGATATGGGGAGCGCCCAGGGCAAACCCCTTGAACATGTGATCCTCCAGGGCAAAGCCGCCGGCGATGGCCACCGGGGGTATATAGGCCCCCCTGGCCGCCAGCCTGTCAAGGTACTTGACCAGCAGGGCCTGGATATAGACAGTGGGTATCCCCCATTCGTTCATCATCCGCCAGGGGCTCATGCCGGTACCGCCGCCGGCGCCGTCAACGGTAAGCAGGTCAAGCCTGGCGTCCGAGGCGTACTTGACGGACCTGGCCAGGTCGGCCGGGCGGTATGCGCCGGTCTTCAGGAATACATACTTGGCCCCGCACCTGCGGAGTTCCTCGACCCTGCCCATAAACGCCTCGTATTCCACCATGCCGATGCGGGAGTGGCGCTCGAATTCGCTGAACGCGCCGGCCCTGTATGCTTCCTGGACCTTGGGATTTTCCGGATCGGGCAGCACGATGTAGCCCCGGGACTTCAGCTGCAGGGCCCGCTCCAGGGAGTTCAGTTTGACCTCGCCGCCGATATCCTTGGCCCCCTGGCCCCACTTGAGCTCCACGGCCTCAACGCCCAGCTTTTCTATGGCGTATTCCTGCACCCCCAGGGTGGTGTCCTCCACGTTGGCCTGCACCGCTATAAATCCCTTGCCGTTGTACCATTCCTGAAAATCCTTGACCCGGCGGGAAAGGTTCGGGGAATGAACAACCCTGCCGTTTTTAATCTCCACATTGGGGTCCATGGCGCAGACATTCTCGCCGATGGCGATGCCGCAGCCGGAGACGGCGGCGCCGGCAGCCAGGTGCGCCCAGTTGTTGGCGGCCACATCGGTGGATCCCATGGCGGCCACCACGATGGGCAGATCCAGCTTGATTTCACCCTTGGCGCCCACGGCGGTGGAGAGATCGACCGCCGGGAAAATGGCCTTGTCGGGGTTCGGTTCAATGCCGATGGCGCCCACGGCGGTGCCCATGATATTGAAATGTGAGTAGTCCACCGGATAGTCCTTCTCCGAGGCGGCGGTTATTTTCCCGAAGGGCTGCGGGTAGAGAACCTCCTTGCCGCGTATGGCCGATTTTCCCACCTCACAAAGTCCCGGGCAGCCGTCCAGGCAGGTTACGCACATGCCGCTGTAGGGACACTTGCTGTCCCCGGTACGGGTACGGGTCATGGTTGCCGCAGTGGCGTTGATACCCTTGCTAAAACTCATCAGTTCCATCCTCCTAAATACAATCAAGTATGTTTGATTTTCCGGGACCCTGTATATGTATAGGGGGCCCCTAATAATTTAAATTCCTTCCTCTAAATAAAACACTGTCTTTTTGATAAACCGTTTAACCTTGCTCTTCTCCAGCTCTTCTATAACCCTTCCTCCCCTCAATTCCCAATTCCTAATAGTTAGTCAGGTACTCCTCAACTTCCCACTTATGCACTGTAGACTGGTATCTCTCCCACTCATCCTCCTTGGACTCCATAAAGCGGCTGAAGATCCTGTCACCCAGCGCCCCCCGGATTACCGGGTCCGCGGACAAGGCCAGCAGCGCCCCGTCGAGGTTGCGGGGCAGGCCCTTCTTCCTGGTCATCTCTCTCATGGCTCCGTTTCCCTGGCACACCTCGTCCAGGGGATCGGGCATGGGCGCCTTTCTAAGTATCCCGTCAATCCCCGCCGAAAGAATAGCCGCCAGGGTAAGGTAAGGATTGCAGGAGGGGTCCGGGCTTCTCAGCACTATTCTGGTCCCCTCTCCCCTTTCTTCGGGAACCCTGATCATGGTACTCCTGTTCCGGCGGGACCAGGCGGCCAGAACAGGCGCCAAATCCCCGGCAAAAAGCCGTTTATAGCTGTTAACGGTGGGATTGGCCACCGCCGTTATGGCGGCGGCGTGCTCCAGTATGCCGCCTATAAAATTATGGGCCGGCGCGCCGAGGCGGTATTTTTCACCCGGGCCGTCAAAGACATTTTGGCCGCCCTTGAACAGTGAAAGGTGCAGGTTCATTCCGGATCCGTTTTGCCCGTTCAGGGGGCGGGGCATGAAGGAGGCGTGCAGCCCGTGCCTCTGGGCGATGGTCCTGACCACAAACTTAAAGGTGGCGATATTATCGGCCATGGCCAGGACCGAGTCGTCCTTCAGGTATATTTCGTGTTGCCCCGGCCCTATCTCATGGAAGGAAGTGGCCACATCGAAACCCATCTCCTGCAGGGTCAGCACCATATCCCGCCTGGCGTTCTCGCCCCTGTCCACCGGGGTCAGGTCGCAGTAGCCGGCCAGGTCATGGGTGCTGGCCGTGGGACGGCCCTGGTCGTCAACGTGAAACAGGTAGAACTCTATTTCAGTGGCCACCCTGGCCTCAAGTCCGGCGGCCCGGTATTCCTCCAGGACCTTTTTCAGGGCAACCCGGGGGCATCCGTCGAAGGGGCTGCCGTCGGGCAGCCTGGTGTCGCAGATAAGCCTTGCCACCGCGCCCTCCCTGGGCCGCCAGGGAAAAACCACAAAGGTTGCGGGGTCGGGTATGAGGTATATATCCGACTCCCTGTTGCCCACAAATCCCTCTATAACAGAGCTGTCGAACATTACCCTGCCGTCCATGGCGGACTGCAGTTCCTCCACCGTCACTGCGATATTCTTCAGAAAACCCTTTATGCTGGTGAACTGCAGCCTGATAAACTTGACGTTCTGTTCCCTCACCTTATCCAGTATGTCTTCCCTGCCGTATACTCTCATTAACCCGCACACCCCCAAAAAAAAATCCCGTACCGGCCCCCTTGAAGAAGGCCAGCACAGGACGTCATTGCCCCAAAAAACCTTACAGGTAGTAGTATATCACTCATTTAACCAAAATCAATCGTTTTTATGTAGATATACTGTATACATATTCCGGTGCGGCGGTTTACCGGCTACCTTCTTCCTGCCGGTAGTGCATTATAACATTCCTGGCCACCCTGACCAGTGGAATGCACCTGTCCATGCTGATTTTTTGTAAATATTTGTAAGCATCCTTTTCGGTCAGTTTTTTTCTTTCCATTAATAATCCCTTAGCTATTTCGATTATCTTCCTGTTTTCCAGCTCCCGGCGCAGGTCTTTCAGTTCATTTTCCAGCCTCATGGCCCGGTCGAAGTTGGCCAGGGCCGACTCAATCACCGGCTGCACCGTCCCGGCCTGCAGGGGCTTCAGCAGGACGCCGTACACCCCCGGGAGGCGGGCGTAATCCTCAATCTCCCTCTGCACATGGGAGACTATGGCCACCACCGGCGCCACCCGGTGCTCATCTATTATTCCGGTCAGGTCAATGCCCTCACCGCCCGGAAGATACGGGTCCATGACCACCACCCGGGGCTCGGTCTGGAAGATGATCTGCAGCGCGCTTCTGGCGTCCGTGGCCTCTCCCACCACCAGGTAATCGGCATGGCGAAAGGCTTCCTTTAAATTCCGGCGATAAGCGGCATCGGTGTCTGCTATTACTATCCGGGTTCCGAACATTACGCCGCACTCCTACAAATAACGGGTAAACTAGACTAATTTTAACATGACCCGGATAAAAAAGCATACAAAATGATCAGCCGTTCGCCCCCGGGCGGCTTACATCCTCATGCTCATCGGCAGGGTAAAGAGGTAGATGTTTACGGCTGCCAGGACCACCAGCAGGCCGGCGTAGGGGGCGAAGGATCCCGCTCCCCACACCCTTTCCCCGACCTTGGCGAAATTGATCTTGTAGGCCGTGAACAGCGATGCCAAAAGCCCCAGCCCGATCAGGGCAAACTGCAGCGCCTGAATGGCGACGCCGGACAGAACGGCGGCGGACCCTCCGTGATAGCCCGGCACCACCAGGGCCAGCCCGGTATACAGGACCGTCTTCCCCTCGGCCAGCAGGTGGAACAGGTTGTGGGCCAGATGCCCGGCCAGGTCGAGGGGAATCAGGGCATAGCCGAATATGGTGAAATTGGACAACGCTGTCTCCCGGTTGTAAATGCCGGCCAGCCGGCTGGTCAGGTACAGGGCCAGCGCAGGAACGGCCATGGCAATGGCAAAGGTTGTGGTGAAGGTTGCGGCGTAGCTGGAAGTCCCGGTCAAGGCTTCTATGGAGCCCTGGGCGTCTTTCCAGATTTCCAGCATGGTGATGTTCTGCACAAAAACAATGCCCATGATCACAATGGCCAGGAAGGACTCCTCAATCCGGGGCTTATTAATGAACCAGAGCTCCTTCGAGGGCACCCGGACCTTCAGGCTCACCGAGTCGTTGGGGCAGGTCTTCACGCAGTTGCCGCACAGGTTGCACCCGGCGCTGGAGTCCATTGAGCCGGGCAGCTCGAACATGGGGCAGCCGGGGACGTCCCCCTTCCCCCTGTAGCAGTACTTGTCCCTGCAGCTGGCGCAGTTTTCCCGGTTGGCCCGCAGTTCCAGGGCCCCGGCCCGGGAATAGTTGCCCGACAGGCCGCCCAGGAAGCACAGGTAGCGGCACCAGGTGCGCCTTTCAAAAAAGGCCCCGGAGGCAACCACCCCGGTGATGATCATGATCAGCAGCACCCCGGACCCCGTGGGGGACTCCACGATGCCAAAGATGTGGTCGGCCCAGGTGATCAGGATAAACAGGCCGTCTATTATCCAGATGCCGTATTTCTTTAAAAACACCGGCACCGGCCGGTTGTTGCCCACCCACTTCTGGACCAGGTCGCTGAGGGTGGCGAATGGACAGACAGCGCACCAAAACCTGCCCAGCAGGAGGAACACCAGGGGAATGACAGGCCACCACAGCACCCAGGTCATGGCGGTGCCGAAGTTTTCATGGGCCGAAGGCGGTCCATACAGAAGCTGGTAAATCACCACGGCGAAGACAAAAGCCGTGGGCCACTGAAACACGCCTGGAAACCACCGGCTCCTGATAAGACCCTTGATGGCGCCGACACCCAGAAGATCCATCAGGCTGCACCCCCCCTGAGGGCCTTCATCTTAAGAAAGGCCGCCACGGCAATGACCAGGGCGTTTAACCCCGCGAATCCACCCACCAGCTCATTTTTAACCGGCTCCAGGTTGCTTTTGCCCGGCTCCTGATGGGATCCGCCGTCCCGGGCACCGTGGCCCGACTTTTCCGAAAGGTGGTTGTCCGGCGCCTGGGCACCCGGGCCGTGCCCGCCATGCCCGCTGTCATTCTGAGACGTCGGGCCGTGACCGGCGGCTGAGCCGCCCTGACCCATGCCGGCCGGATCATGGCCTGCATTGCTTTCCAAGGCTTTATTTGCCGGTACTCCGCCGTGGCCGGAGTGTTCCCCGGCGGCAAGGGAATACCCTGGAAAACCGGTTATTATAAAAATTGATATTATGGCCGCGAGAATTATCCTGGCAACCATGCGATCCCTCCTCTTCCAGGGGCGCGAAGCCCCTGGAAGTGATCAGAATATGTTAGGTCCTGTTTGGATACCCGCCCATCATCCCCCAGCCGAAACCGCCCATCATCCCGGGGCCGGGGCAGATAAAGCCGTTCTCACTGTGAAATTTTTGCATCTGGTCGAAGTGGTTGTTCCAAACCTGCCCCTGTTCGGGCGTCAGCTGCTTGCTTTCGACCGCCTGCTTCACCCACTGCCTTTGGGCGTTAAACATCCAGGTGAAATAATCCTGGTTGTTGTCCGTAGCGGCGAAACCAATGGAGGCGGTGGCGGCCAGTATAAATACTGCCGATATTACTACAGCCAGCTTCCGTTTCATTTTTTTCCCTCCTTTCTATTCACGCTTGGATTAATTTTAAAAAGCAAATTTCACATAAAAGTCCCGAAAATGTCACATTTTTATCACAAATTGCAGGGCAATCAAAAAAGGCCCGCCTCCGGTGAGCCTTTCTATAAATTTACTGGGGTTTCAGCAAAAAAGTCTGGTATGCGGGGGTGACCAGTCCCCGCATACCAATGAAAAGAGGAGATACTTACCGGCATTGCAGGTCTGAGCAGCCGCAATACCGGCTTAAGGAGGTTAAAAGCCCTGCCAAGGAAGCTTTTAACGCAAAACAATATTAAGTTGTACATGGAAGATGAACATAAAAGGTTTTAAAAACCTCTTATGCGGGAGGCAAATTTAAGATTGATTTTTTGCATGTTTTTACCTTAAACGGGACAAAATATAATTACCAAAATATATCGGGAGGTTTTTGATATGAGCTGCAGCAGCCTCAAGCACCGGTTCGACGAGCAAATGAAAGCCGGTATCAGCTTCGAACAGGCGATGGAAATTTACCAGGATGTCGAAGGATCCCTTGCCGCCCACCGGGCGGAACTGGCCGACTTGCAAAAAAACCCCGCCCGGCAGCATGATATTGACCACCTTAAAGAACACATTGGGGAAGGCGAAAACCTAATGCGCCAAATTAAGTCGATGAAGCTGCATTAAACAAGAAAGACCATGAGGATCCCCGGTTTCTTACCGGACAGGACCTTCATGGTCTTGTTTTATTTTATATTCACTTAATTTGGTTTAATTAGCCCCGGCTCTCTTTTTTCCTATGGATTTTGCCAGCCCGTACATTGCACCGAAGGTTATCAATGTCCCTGTGACACCGGCTGCGGTGGTGGCCACCGACTCGTTTTCGATACCGGGAAAAACGTAATCGGGAATGGGGGATTTTATGATCGGCTCGCCTTCTCCTTTATCCAGAAACCCGAGGTCCTCCGCCACCCTTTCCAGGCCGTCCGGGCTGGACGAGGCAAAGGGCGATAAAAATGCCGCCACAATTAAGGCCAGTAATAACACTTTATAAACACCTTTCACTTATTTCACCCCCACGCTGATATCTGACTTTGCATCCGCAAAGCCCAATTTTTTCACGAAGTTAACCACCACGACGGTAATAATCCCTTCCCCCATACCGATTAGAGCATGCCACCCGGCCATGGCAGGAAAAGCGACGCTGAAAGGCACGGTGCCGGAAACGGCCAGCTCAATGGCGGCCAGAGTAGAAGCCGCAAATACCGAGGCCCAGGCAGCCAGGAATATGGATATGTTCCTTCCGGCGGGGTTCTTAAAGATCCCGGAAAAAATTTTAAATACCAAAAATGCCGTTATTACTCCCAAAACTGCCATGTTGAAGATGTTCCCGCCCAGGGCGGTTATCCCCCCGTCCTGGAAGCCCAGGCACTGTATGACTAAAACCGTTGAGATTATAAGGCAGGCGTTCCACGGCCCCAATAATACCGTGGCCAGCGCCGCCCCGAGAAGGTGTCCGGAAGTACCCCCGGCTATGGGGAAGTTAACCATTTGTGCCGCGAAAATAAAGGCGGCCATTATCCCCAGTTTGGGTACCTGTTTCTCATCAAGCTCTTCCCTGGACTTTTTTATGCTGTAACCTATCGCCCCTGCACTCAGGGCAGCAGTACTAATCCACGTTTTGGCATCCAAAAAACCGTCCGGTATATGCAATTTATCAGCCCCTCTTTCTTATTTCCTCAACTCTTTTAACCATCATCTCAACCAAATGCGGCAAGGGCTCATTATATAAACCAACAATGGTTATATTAGACTTATTTAATGGTATCAATATTTTTTCCGCATCTGCCTTGGCAATGGCACGGGCCATTGCCGGGGTAATCTCCCCCAGCATTGAATTTGCTACAATTATCGCTATCGGCCCCAAAATAACATCCACTTCTCTTACGGTTTCACAGATGGCATTTTCACCACTGGCCCCCTGGTCAGCCCCGGCCTTTAACATGAGAGCGGCAGCCAGGGCGTTGGTGCCGAGGGCTATGATTTCCACCTGTTCTCCCAGCGCCTTCCTCAGCTTCTCCGTGATCAGTTTTCCAATACCGCCTCCCTGACCGTCCACAACTGCTACTTTCATTTACCACCTTCTCCTGCTGAAAATAAAAACCACGAAGATACCCCGCTTCGTGCGAAGCAATACCTTCGTGGTAATAGTCCGAAAAACAAGTCATCAGGCTGAACGACTCCAGGTCGTTCGTTGTTATTACAAAGATTTTATTCTATACAATTTTAAAGATTCCTTCTCACAAAAATAAAATTTATCATAAAAAATAATTTTAACCGTCATGGACCTGCTTGACTTTTGCCCAGGCAGGCCTCCTGACTCGTGGATCCCAGCGCCTCTCCCGCCTTCCCGGGCCTTTACCTTACAGGCCCAGTGGCAGTGTGGGAGCCACTCCCCACTTACAGCGGCCGGACTGTCCGGGATTTGCACCCGGCTCCCTTTTTCATCCCCGGCATGGCCGGGAAAACCTGGACAAGTTATTATTCAGTTAAGTATATACTAGCACAGTTTTGGCAATTTATCCATTATTTTTTGAGTTCCACAACCAATAAATCACGCAGAGAATTACGCAAAAAGTACTGCATATCAAGATATGTATCCCAGATCTTCTCTACCCAGTCATAGCGTACCTCTTCGTCGCGACAGAAAAGCACTCTGCCGTCGCTGGCCGAGTGGCACAAGGGTATAGGCGCATAATTTAACACTTTTACATCTGTAAGAAATGGCAATTCCTTTTCCAACTCAATCTCCAGGGAGATCTGGTAATCTAAAAACGATTGCCTGCCTAACCAGTCTTTTTTTATAAATACGCCGATGTCAATGTCATGGAAAGAGGCATCAGCAATAAAGGAACCGAAAACGTAGGCGAAGATTATTTCCTGCCGCCTGAACAAAATTTGAGTTATTTTCCGGCAAATTTCTTTTCGGTCCCGTACTCTCAGAGTATGCCTCCCGCCCATACCACTTTTCTCCTTTTAGCTATAGCTCTGTCTTTAATAATACCGCCAGTTCAGCCAGATAAATGTCCAGGTCTTCCAGATCGTTGCAAATAATATCATATACCTTTTCGTCATTTATGTCTGTGTACTGATGGATTAGGAGGTTGCGAAATTTAGCCATGCGGATCATGCGCTCTGCCAGGGGAAAACTGATTATGTGTGCCTGCGCCAATATCTGAAAGCATTCTGCATAATTGTTTGGCGCCTGTTTGGCCAGGCGGGCTGCCAGGTGATTGCAAATATCGATAGCTGCTTCGGTGGCCACAATGAGATAATACTTACTGGCCGCGATACCTTTAATATCGCTCAGATAGTCCTTAACACCCTGTTTGGCAATCGGCCCCAGGTAATTCACTGCCCTGCGGATGTCTGATGCTTTTTGCCGCAATTTCTTAAGATTGACAGGTAAATCCATCATGCTCAGCCCTTCCTGCCGAAGTACATACGGGTATCTTTCCATCATGGACATGAAAAATAATCTTTTGTTTCAAAATGTACCTGTGGAGATTAAAGGATTTCCTTAATATGATGTCTGGTATTAGTTATCAACGCAAACCATTTGCCATTATCGTACCATAAATTGCCAAATACATCAAACCAGGGGCTTTATATTATTTTTTTTATTAGCAGATAATCATATTACTTTGGCCACGCATACCTGGCACAATAATCCTTTTTTTCCCAGGATAGCTTTCCTTACTGCCACTACTTCCCCACAACAAGAGCATTTGGTATAATCACGACTGTTAATTAAATGCGGAGGGCCCAAAGAAACCTTTGATTTGGCAAATAAGCTTTCCTCGGGAATGTTTAAAATCTCCGACACTGCTTTATCAATCGTCCGATGATACTCCTCCACTTCGGCAGAAACGGCCCGGCCGGCCATAATTCTCTCTTCAATATCGTTTACATGGCATAAATTAATGATCGGGTTAATCAGGGCCACCCGCAGGGCCTCCCGGGGTTCGGGACCACCATGAAAACGGCCAAAATAATAAACGTGCTTGCCTAAATCATAAGCGTAAAAGCTCTGGTTGCCTATGGTACAACCCGTCATGTACTGCAGGGTGTCTATGGCAGAGGACATGTTTTCGGCCATGATAAAAAAATCACGGGCGTTGTCCCGGGTCAGGCCCAGTTCATTTTGGGCAATCAATCCTGCCCGGTACCCTACTGCCAGTTCAGGACACAGGTGGCCGTGATAATGAACTATATTTAATAAAGGTAAAGGAACAAACAAACTACTGCCGCCCTCCCGCAAAGAGAATGCGGTAATACCGGAACTCTTAGAAAACAAAGGAATGTCCTGGTCAAAATCGGTCTTGGCGGGAGTATCGTCGTTAACCCGGTACTTTAATACCCACCTGCTTTTACAAAAGACAGCAGTCTCTTGATCACGAAGCATCGTCAGATTAAAAACTCCACCGTCTGTCAGAACCAGGTAATTGGGGTGTCCTCCCGGTACATTGCTGACCAGAATTGGCTTCAGCACCTCATAGTGTCTGTTGCGCCACTTAAATCCAAGGGGGGCTTGCTGACGGTTATCGAACTGGACAGGCACTTCTTCCTGAATAATGGTAATGTGATCACGGTGTATTTTTGACATAATATCCCTGATATCCACGGCTATCCCTCCCAAGTTGAATTGTTACCCACCCAAACAAAAACCACTAAATCGTCCTTTCCCCATGCTCCCGGCAAGGGTTTTCTGCAAACCTTCGATGTCAGAGTGACCTGGCCCCATCCGGGGCCGCTTTTTATTTTCCGATCCAGGCTTTATCCAGGCTCGGTCCGACCGCAGTATTTCCGCGATCGGCTTGTACGGCCAGCGGTTGGCCAGGGCCGAATTGACGATAAAAACCACTTCCATCAAAACTTTGCAGGCTGAATATGGGGCAGCCGTGGTAGGCCACTTTTGCCGGAAAGGCCGAAATCGCACAGGAAACACCAGCCGCGGGAGCAGGCCGTCATTTTCATGAGAGTATCTATATCCCGTACCCCCGGCGTGAGGGATGCAAAGACCAGGTCGAACCTGCCGGCCAGTCCTTCGGCTGCCGGGTCAACTTTCTCCCATTCCCGGTCAAGAAAATAGACGTTCGCAAGTCCCTCCGCTTCAACCCTTTTCTGCAGGGCAGCCAGCATCTCCGGGGCCGGCTCCAGGGCTGTCACCCTTGCCGCCCGGCGGGCCAGGGGAACGGTGAAGACACCCGTGCCGGCGCCGATGTCCAGCACCTCCATTTCCGAATGCAGGATTCCCTGCTGTTCAAGCCAGGCCAGCACCCTATCCACGCGCTTTTTGGTGCGCTCCTGCCCTGCCCGGCGCGCAAACCGACCGGCCAGGCGGTTCCCAGTAATCCAATGGCGATACATCGCGGCGACGCCGGTCGTGCAGGGAGCCTTTATGCGCCCCACTCCATATTTCTTCCCCAAAACGGGGTTTCCTGATCTGGTTTACTAAAAAAGATACGTTTGCCTCCCCGCCCCGTTGCCGTTCTTGCATTTATACCCCTCCCTTCGCCTATACTTTGCTCCATCAGTTGCGGGCATTCGCCCTGTTGAACCGTCATGACCGGTGGTATGAAAGGTGGTCATGACGGTCCTTCAGAACCTGGTAGCCAAAAGACGCTGCCTCGTAACGTCTAACTTCCTTGTAGCTTAAGTGCCACTTTGCTCGTAACAAGGTTTTATTTAGTCACCAAAAAGCACAGTGTTGCAGTCAGGGACAGGGCGTCATACACCCCTTCTTTCTCCGGCACCCGGTGGCGGGCCACCACCAGGTAGCGGCCGGGCTCCCGGGCCTGTAGATTGATGCGGCCGTCCCCGCCCGTCATTTCCTGCCACTGCCGGTATCCGCCGGGCCCTTTGCAGGCCACGTCCAGGGACACTCCATCCAGCGGCTCACCGCGGAACTGTACCTGCAGGCTAATTTCATCCCCCATCCGCCATTGTTTCCATAACGCCGGTATTATTTCCAACGGCATTCCCGCCCGGTGGGGAATGCCCTCCGGGTCGTGTCCCACCGGTACAAAAGTCTGCGCGTACTGGTTATAAAAAATGGCCTGGGCCGCATCCGGATGTTCCCTTCGGGTGCCCTTATGATGCTTGCCCTCCTTATCCAACACGTAGCTGCCGGTGTTTCTAGTAACAACATGGTAAAACCCGTCTGCAGGCGTGGAAAAACGCAGGGTATAATAATCGGGCCCGCCGCCGGCGAGGGTCAACTCTTCTTTTTCCCCACCCGGGTTCACAACCAGTGAGGCCATGCCATCTTTCCGGGCCAGCCCGTCCGTCTGCATATTGTGCCCCCATTTTACATACACCTCTACGCTGCCGCCCGCGTGGCCGTGGCTGCCGGCCATCTCCAGCCAGGGCTCATGGCCGTATACCATCAAGTCCGTGGTATCACACAAGGCAACTTTCTGTTTCTCTTTCATCCAATTCCTCTCCTTTAAGTGTAAAATTAAGCTCATAACTGCAGCCGGCAAAATGTCACATTATTAACTTAAAATGCATCACCCCCCACTTGACGATTAATGACCAGGGTGATTTACCTGAGCAGCATCTTTAAAAGCCCCTGCCTGCAGCACCGAGTCGCGGCAAAACAACTAGAGCAGCAGCCCCACGGCGCTGACCATTAGACTTATACCAAGGTAAATGGCCAGGTACACGGCTCCGGTGCGGCATCCCAGGATGCTATAACCGCCGGGCTGAAGAAAAAAATCGTAAAATGTAGTCCGGTGGGAAGGGCGGAAACCAGAAAAGAAACCACCACCTCACGGGCCCCGACTACCCCGGTATTTTTCAGCCCGGCCAGCATGGTGTAGGCGGCAATCCGGTCGGCCAGGCATAAGGTGAGGGAGGTGGCACAGCCCGCAGGCAAATGGCCCAGCCGCGCCAGGGGGCGCATTCCCCGGCCCAGGCGCTGCAGAAAAAAACAGTATTATGAAATAAATTGCCGAGAAAGCAACCCATCAGCATGGAAGGCAGCACATTCTTCCACAGCTTCAGGACATCGGGCAGGACATCTGAAATAAGCTGCACCTGTCATCCCCACCTTTCCACTTTAAAGTTTAACGGGCCAAATGGCAGGCAACCCGGTGTTCTTCACCGGCTGCCGCCAGCGGCGGCTCTTCGCGCCTGCATACCTCAGCCGCTCCGGGGCAGCGGGGGTGAAAGCGGCAGCCGGCCGGCGGATTGCGCGGGTCGGGCGGCTCGCCCGCCAGCGGCACTTCCGGCAGCCCCCGGCCCGGCGAGGCATCGGGCACTGCCGCCAGCCGCCCCAGGGTGCTCTTGCCGCAGCCGCTCTCCCCCACCAGGCCCAGAATTTCTCCCGGGGCAAGGGTAAAACTCACCCCGGCCACGGCGACCACTGCGCCGTCTGTCACCTGGTATTTAACCGTTAGGTTGTTTACCTGGAGCACTATTGCCACCCCCCTTATATCGGCCTTCAGTCGTCAGGCAGCAGTCTTCAGGATATATAATAGGGTATCCTTACCGCCGCCGGGTGAAGCCGCGCGGGTCGAGCACGTCCCGCAGGCCGTCACCCAACAGGTTAAAGGCCAGGGTGATGGCCGGCAGGATCTGGTGATCGATGCCTCCCCGGCCCATTACCGGCAGGAGGTGGAGCCTGACGGCAAAAAGATAGATCAGCACCAGGCCGAGCCAGAAACCAGGCATGGAGGCCTCTACCAGGGCGCCGATGCGGGTCAGGTGATCCACCAGCGCGTGCCGGTAAAGTGCGGCCAGGACACCGAAGGGCAGGGCAAACAGCACCACCAGCGCCATGGCTGCACACGTCAGTTCCAAGGTGGCCGGAAAGCGGCACAGGATCTCGCCGGCCACCGGCCGGCCGGTGCGGAAAGACTTGCCCAGGTCAAGATGGAGGACATTCCACAGCCAACGGCCGTACTGGACATAGAGCGGGGCGTTCAGGCCCAGATCTTCCCGCAGGGCCTCTACTGCCTCCCGGGTGGGCTCCACCCCGCCGGCCCGGAGGATTAGTTCAGCCGGATCTCCGGGGGCCAGGTTGATAAGCCCGAAGGTAATAACGGAAACCCCCAGCATTACCGGAAGAAGATAAAGCATGCGTCTTAGCAGATAACGTTTGATCGCCACCACTTCCCACAAGCAGCATTTTGGCCGGCCGCCTTTTTACATTCCCTGTCACCAGGCCACTTCCTTACATCATTTATCACCCCGTCCGGCCGCTTCCCCGGCTGTGATGATGTTTACCGAGCCGCCCCGGAATTCGCCTTTCACCTCGCCCATCCTCTCTTCAAGCCGGCCCTCTATTTCCAGGTAGATCTCCCTCAAGTGGCTCGGGATTTCCGGGTAAAAGCTCCAGGACGCCGCGGGTGCCCACGTGTACCACCACGTAGGCTCCGAAGACTTCTTAAATTTTTAAAAAGGCTAAAAAAACAACAAACCATGAAAGCCGGATCTTCCTGTTACAGAAGAAAAATAACCTTCATGGTTAAGTTATGTTTATGCTGAATTATCCAACCTGAATACGCCACTGTCGTGGTGGAACGTCTTCAGCCGTTCACACTGTTTTTACGATAAAAAAATTGTTGCTCACCGTCGGATGATAAAAAATTTCTCTAAATCAAGCCAAGCCTCCGGGCATTATCCGCCAGCAGGTCTTGTAAGCTTTTGTGTTCCGGGCCTGGAAAGTTGCGCAGTTCCACCCGTGGGCATTTTGCTATATCAGCGATACCCTGCCCCTGGGGATTGTGGAAGTTGTCAATAATCAGGTCGGGTTTGAGGGATGCTAATTCTCCCATTTTTGCCGGACTCAGCTCTTCCGGCCCGAATTCAGCCACCACCTGGTAGCCAAGCCATTTGGCGAAGGCAGCCTGGTGTTTTTGTACCAAAACCCTTTTTCCGGCCACATTTTGCTTTGCCGCCGTCTCCTGAAGGGCGGACACCGCCCGATCAAATTCAGCCTCCCAGGCTTTTTGGGCCTCGGCGGTCCCCAGTTTTTCAGCCAACAGGCGGGTCTGCTTTTTAAGGTTGTCCGGAGTATTGACGGTCACCACCTGCACGACCTTGTCCCCGGGCGTCTGGGTGGCCTGAAGCATTTTCTTCATAAACGGTTCGTAACCGGCATAAACGATCAGTTTTGCATCCTTAAGCTTTTCAACATCGCTGGGGCGGAAATCGTACTCGGGCGGGTGCTTGAGTTCGGCGGGAGCCAAAACCGCCACATCCCCGGCTCCGGCGGCCCTGGCCATCAGGGCCGTCCAGCTGGTTGAAGCAACAACCACGGATCCGGAACCTTTGGCGGGAGAAGCCGCCTCTTTGCCGGGAGGAGAATCGGCTTTTTTAGAAGTATTACACCCGGCCAGCAGAACCGAAATGATAAGCCCGGTGACAGCCAGCCGGACCGCCCAAATAGCCGCACTGTTCCGCCGATCAACACTCTTTCCTCTATTGCTTTTTCTTTCCGTATTAATCAATCATTCTCACCCTTTCATGACTTAATTTTCCTGCTCCTTTAGCGCCGGAACAACATGCTGAGCCCCAGAAAGCCCACGCCCACCAGGGTGATGGTGGCGCCGGTGGGCATGTCCAGCGTCATGGAAATCAGCAGCCCTCCGGCGGCCGTGGCCACGCCCAGAAGGGACGATAAAAGGAGTATCTGCAGCAAACCGCGGGACAACCTCATGGCAGTCATGGCGGGAATCAGGATCAGGGCGTCGATGAGCAATGCGCCGACAACTTTCATGGCCACCCCGATAGACAGGCCGGTTAAAAAGAGGAGCCCGTTTTTAATCCTTCGGGCCGGGACACCCAGCCATTCCGCCTGCTCAGGATCGTAGAAGACCAGCTGGATTTCCCTGAACAGGCACATATAGCACAGCAAAATGACGGCCCCCAGGCCAACCACGGCCCAGAGATCGCTCCGGTTCAGGTTGAGGATGCTGCCGGTAAACAGGCCGAACACGTCCAGGGCGGGCACGCCGGCCTTGTAAAAAAGCACGAAGGCCAGGGCTATCGATCCGGTCATGAAAAAGGCGCCGATGATCCCCGTATCCAGGCGCAGCCTTTCCGAAAAGGGTCCCAAAAGCAGGGACCCCAGAACAATGGCGGCAGTGGCTCCGGCCAGGGGAGTGGATCCAAGGGCCAAACCCACCGCGCCACCAAGCAGGGCCATGTGCATGAGGGCAAAGCGGATAGTGGTCAGGTTAAGCATGACGATGACCACACCCAGCAAAGATACCGTCCCCCCGGCCACCACTGCGGCCAGGAAAGCCCTTTGGAAGATGGGAATCTGCAGGTACTCCTCAACGCTCATGAAACGCCTCCAGGCTCTCTTCAATGCGGCCCCGGCACAAGTGAACAACCCGGTCGGCCAACTGGCGGGCATATTCACCGTCATGGGTAATCATCAATATGGTTAGAGGCCATTTTTTTCTGACCTGATCAATCAGTTGGGTCAGCACGTCCCGGGAAGTGCCGTCAAGGTAGGTGGTGGGCTCATCCAAAAGCAGGATCAGAGGTTCCCTGACCAGTGCCCGGGCAATATTCACCCGCTGGATCTGCCCCCCCGACAGGGAACGGCAATCCTTAAACCTGAAGTCCTGCAGGCCGACAACATCAAGCATGGCTGCGGTGAGTTCCCGATCCCGGGCCGTGGGACGCCGCAAATAGGCGAAGGACTTGCCCCAGCGGCCCAGCATGACCGCATCAAAGACTGAAATGGGGAGCCTTCCTTTCCCCTGACCTTGAGGCACATAGCCGACCTGGGAGCGGACCCAGGCCCCGTCCTCCGGGGTCTTAATAGGCCGGCCCAGGACGCGAATGGCGCCAACTAAGTCCGGCAGCAGGTACAGGATCGCCCTGAACAGGGTCGTTTTGCCGGCCCCGTTTTCGCCGAGAATGGCCAGGCACTCCCCTTTTTTTACCGACAGGGACAGACTGCTCAAGACCCGCTCTTTTCCGTAACCGGCCCCGACTCCGGACAGTGACAGGGCTTCAGGGTTCCGATCCATCTGGATCACCATCTGCCGGACGAACCGCGGTAATGCGGTACAGCTGCCGGGAATCAACAGCGCCGGTTACCGTGAACCCCGCTTCCCTGATCCACTCCGCGGCTTTCTCCGCCGGTACCAGCATATCCATATGCAGTATGGAGTGGGGGGCGGAGCAGTGTACCTGGTTGATGAACTCCCGTCCGGCAAAGTGGTTAATCAACAGGAGGCCTCCCGGGCGCAGCACCCGGAACAGCCCGGCCAAAGCGGCCTTGGGTTGGTAAAAATGAGGAAAAGCGTTATGACATATCACGCGATCCACAGAAGCCGATTCCAGGGGCAAGGAATGAACATCCGCATGCAGCAGCAATAATTGCGGGCCAGTAGCCGGAATGAAATCCCCGTTGAACCTGTTTTTAAACTTTGCTTTCAACACTTTTAACATTTCCCTGGATAAATCGCAGGCGATCCACTGCCTGGGACCCGCCGCCAGCCCTGCCGCCACCAGAATTCCCGTTCCGGCGCCCACGTCTAAGACGGTTTTACCCTTTACATCAGCGAGGGCAATCAGCTCCTGAACCTTTTCCGGGGGTACCGGGGGGGCCGTGCTATCCCAGTGTGGGGCCATGCTGTCAAAGACCTGCTCGCGCCCGGCATCAAAAGACTTTCCGGAATTACTCCCGGGGGCAGCGTAGTTATCCATCAGACACCTCCGTCGTTGCAGTTTTAAAAATTAAAAGCCACGGCACCCCTTTATCCCGAAAAGGATAAAAATCCGGGCCTCCGTGGCCTCCCATTACTCTTTGTCCACCAGCAGAGCTTTTAGGTTACGACATCCTCCGGTTTTTCACCGTAAATATAACACCTGCCTTCATTGCAGGATTTTGCTAAGAGTATTTTAATCCTGATTTTATGAAAGATCAATTAATTTTGCAAAGTTTTTAACAAAGTTTTTTACAAAGGATTGACAAATCAGAAAAAGTCTTATACGATATTTCTAAAATTATCGAAGTGATTACTCGTGGAAGAACTGGCAAATATCTTCAAGGCCCTCTCCAACAAGCACCGCCTGATCATTTTTCACGAACTGCTCCACCGAGAGGGACTGCACATTGCAGAAAACGGTCAGGCCTGCTGCGGCCGGCACCACGGCGGAGGCGGCTGCTGTGTGGGTGAACTGGGCAGAAAAGTGGACCTGGCTGCCTCCACCATCTCGCACCACATCAAGGAACTGAAAAACGCCGGGCTGATCGATGTCAGGCGGGAAGGCAATTATCTTTATTGTTCAGTAAATCAAAAGACATGGCAAAAGGTTTTGGATTATTTTAAGTAAAGGAGGATAATCCCATGTGCTGCCAGGACACCACGTCCACCAGTTGCTGCCAGCCCGTTAAAGAGGACAAAAAGCAGGATTCCTGCTGCCAGCCTCACCCGCACGATCACAGACACGAAGGCTGCTGCACCGGCGACCGTCACCACCAGGAATCCGGCTGCTGCCGCCCCAAAAACTGCTGCCAGTAAAGGGCTGAACCGGGAAGATGCCGCCCCGCCGGAACAAATCGGCGCAGGGCGGCATCCTTTTGCAAGCCGGTCATTTTGGGCGATTTGTCCAGTTACTTTATTGCAAGCCTGGCGGACAGGAGGCTTTTTGTGTAGGGGTGGCGCACGCCGTTAAAAAGGGCGGCGGCCCGGGCCTGCTCCACAATCTGGCCGCGGTACACCACGGCGATCTGGCCGGCCATCTGCCGGACCACGTCGAGGTCGTGGGAAATAAAAAGGCAGGCCAGGTTCATTTGCTTCTGGACCTCGCGCAGGAGCTGCAAAATCTGCGCCTGCACCGACACGTCGAGCGCCGAGGTGGGCTCGTCCAGCACCAGAAGATCAGGTTCCAGGCTCAGCGCGCGCGCAATTACCACGCGCTGGTTCTGCCCGCCGCTCAGTTCGCACGGGTAGCGGTGGTAAAACCCCGTTTCCAGGCCGACCATAGCCAAAAGGTCGGCAACTCTCTCTTTGATGTACCTCCCTTGAACCAGGCGGTGCACCTTCAGCGGCTCGGCTAAGAGTTCTCCAATGCGCATTCTTGGATTGAGCGCGCCCTCCGGGTCCTGGAAAATGATCTGCATCTTCCGCCGCAGGTGGAGGCTTTCCCTCCGTGAGACTCCAAAGATGTTGATCCCTTCAAAAAGAACCGACCCCCCTGTGGGCCGCAGGAGCCCCACCACCAGCCGGCCGATAGTAGTTTTCCCCGACCCGCTTTCCCCCACAAGGCCAAGGGTCTGCCCCTTTCGCAAAGTAAATGATACCCCGTCCACTGCCCTGACAAAAGACCGGCGCCAAAAACCCTGCCAGAAATATTTTTTTAAATCCGTTACGCTGAGCAATAATGACACCTCACTTTATGCCCCGGCTCAACTTCGCTCAACGGCGGAACCTCACGGCGGCAGACTTCCCGGGCGGCAGCGCAGCGGGGGTGAAAACGGCAGCCCGGCGGGAGATGGGTCAGGGACGGCGCGAAGCCCGGAATGGGTTTCAGCCCCAGGCTCGGGTGGGAAGCCAGGAGTCCCCGGGTGTAGGGGTGCCGGGCGTACGCGAAAATGTCCCTCGCCCGGCCGTACTCCACAATCTGCCCCGCGTACATCACGGCCAGAGTGTCTGCCAATTCCCGGGCCGCCGCCAGGTCGTGGGTGATCAGGAAGAGAGCCCGTCCGGCCTCCTTTGTGGCCTCCCGCAGCAGCCGGACGATTTGCGCCCGCAGCGGGCTGTCCAGTCCCTTTGTCGGTTCGTCGGCAATCAAAAGGCGCGGGTGCAAAGCCAGGCCCAGGGCAAGCAGCGCCCGCTGGCGCATACCGCCGCTGAGCTGGTGCGGGTAGCCGGCCGCCGCGCGATCCGGCAGGCCTACCTTTTGTATGAAATTGAGCACTTCCCGGTACGCCGGACGACTGGCAGTTCCCCACCGGGCCTGCACTGCCTCCTTGATTTGTTTGCCGACTTTGAGCACTGGATTTAAAGAATTGGAGGGGTTTTGCAGGACGATGGCAATTTCCCGCCCCCTGATTTTCCGCATTTCTCCCGGCGGGAGGGTGAGCAGGTCGTTATTTTCGTACCGGATCTCTCCCCGGACATGCGCGCCGGGCGGCAGGAGGCGGACGACGGCGCGGCCGAGCACGGTCTTGCCGGATCCGGTTTCGCCGATGAGTGCCAGTCTTTCCTTGTCAGCCAGCGAGAGGTCCACGCCGTCCAAAGCCCGCACCGTTCCTTCCGGGAGCGGGAAATGGACCTGCAGGTGGCTTATCGAAAGCAATGTCATATACGTCACGCCTCCTCAGTTTAAAAAGAAAGCCGCACCGCGAGGTTGAGCACAAAGACAGCCCGCTTAAGTCACTGCAGAAAAGCCTCCCTTGTGACTGCTATTGAACCCGCTTGTTATTTTAAAGATAATTGGCAGGATGATTTTTGCGGCGGGGATCCAGCGCGTCCCGCAGGCCGTTACCCAGCAAGTTAAAAGCCAAAACGGTTAACATGATCATTGCTCCCGGGGCGATCATGAGGTGGGGTTGCGTACGCATGTAGGCCCTCCCGGCGTTGAGCATTGCACCCCACTCCGGCGTCGGCGGCTGAGCCCCGAGTCCTAAAAAGCTCAGGCCGGCCACGGCCAGAATGGTGTGCGGGATGTCGAAGGTGGCGAGTACAATGACCGGCCCCAGGACATTCGGCAGGATATGCCGCCACATAATGCGCGCATTGCTGAAACCCAGCCCCCGGGCAGCAAGGATGAATTCGTTCTCTTTAATGGACAGCGTGGATCCCCGTACGACACGGGCAAAGTTAAGCCACCCCAGAGCCACGAGGGCGAGTACGGTATTTGTCAGACCCGGACCCAGTGTGCCTACTACGGCCAGTACGAAAATAAGGTTGGGGAAGGCCATTAAAATATCGGTCAGGCGCATCAGCGCCTCGTCTAAGATGCCGCCGTAGTAGCCCGCCACCAGTCCGACAAAGGTTCCGATAACTGCGGCCAGCCCTCCGGCCAAAAGGCCTACCGCCAGGGAAATGCGTGATCCGTAAAGCAGGCGGCTCAAATTGCAGCGGCCCATGTTGTCCGTTCCCAAGGGGTAGTCCGCCCCAGGCGGGGCAAGCGCATGGGCGATGTTCTGCTGTACAGGGTTGTGGGGGGCCAGCCAGGGAGCAAGCAGGGCAATCAGGGCCAGGAGAACAACCAGGATGCCGCCGAAAAGCGCCGCCCTGTCCCGTGTTACCGCCTTCAGGGCGTGAGAAAAAGGAAATCGGGTGCGGATGAGGGTTACCGTTTCGTGCATTACCTTTTACCCCCCTCATAGCGGATGCGCGGGTCTAAAAAGGCGTAGGAAACGTCCACGATCAGGTTGATGAGGCTGAAGCTTGCTGCCAGGAAAAGCACGCAGCCCTGCAGAATGGGGACGTCGCGGGACTCGATGGCGTCTACGATTAGTTTCCCTACGCCGGGGCGCGCAAAGACGGTTTCCACGATCACCGTCCCGCCGATCAGGTGGTTCAACTGGAGCCCCAGGACGGTAACCACCGGGATGAAGGCGTTGCGCAGGGCGTGCCGCCATAGCACCGCCCCCTCACCCAGTCCTTTGCCACGGGCGGTCGCTATATAATCTTGTTCCAGTACTTCCAAAAGGCTTGCCCGGACGATCCGCGTACTGACAGCGGCCATCCCGGTGCCGAGAGTAACTGCAGGAAGAATAAGGTGGGCAAAGCTCCCGCTTCCGGCCACCGGCAAAATCCCGAGGGACAGGGAAAATGTGAGTATTAGCAATAGGCCGAGCCAAAAGTTGGGAATAGCTACGCCGACTAGTGATCCGACCATGGTAAAATTGTCAAGCCTGGAATAGGGCCGGCGTGCGGCAAGGATGCCGAGCGGGAGCGCGATCAGAACTGTGATCACAATGCTGAAGGCCGCCAGTTCCAGGGTCGCCGGAAGGCGGACAAGGATTTCCCCGGCTACCGGCCGCCTGGTGATGAAAGAGTATCCGAGGTCCCCTTGTATTACACGGCCGATCCACCATAAGTACTGCCGGTGAAGCGGCAGTTCGGCCCCGATGTCTTTCCGGACCGAGCTTAATTCCTGGGCGGAATAATCGTCAAAGCCATACCGGTAAATGGCGACGAGCTGGGCGTGATCGCCCGGAATTACGTGCATGAGGAGAAAGGTTATAAAAGAAACGCCAAAAAGAATAAAAAAGAGCAGTGCCAGTCGCCTGGCGATGTATTCCGGCATTCAGCATCACCTTGAAGAGCCGGGCAAAGGCCGGGACTGCCCGGCCTTTGCCCGAACAACTACTTTTCAATATACATTTCCGGGTTGGTATGCAGGTCGTGCGCCATAGGATTGAACTTGAACCCTTTGACGTAATCACGCATGCCTACCGCCATCTTGTAGCAGGCCACGTTGATTACGGGGGTGTCTCTGGTAATGATTTCCTGGATCTGGCGGTAGACGGCGTATCGCTTCTCCGGATCGGGCGTGCGGGCCGCCTCATCTATCAGTCCGTCCACCTTATTGTTTGCGTACTTGGCTACGTTCTGGCTGCCCTTGCTGCCGTAAACGCCGGACAGGTAGCTGTGCGGGTCGGCCGTCTGGAAGGAGGCCAGCACTGTATCCCAGTTTCCTTCCTTGACCCGGTTGTAGATGGCGCCGTACTCGAGAATCTGGACGTCGGCCTTGATCCCGATTTCCCTGAACTGCGCCTGCAGGGCCTCGGCCATTGGGGGCATGCCGGGACGTGAGGACCAGGTCATGATCGTGATGGCAAAGGGTTTCCCGCCTTTTTCCCGGATGCCGTCGCCGTCCTGATCGACCCAACCGGCGGAAGTAAGCAGGGCGCGTGCCTGTTCGGGATTATACCGGTAGAAACTCTCCACATCCTTATTGCACCAGGGCGTGTCGTGCATAAAGGGCCCGATGCCGGCCTCGCCGCAGCCGTGCAGCACATTTTTAACGATGCCGGTACGGTCGATGGCATAATTCAGCGCCTGCCGCACTTTCAGGTCGCTGAAAGGCTCCCTGGTCATATTGAGCTCCAGGCGGTAAATGCGCGGCTCGGCGTAGAGCGCTACCTGCACGCCCTTGACTTTGCCCAAACGGTCAAGCTCGCCGTAAGGCAGGTCGAAGGTAAAATCAATCTCTCCTTTTTCAAGGGCAAGGGCCCGCGTGTTGGCGTCGGGGATGCCCTTGAAGACCATTTTATCCAGGCGCGGGGCTTCTCCCCAATAATCGGGGTTGCGCTCCGCCACCACTTCGCCGGTCGCCTGGTCCCATTTTGCGAGCTTGTAAGGCCCCGTGCCGGTGGGCTTCACCAGTTCGCCCTTCTCGTTAAAGCTTCCCCGGGCCAAAATACCCAGGTCGGCATTGGATAAAGCTTCTGGCAGGAGCGGGTTGGCCTTCTCGGTGGTGAGGCGCAGCGTTTGCCCGTCCACCGCCGCGGCCGCCGCTATCCTGGTGAGGCTCTTTGTCCTCGGGTTGGCCTTGACGGCCCGCCCGATGGCGCTCGCCGCGTCGGCGGCCGTCAGGGGGCTGCCGTCGTGGAACTTGACGCCCTTTCGCAATGTGAATTCCCATGTGTTATCATCTACCTGCTTCCAGGATTCGGCCAATACCGGCTTGAGCCGGTAACTTTCATCTACAGCCATCAGGGTCTCGGCTATATGAGACTTCTCTACGAGAAGAAAACCGTTATCCAGGGTGCGCACGGGGTCGCGCGCCCCCACCACCAGGACCTGGCCGGGCTTTTGATCTCCCGGTTGTGCAGCTTTTTGCCCGCCGCAACCGGCCATGATCAGTCCCGTGAGTATCAGTCCGGTGATGACGAAAAATAAATATTTTTTATGCAAGTCAATCTCCCTTTCCGGTTAAATTTGGGTATAGGGGAAAACTGCCGTTAAACCCCTCCCGTCATACTGACCCGCCGCCCCCTTTGCCGGGTCGTAACGGCTGACCAGCAGCATCCAGTTTCCTGAGGCCAGGGGAAGGTTCACCTTTCCCCTGCTATCCGTATATACGATGTGCTGTGCAGTTTGATCGCCCTGCCCGAATGCGTAAACCGGGGCGGGCAGCAAAGCCATATATTGTGCGGCGCCATGCTAACACCTCCCTGCCCTGGATCCGGAAATGAGGTAGGTGGCCCGGCTGTGATCCGAAGTGCGAGGCAGGGTTTCCACCTGCACGCCGGTGAACCCGGCTTGCGTAAAGAGGACGGCTACCTTCGCCGGGTCTATAGTCCTGTTCAGCGGAAGCTTTTCCCCTATTTCGGGAGGGTAGTGATGGTCGGCTGCCCCCGGGCGGCGGTGTGAAAAATCCGCCAGGATCCTGCCGCCCGGCTTGAGTACCCGGGCCCACTCGGAAATTGCCCGCTGCGGGTCCGTGAGGGTCCACAGGAGGTGGCGGGCCACCACCGCGTCAAACTCCCCGGCGCCAAAAGGCAGTGCCTCCGCGTCGCCTTCTACAAAGGAAACCTCCAGGTTTGCTTCTTTTGCCCCGGCCCTGGCCTGTGCCAGCATCGTATCCGACCAGTCGATCCCCGTTACACGGTGTCCCATTTCGGCTGACATAATTGCCAAAAAACCAGTGCCCGTGCCGACGTCGAGAACGGAAAGCCTGCCCGGCCCCAGCCGGCCAAGAATCTGCCGCCATAGCTCCTTCTCCTCCGGGGTTTTCGTCCCGTGCGCGCCCACGTCGTCGTAGCCGCCGCCTTTCTGGTTCCACCGCTCCCGCATGGCCTGCTTTAATTCTGCCTGCACATCTCTCATCCTTTCTATTTCCAAAATAAAAAGCCACGAAGATACCCCGCTTCGTGCGAAGCAATACCTTCGTGGTATTAGTCTGAAAAAAAGATTGTCAAGCTGAATGACTTCTGACGTTCGCTGTTAATTTGTTATTTCTATAATAGCCATAAAAATTCCTTTCTCCCTGAAAAAATTCTTGTCAAATCATGCCTCGATAATCCTGATTTTCAGCTTCCTTCGGAAGCGCTTTAATATCTTGGTGAAACTGGCCCCGAAAAGAAGGTAAAAGGCGGCATTGCCCGCGGCGTGGAAGGTGTCGAACCAGAAGCTGGCGGCGTAGGCGGCCACGAAGGACTGCCAGTTCAGGGGCTGGATGAAGGCCGTCCAGAACCAAAGGTTCATGATCCAGCCGAAGAGATAGCCCCAGACAAAATTGAAAGCCGACATGCCCCTGGTCCCAATGCCGGGGCAAATCATTTTGATTACACCGGCCGAGGCGCCGGCCAGCCCCCAGGCAAACATCTGCCACGGCGTCCAGGGGCCCTGCCCCAGGAAAAAGTTGGAGACCAGGGCGGCCGTGGACCCCACCATGAAGCCGGCCCGGGGGCCGAACACAAAACCGGAAACTATCACCATAAACGTGGTGGGCTGCACGTTGGGCAGCGCGGCGAAGGGGATGCGCCCCGCGGCAGCGACGGCCCCCAGCACGGCAATAAGGGCTATTTCCCGGGACGTGGCCCCGCCCTGCTCAAATCCCCAGTAAAAAAAGGCCAAGGCCGCCAGCATTATTTCCGCCGAAAGCAATCCCCAACCCTGCCCGGCTATGAAATTATCCTGTTTAATGCCGGCAAAAAGCAGCCCCGGGATAATGATCAGGAAAAGGGGGAAAAGGATTTTTTGCGCAGGATTCGGCCTATCGCCGGAAATGCCTTTGACCATGCCCATCCCTCATTTCAATGTGCCGGCCCGGGCAACTGTTTTGCCCGAAAGCAACGGACCGATCCTTGCCACGGCCTCGTCAAAGGTCAGTATACCGTCGCAGAAGCCCCTGCACAGCTTGCCGATCTGGGTGGAGTAAAAAACCGACTGCCCCAGGGTTTCATGCCTGGTGCCGTCGCTGACTATCCGGCCGGCAAACATCATGATCAGCCGCGAGGCGTATTCGGCGGCAAACTCCACGTCGTGGGTGACCAGCACCACGCCGGCCCCGGCCGCCGCCTGCCCGGCCAGAAAACCGCCCAGTCCGGCCTTCAGGCGGTAGTCCAGTCCCCGGGTGGGCTCGTCCAGCACCAGCAGGTCCGGCCTGGTCACCAGCACAGAGGCCAGGGCCACCCGCTGCCTCTCCCCGCTGCTCAAATCCCGGGGGTTCGCCAGGCGGTGGCGAAATAATTGCAGTTTTTCCAGCAGTTCGTCAACGATGCCGTCATCCTTCATGCCGAAATTGTTCAGGGTAAACAGCAGTTCGTCCTCCACGGTGTCCTGAAAGAGGTAGTCGTTGGGGTTCTGGGAAAGGTAGGCCACCTGGCGGCCGGGACAGCCGCCCTTGTATTTACTCAAGTGGCAGCCCTTTAAGAGCACCCTGCCGCGCCCCGGCTGCAGAAGTCCCACCATATTCTTCAACAAAGTGGATTTGCCGGCGCCGTTCTCCCCCAGGATGGCCACAAATTCCCCGGCGCCGACCTGCAGATTTATGTCCTGCAGTGCCTCCCTGCCGTTGGGATAAGTAAACCACAGGTTTTTTACCTCCACCAGGGGAGTCCGGCCCGTTGAACGGGAACCCGGCGCCTTCCGGGGGTCCGGCCCCCCGGAAACGGGCCGCCCGCTGAAAAATTCTCTTAATTGCTTCCTGCCCTCCTTGACGGTTACTGGCACGGAGGGAAATCCCAGCGCCGAAAAAAACCTGGCCACGGGGGGAACCAGGGGCGCCCCATTTCCGGCCGCCCAGCGGGCAGCCTGATCCGGGGCGCCGTCCTGCGCCACCCGCCCGCCTTCCATGATCACCGCCCGGTCGGCCAGGTGAAAGCACCTTTCCAGCCTCTGCTCGATCAAGACGACGGTAAAGCCCATCTCTTCGTTCAGCCGCTTAACCAGATTGAAAAACTCCTCCGCCGCCACCGGGTCCAGCTGCGACGTGGGTTCGTCCAGGATCAGCACCTGCGGCTGCATGGCCAGCACGGCGGCCAGAACCAGCTTTTGTTTCTGCCCGCCCGACAGGCTGGCGGTAAACTCCTGCCTTAACTCCGTCAGGCCCAGGAAACTGATCACCTCGGCCACCCGGCGAAACATCTCCTTCCGGGGCAGCCCCAGGTTCTCCAGCCCGAAGGCGATCTCGGCCTCCACGCCGGTCATTACCAGCTGCTTTTCCGGGTCCTGAAAGACCATGCCCACCTGCCGGGCCAGTTTGCGCCGGTCGATGCCGCGCATTTCCCGTCCCTGAAAGTAAACCCTGCCTCCAAACCGGCCCCCGTAAAAATCCGGGATCAGCCCCGCCAGCACCCGCGCCAGGGAAGACTTGCCCGATCCGGAGGCCCCGGCCAGCAGAACAAACTCCCCTTCCTCTATGTGCAGGCTGGTGATGTTTAAGGCCGGCCTTTCGCCGTCGGGATAATAATAGATTAAATTTTCGATTTTAAATAAGGCCAGCGCCGCCACCCCCAACCGATGATCAACGGCATTGATAAACAGAAAAGCACCATCAGCAGCACCGCCACCGTTCCCGGGCCGCTGATCAGGTAGCCCAGCTGCGGGTAAAAAGTATAAACGCCGAAACCGTGCAGCAGCCCCCAAATGCCCGCTGCCAGCGCACAGGCGCTGCCCGAAAGAATCAGCACATCCCGCGGCCGCCACAGGTTCCTGCTGTAACAGGTACGGGGACCGCTGCCGAAGGCCCTCGCCTGCATGGACCCGGCGATCTCCAGGGAGTCCTCCAGGGAGGACAAAAGCAGTATGTTGATTAAAGAGGCGTACTTACTGACCCTTTCCCGGGCCGATCCATTGTTGAAGTCAACGCCGCGCATCTGCTGCACGCCCCGGATTCTCTCCAGTTCCCTGACCATGGCCGGAAACATCCTGGTGGCCAGGGATACCACCAGCACGGACCTGCCGGCAAAGCGGGAAAAGAGGTTTAAGGCCTTATCCGGGTGCACAATCAGATTGTACAGGCAGAACACGCTGATTATGTCCAGCAGCCTGACGCTCATGGCAGCTCCGTAGCAAATGGCCTCCAGGGAGACGGTCAGCCGGCCGAAAACCGGAATACGGGGACCTTGCCAGATGATGGTCTTTCCGGCATGAACCACCAGCGGGTTGATGATTATGACCAGCACCATCATGAACAGGGCAATTTTCAAGTAACCTTCCCACGCCTCCAGGCCGTCCGCCGCCCGGACGGCCAGCGCCACCACCAGCAGGATCCCAAGCAAATAAAGCGGGTTGGTAAAGGCCAGCGCCAGCACCAGCAGCGCGCCCAGGTAGGCCAGCGCCGCCAGGGGGTGCAGGCTCTGCAGGAACAACCCCTTTTCTTTGTAAAACAGCCTGTCCAGCAACGCTTGCCACTCCTTGTGAGAAATCTTGTACTGCCGTATATTCCGTCGGGAATACCTTGGATTCGGTGTTTTCACCCGCTGACGGCTGATAGCCGGCAGCTGATAGCTATTTTCAGGGTGGAATTTATTATGTGTTTTATCCTCTCCTGTCTCCTGTCTCCTGTCTCCTATATCCTAGTTCCCGGCTCCCCGTTTGATCAGAACGTCCCAGTTTGGCGCAGGATCACCCATGCTTTTGCTGTACCACCAGATCACTTTGTCTCCGGCTTTAACCGTTTTTTGATCGGCGGCAACCAGCGGGATTTCACCATTGACCTTGTACATCCAGCCGGCCTGCCCCTTGTTGCGCTGCCCGGCAACAGCTTCTACAAAACCGGACCAGCGGGTGGACATGGTATAGGGCAGGCCGGTGGCGTCCAGCGCGCCCAGCGCCGTCACTTCCCCCATGTTCTTTTTGGTCACCGTAACGTTCCCGGGACCGTAAAGCAGTTCACCGTCCATGCCCACCACGGCAATGCCCACGGCGCACCCGTCCTCCATGGCCTCTGCGGGTAAATTCCCGGCCGGCTCCCGGGCCGGTGTGGCCCCGTCCAGGCCGGCGGGTTTGTCCTTCAGGCCGGCCTTGTTCCCGGCGGCCGGGACGTTATCAGCCTGTACCCCGGTGGATTGTTCAGGTTTGCCCCCGGCTGGCTCCCGGATTCCGTTATTGACCCTACTGGCCGCTGTTTGCACGCCCGCCTTCAGGCCGGCCGCCTTGCCGCCTTCCGGGCTGTCCGGCTGCTTATGGCCGGCAATCTTGCCGGAGTAAATGGCCGGCCCCATGACCGCGGCTATTATTACAAGAAAGAAAACAGTATAGAATATTTTCCTTTGCAACAAGGTCACTCCCTGAACTGATAATGGCCCGTAAGCATCCGGTAAACCATCACCGCGCACTGGGCCCGGCCGGCGGTGGCATCCGGCCGGAAGGCGCCGTCCGGGAAGCCCCTGATCAGTCCCTGTGCCGCTGCGGCCGCCACGCCGGCCCTGGCCCAGGAAGAAATTTTGTCACTATCGGCAAAAGCCAGTTTCTGTTCCGCAGCCTGCAGTTTCATGGCCCGCACCAGCATGGCCGCCACTTCTTCCCTGGTGATGGTGCTGTCCGGGCGGAAAGTGCCGTCCCCGCAGCCCGTGATCAGCCCGGCTGTGTAAGCCGCAGCCACCGGTCCGGCGTACCAGTCACCGGTGTGCACGTCTTTGAACGGATGGGTAGCGCCGGACTGTGTCCGCAGTCCCAACGCTTTGACCAGCAGGCCGGCAAATTCCGCCCTGGTTACCGCCCGGGCCGGTTCAAAGCGCGTTCCGTCCACACCGGCGACAACCCCGGCCCCGGCCAGCGTCTCTATGGAGTCCTTCGCCCAGCCGAAAGAAGCAGTGGTAACGTCGGCAAAGGGTTTCACGGGTTCCCTGGCAAATACGGCGTAATGGCTGAAGTGCTGCACCCTGGCCAGGATCAATCCCCTGTCCACATCCACCACCGCCGGGATGGTCATCCACTTGCCGGTGGATTTATCGTACCAGGCCATGGCCAGATTTTCCGGCCTGACCAGGGGCGGGACGGCCACCTTCAGGGTCAGGGTCACCGGCACGGCAAAGGTGGTCCCATCCGGGCCGAAGTCGTATGTGGCGGACACCCGGCGGAAGCCGGAGGGCATGACGGACTGCGTCCCGCTGCCCCGGTCACTGCCGGCAACCACCTTTTTAACAGTTATCTCCACGTCACGGTTGAGCGCCCGGGCCGGAATACTCAAGGCCACCTCGGCCCCGGCATCTGCCACAGTGGCCCCCTTACCGGCCGCTACCTTTTGGGTCAGGTCCACCGCGTTCCGGTCCAGTTCCTTTCTCAGGGCCGCCACGGCGGCCAGGTCCAGGGGCCGGATATCGCCTATCACGGCCACGGCCCTGGACTGTTCATTCAGGGTGTTCAACTCTACTGCCTTTTCCTTCAGGCTAATCAACTGGTCGACTTTTTCCAGCGCTGCCAGGGCATTATCCGAAGCCTGCAGGGCAACGGGAAGCAGCTTGTTCTGTTCCTGCAGGCTGACCGGTGTCACTGGTTCCGCCTGAATAATGGCGCTTGGCTTAAAAAGGCTGTCCCAGGCGGGGCCGGGGGAATTCATATCCCTGCTGTACCACCAGATCACCCGGTCCCCTTCTTTGACCTCTTTTTCGGAGGCCGCGATCCCGGGCACAGATCCGTTAACCTTGTACATCCACCCGTTCATCCCGCTGTTGGCCTGCCCGGCAATGCTGCTGACAAAGCTGCCCGCTTCCGTGTAAGGCAGGCCGGTGGCGTGGAGCGCCCCCAGGGCTGTAAGGCCCCACCTGCCGGTTTTACTCACAGCCACGCTGTCCGGGCCGAAAAGCAGTTCCCCGTTCTGGCCCACCACCGCGATGTTGACACTGTACTGGTCTTTTTCCACCGGTGTTTGATTGTCTCCACCGGGGCTGCCCTGACCGCTCACCACCAGAAATGCATTCAGGGCTTCGGCGGCGCCGAAGACGTTTTTGATAGAACCGAAACTTCCGTCGTCGTTCATGGTCTTATTCAGCAGGTAGTCTACCGGGGTCAGGCCCGCGGAGTTTTTCCAGTCAGCAGAAGCAGGATTTATACCCAGCCTGTGCAAGGTGACGATTAACTCGGAATTGTCCACCGCCGGGTCGTCCCAGGCGGAGTAGACGCCGCCGTCTGCCTGCTGCAAGCCTTTCAGGTAAGTAAGGCCTTTGGTGATGGCTGCCTGAACGGCCGCATCGCTGCCGGCACCGGGCAGGTATATGAGCGCCCGGATAGCCTGGGCCGTGGTCATAAAGTCAGGGTAAAACACCCCATCCCAGGTACTGCCCCAGGATCCGTAATTATCCCCGGCCGTGTTGCACTGATTGCCCAGAATATAGCCGCGGGCGTAAACGGCGTTGATCACGCTGATCCGCCCGGCCCTGCCCAGCGCCTCATAGGCCGGCATATCAACGTAAATATTGTTGTCAAAGCTGCCGTTTTCTTTCTGCCTTCCCGCCAGGACACCCGCCAGCTGATCGGCCTGATCCCCGTAAGCCCACTGGTTGGCCGCCAGCAACTGATAGGCGATGTCTTTCGTCTTGGCGGAAGAAGGATTATTTAATGTCGCATAAACGGAATCAAGCACCGAATCCTTCAGGGTCTTGCTGTTATAAACCCACTCCGCCGTTGACAGGTCCTCACCGGCCCCGGTCAGCACGCAGGCGGTGTACCCGTCGGCTTTTTCTCCGGCCTTGTACTTCTGGTTGATAAAGTCAACAGCTTTACCGGCCATCTCGGCGGCTGAATATACCGGCGTTTGATCCGCAGCGGCAGCCCCGCTGAACAAGCCGAACGGGGCCACAAGGTTGGTGAGAAGGCAAAACGCCAGCAGTATCGCCAGAAAACGTAAATTCATCCTGTATCTGCCCATTTATTCCAGAACACGCCCTTTCACACGATAATTAAATTATTTACAGGTTGTACAGCAAATTAATTTAACAACTTTTGCTTATTGTTCACCTTGTAATCTCCCCCCTTACTACAGAACAACAAGTATGTCCCCACCCCCTGCAACACAGCCTTGTACACCGTTCTTCCAATCAAATACCCCAGGCCGGTGGCCGTCCCCGCATAGCGCAGTGGCTCCCCCCTGCCCGTGCAGGCCACCACTATGGCATCGGTGGTGGTGCCTGTAACCGGCTCACCGTCCGGCAGGCTGACTTTGGCCTTGAACAAGGCCCTGGTCTTGGCTTCGGTGGCCGTTATCACGGCGTTCACCATAGCGGCGTCGGTTGGATTTCCGTCAATCAGCAGAATAAGGTTGATGGTTCCCGGCTGGTACTGGCCCTGCACCTTGCCGGCCGGCTCCCCGGCCACCCCCGGGTTACCCACACCGGCCGTGCAAAGGGTGGCTACTGCCAGGTCTTCTTGTCTTCCCTGGCTTAACACGGTGTGGTTAACGCTTACGGCCGTCATCATGCCCAAAACATCGTGATCCAGGCGCAAACGCAGGGCCTCCCGCCTGAGTTCCTCCTCCGGGTCACTGCCGTTATACTCCTTGTCCACAGAGTGGTTAATTATATACCTGGCCTCCCTTAAACTTCCCCCCAGAACGGCGGAACTGATCACCCTGAGGGGTCTGGCGGAGGCAACAATAAAAGTTGTCCCGTCATAAACATAAAAGCTTATCCCCTGGATGGAAACCTGTTTGTTAAAAACCGTCAGTATCTCCAGCAAAACATATTCCTCCAGTCTGAATGCCATTAAGCAAAGACCCCCGGCCTACGAAAAAACCGGGGGTCCCATCCCTTTTTCAAGGGAATACGGAAGCATAAATAAACCACCCTCCCTATCAACCGTAGGTAATGGCCTGAATAAAACGGGCAGGTGTCCTGGCTTGGGATCATCATCTCCCCTGCGCCTTCCCGGGCCGTATCTCCCAGTGGCATAAGGCAGCGGGACTCCCCTTCACAGTGGCGGGACCGCGCCGGACTTCAACCGGCTTCCCTTTTCAGCCCGTACAGGAAAAAATTGGGCACCCGTTTTATCAATATTAAATTTTTAGATCAACCTTTTTGCCTGAAAAATTCAAAATAGTTACACATGCCGCTAACGCAGCACCACTAGACAGCGAAAATACCGGTTCCAAGACCCCTGAGAAGGACAACGGCCAGATTACATCTTCAGAAATAAAAACCCCCTGCACCCATACCGGCAGAGGGTTTAAAACCTGGCTTTACTTCCTGATCAAGCCCGGGCAACCATCCCATCCGTCGTGGGTACGACCCATCAAGTTCAGAACAAGCAGGTCTCCTGGCTTAAGATCATCGTCTCCCCTGCGCCTTCCCGGGCCGTATCTCCCAGTGGCATAAGGCAGCGGGACTCCCCTTCACAGTGGCGGGACCGCGCCGGATTTCAACCGGCTTCCCTTTTCAGTTCTACCTTTTTTGGCAGAATCACTTGTCCTGAATTTTTAATTTTACACATATTACCACTATATTTACAACAAGTCAATATTTATAAATCTTTCAATAACCCCGGATTTTATCCCATCAGGTCATCTATCCCGGCAACAACTCCCAAAACATAAACATAAATTCCCCTGAAAAATTCAGCAGTGGTCAGAACTCCTTCCGGCTGAGGGCCGCCCTTACGGCGCGCACCTTGGCGCCGATGTCCTCAGCTCCCACAATTTCTGTCACCAGCGCGATACATCTGGCCCCCCGGCGGCCCACTTCGGCTATGTTGTGCTCCTTGATCCCGCCGATGGCCACAAAGGGCAGGCTGATATTCCTGGCCACGTACTCCAGGTATGCAAAGCCCACCGGACTGCCCACGTCTTTCTTGGTCCTGGTGGCAAAAATGGGCCCCACTCCGATATAATCGGCCCCGGACCTTACCGCCGCCTCCGCCTGGGCGGGAGAATGGGTGGAAAGGCCGATGATCATCTCCTCCCCCACCAGCTCCCTGACCTTTTCCGGAAGCAAGTCGTCCTGGCCGATATGCACCCCGTCCGCATTCACCAGCAGGGCAAGGTCCACATGGTCGTTGACAATAAAGGTGACCCCGGCTCTTTCGGTCATTTCCCTGATTTTCAGGCATTCCTCGTATTTCTGCCGGAGGTTCTTTTCCTTTTCCCGGTACTGGATGACCCTGATCCCGGAGTCGATCATCCGCGCCGCCACTTCGATGTTGCTCCTGCCCAAGGAGTACTCCTCCGCCGTTATCCCGTAAAGGTCCGCCTCCAGCAGACCGGCCAGGCCCCGTTTAAGCGCCATTTGCCATCCCTCCATGCGGATTCCCCAGAAAGTAACTTAAAACCACATCGGCCTGTTTTGCCGCCGCCACGTTGACCCCCGGCGCCAGGGCAGGGCAGTGGGGACCGGCTGCCGATACCAGGTCCCCGACCAGGAAAAAGTTGTCTTTAATCCGGTGTATCTTTATCCCTTCGCTCCTGCCCCACCCGGCCAGGCCGGAGGCAGCCACCAGGAGCTTGCCCGAATTGATGCAGGCTTCCACCACCATCTTCTTGTACCCGGCGCCATCCAGCGCCTCCACCAGCGCATCGCAGTCTTTGAAAAGGTCCGCCAGGTTTTCCTTTTCAATCCTTTCCGGCAGGGCTTCTATTTCCAGGCCGGGATTGACCAGCAGCAGGTTTTCCTTTAGGGCATATACCTTCCGGCAGCCCACCTGGCGGGCAAAATAAAACTGACGGTTCAGGTTGCTGTCTTCCACCACGTCAAAATCCACGATCTTAAACCTTTTAAAACCGCATCTGACCAGAAACAGGGCACAGTTGGAACCGAGCCCCCCGGCGCCGGCGATTCCCACCTTCACCTTTTGGATCCGGGCCAGGTTTTCTCCGCCCAGCATTCCTGCCAGTGCTTTCTCAAAGCCGTTCATGTCCGCCACCGTCAGATCATCTGCCAGTCTTTATATACCGGCTGATAGCCCCGGGAATAGATCATCCGCGCTATGTCGGCCACACTGCGGTCGTCTGATATCTCGAATTGACCGGTGGATTGCTGTTCAATCCGTCCGCCCACCGCAGTGCAGGAACCGGCGGACATTCTGGTGGTCCCCAGCCTGATCAGGTGATCCCGCATTTCCGCCCGCTCCCTGGTGGAAATGGTGATCCCTCCCCGGGGCATGAAAAGCCTGAACGCCAGCATGTACTGCACCAGATTTTTATCGCTTACCCTGACCCGGGGCTGGAAGCCGCCCAGCTGCGGCCGCATCCGGGGCGGGGAAATGCTGACTTCCACCTCCGGAAACATATTCTGCAGGTAATTGGCGTGCAGGCCGGTATAAAAAGCCTCAGTCCGCCACTGGTGCAGTCCCAGCAGGGCGCCCACGCTGACCGTCCTGATCCCTGCCCTGCAGGCCCGCTCCGGCGCTTCCAGCCGGAAGCGGTAATTCCGCTTCGGTCCCGCCGGGTGAAGTTCGGCGTAGACCTGCTCATCGTAGACCTCCTGGTAGATGGTCAGTCCGTCCACCCCGGCGGAGATCAGGGCGGCGTACTCCTCTTCTTCCAGCGGATATATTTCAATACTGATGGAAGTAAAGTACCTTTTCAAAATCTCCACGCATTCCCTGATGTAAGAAACGGGGGACTCCCTCCTGGACTCCCCGGTGAGGATGAGGATGTGTTTAAGACCGGTGGCGGCGATAATTTTGGCCTCTTTCCCCACCTCGGCGGGGGTGAGCTTTTTTCTTTCCAGCCGGTTTTGAACCCGGAACCCGCAGTAGACGCAGTGGTTTACGCAGTGGTTGGCCAGGTACAGCGGGGTGTAGAGGAAGATCACCCGGCCGAAGTGCTGAATGGTAAGGCAGTGGGCCCTTTGGGCCATCTCCTCCAGGTGGTCTTCCGCCCGGGGTGACAGCAGGGCCAGGTAGTCCCTTTCGGTAAGCCGTTGTTTGGCCATTATCCTCTTGATGTCGGCGCCGGTAACCCCCCGGAAAAAGCCCTCAAAATCGAAGTCGTCGTATCTTTGGCGTTCCTTGTAAAAACTCATCACGGTCATCCCTTTTTTTCTTAATCCCGTAAAAATCCGGTCAGGGGCGAAGAGGCCCTGGCGTACTCCACGGTTTCCCCCGGCCCGGCCAGGTGGGCCATGCGTCCGGCCTCAACGGCCAGGCCGAAGGCCCGGGCCATGGCCACCGGGTCGCCGGCGGTGGCTATGGCCGTGTTCACCAGCACCGCCGCCGCCCCCATCTCCATGGCCTCCGCCGCCTCGGAGGGCCGCCCGATCCCGGCGTCCACAATGATGGGCAGGGGAATTTCATCTATTAAAATCCTGATCAGTTCCCTGGTTTTAAGCCCCCGGTTGCTGCCGATGGGGGCCCCCAGGGGCATCACCGCCGCCGCCCCCGCCTTCACCAGCTTCTTTGCCACCATCAGGTCCGGGCTCATGTAAGGCAGCACCACAAAGCCTTCGGCGGCCAGGATCTCGGTGGCCTTTACGGTCTCGTAATTATCAGGGAGCAGGTACCTGTTGTCTGTGATCACCTCGATTTTAATCCAGTTGCCGCCGCAGGCGGCCCTGGCCAGCCTGGCTATGCGGACCGCCTCCGCGGCGTTTCTGGCCCCGGAGGTGTTGGGCATCAGGATGCAGTTCTTCGGCACGTAAGAGGCTATATTTTCCTCCTCGTACTCCAGGTCTACCCTTCTTAAAGCCACTGTCACCACCTGAGCCCCCGAGGCTTTTACCACTTCGGGAATCAACCTGTTGGCAGATAACTTGCCCGTTCCCAGGAACAGCCGGCTGGTTATCTCCTGTCCCCCGATTCTAAGAACATCCGCCACTTTTTCAACCTCCCCCGACAAATCTTAAAATCTCAAGCCGGTCATTTTCCTTAAGCACAATCCCCGGCCAGGTCTCTTTTTTCACCAGGTCGCAATTGTATTCCACGATGATGTGATCGGGAATGAGACCTCTGGCCGAAACCAACCTCTCCACCGTGGTGCCTGCCGGTATAATTTCTTCCTTTCCGTTTAAAATAATTTTCATCACCCTGCGCTCCTTTTACCCGCAAAAAAAGCTTACCCCCGGGTAAGCTTAACTTCATTGAAACTGTACTGAAAATGAACAACACGGCAACAGTACAGCTTCTGCTTCCCTACGTTGGCATTACCCAAATCAGGTTCAAAGGGTTGAGATCATTCTCTCTCAGCCTGGCGGCACCCCTAGCAAACTATTCAGCTTGGCAGTTAGGTAGATTATAGTCTATATGTATTTTTTATGTCAATACAGATTGGTTAAAGTCAGTCTTATTATTTCTTGCGGGTTGATGAAGGCCAGGCCAATGTCACATCAGCCCGTACCCGCATATATTAAAGTATTGGCCCGGGCGGAAACACTGCTGCGGGGCCGGGCCACAGGATGGACGGGATGTTCACGGCCATTTTATGAAGGCTCTTAACGGGGAGGTTAAGAACACATGGGCATTGGCAGGATTAAAAAGGTTTTTCCCGGCGGAAACACCAGCAAGGGTTTTTATTCATTTTATGACTACATCATTGACAACCAGGAAGCCACCAGGATCTTTGTCATCAAGGGCGGGCCGGGGGTTGGAAAATCCACATTCATGAGAAAAATCGGGGAGTCCATGCTGGAAAGGGGGTACGACGTGGAATTCCACTGCTGCTCCTCGGACAACGGCTCTCTGGACGGGGTGGTGATACCGGCCATCCGGGTTGCCCTGCTGGACGGCACCGCTCCGCACATTGTAGATCCCAAGAACCCGGGGGCGGTGGATGAGATAATCCACCTGGGGGACCACTGGAACGCCAGGGGCCTGGTGGGAAACAAGCAGGAGATCCTGGAAGCCAACCGCGAGGTGGGCAGGCTTTTCCGCCGGGCATACGGGTACCTGGCCAGCGCCAAGATTTTTCTCGACCAGGTGGAGTCTTACTACCAGGACACCAGGGCCCTGGACGTGGGCGCCCTGGACAACATGTGCCTGGAGCTGACCCACGAGATATTCGAGGGCCACCGGCGGCAGACCGACAAGCCCAGGGCCAGGCGCCTCTTCATCACCGCCATTACCCCGGACGGGTCGGTGAGCCACCTGGACACCGTGGTGGACCATCTGGGCAGGCGGTTCATCATCAGCGGCGACGACGGCACCGGCAAGACCACCCTGGTGAAAAGGCTCATGGACTCGGCCATGATGCGGGGGTTCAACGTGGAGGCTTACCACTGCGCCCTCACCCCGGACAACATAGACCACCTGATCATCCCGGCCCTGGACACGGCGGTGATCAACTCGGTGGAGCCCCACTTCTACAAGCCCCGGGAAGGAGACCGGGTCATCGACACCATGCAGTTCGTCAACCCGGTGCTGAACACCCAGTACCTGGCCGAAAAGACCACCGCCCGGGAGATGTACCGCCGGTGCATGGAGCTGGCCGTGGACTTCATCGCCAAGGCCAAGGCCGAACACGACCGCATGGAGACCTTCTACGTACCCTACATGAATTTTGACGAAATAAACGCCCGCCGGGAAAAGACCCTGGCCCGCATCCTGGATCTGGCGGAGGAGTATAAATAAACCGAGCCAAAGGCTGCTGACACAGACGCCAGCAGCCTTTTTGGCAGGGACCTAACCTGGTAAGGATTGTTTATTCTGGGAGGTTTATTTTTCCCTCCAACCACTTTAACATAATAGCCGCAGTTTAAACCTTAACTTCTCCAAAGTCCTTTAGATCGTTGTCGTTCGACCATATCGGGCAGCCTATCGTCAGGGCAAGGGCTATTGGCAACAAGGTATTTTCTTATGTTTCATCATTTCTGGTGTTGGAACATATAAAGGGAGGAGGTTCGGCAGATGCAGCAGTCACACCATTTTGAAAACAACTGGTATTATGTGACAGAACCAAAAGCCTTGGAGGATCTTCGAATTCACGGTAGAGATATTACCTACCTGATCCCCTTCTGGTTTGGAGTAACCGAGCAAGGAAGCCTGGTTGACACGTCTGATGCGGAAACTGTGGCTCTTATCCGGCAGCTTGGCCTGCCCGTACTGGCCATAATCCACAATTATGCCAGCCGCCAATACGGCCCTCTAATTCACCGGTTATTAACCACCGAGAGTCTACGCCGGGCTCTGGTATCCAATATTCTAAATATGCTTATGGCCAAGAGGTTTTTCGGGGTAAATATAGATTTTGAATTCGTTCCCCCTGAAGACCGACCTTTTATGACAAGGTTCATGGCCGAACTTTATCAGACCGTTAAACCATATGGATTTTTGGTCACCATTTCTGTGCCACCTGAACTATATGATGATCCCACTCATCCTTTTTCAGGAGCTTTCAGTTACCCTGATCTGTCCCGCTACAGCGACCAGGTTTACGTACTGGCCTATGACGAACACGTGGCCGAACCCGGGCCCATTGCTTCCATCGGGTGGGTCCGGCGGGTTATGGCTTACGCCCTATCCGTTATGCCACGGCAGAAGATCCGTATGGGAATGGCGGTGTACGGCCGTGACTGGTCTCCGCGCACCGAACTGCCTGTGGAACTATCCTATAAAGAAGCTGTAGACCTTGCTGTTCGATACGGGGCTACAATCCGGTATGATCAAGAGGCGCAAGAGTTAACTTACACCTATGTGGAAAATGGTGTTAGACATATAGTGTGGTTTGAAGATGTAACCAGCTTCTCGGTCAAATTAAATTTTGCCTTACAAGAAAGCATACCGGGTATAGGGGTATGGCGTTTGGGTTTGGAACACCAGCTAATTTGGAATTTACTTCAGAGGGTATTGCGTTTATAAATATCAGGCCGCCGGGAAGTGACTATATATTATTTGGAGATAACCCCAGGATGCCCTTAACCAGTGCCCCCCTTGTTAATTCTTCCAGACGCGCCATATCCCAACTGAAGCTCCCAGTTAATTGTTTAAGTGGCTTGTAGCCGTACTTCCGGTTGTAGTTTTTGATAAATTCCTGGACCACTTTCCGGTCGCTGTCGCGGTTCAGGTTGGTGGAGATGACCACCCCGGACAATTAGCATAATTCTGCGCAATTATTTATCGGAACCTTTCCTGTATGGTACATTTTTATGCCCGGGTGGTACATTCCTGTAAATTTTTTCTTTACCGCCAAAGATTCGAATACAGCTAACAACTCCATCCATCACTAAAAAAGCGGTTCAAATATTTACCGGCCAAATGGGATTTGGGATAATACGGGTCTTAATACCGTTATTACCGGATGGAACTCAATTTGCTTGTCATTATAAACCATAAACATATCTGTTTACCGGATCAGCATGATCCTACAAGGAATTTTCCGAATAGGGCTTTGTATGGTGCGACATCCCTGCGGCCATTGTCAGAAATTATAAACTATTTAATTGATTGGGAGGTGAACTATATCAGAACCTTGACGACCGGCATTCAAAAACCATAACAACCATGACAGGCCTGTAAAATTTTTACAACGCATTACAAAAAATGTGAGGTGACCATATTGGCCTTGAAAACTCTTGTGGTCAATGCCGGCAAGTGTACCGGCTGCCGGACGTGTGAAATGGCCTGTTCCCTGGTGCATGAAGGCAAGTGCAGCCCCCGGTTGTCCAGGGTGCGGGTGATCAAGTGGGAGGCGCAGGGAATAAGTGTTCCGGCAACCTGCGCAAACTGCACCACCCCCTATTGCATGCTGGTTTGCCCGGTGGGCGCGGTTTCCGCCCAAGCCGAAACCGGCGCCTTAATAATGGATGAAAACAAGTGCATAGGCTGCCGCGCCTGTTCAATGGTGTGTCCCATGGGCCAGGCAATTTTCCACCCCGAAAAACGCACCGCCATCAAGTGCGATCTCTGCGACGGGGACCCTGCCTGCACCAGGTTCTGCCCCTCGGGCGCCCTCAGTTACACCACCATGGACCAATCCCTGATGGCCAGGAGAAGGCAGTTTTACAAAAAAGTTATAGAGGGCGGTGAACACTGATGTACGGTTGGAACGGCAAAAGACTGAGGGTTGATCTGTCTTCGGGAACAATAACCGTGGAGGCCATCGACGCGGCATACAGAAGCAAGTGGTTGGGCGGCAGGGGTTTTAACTCGGCCCTGCTGTACAAAGAGGTGGGGCCCGGGGTTGACCCCTTTGACGCCGAAAACCGCCTTATCTTCGGCGTCGGCCCCCTGACGGGCACCTTTTCTCCTTCCAGCGGGCGCACCACCATTACTTCCAAGTCACCCCTGCAGTACCCCGGCGGCTTCGGGGACGCCAACATGGGCGGTCACTGGGGTGCCGAGCTGAAATATGCGGGTTATGACCAGCTGGTTATTCAGGGCAAGTCGGAAAAACCGGTATACCTGTGGATTGACGACGACAACGTGGAGATTCGGGACGCCGGCCACATCTGGGGGAAAACCCTGTCGGAAACAGACGCCGTGATCAAGGAAGAGCTTAACAACCCTGACATACATATTGCCGCCATCGGGCCGGCCGGTGAAAACCTGGTCCGCTTCGCCTGCGTCCTCAACGATGTTTCCAGGGCCGCCGGGCGAACCGGAATGGGAGCGGTAATGGGATCCAAAAAGCTGAAGGCGGTGGCCGTGCGCGGCAGCAGGCCGGTAAGCCCGGCCCGGCCCGGGGAATTTTACGAAGTATGCGCCCGGGTGCGGGAAAAAATGAAAAGCGACATTATGGTTCAGATGCTTTACGACCAGGGCACCTGGCTTTTGACCATGCCGGCCAACTACGAACAGGGATGGTTTTGCTGGCGCAACTTCCAGGCCGGCTTTCACCCCGAGGCCGACAGGCTGAGAGGCGAGAGGCACCGCGACCACTACCTGGCCCACCGGGAAGGGTGCTTTGCCTGCCCCATCTCCTGCGGGCGCTTCAGCAAGATACCTGCCGGTAAATACGCCGGTGAAAAAACCGGCGGCCCCGAGTACGAAACCCTTACCGCCGTCGGCCCCAGGCTGGGGATATTGGAAATAGAGTCCGTCATTCATAATTCAATGCTGGTGAATGAATACGGTATGGATTCCTGCTCCCTGGGCGGCGTCATCGGTTGGGCCATGGATTGCTGGGAGAAGGGCCTGCTGACACCTGCGGACACCGGCGGGCTGTCCCTGGAGTGGGGCGACCAGGAAACCGTTGACAAGCTGATTAAAATGATCGTTAACCGGGAAGGTTTCGGCGATATCCTGGCCGGGGGCACCTACCGCGCCGCCCTGCACTTTAACCGCGGCTTTGAGTATACCATGACCGTCAAGGGCAATGACATGTCCCAGGACGACCCCCGGGGCCTCGGATTTGCCTTCGGCATCGGCTTCGGCACGGGCCGCCGGGGTGGAGACCACCTGCAGGGCCTGCCCTGCCTTGAGCTTACCGGCCAGTTTTACCCCGGCCTGGTGGAAAGCATACTGGGCACCGCCGAAGCGGAAAACCGCCTTTCCCCGGCAAAGAAGCCCGAAATGCAGAAGTACCAGGAGGAAGTGAAGGCGGTGGGGGACAGCCTGACCATGTGCACCTTCGCCCACTCCTGGTCCTTTGCCGTGCTGCCGGACGATATGGCCAGACTGCTTTCGTCCTGCACCGGTATCGATTACACCGTGGATGACCTGCTCAAAACCGGCGGCCGCATTGTGACCCTGGAGAGGGCTTACTGGAACCGCCTGCTGGTGGGCAGGCTGGAGGACACGGTGCCGGAACGCTTCACCGGCGAGCCGATGCCCGCCGGCCCCAACAAGGGAACGGTATTCCCATTTGCCGAGCTGAGGCCGCTGTATTATAAATTGCGGGGCTGGGATGATGAGACCGGCTTCCCTGTTGATGAAGTCCTTGTGGAATACGGCCTGGAGGAACTGGTGGAGGAACTGGCGCCGTACCGCCGGGCCTACCTGGAAAAAGTCAACAAATAAGGCTTACGGGGACACCCCCGGGTGCCCCCCCTTTTTCCTATTTCATTACCGGAGGTACCGGCCTTGAGGATCACACTCCGCTATTACGGGTTTGTCAGCTCGTTAACCAAAAAAATTCATGAAGAAATGACGGTCGGGGACAGTATCACCGTGCAGGGGCTGATTGACTGCCTGACCGCCCGCTACGGCTATAAATTTAAGGACCTCTGCTTTATCAAGCCGCTGTACAGCGACCGGTTTTACTGCAACGCCAATTTAAACAACCACGATATCAATGATAAAAAAATTTACCCCGGCGGACTCAACACCATCCTGAAAGAGGGTGACGTGGTGTCCTTCGGCGTAATCAGCGGGGCGGCCTGATGAAAAAATGGAGTCATCACACATCCGGCGCAATGTGGCAGAGGCAGCTGACCATTCCCGGCTTCGGCCCGGAAACACAGCAAATCCTTGGCAGCGCCCACGTTTTGCTGCTGGGGGCCGGCGGGGTGGGCTGCCCGGCAGCGCTTTACCTGGCCGCGGCGGGGGTGGGCAATATGACCCTGGTGGACGGCGACGTGGTGGAACCCGGCAACCTGAACCGGCAGATACTCTACGGCCGGGCCGATGTGGGCAGGCCCAAGGTCGAAGCGGCGGCGGAGGCCTTGAAAAGGCTGAACCCGGATATAAATATAGAGGCCCTGCCTATTCACGCCACGGCCCCGGAGATTGAAAGGCTGGTGGCCTCCGGCGGGGTAGTGGTGGACTGTTTTGACCGCAACAAAGACCGGCTGGCGGTCAACAGTGCCTGCCTGGGCCACGGGAAAGCCGCCGTCCACTCCTATGTGCAGAATTTCAGCGGCTACGTGATATTCAGCCCGGGAAACGGGGGGTGCCTCGGCTGCCTGGTGGACGAGAGCTTTCCGGAGCAGCAGGACAACTCCGTCATCGGTGTGGCCGCCGGCCAGGCCGGAATTATCGCCGCGGCGGAAATGATCCGCCACCTGACCGGCATCGGCGGGCCAGGCGAAAGCCGGCTTATTTTCTTCGACCTGGCCTTTATGCAGTGGGCCACCCGCCGGGTAATGCGGGATCCCCGCTGCCCGGCCTGTGGAAAGGGTGACACAGATGAGCAAGGACCTTTATATTGATATCGTCAACCGTCATCAATCGGAAAACGGCCGGGTTTTAAACATCCTGGCGGAATTGCAGGGGAAGTTCAAATACCTGCCCGGGGAAGCCCTGCGGGCGGTGGCGGCGGAACTGGGTGTGCCGCTGAGCCAGCTTTACGGTGTGGCCACCTTTTACGGATCCTTCAGCCTGCAGCCCAGGGGAGACCACACCATCGGCGTCTGCCAGGGCACGGTCTGCCACGTGAAAGGGGCCGGCAGGGTTACCGCGGCCCTGGAAAAGAAACTGGGCATAACGGTGGGCGGCACCACCGGTGACGGCCTTTTTTCCCTGGATGCCGTAAAGTGCCTGGGCTGCTGCAGCCTGGCCCCGGTGGTGAGCATGGACGGTTCGGTACACGCCCGGGTCAGGCCGGACTCGGTCGATGAGCTGTTAAGATCCGCCGGCTCCGGGGGTGGGCCTGATGAGTGAAGGCGGGGCGGGGCGCCGGATCAATTCCGGCGGCGACTTGGAGGCCATGGAGAAAATAGGCCTGGCCCGCCTCTACCCGGGCCGGCCGAGAATTTCAGTGGCCATGGCCACCTGCGGCAGGGTTTCCGGATCCGGCAAAATATACCGGGCAATAAGAAATGAATTGGAACGTCATAACCTGGACGCTTCCCTGGTGTCCACCGGATGCCCCGGTTTTTGCGGCAAGGAGCCCCTGGTGACGCTGCTGACCCCGGGAAAGGCCCGGATTTACTATGGGGCTGTCAAACCGGCGGACGCCGTGGAAATGGTTTCCGTCCTGGCCGGTGGAGATGTTTATCTGCGGGGGGTGCTGGGCGCCGAGACCGAAGACGAACTGGTCATTAACAGCCGCAGGGTCGGCCTGGGGCCGCCGCCCGGGGGGACCGGGCCGCTCAGGGGGCTTGCTTTCTACCGTCCCCAGGTGAAACTGGCCACCCGGAACTGCGGCTACATAGACCCCTTCAGCATCCACGAATACATCGGCCGGGGAGGCTACCGGGCCCTGGCCCGGGTTCTGACCATGGAGGCCGCCGCAGTCATCGGGGAGATTAAAAAATCCGGCATGCGCGGGCGCGGCGGGGCGGGCTTTCCCACCGGGATGAAGTGGGAAATAACCGCCGGGGCCGGAAAAGGTGAAAAATACATTATCTGCAACGGGGACGAGGGAGACCCCGGAGCTTACATGGACCGCAGCATCCTGGAGGGCGACCCGCACAGCGTGCTGGAGGGAATGCTCATTGGGGCGTACGCCATGGGCGCAGCCCACGGCGTTATCTATGTGCGGGCGGAATACCCCCTGGCGGTAGAAACCATCGCACACGCCGTTGCCGAGGCCCGGGAACTGGGCCTGCTGGGCAAAAACATACTGAATTCAGGCCTCAGCTTCGATGTGGAGGTGGTCAGGGGGGCCGGGGCCTTTGTGTGCGGCGAGGAAACCGCCCTCATCGCATCCATCGAAGGGCGTCCCGGCGAGCCGCGGCCGCGTCCCCCCTATCCGGCCCGGGAAGGGCTTTGGGGAAAGCCCACCTGCATCAACAACGTGGAAACCTGGGCCAATATCCCTCTGATCACCGGCCGGGGCGGCGAATGGTACGCCGGTTTCGGGACCGGCAACAGCAAGGGCACCAAGGTCTTTGCCCTGGTGGGCAATGTTAAAAACAGCGGCCTGGTGGAGGTCCCCATGGGCGCCACCATCGGGGAGATTGTCCTGGGGGCCGGCGGCGGCACCGACAGGGGCGCGAAGCTGAAGGCGGTGCAGACCGGCGGGCCCTCCGGGGGCTGCATCCCGGCCTCCATGATCGACCTGGCGGTGGATTACGAGAGTCTTGCCGGGGCGGGCACCATCATGGGGTCCGGCGGCATGGTGGTTATGGACGAGCGGGTGTGCATGGTTGAAGTGGCCCGCTATTTCATGTCCTTTGTCGCCGGAGAGTCCTGCGGGAAATGCACGCCCTGCCGGGAGGGAACGGCGGAGATTTTGCATATACTTGACCGCATCACCCTGGGCAGGGGCCGGCCCGCAGACCTGGACAGGCTGCGCCAGCTGTCCCGGCTGGTCAAGGACGCCTCCCTCTGCGGGCTGGGGCAGACGGCCACCAATCCGGTGTTGAGCACCCTGAGGTATTTCGGCTCCGAATACGAAGCCCACGTGGTGGACAAATTTTGCCCCGCCGGGGTTTGCCGGAACCTGGTGAGCTACCGGATCAACCCCGAACTGTGTACCGGCTGCGGTTTATGCGCCGGGGAGTGCCCCAACGGCGCCATCCGGGGCCGGGACGGCGACCCGCCGGAAATCAGCCTGGAAATCTGCGTGCACTGCGGCGCCTGTTATGAAATATGCCCGCAGCAGGCGGTATACGTAATGGGAAGGGGGGATACCGGTGCCTGAAATGACAATCGACGGCCTGGCCGTAAAGTTCAACGAGGGGGAAACGGTGCTGCAGGCGGCCCGGTCCGGCGGCATCGAAATACCCTCCCTTTGCCATCACCCCGGTCTGGAACCTTACGGCGCCTGCCGCCTGTGCCTGGTGGAAACACTGGCGGGGGGCAAGCCTGGGCTGGCGGCATCCTGTGCGCTGCCTGCGGCGGAAAACCTGGTGGTGCGGACGGATTCGGAAAGGGTGATCCAGGCCCGCCGCATGGCGCTGGGGCTGCTCCTGGCCCGGTGCCCCGACGCCAAGCCGCTGCAGGAACTGGCCGGGAAATACGGCCTGATAAAATTCACCCCCCGCCCCGACGCATCCGGATGCGTTCTTTGCGGGCGGTGCGTAAGGGCCTGCCGGGCCGTGGGCAGGCATGTCATCGGCTTCTCGCACCGCGGCCGGAGCCGCCGCGTGGGTGTTCCCTTTGACCGGCCTCCGGCTGACTGCGTGGGCTGCCGGGCCTGTGAGCAGGTCTGCCCCGTGAATGCGATCAGGGTGTCGGAAGACCGGGGGAGGGTAACCATTCTGCCCTGGCAGGCAGAGATAGAGATGGCGTACTGCCCGGAGTGCGGCGCCGCCACAGGTTCCCGGGAACAGGCCCGGGCGCTGAAAGAATTCACCCTGTCCGCTCCGCCGGCCGGGCTTTGCCCCGCCTGCCGGAGGAGATTTACGGCCTCTTTTGCCGCCAAACAGCTATAAGCTGTTAGCTATAAGCTTTATTAAGCCACAGAGGACACAGAGGACACAAAGAAAAAAATTATATTCATCTTGACCTTCCACCCGAGTGGAAGGTTTATAATAATATGGGTGATAATTATGAGTGACTACATGACCATAGGCAAGGCTGCCCTGTTACTTAACGTAAATCCCAGGACCTTGAGGTTTTACGATCAAATCGGTCTGGTTCATCCTTCCTGCCGTAGTGAAGGCGGGTACCGGCTTTATTCTCCGCGGGATATAGAAAGGTTTAAATTTATAATCAGGGCAAAAGAATTAGGCCTTACCCTGGAGGAAATCAGGTCAATCCTTTCTTTAACCGGGGAAGGACTGTGTCTGTCAGTACAACACAGGGTGGGAGAACTGCTTGCCCTCAAAATAAATGAGATAGACAACCGGATCAGAGAAATGCAAGAGTTAAAGGATCAACTTTCCGTTTTTAAAAATTACCTTGACCAAAAGAAAATTACCAATAAGAAAAGCTCTGCGTGCAGTTGTCTGGAGTAAATTACTAAAAACTTTTTACGCAAAAACTATTGACCTTCCATTCAGGTGGAAGGTCTATCATTTTTTTAAGGCGTACTTGCAAGAAAAAATTTAGGAAAAAGGGGGTGTTTTTGTGGGTAACACCGGCTGTGGTTGCGGCTGCACGGGTAAAGGAACAAAGGATAAAAAGGAAACCGGACAAAGCAAGCCGGATCAGAAAGAAAAGAAATAAACAAAATTAAAAAAGACTTTCCCCACCTTGCAAGTACGCCACCTTAAACAAGGGGTGTTCGAATTGTGGCATGATTTAACTTCAGATCAGGAAATGATTCGAAAAACAGTGGGCAAGATAGCGTCGGAGGTTCTTCTGCCGGCCGCCGGTCAGATAGACGAAGAATACCTGTTCAACCACGATGGCATCAGAGTACTGGGAAAAGCTGGTTTCATGGGAATGATCCTGCCTCTGGAATTCGGGGGTTCTAGCGCAGATACATATTCTTTTATTCTGGCCCTAGAAGAAATCTCCAAGGCTTGTGCCTCTACGGCCCTTTCTGTTCTTTCTCACACGGTTGCTTCTCAAGCCATAGCCAGATTCGGAAATGACGAAACAAAACAACGCTATCTCCCTACAATGGCAGCCGGTAGGAAAATAGGCGCATTTGCAGTTCATGAATCCGCCTCCGGTGCGGTAGCCGGGGCAATTCAGACGAGAGCGGAAAAAGATGGAGACTTCTATATCGTAAATGGTTCAAAATTCTTTGTAACCAATGGCGGTGTGGCCGATTATTATGTCACACTTGTTCGATCCGGCACTTCCAAGGAATCCGGGGAATTTTCACTGCTTTTAGTAGAAAGACAGTCTGACGGCTTGTCAACCGGCAATCAATACCACCGTATGGGTCTTAATGGCACGGCAAGCACGGAGGTTTTTTTCGAGGAATGTCGGGTAAGTAGTCAAAACTTATTGGGAGAAGAGGGCGGCGGTCTAAAGGCTGTTGCCAGTCTGGTTGCAGAGTTTGCGCTCATGGGCATGGCGGCTATCGCAACTGGCCTGGCGCGGGCTGCATTGGAGGCATCGATAAGGCACGCCTTAAACAGAATAATCGGTGAACAGTCTATTGCATTCCAGCCGCCGATCCAATTATTGATAGCCGAAATGGGTACCACCGTAGAGGCAATGAGGGGGATATTAAATCTTTCCCTTAAAAAAAGAACCCCTCTCGCGGCTTATCAGGCAAAGCTTTTTGCCGTGGAGGAGTCCCTGCGGGTAACAGACATGGCGTTGCAAGTTCACGGCGGACACGGTTACACCAAAGAGATGCCTGTAGAGAGGTATTATCGTGACGCCAGAGGGTTAAAACTTCACTTCATGACCTCTGAGATATTGAAGTTAAATATCGGCAAGTCGCTGTTGGGCATCACTTAATATTATCAAATAACTTCCCCCCTATGTGAATTGCTATCAGCTGTCAGCCGACAGATCAAGAATTTATTACAAACCGATAGCTTACAGCATACAGCCAACAGCTTCAATCAAATTTTGCCTTAAGGCGTTCCCAGTCCGAATCCACCAGCCTCTGAATCTCGTCGATCTGATCCCCGGTCAGGTGCCTGTAACGCTTCTGGCGGGTTAAATAGGCTTCCACCGGAATTCCCCGGGGGCCGTGGTTAAGGGTGTACTTTCTGCCGTCCTCCACCTCATATAATGGAAAGAACCCGGTCTGCACCGCCAGGCGGGATATTTTCACCCCTTCGTGGTCGGCCACACCCCAGCCGTCCAGGCAGGGGATTAGCATCACAATAAAGCGGGTGCCCTTCAACTCCTTGGCCCGCTTCACCTTCCGGATCAGATCGTCCAGGTAGCCGGTGGTGGCGGTGGCCACATAGGGTATGCGGTGGGCCGCCATTATTTCGGCGATGTTCTTTTTGGCCGTGGGCTTGCCGCCGGGGGTGGAGGTGGTATAGGCCAGGTAGGGCGTGGAGGAGCTTTTCTGGGCCCCGGTATTCATGTAACCCTCGTTGTCCAGGCAAATATAAATGATGTCCTCGTTGCGCTCGGCGGCCGAGGAAAGGGACTGGAACCCTATGTCGCAGGTTCCCCCGTCGCCGGCAATGGCCACCACGTTGACATGGTCCTTCCCCTGGGCCTTCAAGGCCCTCTTTATGCCGGCCGCCGAAGCGGCGCTGGCCTCCAGGGTGGTCTGGTAAACCGGTATGCGCATTGAGCTCAGGGGCTGGGGGCCGGAAATAATGGCGATGCAGGAAGGAGGAACCACGGCGACGGTGTCCTTCCCCAGCGTATTGACTATGTGCCGGATAGCCAGGGCGGCGTTGCAGCCGGGGCAGGCATGATGTCCGGAACAGAATATTCTTTCCTCACTGATCTGGTACGCCATATCAATCACCCCTTCCAAAACGGAAAAACTGAAGGCTTTTCCACCATGGCGTCCCGCACCAGGCCGGCTATTTTGGCGGGAGGAACGTTGGTGCCGCCCACCCCGGTGAGATAGCCGTAGACAACCGGCCCCCGGTCCAGGCCGTAGAGGGCGGCCTTTAACTCCTGGTGCAGGAAGCCGCCGGTGCCCGGCGCAAAGTTGCGGTCCAAAACCACCACCCTGGGCACGCCGGCCAGGGCCCGGCGCACCATGTCCACCGGAAAGGGCCGGAACAGTTTAACCTTTAAGAGGCCCACCGGCATGCCGGCCTCCCGCAACTGGTCCACCGCCTCCCGGGCGGTGCCGGCCATGGAGCCCATGGTAACGATCAGCAGTTCCGCCCCCGCACAGCGGTATTCCTCGATCACCCCGTATCCCCGGCCGGTCAGTTTTTGCCAGCGGGCATCGGCCTCTACAGCCGCCTCCAGCGCGCCGTCCATGGACCTGCCCAGGGCCATCCGGTGGCGGTAGAACATATCCTGGTTCACCACGTTGCCCCAGGACTCGCCGATCTCCGGGTCCAGGCGGTGGGGCGGGTTAAAGGGGGGCAGGTACCGGTCGGCCACCTCCTGGCCGGGCACCTCCACCACCTCCAGGGCATGGGAAACATAAAAGGCCTCGTGGACAACCATGGCCGGCAGAAGCACCTTCTCGGCCACCCGGTAGGCCTGCAATACCGTGTCCAGGGACTCCTGGCCGCTCTCACAATAATACTGGATCCAGCCGGTGTCCCTCTGGGCCAGGCTGTCGGTCTGGTCCGGCCAGAAGCCCCAGGGGGAGCCGATGGTCCTGTTCACGTTGACCATCACGATGGGAGCCTGGGCCCCGGAGGCATAGTGAAGCATTTCGTGCATCAGCATTAACCCCTGGGAGGCGGTGGCGGTAAAAACCCGCGCGCCGGCCAGTGAAGCGGTGATACAGGCCGCCATGGCGGAATGTTCGGACTCCATGGTCATTATATCCACTTCCATCTCCCCCCGGGCCTGGAACTCGGATATTTTTTCCAGGATGGGGGTCTGCGGGGTAATGGGATAAACGGGGACCACCCGGGGCCGGGCCAGCTTGACGCCGTAGGCCGCGGCGTGGTTGCCGTTCAACAACATGCGGGCAGGCCCTTTCATCATCGTTTCACCTCTTTCAGCAGTATCGCCCCCCGGGGGCATTCCTCCACGCACAGCCCGCAGCCCTTGCAGTACTGGTCCTGGACATGGTAGCCGTTTTCCGGGGAGGGGTCCTTGATCACGGCCAAGTCCGGACAAAAATAATAACAGTTATCGCACTTGAGGCAATGCCCGCAGCTGAAGCAGCGCTCCACCTGTATCCGCGCTTCCTCTCCGGGCAAAGCCAGCCTTACCTCCCGGAAATCCTGCAGCCTGAGATCGGGGGCGGCGGTTTTCCTTTCCGTCCTTGGTACAATGGGAAAATAAAAAGTATTTATTTCCTTGAAAGAAACACTGTCAGGCGCTGACATTCCGGCGCCGCCGTCCGCCCGCCGGCCTTCCAGAAAAGCCTCTATACCCAGGGCGGCCCGCTTTCCGCTGCCGATGGCCTCCGCCATGTAGCGGCGGGAAGCAGCCACATCGCCGCAGGCAAAAACTCCCGCCCGGCCGGTGGCCTGGCCGGCGTCAACCTCCAGTACTTGATTTTGCACCCCCAGGCTGTCCGGAAAGCCGCCCAGGTCGGGATCCTGCCCGACGGCCAGGATTACCGTGTCGGCGGGAATTTGAAAATCTGTTCCGGGCAACACAATGGGTCTCAATGCTCCTGGGGGGGCCGCAGGGTCCAGAACCACCCTGGCGCAGGCCAGGTTAATCCCGTCACCGTCAGCGGCCGCCTCCCTGACCATCACCCCGTCCCGGATTACCACACCCTCCTCCAGGGCCTCCTGTACCTCCCGGGGCTGGGCCGGCAGTGAAGACCTGTCTTCCAGGGCCAGCACCTTGACCTGTCTGCCCAGGCGGCGGGCCGTCCTGGCCACGTCCATGGCCACGCTCCCCCCACCGATGACCGCCACCTGCCGGCCTAAGGGGGGGATGTTGTTCCGGTTCACGTTTAACAAAAATTCCAGGCCGTTGAGTACCCTGCCGTCAAGGCCGCCAAACTGGGGCAGCGTTTTGGCCCGCGGGGCCCCGGTGGCCAGGCACAGGGCGGCAAAATCCCTTTCCAGTGCGGCCAGATCTTCTCCCCGGACGGCGGCGCCGGTCCGCACCTCGATATCCGTGGCCAGCAGGCGCTGTATTTCCCTGTCCACTATTTCCTTCGGCAGGCGGTAGCCGGGAATGCCGTAGCGCATGACCCCTCCCGGTTCCGGCTGGGCCTCAAAAACGGTTACTCCGTACCCGCGCAGGCGGAGTTGGTAGGCGCAGGATAAACCCGCCGGCCCCCCGCCGATGACCGCCACCTTTATGTCCCTGCGGGCGGCCGGTTCCGGTAAGGGCCAGCCCTCCTCCAGGGCCAGGTCGCCGATATATTGTTCCAGGGCATTAATCGCTACCGCCCCGTCGTATTCTCCCCGGTTGCAGGAATCCTCGCACGGATGGCGGCAAACCCGGCCGGTAACGGCCGGGAAAGGGTTTTCCGCCACCAGGGTTAACCAGGCCAGATGGTGCCGCCCCTCCCTCACCTGCTGAAGCCAAACCGGTATGTTGCCGCCGGCGGGGCAGGCCACCCGGCAGGGGGAAGGCCGCTCCTGGTGCAGCGGGGTGGCGCTGCGCCAGGTGCCGGTGTTGAGTACATCCGTCCACCCGGTAGTCCAAACAGGCGGCATTTCCTTTGTTACCGCAGCCATTTAATTCATCCCTCCCGTCACTGAACGAAACCCTGCCAGAAAAGCCTTAACATTTTGCTCGACCATAGCCGGGCTTTTTTCCCTGATCACCCGGACCAAAATATCGCTCCCGGGACTTTTCAGTAAACCGGCAAAGGCGCCCACCAGGATGGTGTTAACAATCCGCCCCAGCTCATTGGCATAGGCTATGGCAATGGCGTCAACGGTAACCACCTTGAAATTTCCCAGGGCGGCATAATGGGCCGGTGAATTGGCGGAGTTAATCAGGACTGAAGTTCCTTCGGCGGCCCCTTTTAACAAGGTGTCGGTCAGCAGGCTGGGATCAAAGCAGACAATCACATCGGGGTTTTCAATGTCACAGCGCAGGCGGATGGGCTTATCGTCCACCCTGACGAAAGAACTTACGGGGGTGCCACGTCTGGCTCCCCCGTAAGTGGCGTAGGCCTGTATATATTTTCCTTCCCGGAAAAAGGCTTCCGCCAGGATCTCGGCGGCCTTCAGGACTCCCTGTCCGCCCCGCCCCTGAATCTTAAACTGCAGCAACAGGCACACCTCCCGTAAAGACAGTCACAATCTTAAATTCTCCTTATAAAATTGCTATTTTATCTTGACCAGTGAGGTCCATTACGCTTTAATAAAACCACCAGCAAACTCAGTTCCAATGAAAAAGCAGCCGGCTGAAAGTGGTATTAAAAAGCCGAAATTTTGACCCGAGCGGTTTCTCTCAAACGACTAACGGTTTTTGATTATTTTTGATTTAATTAATCAGGATCGGTGGTGGTTTAAAAATGTACCGCTTCCATCCGCAATTGATCCAAACCAACAACCGGTAAAAAGTTTTCAACCGGCTCCCCCAAAGAGGGAATCTCCTTCCTGTTGTAGAAATATATATGGCCTTACCGATGAAATTAATCAGTTCCTGTGTCAGAATATTTTAACTAATACGACATTTCCGCCATGTGTTCTGAAAGCTATTACCCGTGAGCTGTTGTAAAGCCCGCCGGGGAGGGAAGGGTATGATTGAGCTTGATATCTTAAATGAGCTGAACGAGGCAGTTATTATTATCAATGCCGATGCCAACATAATTTTTTTTAACAAACAGGCCGAACACATCACCGGGAAGCAGTCCAAAAAGGTACTAAACCACAAAGCAAACATAAAGCTCCCCGAAATCGGCCTGGATATGATGGAAGTTTTGCAGACCGGCCGGCCCAGATGCCAAAAGAAAAGGAAGATCAATAATATTACGGTAACGCTTAAAATTCTCCCTGTATTTAAGGGGGGCGTTTTAGATGGCGCGGTGGGTATTTTTCATAATATATCTGAGTTGGATTCGCTGATATCGGAGAATAACTGCCTTAAAAACAAAAATAAAGAACTTGAAGACATAATGGAATCATTTTATGACGGTATAGGCATTATCGACGGAGGCGGCACTCTGTTAAGGGTAAACAAAAGCTACGAGCGCATTACCGGCCTCCCCCCAAAAGACAACAACGTGGGGCGAAATGTGCGCGAGCTGGAAGAAGAGGGATCGGTATCCAGAGCAGTATCCCTGATGGTACTGGAACAAAAAAAACCGGTCACCATTGTGCAGCGCATCAAAACCGGCAAGGAAGTTCTGATCACGGGCAGCCCGGTATTTGATAAAAAAGGCAATGTATACCGGGTGGTCTGCAATATCCGGGACATCAACGAGTTGAATATTTTAAAAGAACTGGACGAGAAGTACGTACAAAGCAGGGAAAATTTGGAATTAAAAGAACTAAGAGCCAAACAATTGTGCCATGAAGAACTGGTATATAGAAGTCTGGCCATGAAGAAAATATATGAACTGGCCCTGAAAGTGGCCAAGGTGGATTCAAACGTCCTGGTCACCGGGGAATCAGGCGTCGGCAAGGAAATTATCGTAAAAATCATTCACAAGGCCAGCCCCCGCGCCCAAAAACCCTTTTTACAGATAAACTGCGGCGCCATACCGGAAAACCTTCTGGAATCAGAGCTTTTCGGCTACGAAGGGGGCGCCTTTACCGGGGCCAGGAGCGGGGGTAAAATGGGATACTTTGAGCTCAGCCACGGAGGCACCCTGTTGCTGGACGAGATCGGCGAACTGCCTTTAAACCTCCAGGTCAAGCTGTTGCGGGCCATTCAGGACCGCGAAATTTTCCGGATAGGCGGCACAAACCCGATTAGACTTGATGTACGTATTATCTTCGCAACCAACAGGAACCTTGAAGGAATGGTCCAGAGCGGCCTCTTCCGCGCAGATTTGTTTTACCGCCTCAATGTGGTCCCGATCCACATACCGCCTTTAAGACGGCGCACCGACGACATCATTCCCCTGGCCATTCATTTTTTGGAGAAATTTAACGCCAAGTACAAAACAAACAAGCGCTTTGAGCCCGAAGTGCTGCTGGCCTTTGAACTCTACCACTGGCCCGGCAACGTGCGTGAAATGGAAAACGTAATCGAGAGGCTGGTGATAATAAACGACGAGGAAATAATCGGCCTGCATCACCTGCCGTTCAACAGCGACCGGGCCGATACCTCGGGGTTAAACATAGAATTGGCCAATCCCATTCCCCTCCGGGCGGCTTCCGAAATACTGGAAAGAAAGCTTATCGCCAAAGCCCTGCAGCTGTTCGGAAGCACCAGAAAGGCGGCCAAAATCCTCGGCGTTTCTCACCCCACGGTGATTCGCAAAGCGCAAAAATACAAGCTGTAAACTGCGCCCGGCGGCGGTACAACAAAGTACCGCCGTGCCGGCGGGAAAGGGGGTATATACGGTTCATAGAACCTCTCCAGTGGTAAGGTTTTGTACCGGCCACCGGCATTAGATTCCTATTCCGGTGCCGCTATTTCCGTTAGTCCCTGAAAAGGGACTGGTCAAATCAGGATTTCAGCCTTTCACTGGATTAAGTTTTTTCCTTCTTCTTCCCGGAACAGGACTTGCATACGCTGTACACATCCCGATGCGAAAACCCAAACCTGGGGGTGAAATTTCAGCGGCTGCAGGTCCAGTTTATTTTTAAAACCAGTAAAAAGGAGGTTGCAAACGGCCAATGACAGACCTGGTAATCAAAGAAGGCAGGGTGGTAATACCGGGCACCGGTATCATTGAAACCGACATAGCCATCGAGGGCGACAAGATAAGCGCCCTGGGCAGCGGCCTTGAGGGCCGGGAAGAAATTGTCGCCGCCGGCAAATACATACTACCGGGAATCATCGACCCCCACATCCACCTCGGGATTTTTGGAGATCTGGCTGCGGAGATGGACACCGAAACCCGCTCCGGCCTTATGGGCGGCGTAACCACGGTGGGGTGTTTTATGGGCGGCCCCAATCCCTATTATCCGGCATTTGCGGATACCATAACGATGACCGAAGGGAAAGTAAAGACCGACATCTTCTTCCACCTGGGCATCATGACCCCGGAGCAGAAAGAGGAAATTCCCCGCTTAATTGAAGAATACGGCATCACTTCCTTCAAGCTGTACATGTCGGGCATCCCGGGCCTGATCCCCGACGTAGATGATGGCTTCTTGTTGAGGACCTTTGAAACAGCCGCCAAAATAGGCGACGGTGTGGTTATCTGCGTCCATGCGGAAAATGCGCAAATCAACGCCACGGCCAGATCCGAGCTGCAGAGCAGGCTGGCCGGCGGGACCCTGGCCGACTGGTCGGACACCCAGCCCAATTATTCCGAAGAAGAGGCGGTCCGCCGGGCTTCGTACCTGGCCGGACTGGCCGGAAACCGCCTGTATTTCGTGCACATATCGGCCGCCGGGAGCGTCCGCGCCCTGGCCCGGATAAAGCCGGCCAACCCCAAGATATTTGTGGAAACCACCTCGCCCTACCTTTCGGTCACCAAGTTCAGCCCCAAGGGGCTGCTGGCCAAAATGGTGCCGCCCTTCAGGGAAGAGGCCAGCGTGGAAGCACTGTGGGAGGGGGTAAAAGACAACGTGGTGGACACCATCGGCACCGACAATGTCACCCAGACCCTGGCGGTAAAACAGGTGGAGAAAGGAATGTGGGGCGCCATGCCCGGCTACCCGGCCATGGGCACCCACCTGCCGGTGGTTTTGCACCACGGAGTGCACGGGAGGGGTGTGGGCCTGCTTAAAGTGGCCGAGCTGATGAGCAAAAAGCCGGCGGAGATCTTCGGCCTCTACCCGCAAAAAGGAGTAATCGCCCCGGGCAGCGACGCCGACCTGGTGGTGGTTGACCTGGACAAGGCAGTTAAAGTAGATCACAGCAACCTGGGGTCCGCCGCCGATTTCTCCTTGTACGACGGCGAGGAATTAAAAGGCTGGCCGGTAATGACCATCAAGTCGGGCCGGCTGGTGGTAAAGGACGGCCAGGTGGTGGGCCACAGCCGGGGCAGGTACCTGCGCCGCTCGATTTCCTGACGCATCCATCTGTCCTTTACCCATTTTCCCGGTATTGTTGCTGAACTCCAAAAACCGCCGGTTTTTGGAGTTTTTGCAGGTGGATTTTGATTATTGAAGTTAAATGTCAAAACATTCTTAATTGAGTGTCATATGTTATTTGTGAGGAGGGATTGCTATGGCTGGGGCGGCCTCTTCCCCGCAGGGCGGGGACAGGTGGGTCAACAGCGCCTGTAAAATGTGCCTGCACGGGTGCGGCATCAGGGCGCGCGTTCAGGACGGAGTGGTGGTAAAAATTGAAGGCGACCCGAACAACCTCAATAATATGGGAAAGTTATGCCCCAAGGGACATTCGGGAATTATGCGCCATTACGACCCCAACCGCATCAAAACACCGGTCAGGCGGACCAATCCCGAGCGGGGCCCGGGTGTTGATCCCGGGTGGGAGCCCTTGTCGTGGGATGAAGCCCTGGACATCGTAGGGAAGCGCCTGAAAAAAATCCGCGACGAGGACCCGCGCAAACTTCTGGTGGCCATCAATGACTTCCAGCGCATTCACCTGTGGGGCTGGGGGGCGGCCTTCGGCACCGGTCACTATTTCACCACCGTCGGCCAGTTCTGCGGGGCGGCCTACCACCCCATCAACGGCATCATTGACGGCGCCTTCGCCTCGGTAAACGACTATGAATACTGCAACTACTGGATCCAGATGGGGGGCGGCGACGGCTTCTCCTCCCACCTGCATGTGGCCGGGTCCATCAAGCGCATGGCCGACGCCCGGGTAAACCGGGGCATGAAGCTGGTGGCCGTGGATCCCCGGATGGCCGCCTACTGCGCCAAGGCCGACGAGTGGATACCCATACTGCCGGGAACCGACCGCGCCTTCATCCTGGGCATGGTCTACGTCATGCTGTACGAGCTTAACCGCTACGATGCCGAATTCATTAAACAGCACACCAACGGGCCTTACCTGATCGCCCCCGACGGCCGCCTGTTTCGCCACCGGGAAACCCAAAAACCCATGATCTGGGACGGCGTGGACAGCCGGGCCAAAACTTATGACGACCCCACCATCAAGGACTTCGCCCTGGAAGGCCGTTACACGGTGGACGGCGCCCAGGTCAGGCCGGCTTTCCAGGTGATCAAGGACACCCTGAAGGACCACACGCCGGAAAGGATGTCCCGCATTTGCGACGTCCCGGCCGAGACCATGCGGCGCATCGCCAGGGAATTCGTGGACGCCGCCCGCATCGGCAGCACCGTCATGATCGAAGGGAAACAGTACCCGTACCGGCCGGCGGCCATAAACTTTTACCGGGGAGCCATCGGCCACTGTGAGGGGACCCACGATCACGCGGCCATCAAGCTGATGAACATGCTGGTGGGGAATATCGACGTGCCCGGCGGGCACCTGGGTGTGGGCCTGGACCACCGGCTGCTGCTCATCGAGCCGGGCCCGGACGGCATGCTCAAGCCCCAGCCCCATATACTGCACCCCCCGGCGCCCTTCAACTACCCGCCCCGGACCCTGCAGATGATGGAGTATTTCCCCATCGGGCTGGATCCGGCACACCTGGTGGCCCATAACGTATTGCACCCGGACCAGTGGGGTTATGACTTTAAGCCCGAGGCGGCGCTCATATACCACTCCAACCCCCTGAAGAACATCAACGGCTATGAAAAGGTGCTGGAAGTCTTCAAGATGCTGGATTTCATCGTGGCCATCGACATTTTGCCCAATGAGTCCACCGAATGGGCTGATATTATACTCCCCGACCACAGCTACCTGGAGTCCTACATGCTGACACTCTGCGAGCCGCCGGTGATCACGGGGCACACCCTGCGCCGGCCGGTGGTGGAACCGCTTTACGACACCAGGGACGCCCACGATATTATGACCGAGATATCGGAGCGCTGCGGATGCCTCGATGAATTCAACGGCCTGCTGAACTTCACCATGTTTTTGCAGCCGGAATATTACCTGGAGCCAGGCCGTAAGTACACGGCCCTGGAGTGCATTGACCGCATGGCCAGGAGTATTTACGGCCCCGATATGGGCCTGGAATGGTTCAGGCAGAACAGCGACGCCGTGCGGCACCAGAAGCCCGAAGAGATGTATATGCCCTGGCGGGGCATGCGCATTTCCCTTTACCACGAGTATTTTCTGCAGGTGGCCGATGAACTGGACCGGCAGTTCCGGTCCGTGGGCAGGGAGTGGGACACTTCCTCTTACATTCCCGTTCCCGTCTGGCGGGACCATCACCCCCTGCACCGGATACCCGGTGAATACGACCTGTACGCCATAAACTTCAAAGCCGAGGCTGTACTGAACCACTGTGAGAATACCACTATCCCCTGGATCAACGAACTGGTGAGCAATATACCGATTCACAAGGGCGTGCTTATAAATACCGGGACAGCCCGGGCAAAGGGCATCAAGACCGGGGACCGGATCGGTATCGAATCCCCCTTCGGGCGGGTAGAAGGGGTGGCCAGGGTAATAGAAGAGATCCATCCCCGGGTCATCGCCATATCAAACGCCATTACCCGCTGGACCGTGCACCCGGTGGAAAGAAAGATGAACGTCAACTTCAACCGGCTGCTTCCGGCCAGCCTGGAATTTACCGACCTGGTGTCAGGCCACCAGGAAACGGCCGTTAAGGTCCGCATCGGCAAAATATAGGGGGTGAAGACATATGGCAAGACATGGCATGGTGGTCGACCTGAAGCGCTGTGTGGGCTGCAACGCCTGTACCGTAGCCTGCAAATCGGAGCACGGAACACCGCCCGGCATCTTTTTTACCAAGGTCCTGGAACAGGTGGCGGGACAGTATCCCATTGTAAAAAAGAAGTTTATACCGGTTCTCTGCAACCACTGCCTTAATGCGCCGTGCGTGAGGGTTTGTCCCACCGGGGCCACCCACAAGCGGGAAGACGGCATCGTGCTGGTTGATTACGACAAGTGTATCGGCTGCAAGGCCTGTGTGGTGGCCTGCCCCTATAAAAACAGGGAGCTGATGCCGGAGGGAAAACTGAAGGAAGGGCATTTCAGGGGCCACCTGACCCCCTTCGAGCAGGTTAAATACAAGAAATTCCAGGAGGGCGTGGTGGTAAAGTGCACCTTTTGCTCCGAACGGGTGGACCAGGGGCTCGAACCTTCCTGTGTCAACACCTGCCCGGCCGAAGCCAGGGTGTTCGGCGACCTGCATGACCCGGAAAGCAAGGTCAGCAAGCTGATCCGGCAGCGCGGCGGGATGCAGCCCATGTCCGAGGCAAATACCGATCCTTCGGTATATTACTTAGAATAGGAGGGTTTCATATGACAGGCCAGACCGTGCCGATGGTAGGCGAAGAGTTTGTGATGGGGTTCCGGCGGCAAAACGTCTGGAGCACGTGGATTGCCCTGGCCTTCTTTTTCGGCAAAATAGGTTCGGGTGTCTTTATTTTTTCGGTATTATTTAACACACCGCTGATTGCCCTGGCCGGAATCATAATAGAAAACGTCGGGAAGAGCGGCGCCCTGCTGATTCACCTGGGGCGGCCGGAAAGATTCTGGCGGGCCGCCACCCGCCCGCGCGCCTCGTGGATTTCCAGGACGGTCTGGGCAATGGGCACCTTTACCGCCATCAGCATAATTTATCTGTTATTACCCGCAGGCAGCCCGGCCTGGGAGTTCTTCAGGGTTCTGGCCCTGATCAGCGCAGTGGTGGTAGCCATCACCGATGGCTTTATTATGAACGATTCACCGGCCATTCCGCTGTGGAATACACCCATGGTCCCCTTCCTCTTCCTTCTGTACTCCCTGCTGGGCGGGACTTCAGTCTTTTTCTTCCTGGTTCACGGAGGGTGGGTCAGCATTAACACCTTTATCAACCTGGAAACACTGGAGACAGCGCTCATAATAATCAACCTGATCGGGGTGTCCATTTACCTTGCCAGCATGGTAAACGCCACCGCCACCGCCCGGGAATCCCTCTGGCTGTTGCTCAAGGGCCCCTACGCCGGGATGTTTTACGGCTTTGTGGTGGCCATCGGATTTATCCTGACCCTGGTCCTGACACTGCTGCTGGGAGCCTCCGGCGGAACAGTGGTGGTAGGGCTTATAGCCCTGGCGGACCTGATCGGGCATTTCTTCGTCTTTTACCTGCTTCTCCTGGTTGGGGTGTATTCACCGGTGCTGGGGAAGCTGACCATCTGATCCCGCCCCACAGTCCCCCAAGAAACTTAAAAGGCCCCTGCCTGAGTGTCTTCAGGCAGGGGCCTTTCCTTTTGCGCCCAAGGCAACGGCGTACCAGCCGCATCATAACCCCGGTAATTCCCCGGCAAAATCCCACCAGCGCCGGCCCGTCCTCCGGCATTGCCCTACCACCCTGCCGGGACAGATTAGTGGCACGTGCCCAGCCAGGGTATCCCTATAGCCTCGATAAGCTCCTCATACCCCATGTCCAGCAACTCCTCCCTGGTTTTCAACACGAAGAAAACCACCCCGCCGGTTCTTATCTGTTTCTTTAATTCCGCCAGGGGATCGTTTTTCAGCTCCTTATAAATTCTTTCCAGTGACGCCGGCTCGGCCACGAACAGCAGGTCGGCGCCCGACTCCCGGAATCCCTTGAAGGGCCGGCTGCCTGTAATGACTTTGCCCTCCCGCACCGTCCAGACCAGCAGGGTACTTCCTTCCCCGCCGGGGCCGGTCCTGGGAAGGATGCCCATTCTGGCCCCGTCCTTTATATTTGCAAACACATGCCTGTTCCGCTCCGGAAACTCCCGCCAGGCATTGACATCCAGCAGAAAATCCAGTGCATCCACCGCCCTCCCTCCTTCCCCGGCAGCTTTATCATTATATCCTGGCCCCCAGCCGGTAGCCCTCGTGGATGGCCTGGTAGAGGCCCCTTGGAGACACCGCGTCACCGATGATGTAAATCTCGTCCACCATGAACTCCAGGCTGTGCAGCAGTTCCTGGCCGGCTTTCCTGGGCGCCGCCGCAATGACGGTGTCCGCTTCGATCAATCTCTCCGCGCCGTCCTTTATTATAATCACGCCGCCCTCCACCACTGCCTTTACCGCGGCCTGGGTGACGGTCTCGATATTCATCTGCTCCACCCAGGAGGTGTGGCGCCATTTCCAGGTGGGCATGACGTCGCCGGCGATGCGCTTTTCCTCTTCCACAACGACCACCTGCCGGCTGGCTTCGGACAGGTATTCTGCGGTGCTGAGGCCGATCTTGCCCCCCCCGATGATGACCACCCTTTTGCCGCAGGTTACCCTGTCATTCATCACATCGTGGGCCGTAACGGCTTTTTCCATGCCGGGCCGGGCCTTCGTGTCGATGGCCGAGCCGGTAGCCACCACCACCACGTCATTCTGGTGCAGCATTTTCTGGAATAACTTTTCCGTGATCTCAGTATTCAAATGAACCTCGATGTTGTGTTTTTTGACCATCGCCTGGTAATAGGTGAGCAAGTCCTCCAGGTCCCTTTTGTTGGCCAGGTCATGGTTGGCGCAAGTGCGCAGCTGCCCTCCCAGGCGGTCCGACTTTTCGAACAGGCTTACCTTATGTCCCCGTTGGGAAGCGGCGATGGCGCACTCCAGCCCCGCCGGCCCCCCTCCGATCACCATTACGTTTTTCTGGTAGGCCGCCGGGCGGATGGCGTACTCCGGCTCAACCTCGTGGCCCAGCACCGGGTTCACCGTGCACAGGTAAGGCAGATCCCTGAACAGCCTGGAGAGGCAGAGCAGGCAGCCGACGCAGGGCTTGATTTCTTCATAACGGCCGGCGGCGGTTTTGTGCAGCCTTTCCGGGTCGGCCAGGAAGGGGCGGCACACTTCCCAAACGTCAAACTGGCCCTCGGCAATGCTGTTGTCGGCCATAACGGCATCGGGCAGCCGGACGCCAAAGGCTATGGGGACATCGGGAATCTCCTTTTTGGCCCGGGCAGCCAGGTAATTCCAGTGTCCCGGCGGTATGTCCCGGCCTATGGAGGACTCCGGAGATTCCTGCCAGCCCACACACAAGCTGATCATGTCCACTCCGCACCCGGCGGCCATTTTCATGAATTCAAGGCACTCCTCCTCGGTGCTGCCGCCGTAGCGGTCCATCAGTTCGGTCCCGTTCAGCCGGACAATTAACAGGTGATCCCCGACGGCCTCTTTGATGGCGTAAATCATTTCCCTCATGAAGCGGCCCCGGTTTTCCAGGGACCCGCCATATTCATCGGTGCGGCGGTTGGTGAACCTGGAATTGAAATTGGCCAGCAGGTACCCCATAAAGCTGGTCACTTCCACCCCGTCAAAGCCGGCCTTGATGGCCCGCCGGGAAGCCTCGGCGAACTCCTTCAGGCACTGCTTGATTTCCTCCCTGGTCATTTCCCGGGGAGGGCGGAAGTGCGGCAGTGTCTGGGGCACCTCCGAGGGGCCCACGCAGTAGCCCAGGTCAATTCCCCCGTACCGGCCGGTGTGCAGGATCTGCTGAATGGCCACCGCGCCGTTTTCTTTAAACATGGCCGCTATTTGCTCGTACCTGGGCAAAAACTTGTCATCATACAGGGCCAGCTGGCGGAAATAGGCCTTGCCTTCCCCCTTGGGGTCGGGATAGGCCCCCTGGTTGGTGATCATTCCCGCCCCGGTCTGCGCTATGACCCGCACCCGCTCCATCTCGCGGTCGGTAAGATACCCGTCCCGGGTATTGTAGTTGGACACTCAGCAGGCGGCGTACTTGACCCTGTTCTTCATTTCATACCTGCCCACCTTAAACTTTTCAAACAGGGCGGTGAGCTGGGTTTGGCCGGATTCCCCCACATTAAGCACCTCCTTGACTATTTTTTATAAAACCTCCTGATGCACTGCTTATCCCCACTGGCAAGGCAGGCCCGGGTTTCCACCCCCAGGTCCGGTGACAGCCCCTGCACCGTAGCCTCAAACCAGCGGTCGCAGCCGGGCCGGCACCTTCCCGCAAACCCCGCCCTCCTGTATGAGTCAATCCACGGGCAGGCGTCATGTATGAGCAGCCAGGCCTCCCCGTCCCGCTGAACCCTCACCGTCTCCCCCATTATTTCGCTGCTGCGGGCCGCCCCCCTGGCCACCCGCTCCACATCCTGCGGGTCGATCTTCCCCCTGGTGTATTGAAGGGCCGTATTTTTACCCACCAGTTCCCAAAACCGGAGGGTAAGCTCTTCCATTACTTCTTCGCCGTAACGTTCATAAAGCGTCTGCCGCCAGTTGTGGAAGAAGTCGTGGGCAATCAGGATCATGGTCTTCCAGTCCCGCTCCAGCTTGTTCAGGCGGTCCGAACCTTCAGGCATTATTAAACACCTCCTATTGGCAAATTTGCAAAATATTTATACAATATTTATGCCAGCATACTGAGGCCGGATTTTGCTGCCACGGGATAGAATCAGACTTTTTAAACGGTGCAAAAAAACACCACATGAGGAAGGTTATTATGGACAATTCTTCACGCATTCGCTGGCTGACCAGCATTCTTGATTCCATTCACGACGGCGTTCTGGTGGTGGACATCTCATCCACCATCCTGTACGCCAATCCCGCCTACACAAGAAATCTGGGCGTCCCGGTGGCCAGGGTTTTGGGGAGGAAACTCAGCGACATAGAGCCTGCTTCAAAAATACTGGAGGTACTCAGGACGGGCAGGCAGATTGTGGACGACCGTTCGCATATATACTCCTTAAATATGGATATCGTGGCCAACATTACCCCCATTTACGACAAGGCAACACTGATCGGGGCGGTGGCGGTTTTCCGTGACATATCGGAAATACAGGCCCTGCAGGAAAAAATCCAGCAGACGGAGCACGAAATGGAAAAAGTAAAGGACCTCAGCAGCCGCTATTTTTCTGAACTGCAGCAGTTGAGGTCCCGTTTTCTGGCCCTGGAAGAATTTATATTTGAGAGCCCCCAGATGAGGCATATTATCGAAACGGTACTGCAAATCGCCCGGGTCGACTCCACTGTGCTGATTTCGGGCGAGTCGGGGGTGGGCAAGGAGATCATCGCCAAGTTGATTCACCGGGCCAGCTCCCGCAAAGAGGGCCCCTTTATAGCGGTAAACTGCGGGGCCATCCCCGAAAACCTTCTGGAGTCCGAGTTTTTTGGTTACGAAAAGGGGGCCTTTACCGGCGCCAGCAAGTCGGGCAAGGCCGGCCTGCTTGAGCTGGCCCAGCACGGCACACTGTTTCTGGATGAGATCGGCGAATTGCCCCTCAACCTGCAGGTGAAATTTTTACGGGTGCTGCAGGAACAGTCATTCATCCGGGTGGGGGGCCTGCAGCCCATCAGACTGGACACCAGGTTTATTACGGCCACAAACAGGGATTTGAAGGAAATGGTTAAAAACAAACTTTTCCGGTCCGACCTGTACTATCGGATCAATGTAATTCCCATCCACATCCCGCCCCTGCGGGAGAGGCGGCTGGACATAATGCCCCTGGCCCAATTTTTTTTAAAGAAATACAATAAGAAATACGATATGAAAAAGAAGCTGTCCCCGGAGGCCATCAAGGCCCTGGAAAACTACCCCTGGCCAGGGAACGTGCGGGAACTGGAAAATCTGATCGAACGGCTGGTGGTTTCCTCCGGCGGCAATCTGATCAACATTGACGATCAGGCATTCCGCGACTACCTGGGAGAGAGGGCTCATACAGAGGGCGAGATTTTTATAAACGAGGTTATGAACCTGAAAAAAGCCAGGGGTATTCTTGAACGCCAGTTGATCAACAGGGCCATAAAAATATGCGGATCAACCCGTAAGGCCGCCCAGGCGCTGGGGGTGGACCACTCCACCGTAATCCGCAAGGCGAAGAAATACAAAATCGGCGAATCTTAAACATTTTTTCCCCGGCAAAAGCGCACCGCAGGTGGTGCGCTTTTGCATACATCTTTTAAGGGTGGCCCGGATTCGGTCAGCGTCGGGGAGGGCGGGAGCTTACACCACGATAAAATCCCGGTTACGTGTTTTTAATCCTGTCGGCCACGGCGCTTCCCACTTCTTTTGTGGTGGACCGGCCGCCCATGTCGTAGGTCCGCATTTTTCCTTCCTGCAAAACTGCCTGCACCGCGTCCATGACCACCCGGGCCTCTTTTTCGGCGCCCAGGAATTCCAGCATCATGGCGCCGGCGTAGATGGTGGCGATGGGGTTGGCCATGTTCTTCCCCTTGTACTTGGGAGCGGACCCGTGGATGGGCTCGAACATGGACGGGTAAATTTTCTCCGGGTTGATGTTGCCGCCCGCGGCCACGCCCATGCCGCCCTGGATGGCCGCCCCCAGGTCGGTGATGATGTCACCGAAGAGGTTGGAGGCCACTATCACGTCAAAATACTGGGGCTTGCGCACCATCCACATGGTCAGGGCGTCCACCAGGGCCTTGCCGGTGCGGACATCGGGGTATTCGGCGGCCACGGCGTCAAAAACCTCGTCCCAGAATACCATGGAATAATTCAGGGCATTGGACTTGGTGCAGTTGGTGACCATGGCAGCCGGGTTGTTGCCCCTCTCCCCGGCCCGCTTCCTGGCCAGCTCAAAGGCGTACCTGATCACCCGCTCGGTGCCCTTGCGGGTGAATACCGCCGTCTGCACGGCCACCTCGTCGGGGGTTCCCTTTTTAAACCTTCCCCCCACGGCGCTGTATTCACCCTCGGTATTCTCCCGGATCACCACCATGTCGATGGTGGCGCCCGGGGGCAGTTTGACGGGGGTTTCCACACCCGCAAAGAGCTTGATCGGCCTCAGGTTGATATACTGGTCGAAGCCCTTCCTTATCTTTAAAAGCATCTCCAGGCTCAGGTGGTCGGGCAGCCGGGGGTCGCCGATGGCGCCCAGGAATATGGCGTCAAAGCCCTTTAAGGTCTCCAGGGCGTCGTCCGGCATCATGTGGCCCTTTTCCAGGCAGTACTCCGACCCCCACGGAAAAAAGATGAACTCCAGCGAAATATCCGAGTTCCTGACGGCCTCTTTCAGGACCGCGACACCCTGGTCAATTACTTCCGGCCCCACCCCGTCGCCCGGAATTGCTGCAATCTTGAATATTTTCTCAGACATTTCCCTGCCCCTTTCTGATTTGCCCGCGCCTGACGGCCCCGGCATCCTTTTTAAATTCCCCTCAACGACCGGATCCCTTCAATGGCCTTGTAGGAGCTTCTTACCAAAGGACCTGCGGCCACATACCTGAAACCCATGTCAAGGGCCGTTGTTTTATAATGGTCAAACTTTTGGGGAGTAACGTATTCCTCCACGGGCAGATGGTTTTTTGACGGGCGGAGGTACTGCCCGATGGTTAGTATGTCGCATCCCACCCCCAGCAAATCACCAAAAACCTCCACCACCTCGGCTTCCGTTTCCCCCAGGCCCACCATCATGCCGGACTTGGTGATTATGGCGGGGTTAAACCGCTTTACACTTTCCAGCAGCCGCAGTGACCTCCCGTATGAGGCCCGGGGCCTTACCCGGGGATAAAGCCTGGGCACCGTTTCCACGTTATGGTTGATGATGTCCGGGCCGGCGTCAACCACGGTCCCCAGCGCTTCCATGTGCCCTTTGAAATCAGGGATGAGCACCTCCACCGTGGCCCCGGGGTTGGTTTCCCGGATGCGGCGGATAACCCCGGCAAACTGCCCGGCCCCCCCGTCCGGCAGGTCGTCCCTGGTCACCGAGGTGATCACCGCGTGTTTCAAGCCCAGCTTTTTCACCGCCTCGGCCACGCGGGCGGGTTCATCCTTATCCGGGGCGGCGGGGACTCCCTTGCCCACCGCGCAAAACCGGCATCCCCGGGTGCATATATTGCCCAGGATCATGAAGGTGGCTGTCTTCGCCTTGAAACACTGGCCGATATTGGGACAGTGGGCGTTCCGGCAGACGGTGTGCAGGGACAGGGAATCAAACAGGCTTTCCATTTCTTCCAGGACTGCCGGGGCCGGCGCCTTGACCACCAGCCAGTGAGGCCTGGTTTCCATATAAATCCCCCGCTATACTTGTAATATCCATAGCCGTTAACTGGCATGCAAACACTTCACTGAAGCCGGCTTTCACGGCCTCCGCCACTTCCCCGAAGCACACCCCCGGGACCAGTTCCTCCAGGGCGGCCACCCCGAACCGGGTGATGCCGCAGGGGTTAATCAGGTTAAAATGGTGGAGGTTTTCGGTGGTGATCTGCAAAGCAAAACCGTGCGTGGTAATCCAGTTCCTGACGCTGACCCCGATGGCCGCTATTTTCCTGTCTCCCACCCAAACACCGGTGTATTTGGGCTTCCTGCCCGCTTCCACGCCGAACACCCGCAGGGTATTGATGATCACCTGCTCCAGGTTCCGCAGGTACCAGTGCACGTCCTTTTGCCAGTAATCCAGGTTTAAGATGGGGTACCCCACCAGTTGCCCGGGCCCGTGGTAGGTGATATTGCCCCCTCTGCTGGTCTCATATATTTCTATTCCCTGGCTGCGGAAATCCTCCCGGGAAACCAGCATGTTGTCCCATCCCCCCGCCTTGCCGATGGTAACCACCGGGCTGTGTTGCAGCAGCAGCAGGACCCCGGGGAGCGCACTGCCTTTTACCAGGTCAAAGATCCTCGTCTGCAATTCCAAACCCTGCCGGTAAGGAACTATATCCAGTTCAACCACGCAGCATTTCCTTCCCAGAAGTACCACCTCGCCAGCGCATGCTCATCTTTGGGGCTGCCGTCAGGCACGGGACACCGCCGGCCGGGACACAGTCGCCGGCCTTAAAACTTTTGGGCGGAGCGGCGCAGGGCCCTGACCACCGGCAGTTCCTCCCCGCCCAGGTAGCGCACCAGGCCGCCCCCGGCAGTGCAGATGTAGGAAAACTTTTCGGCCAGGTGGAATTTGTTGACAGCGGCTATGCTGTCCCCTCCCCCGATGACCGAATAGGCCCCGGAGCGACCGATGGCTTCCAGTATGGTTTTGGTGCCGTACCCGGTATGCGGCTCCTCGAATACCCCGGCCGGCCCGTTGATGAAAACGGTCCGGGCCGCCCCGATTATTTCGCTGTACTTGTCCGCCGTCCGGCGTCCGATGTCCGCAAGCAGATGCCGGGAAGGCAGATCCGCCACCGCCACCTCGCACCTGCCGCCGTCGTTGAACGCCAGGTCAACCGGCAGGACAATCCTTTCCCGGTAGCTTTCCAGCAACTGCCCGGCCACCGCGATGTATTCGGACAGGCCGTTGGCGGCGATCAGGCTTTCCGAAGGTTCCCCCAGCCTGACCCCGGCGGACAGCAACATTATATTGGCCACCAGCCCGCCGGTCAATACCACATCCGCCGTCCCGTTCTCCAGTACCGTTTTCATCATGATGAAGGCGTCCTGGATCTTGGCGCCGCCCAGGACGAACACGCAGGGGCGCCCGGGATTGTCCGCCACGTTGGCCAGGGCCGTAATTTCCTCTTCAAACAGCCTGCCCATGGCCGCGGGCAGGACCTCCGGGAAACCCACCAGCGTGGGCTGGGAGCGGTGCGCCGCGGCGAAGGCGTCGCATACGTAAAGGTCCGCCAGGGGCGCCAGCTTGCGCACCACAACGGTCCTGCTCTGGACCTCGGGGTCCAGGTTGAGCCTGGTTTCAAACAGGGTCATTTCCTCCGCCATGAACCTGACGTTGTCCAGCAGCAGTATCTCCCCGTTTTTAAGACCCCCGATCCTGGCGCGGGCGGCGGGGCCGCAGACATCGTCTATAAACTCCACCGGCTTTTTCAGCAGTTCGGTCATTAACGCAGCGTGTTTTTCGGTGCTGGTATAATTATTATACTCCAGATCTCCCCCCTGGTGGGCCATCAGCACCGTCCTGGCCCCCCTGGCGGACAGTTCCCTGATCGTCGGCAGGCACCGCTCAATGCGGGTAACATCCCTTAACGCACCAGTTTTCCGGTCAATGGGGGAGTTGATGTCCACCCGGCACAAAATAGTTTTACCCTCCAGCTGGAAATCGTCCAGGGTATGCATTCCGTATTTCATCATGCTCACCTATTTCATGTCCAGGTATTTATTGGTCAAGGCCACCGCCTCGTCCCTGGCGGCCTGCATTTTCATGCACGCCCGGACGGCGTCCATGCTCTCCGGAATGACCACGGCCTCCTGGGGAATATTGATGGCAAACAGTATATTCCTGCCGCTGAAGGCCACGGTCTCCTCGAAGATGGCTATCTCGTACATGTCTCCCCGGGGATTGCCCAGGTCCCGGGCGTAGCGGAACAGGGCTGCGTTGGAGTTGAATCCGTCCGCTATTCTGACCACCCTGATCCTGGGGTGTTTATTGAACTCATCCAGCACCTGTTCCCTGGTAACCTCCTGTTTGGGAGTGGCCAGTACACTGATTATATGCCCGTGGGTGGTAGGCACGTGCACCAGCAGGCCGGTGGCGTCTATGTGGGGCATCACCGTCATCAGGTCCACCGCCTGGTGATTGGGCACCGGCTCCACCAGGGACACGTCCACCAGTCCCCGGTGCGTATCCCCGGGGTCAGCGCACCGGCGGATGATGGTAATGGCCACCCGCTCGACGCCGAAGGCCCTGTCCAGGCAGTCCACCGCCCGGATCAGCCCGGTGGTGTTGCAGGAGGTCAGCTTGAGGTAGTCCTTGCCGTAGCCCTTTTCGTAGTTGGCGTACCCGTGGAAGAAGGTGTCGGCGATATCGTTCTTTTCCCCGCCCTGGAACACGGCCTTGACCCCGTACTTCACGTAGAGTTCCTTGTTCTTGCGCCCTATTCCGGCATTGGCGGCGTCCAGCATGACGTCCACCTGTTTTAACAAATCTTCCATGGTCCCCGACACGGGGATGCCCACCTTCTCCAGCTGCGGCCTATTGTCTGCGGTGGCGGCAAAAAGTTTGTAGGGCATGCCCTTTTCGGCCAGGGCCCGCACCGCCAGGGTGGGGGCCACGTCCACCACCCCTACCAGTTCCATGTCGCCCTGCCGGGCCACACCGTCCGCCAGCCGCTGGCCGATCACACCGTAGCCGGCTACACCCACTCTAACCTTTGACACTTTTTATTCCTCCTTTAATGTTGAAAGAATACTTTCGGAAAGTCGCAAACCACTGTTTCCAAGCCCTCTAACGAGGGCTATTGTTTTTTCACCCCCAATTTTCACATTCGGGACGGTTCTGGATGTGAATTCAAAGCTCCACAAATTCACATCCAGAACCGTCCCCGATGTGAACAGAACCGTCCCCGATGTGAATTTAAGTGGCGTGAATGGCCTTGTGCAGCGCCGCGTGAAAGGCTTCCGGGATCACCTCGGAAATGGTGGGGTGGGGGTGAATGGCGGCGGCCACCTCTTCGGCGGTGCCTTCCAGCTTCATGGCCAGCACCATCTCCGCGATCATGTCGGTGGCGTGGGCGCCCATCATGTGCACTCCCAGTATCTCGCCGAGCCGCCGGTCGGTGATCACCTTGACCATCCCGCCTTCCGCGGCCTCAATCAGCGCCTTTCCGTTTCCTGCATAGTTGAACCGCCCCACTTTCACGTCCAGCCCTTGCTCCCGGGCTTCCTGCTCGGTAATCCCCACCGAGGCTATTTCGGGATCGAGGTACACGCACTGGGGAATTTTTGTATAGTCCATCCGCGCCCGTCCGCCACAGATGTTTTCCACCGCCACCATCCCTTCCATGGAGGCCACGTGGGCCAGCATGCAGCGGCCGTTGACGTCGCCTATGGCGTAGATGTTGTCAATGTTGGTGCGCATTGAGCCGTCCACACCGATGCCGCTTTTCGCTACACTCACCCCGGCCGCTTCAAGGTTGAGCCCGTCCGTGTTGGGCCTCCTGCCGGTGGCCAGCAGTATCCTGTCGGCCCGGACAGACTCCGCGGCGCCGCCCTTTGCAAAGTAAACCCGGTCCCCCGCGAACCCGGTCACCCTGGCCCCGGTGTGCACGGTGACGCCTTTCTTTTTCAACAAAACCCTGACCTTCCTGGTTATTTCCACGTCCACCATGGGCAGTATTTCATCCAGCATTTCAATGACGGTGACCCTGGACCCCAGCTGGCTCATTATAAAGGCAAACTCGATACCTATTACTCCTCCCCCGATGATGGCCATTTCCCCCGGCGCTTCGGCCAGTTCCAGGGCTTCGTCGCTGTACATGACCGGAGCGCTGCCTTCCCTGGGAATGGGCGGCTCCACCGGCAGGGATCCGGTGGCAATGATGATGTTTTCCCCGCTGACGGTTCTGTCGCCCACCTTCAGGGTATGCCTGTCGGCGAAACTGGCCGTCCCCGTGATCACTTCCACCTGGTTGGCCTTAAGTAAATAGGCCACTCCGCCGGTCAGCCTGGCGATTACCTTTTTCTTCCGCTGCTGCACCTGTTTTAAATCGATACCGCACTGCCCGGCGTTTACTCCGGTCACCCCGAACTCCGCCGCCGATTTTACGGTATCAAGCACGTGCAGGGATTTAATGATGGTTTTGGTGGGTATGCAGCCCCTGTTCAGGCAGACTCCCCCCAGGGATTCCTTTTCCACCAGGCATGTCTTTTTGCCCAGCTGCGCTCCCCGGATGGCCGCCACGTATCCGCCGGGCCCCCCGCCGATAACCACAATGTCGAAATCGTATGGCATGCGCACACCTTCTTTTAGACCAGAATTTTCACCGGGTTTTCCAGCAGGTCTTTAATCTCGTTTAAGAACCTGGTGGCCGCCAGGCCGTCTATTATCCTGTGGTCAACGGAAAGGGTCATATTCATCAGCGGCCGGATTTCAATCACGTCTTCGCCGTCCCGGGAGATTACCACCGGGGTCTTCCTGACCGAGCTCACCGCCAGGATCCCGGTCTCCGGCGGGTTGATGATGGCCGTGAAGTTTTCCACCCCGAACATGCCCAGGTTGGAAATGGTGAATGTACCGCCGGAATAGTCGTCGGGCAGCAGCTTGTTCGACCTGGCCCTGGCTGTCAGCTCCCGGGCCTCCCCGGCAATCCGGGAAAGCTTCTTGTTCTGCGCGTCCCTTATCACCGGCACGATCAGCCCGTTGTCCAGACCCACCGCCACACCGATGTTGACGCTCCGGTAAACCACTATTTGGTCGCCTTCCAGCGAAGAGTTCAGCATGGGGTGCTTAACAAGGGCCCTGGCCGCCGCGGCAATGATCATGTCGTTCAGGGACACTCTGGTGTCCACGGCGTTTTGGATCTGCTCCCTCAGGCTGTAGAGCCCCGATACATCCACCGAGGTGGAGAAATAAACGTGCGGGGCCGTGAATTTGCTGTGGGACAGGCGGTCCCCGATTATCTTGCGCATCCCGTCATAGGGGATGACTTCCAGGATCTCCTTGGGTCCCGCCGCGGCGGCGGCCTCTTTGGGCAGCCCGGCCTTTTGTTCCATGGCCCTCTGCACGTCGGCCTTCATTATTTTGCCGCCGCTGCCCGTACCGGCAACCCCTTTCAGGTCAACGCCGGCATCCGCCGCCAGTTTGCGGGCCACGGGGGTGGCCCTGGCCCCACGGATCTGATCCAGGTGCTTCATTATATCCCTTTCGGTAACCCCTCCGTCGTAACCGGTTCCCTTGACGTTCACCCCGGCGGGGTCAATATCGTGTTCAGCCATAAATTTAAGCGCCCGCGGCGTAAACCTGGCGCTATTGCCGGCCGGCGCCCCCGGGGCCGGTGCCGGGGCCACGGTTTCCGGCGCGCCGGATCCGCTTTCAGCCTGCCTGCCCAGCATGGCTTCGGCCTCCCGCAGGCATTCGGTTATATCCTCATCCTCCCCGGCAATAATGGCCACCGGCAGGGTGACCGGCACCTTTTCCCCTTCCTGCGCCAGTATTTTTCTTACCACCCCGTCCACGGCGGCCTCTATCTCGATGGTGGTTTTGTCGGTGATGATTTCAAAAAAGACCTCCCCTTTTTTGATCGGATCCCCTTCCTTTTTGTGCCACCTGACCAGCTTGCCCTCTTCCATATTGAAGCCCAGTTTTGGCATGACCACTATCTCAGCCATGGTTATCCCCCTTCAGTACGCTCTTCATTGTGCCGGCCGGGCCTATGCTCCAACCATTTCTTTTACCTTGCCGTATATGCCTTTGCTGTCGGGAATCAGCGGAACCTCCAGGGCCGGACTGAACGGCAGCGGAACGCCGGCCGTTCCCATCCGCATTATGGGGGCGTCCAGGTAATAAAACACTTCATTCATCACCGACAGGGCGATCTCCCCACTGACGCCGAAATTGGTGTATCCCTCGTCGATTATCAGTAAACGTCCGGTTTTTTTCACCGATTTGATGATGCTCTCCCTGTCCAGGGGAACCAGCGTTCTCAAGTCGATGATTTCCACCCTGATGCCCTCCTTGGCCAGCTCTTCGGCCGCCGCCTTTGATTTGTTGACCATGTTGGAGGTGGCCGCAATGGTGAGGTCTTCCCCGGCGCAGACGATGTTGGCCAGGCCGAAGGGAATGGTGTATTCCCCTTCCGGGATTTGGTACTTCTTGTTGTATTCCATCTTGTGTTCCATAAAGATTACCGGGTTGTCGTCGCGGATAGCCGACTTCAGCAGCCCCTTGGCTTCCTCGGCGGTGGACGGGAGCGCCACCTTCAGGCCGGGAATATGGGCCACCCAGGCCTGCAGGCTCTGGGAGTGCTGGGCCGCCGACGACCGGCCGCCCCCGATGGGCATCCTGATGGTCAGGGGAACCTTCACCTGGCCCCCGGACATATAGCGGATTTTGGCCGCCTGATTGGCCACCTGGTCCATGCATACCCCCAGGAAGTCGGCGAACATCAGCTCCACCACCGGGCGGAGGCCCGTTATGGCGCTGCCGATGCCTATCCCCACGAACCCGCTTTCCGAGATGGGGGTATCCTTCACCCGCCAGTCGCCGTATTTATCCCGCAGGCCCACCGACGTTTTAAAGTTGCCGCCGATAATGCCCACGTCTTCACCCAGCAGGACCACATTTTCGTCCCTGGCCATTTCTTCATCCAGCGCTTCGCAGATGGCCCGGGCGTAAGTTACCTCTTTCATGGCTTCTCCTCCCCTTATGCGAACAAATCCTCAAAGGCCTCTTCCGGCGCGGGATAAGGGCTTTCCTTGGCAAATTCCACCGCCGCCCTGATTTCTTCGGCCACTTTCCGCTCTATTTCTTTCAGCTGGTCCTCGGCGGCCAGGGATTTCTCCACCAGTTCCCGGCCCAGCCTGCCGATGGGGCACTGCTGCTTCCACCGGGCCTCTTCTTCCCTGGTCCGGTACTCGATGGCCGGGTCACCCACGTGGTGGCCCCGCCACCGGTAGGTCTTACACTCCACCAGTGTGGGCCCGCCGCCCTCCCGGGCGGCAGCCACGGCCTCCCGGACGGCGCCATACACCGCCAGGACGTCGTTCCCGTCAACCATCACCCCGGGCATGCCGTAGGCCTTGGCCCGCACCGACAGGTCTGCCACGGCGGTGACCCGGTTGATGTTCACCGATATGCCGTAAAGGTTGTTTTCTATGATATAGACCACCGGCAGCTTCCAGGCGGCGGCCATGTTCAGGCTTTCATGGAAGGTGCCCTGGTTGGAGGCCGCATCCCCGAAGAAGGACAGGGTCACCTGTTTGGTTCCCTTTACCCTGGCCATGAAGCCGGCCCCGGTGGCAATGGGGATGCCCGCCCCCACGATGCCGTTGGCGCCCAGGATGCCCTTGTCATAGGCCACTATGTGCATGGACCCGCCCTTGCCCTTGCAGTAACCGGTCTTTTTGCCCAAAATCTCGGCCATCATGGGCTTGGTGTCGGCCCCCCGGGCGATCAGGTGGCCGTGCCCCCGGTGGGTGCTGACGATGAAGTCGTCCCTTTCCAGCGCCGCGCAGGCGCCCACCGCCACCGCCTCCTGGCCGATATACAGGTGGGCCAGCCCCGGCATCAGTCCTAATTTGTAAAGCTCGAAGACCTGGCTCTCAAACTCCCTGATCCTCAGCATCATTTCATACATCTGCAGCAGCTGTTCCCTGCTTAAATCTGCCATTGTCATTTTTCCTCCCAATTAAGCGGTTGCCTGTTTAGTCTGTCAACCAATCACCTTTCCACGGCCCCTTTCAGTATTTCAATGGTCTCCCGGGGGAAGCCGCGGCTGATTATATCCCGGCAGACCTTCTCCACGTCGTAGGGCCGGTACCGGAAAGCCAGGTCCGTCAGCCGGCCCCCGGCGAATTCGGCAATACAGTAGCTGGCCATGGCATTGCCGTGCCTGGGCTTGCCCACGCTGCCCACATTGACGGCCATTTTTCCGTTATGGGTATAAAGCGCCGGCTTGTGGCTGTGCCCGTAAAACACGTACTGCCAGGGACCGGCGTCAAGGAACCGCTCTGCCTCGTCTGTCCCGGGATAGTGGTAGGCGCTGGGAAAGGAGTGGACAAACAGGGCCGTGTTGCCCGGCAGCGGCAGTTCAAGCCTGTCGGGCAACCCCTTTATAAAATCGATGTCCCTTTCGGTGAGGGCCCGCCGGGTGCATTCCAGCGACGCCTCCACGTACCTCTGCTCCTCCGCCGACTTAAAGAGAAATCTCCCGGGCACGTAATCGGTCAGCGCCATGTCGTGGTTTCCCCTGACCGATAAAATGCCCATCCTTTCAACAGCGCTTATGACCTCCCCGGGACAGGGGCCGAAATCCACCAGGTCGCCCAGGCAGTAGACAAGGTCGGCGCCCAGGCCGCCTATTTCGGCCATAACACTGTTCAGGGCCTCTATATTGCCGTGGATGTCTCCGATCACCGCTATCTTCATGACGCAATCCCAACCGTTTTTAGAATCATCCTCCAGCCAGGGGAGGGTAAAGCACGATGGTGTCACCGTCTTTTAAAGGGCGGCCGGGGTCGTGCACTATCTGTTCGTTGACGCAGGCAAAGCCGGCGTCAAAGCGCCTCAGCCCTATTTTGGCGTATAAATCGGACAGGGTCTGTCCCTCTTCCATCTCCACGCTGTCCAGGTCAATCCTGGCGCCCCGCTTGATGAAAATTGTTTTTAATGACTGGTTTAAAACAACCTTGACCCTGATCTTGATTTTCTTCACCCCCAGGGCACAGCCGGCGCGCACCCGCCGGTTTATTCCTCAACGATGGCCACGGCCCGTACCGGCGCCCCGGTGGTGCCTTTCCACCTGACCGGCAGTACCGAGACAGTGAAACCGTGGGGTCTGGGTATCCGGTCGAAGTTGGCCATGTTTTCCAGGTGGTAGTATTCCCTCTCGTTCATCACCCGGTGCGCTTCCCAGAATTTTTTGATCTCAAACATGGTTTTCACGGGCGGATCAAAGGTGGGGGCGTCGATCCCCATCACTTTGATCCCCTGGTCAATCAGCCACAGCGTTGACTCCCGGGTCATCCCGCAGTGCTCGGTGAGGTACCTGTCCTCCTTGTTGCAGCGGGAGGCCCCGGTGTAGATCAGGACGATATCCAGAGGTTTCAACCGGTAGTTTATTTTCTGCAGGGCGGCCTTTACATCCTCAACGGTGATGGTGTGGCCCACCGGCTTGTCGGTGAAATCCAGCACCACTCCGTCCCCGTAACAGTACTCCAGGGGAATCTGGTCGGCCCCCGGGGCCTTGGGATCCATGTGGAACATGGAATCGATATGTGTCCCGGCGTGGTCGCTCAAAACCACCACATAGTGGGCGGTAAGCGATGTAACGCCGTATTTGGCGGCGCCTATATTGGCGGCAAATTCCTCGTGGCTTTCCAGTTGGGCGATGATGGGCCTTGCCACCCGCGGGAAAGTTATCATGTCGGCGCAGACTTCCATGCTGAGGTCGATTATTTTCCTTGCCACTGTAAGTTCCTCCCGTTTATTTTACTGAGTCGAGGTGACGCCGCCGTCGGCGAACAGTATCTGCCCGGTGATGAAGTCGGACGCCGGGGAAGCGAAGTATATCACGGCACCTAACAGATCCTCCGGCTGTCCGAGCTTCCTTAAAGGTATTCTGTTGATCAGCGTATTGAAGGTTTTTTCATCGGCAAGCATCCCCTTGGTCAGGGGAGTTTCCACGAAGGTGGGGGCAATGGCGTTTACCTTGATGTTGTACTTGGCCCACTCGGCGGCCAGGCACTTGGTGTACATGTTCAGGCCGCCCTTGGAGGCGCAGTAGGCCGTGTAATTTTCCGGGAAGCCCAGTATGCTCCTGACGGAGGAAATGTTGATTATTTTTCCTCCCCCCTGCTTGATCATTTCCCTGCCCACCTCCCGGCAGGCCAGGAAGGTGCCCTTCAGATTCATGTCCACCACGGTGTCCCAGTTTTCCTCGGTGTACTCCTCGGCCTTCTGCCAGATCTGGGTGCCCGCGCAGTTTACCAGGATGTCAATGTGTCCCATCCCGGCGATGATATCGTCCACCAGACTCCTGACGCTGGCGGCGTCCAGTATATCCACCCTGGCCGCGAAAGCCCGCCGGCTTAAGGCCAGAATCCGGTCCACAACATCCTGTCCCTTTTCCGGGTGGCGGCTGGCCACCACCACATCGGCGCCGTACTCGGCCAGTCCCAGGGCCATGTCCTTGCCTAGGCCGCCGGTGCCGCCGATTACCAGCGCCACTTTTCCCTTCAGGCTGAAAATATCGGTGTATTTCATTGAAATTACCTCCGGCTAGAGAATTTTATCCACCTCGTCCAGAATAACCCGGGGGTCTTTGCCCCTGATGAAGTAATAGGGCCTGCGGGCGAAATTATTGATGAATGCAGCTCTTTTGCGGCGTAATTCCCCGGTGTCGAACACCGGCATGGGCAGCCCCGGGGCCAGCAGCAGGTGCATCCCAAAATAGTCGCACAGGCAGTGGAAGGTCTGGTACTGCTTCTCAAAGTCCGACATTTCCCCGGCCAGGGTGGAGTAGTTGCCGTCGATATCGGGCAGGACCACCAGGTCAATTTTGGCCGGTCCGGTGTAAATCTCGAATTCCGGGGTTTTGCTGAAAAACTTGGCTACTCCCTCGTCCTGGTTGGGCTTGTCTATCCTTTCGGTGCCCCTGGCCCTGACCCGCAGGAACACGTTCTTGGAACCCATGACCACGTTGCCCTCCGGGTCGGTGACAATGGTTTCGGTGGATATGATCTTGCCGCCCCGCATACAGGCCTCTATCTGCGCCATGGTTTTTCCCGAATTGCCCTCGCCGCCCATGAACATGATTGACCTGCCCCGGTAGAGGACGGCCGAAGCGTGAAACAGAAAAAGGTCCTTCTCCAGCATGTGCCTGGCCGTCAGCGAAACCAGCAGCTTTTGTATTTCTCCTTCGTACCACGGCCCCTCCAGGACAACCTGGCCGTCCCCGTAGCTTATGGTTTTGTCGCTCTTGTCCCGGTACCAGACCAGGTCGGGCTTTTCCTTCGTCTTTTCCTCGTACAGCCGGACGCCGGCCAGGCGGTAGTTGAAAAACTCCATGTCCTGGAGAAAGTCCCGGTCCGGTCTCTGGCTGTACACGTCAATCCTGATCCTGGCCCTGTCCGCCTGAATTTCCTTGATGTGCTGGTACACCGGCTTCACCTCTCGTATTTCAGCTAGTTATTCCTCCAGCGTCAGCGCTTTGGGGGGGCATTCCCCGGCACATGCTCCGCACAGATCGCACTTGTACGGGACCCCTTCCGCCTCGTTGGCAAAAATGATCCCCTGGCTGCAGGCCTCCACACAGGCATAGCAGCCGGTACACAGGTCCCGGTTGATTTTGTACACCCCTTTTCCCTCGTAAATGGCCCCGGTGGGGCAGGCTTCCAGGCATTCCCCGCACTGGCTGCAGTAGAAGGCGGCGTAGCGGCCGTGCCGGTCCGAGTTTTTAATCCTGATGGCCGCCTTTCTGGGGTTGCTTGCCTTAAAGCGGGTGTAGGCGCAGATCATTTCGCAGGCCCTGCATCCCGAGCACATCGCCGGGTTGAAGGACAGCTTCATTTTGTTCCCCCCCTTTCGCTCAGTGTAAAAAACCTCGTTTCCTCAAATCATCGGCCACTTCCGTCAGGGCCAGTTCCCGGTAGGCCCGGTCGAACGGCACGCCGGTTTCCAGGTCCCACTGCTGCCACTTGTAAAAAGACTTTTTCAGTTCGTCGAAGATGTCGTACACCTGACCCTTCCTGGGGCCGGTGGGCAGGGGCTCCTTGAGGAACCTGTCCGGCAGCCTGTCGTCGGCGGGCTTGAGGCCGTACCTGATGTTCAGCGAGCGCTCCAGCAGGGTTGTCCGCTCCGAGGCCCGCAGCAGCCTGTCCCCGTCCATTTCCATGCCGGTGGCCGCCCTGATCAGCCCGGGCACCAGGTCCAGCACCTTCTTGAAGGTGACCTCCGGTGTTTCCGAGTAGAAGGTGTAAGGGAACTTGCACACCCCGATGAGGTCGGGGATGGTGACTATATTCTGCCAGAATTTGAGCTGCCGGGCGGCCTCGTCCACGGGCATCCTGTCCAGTTCGTAGGCGCCGTGGGCGGAAATCCTCAGGTGGTCTCCTCCCCGTGAGGCTATGGCATAGCGAAAATTGTAAACCTTCAACGCCCTGGGGTCCAGGGTGGGGGGATCCATCCCCTTGATGTGGATGGCGTATTGTTCCGCGCCTTTGCCGATATGCCCGGCGGCGGCCACCACGCCCTGGGCCAGGATGTCGCCGAAGCCCTTTCTTCCGGCTATATTGTCAATCAGCTGCAACATGGCGTGATAATTGCCCCAGTTCAGCTCCAGGCCGCCGGTGTCTTCCCCGGTAATCAGCCCCTTTTCGTAGCACTCCATGGCAAAGGCAATCATGCCGCCGGTGGAGCCTGTATCCAGGCCGTACTGGTTGCACAGCTGGTTGGCCTTTAATATGGAAGCCAGGTTGTTGTTGCCCAGCTTGCTGCCGAAGGAAAGAATAGTGTAGTACTCGGGCCCGCCCACATAGGTGCCTTTAAACTCGCCTTCGGCCACATAGCTGTACCGGTCGCACCGGGACGGGCAGTTGAAGCAGGCGGTGGCATTGATCAGGTATTTTTCATTCAGGGCATCGCCGTTGATCATTTCATGGTCTTCATAATAGCCAGACTGCCAGTTCCTGGTGGACAACCCCCCCAGGGAGTTGTGCAGTTCCACCAGGCTGGTGGTTCCGTACTCCGGCAGGTGCAGCCCGCTCCTGCCGTCCTCGATGATGATTTTCCACAGTTCGTCCCGGAGAGCTTTGAATTCCGCCTGATCGTGCAGGGGAATGTCTTTCGTCCCCTTCACCGCTACGGCCTTGAGGTTCTTTGACCCCATTACCGCACCCATTCCCGTCCGGGCGGCCAGGTGCTCGGCGTTGCACACAATGCCGGCGAACCGCACCAGGTTTTCACCGGCAATGCCGATGCAGGCCACCTGGAAGGTATCATCGAGATATTTACGCCTGATCAGCCTTTCGGTATCCTCGGTGTTCTTTCCCCACAGGTCTCCGGCCGGCTCTATGGATACATGGTCGTCAACTATTTTTAATACTGCCGGGGACCGGGCCCGGCCCCTGACAATAAGCACGTCGTAGCCGGCGTATTTGAGCTCCGGCCCCCACTGCCCGCCGCAGTTGGCATCGCCCAGCAGCCCGGTCAGGGGGGACTTCCCGCCCACCACAAACCGGCCCGAGGAGGGCGCCAGGGTACCGGTAAAGGGGCCGGTGGCAAAAATCAGGGCATTATCCGGTCCCAGCGGGTCGGCCCCGGGATCGACATTGAAATAGTGAAACCAGGACACAAAGCCCCTGCCGCCGATCATTTTTTCGGCTACTTCCGCGGGAAGCGGCTTTTTCTCGATTTTTCCGGTGCCGAGGTCAACATCCAGCACCTTAAACCAGTAACCTCCGCTGATCACCATTGCTGCTCACCTTCATTTCTTTTAAAGAGTGGTAATCGGCCGGCTCTGCAACAGATAAACCTTGTCTTTTTCAATGGCCCACTCCACGTCCTGGGGCTTGCCAAAGTATTCTTCCAGTTTTTGCCCGTACAAAACCAGGGTCCTGATTTCCCCGCCGGTCAAAATCCTCCGCTCTTCCATTTCCGGGGGCACCGGTTTCTCCTGGACGCCTCTTTTGTTATCGCTCTGCACCACCATCAGTTCCTTGGTGGAGATATACTCCATTTCTATGGCCAGGGTGTTTTTGCGCACCATGTAATTATCGGGGGTGACCAGACCGGAAACCGATCCTTCCCCCAGTCCCCAGACAGCTTCGATAACGGCCGCGTCCCTGTTTTTATTGATGGGGTCAACGGTAAACATCACCCCGGCCTTTTCGGAGTTGATCATCCGCTGCACCACCACCGCTATGGACACGCTCTCCTCCTTGAACCCCTTCTGCCGGCGGTAAAAAATCGCCCTGGAATTGTAGAGTGAAGCCCAGCAGGCCACCACTTTTTCCACCAGCTCGCCTTCTCCGATCACATAGAGAAAGGTTTCCTGCTGTCCGGCAAAACTGGCATCATCCAGGTCCTCGGCGGTGGAGCTGGACCTTACCGCCACCGGCAGTTCCCCGCCTTCCCGGCAGATCAGCCGGTAGTGCCTCCCTATTTCTTCCCTCAGGCCGGCCGGCAGCCCGGTTTCCGTGATCATCCGCTTGATCCGCTCCGAGGTGTTTTCCAGTTCCACCGGGTTGTCAAAATCCGTTTTTTCTATCAGGGACAGAATTCCGGGGAGCAAATTCCCGGCGCCGATGAATTCTCTGAAAGAATCGGCGCAGACCACATATCCTTCCGGCACCGGAAAACCGGCGGCAACCATGTCGTTTAAGCTGGCTCCTTTTCCTCCGGCCAGTGCAATCATTTTTCTTTCCAGCCGCCCAAAAGGAACAACCGACATTTATCCACCCCCGTTTTGTTTAATGGAGCCGGGTGGGCTGTGGCCCGTCCACAAACCCACCCGGCCGCAGTGGCAGTATTACCGGCATATCAGTCTAATATCTCCACTATTCCCCGGGTACCGTCCACCCGCACCCGCATGCCGCTCTTGATGGTGCTGGTAGCCTTTCTTGTACCGACCACGCAGGGGATGCCGAACTCCCTGGAGACCACCGCCGGGTGCGACAGCGCCCCGCCGGTATCGGTTACCAGGCCGGCAATCTTGGTGAAGCAAACCACCCAGGCCGGGTTGGTCATCTTGCACACCAGGATGTCTCCCTTTTCCACCTGGTTGAATTCCGCCGGGGAGGTGACGAACCTGGCAATGCCCCCGGCCACTCCGGGAGAGGCCGGCAGCCCTTTTAGGACCTTTTTGTCGGCTTCCTTCTCGGCCTTCTGCTCGGCCTCAAATTTTTGCGGCCATCCCCACAGGCTCTTGTAAGGCTCCTGGTACAGGGACCACTCTGAAACCGTACCCACCCATTCCCTGGGCTTGATCTGCCTGGCCTTTTCCATCGCATCCCGCCGCTGTTTCACCAGCGCCCTGACGTCAAAGGCTCCGCTGTCCGCGGCTATGGCCCTGATTTCCTCGTATTTCAGCATGAATATATCCTCGGGGTCGTCCAGGGTGCCGGCCTTCGTCAAAGCCTTGCCCAGTTCCTTGAAAACCATGCGCATCCTGGCGTACGTCCCCTGATCGATATAGAAGTGGTGGTCCGGTGTCAGCGGGGCCATCTTGAGGGCCAGGTCCATGGCTTTTTTCAGCCTGAGCTTGTCCGCCTCACTGGCCACCTTGCCGAACATCACATCGATGGCCCGGTCCCGCTCTTCCTTGCAGCGGTTGTATGCATCGTAGAAGTTGTAATCAATTTCAATGTAGTGTTTCAGTGATTCAATGATGGGGGTGGGGTCTTCCCGCCAGGTGGGATAGATATACTCGTGGGTGTAAATGGCCTTGTTTCCGTATTCTTCCTGGTGGGCCTGCATGTATTTGAGGAATTCCTTTCCGTCCCTTACCGAGTCCAGCCTGGAAAATATGGTGGGCGCGTCTTCCTTGAACAGATCCCTCAGTGAGCCGCTCTGCAGGATGAACTCCTTCATCTCCCAGAGGGTCTTTAGGGAGTCCCAGTTGCGGTCGTTGTCCGAAACAAGTATCTTACCGATGTTTTCTTCATCAATCTCGCCCAGGATGTCCTGGTAGGCCTGGCGGAATTCTATAAATGCCTGGAACTGGGCAAGGTTTAAAATCCAGTGAATCTTAAAGTGGCGTTCCTGGATGTCCAGGGCATCCTCCAGGTGAACCAGCAGTTCGGGAATGGAGCACTTTTCATAAGGGAAGTTATCCAGGTACTGCAAATTCTTTTTGATTTCCGGGAGGTACCGCTCTTCCCACCATTTGAGGAAATTTTCCGCATACAGGGGCATTACCTGGTTGTAGTAGGCCCCGAGCCTGGCCATCTCGGCCTCGTCGGTCCTGGGCAGCACGGCGGTGTAAACGTAGCCGTTGACTATCTTGGCTATCCATCCCTTGCCGAAGGGCGCTCCAAACCTGCGGTACATGTATTCGCAGGTGGGGCCCCACCAGCCGCCCACATCGGCATAAAGGGGGGAGATGGGGTGGGGGCAGTGCAGGTCGTCATAGAACCAGTGGAGTTTCTTTTCTTTTTCATCGGCCCATTCCACAGGAAAACTTTCATCGCCGAAAAACGTCGCCAGTACCTTGTCTTCCAATTTCTTAACCTCCTATCATAGCATTGGGATCCGGCTGTCCGTCCGTTGCGCTTTGCCGGGTTTATCCGCCGGGCAAACACCGGCGCCACGGGCCTGCCATCAACCCTGCTTTATAAAGGCTGGATTTTACAATCCTTCTCTGGTATTCTGTTAAAAGAGTGGTTTGCCGATTATTGCCGGAAAGTGCTGAAAAGGCAATACCGATGCCTGCTACCGGGTGTCGAGGGCAACCGCCAGTGGATTCTTTTTTGTTCTTCCTGGTATTAGGCTGTTTGGCGACTTCCCTAATACCGGGATTTTTTTTCATCCCCCCTCAAAAAGCACGGAATAGTATATGGTCATCTGCCTGATTTTTTAATCAACCCATTGAATCACCTCACCTAATATTATCTGGCTGTTTAATCTTCATTTAAATTTTTGCAGAACCTCTTCCAGGAGATCCTGGATATGCTGCTGCATCCTTTCCTCGGCCCCTTTGGCATCTCCTTTTTTCAAACTTTCCAAAATAAGTTCATGCCTTTGGGCCAGTTCCGGCAGGCTCCGTTTTGAAATCAACGTGGAAATAAAAGTCCACTGCCCCAGATGAACCAGGCTCCACATTTTGCTCAGCAGTTTATTCCCGGCGATATCCAGTATCAACCGGTGGAAGGCTATGTCCAGCTCAACAAAATCGGCCATCTTCCCCGCCCTGGCCAATTCTTTCATCTGCTCCACCAGTTCCTCCATATAATGTACCTGGTCGGCGGAAATCTTCTGCGCCGCCTCCTTCGCCGCCATACCTTCCAGGTACGCCCTCACCTTATATGCGTCACGAATATCCTGCCGGGAAAGCTTTTTAACAAAGGCCCCCTGGAACGGTGTGCTTTCTATCAACCCCATCAGCTCCAGTTCCCGGATGGCCTCCCGCACAGGCCCCTGGGAAACCCCCAGCTCTTTTGCGATTTTAGTTTCCACCACCCGTTCACCGGGTTTCAGTTCCCCGCAAAATATGGCTTCCTGGAGGTATTTCCTGATATCCTCCCGCAACACCCGGCGGCGAATTATGTTCGACTTGTTTTCCATATTACCCGCATTATCCGCTGTTGTCTGAATGTTTTTCATTTTCCCACCCCTCATAAAATAAAATATAATATATAATCGATTATTTATTATTTATTTTTTCTAATCATATCCTCTTGACTTCTTCCCTGTCAATAAATTTTTTGGATCAACGGCAAAATCAAAGGCCGCACGGTCTGCCTGAGGCAACCGTGCGGCCTTGCTGTTTTCCAAGGGCCATCCCCCATTACATTTTTAAGGGTTTTCCTATGTTGATTAACCCCGCCGATTCAAGCTCCTTTTCTATTTCCACTATCTTCTCATTTATGTCACTGTTGAACTCTATCCGGTTGATACCGTCCAGGTCGGAGTGAATTTGCATCCCGCTCTTAAACAAGATGCACACCCTCTCCCGGCCCAGCCGGCCGTAAAACCAGCCCAGTTCAAATACGACATTGGGCCTTGCCTGGGTGTACTGGTCATCCGAGACCTTGACCAGGTCGTCCGGTGTAAAGAGGGCAATCACGTAGGCCGCCTTATTTGCCTCCTGCTCGAATTTCTCGATCAGGGTCCGGCCTTTGCCGGGTTCACCCCTGAGAATTATGGTATTCAAATTCCAGCGGTCCCGGAGAAGTTCTTTCAGCCTCAGCAAATTAAGTTCATCGTGGCCGTGGATAATAAATATGCTGTTATTGCCTGCTTTTTGCGACACCTCATTCTTCGGGGAGGCAATGCCCGGCTCGTCGGCGGCGGTTAAAAATTGCTGGGGGTAATTGATCAGTTCTTCGATCAAGGTGAAGATAAAACCACGGTATATATCCGCTTCAGCAATAAGATTGCGGATCGGCTGCCCTGCTATCACCACCGGCAGCCTCTTTTCGCTGAATTTTGCCCCTTCCCCGGGGCTGATACAGTCGGAAATAAGTTTTGCGGTGCGCTCCTTCCAGCGCAGCATCCTTTCCCTGGCCACATTAAAATCACTATCTTTTTCAACATAATAGACTATGCTGCTCAATTCACCTGCCTGATGCTTGAGCATCTCAACGGCTTTTTGGGCCCTACCATGTACTGACATATTATCACCTCTTTTCAAAAACGGTTGAAAGCAGTGATAAAATGCTGCAGGTATCTAATAAGTCAGTTCAGGACAGGTTTCAACGTCTTTCTCTCACCTGAAATTTTTTATTCAAAATATTTGACGCAATAAGCAACCCTTATTGTTCCTGGCCAACCAGAAATTGTAATGTAAAATAATTATACCAAAATTTGCTATAAATTAAATAGTTCTATAGACACAAATTAGCTGCATTGAAGGTCCTAAAATCCGGTTTCAGGCAAACCAGCCCCTCTGTTATGCTCACCAAAGAAGGAATACAAGCAGGTATACACTCCCGAAGTGGTCAAGGAAGGCGACATGATGCTGTACGGCTGGATCGGCTATAACGGCGACCCCGGACAACTTCCTCTCCCTGCTGGATTCCAAGGAAATCAAGGGCACCCTGAATGTGGCCAAGTACAACTTTGTTTTCCTGGTGCTGCGCCTTTTTACCGCCGACCCGGCCGCCATGATGCTGGGCCAGTATACCACCGCCGAGCAGGTGGCGGCCCTGCGCGAACGACCCTGGAGCCCACGGGTGGAGAGGTGATTTTTGAAGGCCTGGACGTCTTCAAGCTTGGCCGCCGGGATTTAAGGGCACTGCGCAGGGATATGCAGATTATATTCCAGGATCCCTATTCATCCTTAAATCCCCGCATGACGGTGGGAGACATCATCGCCGAGCCCATGAAGATATTCCGCATGGCCTCGGGGTCTGAGCTGCAGAAGAGGGTGCAGTACCTTCTTGACTGCGTGGGCCTGGCCTCCAACCACGCCCGCCGCTACCCCCACGAATTCAGCGGCGGCCAGCGGCAGAGGGTGGGTATTGCCCGGGCCCTGGCCTTAAACCCCAGGCTGATTATCTGCGACGAGCCGGTTTCGGCCCTGGACGTCTCCATCCAGTCCCAGATACTGAACCTGTTGAACGACCTCCAGGAGGAGTTCGGCCTCACCTACCTGTTCATAGCGCACGGACTGAACGTGGTCAAGCATGTCAGCAACCGGGTGGGTGTAATGTACCTGGGGAAACTGGTTGAACTGGCCGGGGTAGATGAGCTTTACGACAATCCCATGCACCCCTACACCCGGGCCCTCCTTTCAGCCGTGCCGGTGCCCGACCCCAAAATAAAGAAGGAGCGCATCATATTGAGCGGCGACGTGCCCAGCCCGGTCAACCCGCCGCCGGGCTGCCGTTTTCACACCCGCTGCTACCTCTGCCAGGACATCTGCAGGGTTGCGGATCCCGCATTCGTGGACGCCGGGCAGGGGCACTTCGTGGCCTGCCACCTGGCGGTCGGCAGGCCGTAAGCGACGAGCATAGAGCCGGTGCAACCGCAGGATTGGGGAGCCCGGATCTACCAACCGCACCCCCGGCCCAAAGTTTTCATTATCTGTAGTGCGGCACTTTGCGGCATGGAGGTCTGAATTCTGGATTCCGACAGAATAAAGTCTTCAGTATAAGCTGTTTTTAAGGAGCCCGATAAACATGAATGAAATGTTCCCCATTGAAGAAGTGCGCAGGCAGTTTCCGGCCCTGAAACGCACCTATAAGGGAAGACCGGTCGCTTATTTTGACGGGCCGGGGGGATCCCAGGTGGTCCAGGCCTCCATTGACGCCATAGCTGAATATATGACCGGGGGCGGGGCCAACCTCCACGGAGAGTTCCCCACCAGCCTCGCCAGCGGTAATAGTCTGTGTGGTATATCCCATACCGGCGACAAATTTCGGACACTGTAACATCGCCTTTCATTCCTTCGAGTACGATTTTAAGTTTTTCTTCGGGAGTAAATTTTTGCTTTTTGACCATGTTGTCAACCCCCACCATTCTTATTTAGTATGAATTTAGGCCGGCTGAAACACGGCCTCAGCAATCGCGTGCCTCCACGGCAAGCGCAAAAGCAGCCGCTGTCCAATCCCATTTTGAAGCCGGCGGAGAGTGCGGGCGGAGCAGTGAAAAGGGGCAGTCTGGTGTTATTACTGCTCAAACGCAATAACACCAGACCGCCCCGTCATTACCATATTCTTAAATGAGAATTCTCGACATCATAATCCGGTGTTCAAAAACTTTCCCAGTTCTTCTAAAAAGCGTTCAAGGTCGTCCAGGTCCGCATTTAATATTCCATACAGTGTCTCATCATCCACATTCCAATAAATATGTACCAGCCTGTTCCTGAATTTGGCCATGCTGATCAGGCTGGTAACGAAATCGGCGTTAAAAATTTTTTCTTCTCCCATCACCCGGAAAGTGTCAGCATAATCTTCTGGAGTGCGGTAATTATTTTTGGCAATGATGTGGTTGCACAAATCAATGGCGGCCTCGATGACAACGATAAAGTTATACTTGGCACTGCATATTCTATCGGGATCGTTTATAAAATCTTCCTTGGGTAGAGAAGAAAGATCTTTTAACCTGGCAAAAGCCTTTTTAAACTCATAGGCTATTTTTCTGATTAATCCCCAATGCCAATCATCTCTTTCAAGTACCTTCTGCGAAAGGGCGCAAAATCGAAGTAAAAATCCAAAGTTTTTACCTGAAAATCCACCCGGCTTTCCTCATCCCGCTCAAACAACAGGATCCCTCCCTTTATAACCTGGAACTGAAAAGAAAGCGGGGCGTGGTTCAGCACCCTTACATCTACCGGGTAAGTTAAAACCTCTTCCAGCTTGATTTCGAGGTCTATTTCATATTTTAGTTCCCTGTCGCCCAACAAGTCCTTTTCTAAATATAATGCAATATCGATATCCCTGAATCCGTTATCCCCGGTAAAAGAACCGTGGATGTATGCAAAATTAATTTCAGTCCGTGAGCACAAAATATTCTTGACGGTTTCAACAGTTTTTTTCTTCTGAGAGCCGTTAAGGAAAAACTTTTTATATTTCACCGTAAAATTCCCACCCCTGGCAACCAATTAACAGTCAGACTTGTAGATTGGACTGTTAAATCTCATTACATTGAAATTATATTAGCATATCAATTGGAATTAAGACAACCGGTCTTACGATTGCTCTGATTTCCCTTATACTGCCTGTAAGCTTTCCTCCAACTGGTCCAGCAGCCGGGAAAACAGGTCAAGCCCCTCCTGGACCGGCTGGGGTGTGGTCATATCCACACCGGCGGATTTTAACAGGTTCAGCGGGTAGTCGGAGTCGCCCTTTTTAAGGAATTCCAGGTAGCGGGAAACCGCCGGACCACCCTCTTCCAGTATCTGCCGGGTCAGGGCCGTGGCTGCGGAAAACCCGGTGGCGTACTTGTAAACGTAAAATGCCGTGTAAAAATGGGGTATACGGGCCCATTCCAGGTCAATATCCTCGTCCACCACCATTTCCGGGCCGTAGTAGTCCACGTTCAGCCGGTGGTACGTGCTGTTCAGAAACTCGGAGGTCAGGGCCTCCCCGGCCTCCACCCGCTCATGTATTGTTTTTTCAAATTCGGCAAACATGGTCTGGCGGAACACCGTTGCCCGGAACTGCTCCAGATAGTGATTCAGCAGGTACAGCTTTTTATCCCGGTCGGTGACGGTCTTCAGCAAGTGGTCCATAAGCAGGGATTCGTTCACCGTAGAGGCCACCTCGGCCGTGAAAATCTTGTAATGGGCGTACACGTAGGGCTGCTCCCGGTACGAATAGTACGAGTGCATGGCGTGCCCCATCTCGTGGGCCAGGGTGAAAACATTGTTCAGGTTGTCCTGGTAGTTCATCAGAATATAAGGATGAATACCGTAAGGCCCCCACGAGTAGGCCCCGCTGGTTTTCCCCCGGTTTTCATAGACATCCACCCAGCCCGTATCAAATCCCCGGGCCACAATCTCCCCGTAATCGGCACCCAGGGGGGCCAGGCCGGCCCTGACCAGTTCCACCGCCTCCGGGTAGGGAATTTCCCACTTGACATCCTTCACAATGGGCACATAGAGGTCATACATGTGCAGATCCTCCAGGCCCAGCAGCTTTTTGCGCAAAGCCACATAGCGGTGCATGGCTCCCAGGGTCCGGCGCACCGTCCGGATCAGATTGTCGTAGACCTCCGGGGAGATATTGTCGGCAAAGAGAGACGCCTCCAGGGCCGAGGGAAATTTGCGCACCCCGGCGTAGAATATGTCCTTCTTCACACTGGAGCCAAGGGTGGTCACCAGGGTGTTCTGCAGTTTCCGGTAGGAACTGTAAAGGGCGGTGAAGGCATCCCTGCGCACCCGGCGGTCCCGGCTTTCCATCAGCTGGATATAGCGCCCGTGGGTTACCTCCACCTCCCGGCCCTCTTCATCCCGAATGGTGGGAAAGGTAATATCGGCGTTGTTAATCATCCTGAAAATATTGGCCGGGGCCGTGGTCACCTCTCCGGCCCGGGCGATGATCAGTTCCTCGGCCGGGGACAGGGTATGGGGCTTCTGTCTGAGGATTTCATCCAGGGCGGATTTATAAAGGGCAAGGCCCGGGTTTTCCCGCCGGAAGCCCTCCAGGGTCTCCACCGGCAAGGCCAGTATTTCGGGCACCAAAAAAGAGAGGGCGGTTTCCACCCGGGTGCTTAAATTATCAGCCCGGTCGGCCAAAGCCTGGTAGGTGTTGTTGGTGTTATCCTCGTCCAGCCGCATCCGGGCGTAGGCGTAGACCTTTTCATTCAACTCCTGGAGGCGGTCCTGCAGTTGCAAGGCCTCTAACAGGGAGGTGGCCGATTCCCCCAGTTTACCCCGGTAGGCCCCCACCTCGCCCAGCATCGCCTGCACCCGCTGAAAATCCTGTTCCCACATTTGATCATCCGTATATATGTCTTCCAGCCGCCACCTGTACCCGGCCGGGATATCATCCCGGGGGGGCAGCCCGCCCTTTTTTCCCATGGCGTGCAACCTCCAATTCAAAGGGGATTTTCAACTTACAATAAAGTACATTAATGATCCTGATTTTATCCTGATCTATTATATATTAACAGGTTATTTTTTTCCAAAGCTTATATTTTCTTTACCACCGTCAGGAGCATCTTGAAACTTTCCGGGGCCTCCAGGGCATGGGGCACATCCGCCGGCATGATCACCGTTTCCCCGGCCCTGACTGTCACTACTTTCTCACCGATGGTTATTTCCGCCCCGCCCTCCAGGACCTGCACCATGGCGTCCCCGGCGGTGGTATGGGTGCTGATCCCCTCGCCCTTGTAAAGGGCGAACAGGGTTATGCTGACCGAAGGCATTTGCGCTATTGTCCTGCTTATTACCTGTCCCGGCTGATAGTCCACCAATTCCTTCAAGTTCAGTGCCTTTGAAAATTCTATGTTTTTCATCAGGACGTCACTCACCTGACAGCCCTCCTTTTATAGCCTTATTGATATTATGCATAAAGAAGAGTGTGCCCCGGCACACTCTTCTTCAGACGGATTTTTTTAGCCCAGTATTTCTTTGAGATCCTGATCCGGCGTGGTTATGAGCTTGAGGTTGTAATTTTCCTGAATCACCTTGAGCACGTTGGGAGTCAGGAAAGCCGGGGCCGACGGCCCGATGCGGATGTTCTTCACACCCAGGTGCAGCAGGGTGAGCAGTATGGACACCGCCTTTTGCTCGAACCAGGACAGCACCAGGGAGAGCGGCAGGTCGTTGACGCCGCAGTTGAAGGCCTTGGAAAGCGCCACGGCCACCTGGATGGCCGAGTAGGCATTGTTGCACTGGCCCATGTCCAGCAGGCGCGGTATGCCGTCAATATCCCCGAGGTCCAGGTAATTGAAGCGGTACTTGCCGCAGCCCAGGGTAAGGACCACACAATCCTTGGGCACCCTCTGCACAAACCCGGTGTAGTAGCTGCGGGAAGCCTTGGACCCTTCACAGCCGCCCACCAGGAAGAAGTGGCGGATCTTGCCGGCCTTCACCGCCGCGATCACCTTGTCGGCTATGGACAGGACGGCATTGTGGTGGAAGCCGGTGGTCAGGAACCCTCCTTCTTTCGCCGGCAGCGGCGGCAGGGATTTGGCCTTGTCAATCACCGCCTTGAAGTTGCGGCCCCCGATGTGGGTTACCTCCGGCAGTTTGGCTATCCCGCAGGTAAACATGCGGTCCCGGTAAGACTCCTTCGGGAGCAGCACGCAGTTGGTGGTGCCCAGTATGGCGCCGGGAAACTCGTCAAATTCTTTTTTCTGGTTCTGCCACGCGGATCCGTAATGGCCGGCCAGATTTTTGAACTTCTTCAGCTCGGGGTAGGCGTGGGCCGGCAGCATTTCGCCGTGGGTATATACATTGACGCCCTCCGGCCCGGCCTGTTTCAACAGCTCGTAAAGGTCCAGCAGGTCGTGGCCGGTAATCAACACGGCGGGGCCGGGCTTAAAGCCGGTGGACACCCTGGCCGGCTCCGGGGAGCCGAACCGCTCCACGTGAGCCTTGTCCAAAAGCTCCATGGCCCGCAGGTTCATCTCGCCGCACTTGAGCACTTTTTCGATGTGGCTGTTCAGGTCAAAATTGACGTTGGTCAGGGTGGAGAAGAGGCCGTCATGCATGAAGGCGTCCACCTGCTCGTCCCGGGCGCCCAGTTCCCTGGCGTGATAGGAATAGGCCGCGACGCCTTTCAGCCCGATGATCAGGGTGTCCTGCAGGCTGGCGATGTCCTCGTTTTTTCCGCAGACCCCCACCTTGGTGCAGCCGGTTCCGCCGGCTGTCTGTTCGCACTGGCAGCAAAACATATTGTTTCCTCCTCGTAAATCAGTTGTCTAATAGTAATTTACCTGAAAAAAAGCACGCCGGTTATGATGTATATCACACTGGTGAACTGGAGTTTGTCACACCCGCTTAAGCTGTCAGCCGCAATTCTATAAACCTGTCCACATTCTGACCAAATTGACTTGCCTCCGGGCGCTATTTGTGTTTTCATTAATGTAAATGACATTAAAATATTAAGGAAGTTGAAAACAATGAAAAAAGTTTTGGGACTGGTTATTTCGGAAAGGCGGCTGGGCAACAGTGAAATACTGGTTAAAGAAATCATGGGCAATGTCCCGGAGCCCTGCAGCAGGGAAATAATCCGCCTGACAGAACTCAGCTTGAAGCCGTGTAAGGCCTGCTACCATTGCCTCCAGCCCGGAGCTTACTGTAAAATGAACGATGACTTTAACTTCGTGCTGGACAAAATCATTCAGGCGGACGCCCTGGTCATCGGAATGCCGGTATATTTCCTGGGCCCCCCGGCCGCTTACAAACTGCTCACCGACCGCATGCTGGGAGCCGGCCACCGGGCCGGGTATACAGCCGGCAAACCATGCCTGATCGTGGTTCCATACGGCATCAGGGGCTGGGAGGGCTATACCCGCAGCGCCGCCATGGTATTGCCAAGGTTATTGCAGATGAAACTGGTGGACTACTGGAGTGTGCCGGCCACCCTGCCCGGAGAATCCCTGCTGAACGTGGAAAATATCAGGCGGGCCGGGGAACTGGGGGCAAATATATTCGATCTGCCGGCCGGCCGGCCGGAGCAGACCCAGTGCCCCAACTGCGGCGGCGACCTGTTCCGCCTTTTGCCCGGCGGCGGGGCGGAATGCCCCCTTTGCGCCGCAAAATTCGTGTTCACGGCCCAAGACGGGAACACCGTCCTGACCCCATCCCCGGATATAAAGGAAACCCGCCATCACCGTTTTTCGGCTGAAGGCATTGATGAACACTTTAATCACTGGCTGGTAAGTATGAAGGAAAAATATTTAAAAGAAAGAGAACAGCTGAAAAAACTGCAAAAACCATACCTGGATAAGCAGTGGTGGGTGAAACCCTAAGAAGCTGTCAGCAGCAATAAGTTATTATTAACCACAGAGAACACAGAGAGAACACAGAGCACAAAAATCCTGATTGCATACAGGAAGGCTAAACTTGAAAACGCAAACCGACACTCGAGAAAAAACCGGCCCCCGGTCACAAATGGACACCCGCACCCTGTCCGCCCTGGGGACAACCCTCTTTTTCTGGGCCTCGGCGTACGCAGGCATCCGGGCCGGACTCCAGTCCTATTCCCCCGCGCACCTGGCCCTTCTCCGCTTTTTAGTTGCCTCGGCGGTGCTGGCGGGGTACGCCGCGCTAACCCGCATGCGGCTGCCGGATAGAAAGGACCTGCCGGCCATCCTGATCCTGGGGTTCCTGGGCATCACCGTTTACCACGTGTCGCTGTCGTACGGAGAGATCACCGTCACCGCAGGGGCGGCCAGCCTTTTAATCGCCGCCGGGCCGGTTTTCACCGCCCTTTTGTCCGCAGCCTTCCTGGGCGAGCGGCTCAGGGCCTGGGGCTGGGTGGGGATCTCGGTGAGCTTCTCCGGCGTGGCGCTGATCGCCGCCGGGGAAGGAGAGGGACTGAGGTTTGACCCGGGCGCTTTCCTTATTCTCCTGTCCGCCCTTTGCACCAGCCTTTATTTCGTCTTCCAAAAACCCTACTTGAAAAAATACAGCGCCTTCCGGTTCACCTCATATACCATCTGGGCCGGGACGCTGTTTATGCTGGTTTTTCTCCCCGGCCTGGCCGGAGAGGTTCAGATTGCCCCGCTGAAGACAACCCTGGCCGTAATTTACCTGGGGGTTTTTCCCGCCGCGCTGGCATACGCCACCTGGACCTATGCCCTCTCGCGGGCCCCGGTCCCTATCGTGGCCAGCTTTCTTTACCTTACACCCGCCCTGGCCATCCTGGTGGCCTGGATATGGCTGGGGGAGGTGCCCACCGCCCTCTCCCTGGCGGGCGGAGTCATAGCCCTTTCAGGGGTTATACTTGTAAACACGCGGGGGAAATAGCTTTTAGGATGACAATTCAGGCTAAAATCCGTACAATAATTTGGCTCCCTCTTAAAAAAGGGAGCCATTTCACTACGGGCGGGAAGATAATAATTATGAGATTTTTCCCCGGTACTCGGTTATATTCACGCTGTTTGATTCAGTTAGCCGGGGAATGTTTACCGGCACATTTTCACCGGCCCTGGCATTGGAATCGAACAAAACCGAAAGGTCCAGCAGTGTTTTAGTCCCGTTAAGATCGGTCATTTTACACCGGACCAGGCCATTATTCTTTGAATCAGGCCCGGTTTTCTCAAACTCATTCATTATCCGCCCGCTGATGTCCTGCCTTTTTTCCCGGCCGCTAAAAACTATATCATACGCCCCTTTATAGTTCTCCTTACTGCCGGCAAAGCTGGCGTCTACCGATATTTTTCCGGTAAATTGGCTATTGCCGCCAAGGTTTGCCACCAGGGTAAACCTGCTCTTTCCCGAGGGCAGAAAAGGAACTTCAAAAATCATATCTTCCAGTTCAAACACACCCGATAAAGACTTTTGTACCTCTCCGGGACTGCCGGGAAAAGCACCATTCCTTATGCCTTCCTCTATGCCGCTTATAACCTCCGCCTTAACAGCTTCGGCATTCTCGGCGGGGTCGGATAAGACCACCAGCCTGGCAACCAGTTCCGCAAACCTTTCCTTCTCGCCCCTGACCTTCTGCATAACCGCGAATATGACGTCCGCCAGGCCTTCCTGGTCTAAATGGAATATTATTTTCTGGTCAGCCAACGAAGTGGTGAAATACTTGTCGGGCACGGCCTCAGCGATAAAAACAAGCAATTCCCTGTATGCCGGCAAAATATCTTTTACATCGGGGTTCAGGGCCACATCCCACAGCTTTGCAATTTCCCGGCCGGCAAGGTAACCATAGGGGGGTAAGGCGCTGTATTCAGCGGTGTCCAATGCCTTCGGATCCACCAGGCTGAGCAGCAGCAGCACTTCCTTGGACAGGATAATCTTGTCATTGTTAATGAAAATACTTCCCCTGTAGCTGTCCTTCCGGGCATTTAACTGATAATTCATCTCCAGCTTCTTCTCAGGGACATTAAGTTTATAATCAAAGCTCAGTTTGGCCCCCGCCAGGACTTTAACAACCTTGTCGTCGGGCGGGACCATTGATCCGCTGACGTTCTGGAGTTCACAGCTGACAGTGCCCGAGGACTTTTTAAAGGAATCGTCATACCCAAAATCCGTGCTTTGCAGCCTGGCAATCAGCAGCTGCTTGGCGGGAATCAGGGATCCTGCGCTGGCGGAGCAGGCGATGCCGAAAAATATAAAACAGAATAAGAGAAGCCAAATCTTACTTTTCTTCATAAAAACCCTCCCACATTGAATTTTAGGGGCACTGCTCTGCATTTTTACCCCACTATAAAGAAATCGTTAAATATGAAATATATTTACATTAATTTAAAAAAACATCAACTTAATATTACCATTTACTGCATTCTAGATCATTGGGTCTCCGGTCTCCACTTTTTAACCTTAGGTAGGACTCCGGTATCAAGCACCGGGGGCTTTTCCAGCAGTTGCCAGTTGGCCTGCAAAGTCTGCCCCGACCAGGAAACGGTTGATAACCTGTGCTGGCGGACGGCCGTAAAAATAGTAGGGAAGGAAAGGCTGAAGCTTCCGGGATAGGATTACGGGTCAGAATCCAGATTATAAATATTGCGATACAATGCTTTGCAAACGTTCAAATTGACTGCACGGGTCAAGTAAAACCCTATCAACCGAAGCCTCGATACAACACATTAAGTCGGTCTTGGAAATCTCATCTGTATATACGACTAATAAACAGTCATTTAACTCCTTAATCTTATACAATAAATCAAAGCTGTATTCCTTGATAAATGCTAAGGAAATAAAAACAATTTTGGGTTTGTGGAGCACAATAAAAGTGATTATCTCGGCTTTTTCCCCAGACTCATAAACCATACACCCCAGTTTCCATAAACACAACTTCAGCTTATACCTGGATGTTGAATTACTGTCGATGATTAAAATGCTATTTTCTTTATTCACTAAAAAACCTCCTTGAATATAAGGAGGGTCCCGTTAAGTTGCTTCATTTATTCCTTCACGGAGCAACTGGCTGTCGTAGGCAGAATCCGGCGCCCTTAGACCCTCTAGCTTTGCGTCACTACCTTTCGGCAGGTTTGCCTAATTCACAATTATATGAGAATATAGTCCGGCGGGAAATAGGTTGGTTATCCTATTGTAATAGGACAAAAGTCCTATGAACCAGGGGTAATCCCATAACCAAATCCCGGACCAATTGAAGCAACCTTACAAGAAGAAGCTCCCACAGCATCCTGTGGGAGCTTCAGGTCACTTTTTGCTTTTCTTTAACTCCTCTATCAGGGCCAGGGCGATTCCCCGGGCGTCGGCCACCACCTTGACATCGGAAAACTGGAATATTTCGGCAGCCGGGTTGGTGTTCACACTGATCACCAGGCCCGAGTCCTTCATCCCCACCACGTGGTGGGTGGCCCCGGATATGCCGAATCCCAGGTAAACCTTGGGGCGCACGGTTTTACCGCTGGTTCCGATCATGGTGTGCTCCCCCCGGGTCCATCCCTCGTCCAGGGCCGGACGGGTGCACCCCACGGCCCCTCCCAGCAGCTCGGCCAGCTCTTCCAGCAGCTGCCAGTTTTCCCGGGATCCCACGCCCCACCCGCCGGCCACCACCACCTCGGCCTCTTCCAGGGGCTTTTCGGCCAGTTCCTGGCGCCGGACCTCCAGCACCTTAACCAGTTCACGGTCGGGAGGCAGCTCCGCCTTGATTGTCAGCAGGGCGCCCACAGCAGCCGGATCCACCGGTTCGGCCCGGAACACTCCGGGCCTGACACTGGCCATCTGAGGACGGTGGCGGGGACACAGTATCTCACCCAGCACCTTGCCCCCGAAGGCCGGGACCGCCTGTACCAGCAGCCCCTGGTCATTGATCCACAGGTCGGCGCAGTGGGCCGCCAGGCCTGTCTTCACCTTGGCGGCTACCGCCGGGGCCACCTCGGAACCCCAGGCCGTGGCCCCGAAGAGGACTGTTCCGGGGCGCCTTTCCCGGATTAAATCAGCCAGCACGGCGGCGTGAAGGTCGGTCCGGTGTTCTTCCAGCAGCGGGTGGCACACCGCCATCACTTCGTCGGCGCCGCACCTGTACATTTCCTCTGTCCCGGGCATGTCGCCGGGCCCGGTGATCACTGCCCGGACACCCGGCCTCCGGCCCCTGACCTCCAGCAGGCGGCCGGCCAGGAGCCTCCCCCGGCTCAGCAGTTCCAGGGCCACCTTCCGGTAGCCGTCAACGCAGCGCTCCACTATCACCCATATATCATTCTTGTTTTCCAACTGTTTCACCTCACAGCTGCAGGCCCGCGGCGCGGAGTTTCCGGATCAGGGCGCCGGCAATCTCCTCGGTGGAACCCTGTACAAGTTCACACCGCCGGCTCAAATCGGGCTGGTAGATATCCCCGGCCCTGGTGGGGGAGCCCTCCAGCCCCAGGAAGTTTTTATCAACCGGCAGGTCATCGCATGTCCAGCAGGTCAAGGGCTTGGTCCTGGCCTGGATAACCCCCATCAGGGACGTGAACCTGGGCCTGTTGATGGTCCGCACCACCGAGACCACCGCCGGCAGCTTCACCTGGTAAACCACCCGGCAGTTTTCCCGGGCGGTGTCAACCCTTATAAACTCCCCGCCGTCCACCACCTCAAGGCCGCAGGCGTGCATCAGGTGCGGGCAGTCAAGCCACTCCCCCAGCTGGGCGGACACCTGGGCCGTGCCCCCGTCGGCCGATTCGTTCCCGGTCAGCACCAGGTCCACCGGCCCCAGCTTCTTAACGGCCGAGGCCAGCACCATGGAGGTGGCCAGCGTGTCCGACCCGGCAAAGGACCGGTCCGAGAGAAGATAAGCCCCGTCGGCCCCCATGGCCAGCGCCTCCCGCAAATTCTCCCCGGCGGCGGGGGGAGCCATGGAAACAACCAGCACCTCCCCCCCGCACCTTTCCCTTATCTGCAGGGCTGCCTCCAGGGCGTTTTTGTCCAGGGGGTTGATCACGGTGGGAATACCCTGCCTGATCAGGGTCTTGGTTGCGGGGTCAATCCCCACCTGGTGATAGTGATCGGGGCTGGGCACCGGTTTTATGCATACCACCGTTCTTAATGGTTTCAAAGCTCAACTTCCTCCTCACTGGACCGGCAGTTTAAATGTCAGGCCAATGTGCCGGCCGCCACGATCACCTTCATAATATTGGATGTTCCGGCCGATGGCAGGGTGGCCAGGGCGTCCCGCATGTACCTTCCGGCCGGGTAATCGTTGAGCACGCCGTAGCCGCCCATGTTGTCCATGTTCCTCTTGGCCGCCTTTACCGCCGCTTCGCTGGAGAAATACTTGGCCATGGCCAGTTCCACGTCGCAGCGCTTTTTGGCGTCCTTCAGCGACAGGGCGCTGTAGGTCAAAAGCCTGGCCGCCTCGTACTCTATCCTTGTTTCGGCTATGGAAAACTGAATGGCCTGCAGGGCTGAAATAGGCTTGCCATAAAGCTTTCTGTCCTTGGCGAACTTCACCATGTCCTCCAGGCAGGCCCTCAGGATGCCCAGGCTGATGGCGGACATCCCGGCCCGGCCCACCTCGCTGATGGTGCTCAGGGCCACCCGCTGGCCCTTGCCCTCGCCCCCGAGGATGGCACCGGATCCCACCCGGCAGTTGTTCATAATCAGGTCGCCCATTATGGATACCCTGAGCCCCAGCTTGTTTTCCTTGCGCCCCAGGGAAAGGCCCGGGTTGCCGGACTCCACGATGAAGGCGGTCAGGGTGGCCCTGCCCTTTTCGTCTGTCCCGGTCTTTACTGTGATCACATTGACGTCGGCCACATGGGAGTTGCTGGCAAAACATTTGCGCCCGTTAAGCGCCCAGCCGCCGTCAACCGGTTCCCCGGTGGACTGGTGGCCGGCCAGGTCCGACCCGCCCGTAGGCTCGGTGACCAGCAGGGCTGAAACTTTTTTCCCGGTAGCCAGGTCGGGAAGGTATTTTTTCTTTTGCTCCTCGCTGCCGAATTCTAAAAGGGCGGCCACCGCCAGGTGGTGGGTCATCACAAACATGGCAAACCCGGCGGAATGCCTGGCGATTTCCTCGATGATGATGGCCCGCTCGGTGTAGCCCAGGCCGGCCCCGCCGTATTCCGCGGGCACGAATGCCCCCACAAAGCCCAGTTCACCCAGTTTTCTGAAAACACCCAGCGGGCAGGTGTCCTCCTCGTCCCACCTGGCCGCCATGGGGGCCACCTCGGCCTCCACGAACTCCCTGACCGCCTTGCGCAAAAGATCCTGGTCCTTGCTGAAGCTGAAATCCATGAATCAGTCCCCCTTTGCATTATCGAATGATTTTATTTTTTCTTTTCCGGTTCGTTAACAGGCTCCTCTATTCCTGCCAGGGACCTGGCCAGATCGGCAAACCTGTCCACCGGCGTGAGCGAGCGCACCACCAGCCTGGCGCCGTCCGGTGAGCCGCCGCCGTGCATGCAGCCCGGCACCCCCGCCCCGATGGTCAGCCACTCGCTGAGGCGGGCCGCCCTGGCCCTGCTCTCGGCCGACACCGGGCCGGCCTTCATGTACTTGCGCACCAGATCACCGTATTCCGGGCTAAAAAAGTCCCTGGATGATGGGAAGCACCCGGTCTCCACAATTCCACCGCCGATTTCCTGGCACAGCCGCTTGGTCTCGTAAGGCAGTGTGGCCACGTGCACCTTGTTGGTGTGGGCCAGCAGGGAATCGGATACCCAGACCCCGGCGGGGTGGAGGAAGCCCATGGCGATGGCCCCGATGCCCAGCCCGAAGGTGGTTTCATTGTTGACCGCCATCTGAATAATCCTGTCGCTGAAGGTGCGGGCGGCAAGGCCGTTGCTGCGGGCCATCAGGGCGGCCGCGCCGATCATCACGTCGCCCTGTCCGGCCACGCAGGCCCCTATGCAGGAACGGTAGTTGGCGGTAAAAAACTGTATTATCTTCCTGGTGAACTCCACTTCCCCGCACAGGAACACCCTTTCCCGGGGAATAAAGACATTGTCAAAGTAGAGAAAGCCCTGGGTAATACCGGTTGTGCCGGGCACATCGAAATCGTCCCGCTGTTCCCGCTCATCGCTGGGGTGTCTGGCCTCGACAATGGTCAGCCCTTCCGCGTCCCGGGGCACCGCAAAGCTGACGGCGAAGCTCTCCTCCCCCGGGCCGTGCGCCGTGCCGGGGATTACAAATATTTCGTGGGAAGCTGCGGCCCCGGCAATCATGTGCTTGGCCCCCCTGACCACTATGCCGTCGTCCCTTGTCTCCACCACCCGGACATGAACGTCCGCGTCCTCCTGCTGGGAAGCTTTCAGGCCGCGGTTGCCCTTGGCGTCGGTAAGGGCCCCGGCCACCACCAGGCCGTTTTTCTGGGCGTGCAGTATCCACGATTTAAGCCTGGACTGGTAGTCGGTCCCCGCCTTCCGGTCCACTTCCCAGGCCACCGCCCACATTGTGTTGAAGGCGTTCCACCCGGCGCAAAGGCCGCCGGTGCACGTCCCGGTAAGGTGATACATGATCCTTTTCAGCCGGGCGTTGCTTATAACGTCCTCCACGCAGGTCATCAGGGAGTTGTGCCGGTGAATTTTTTCCCCCGTCAGGTTGGAGGTGGTGGTGAAAATATCCGCGTATTCCGGGTTGTGCGCCGCCTCAATGCCCCTGGCGTGGCTTTCCACCACTCTTTTGGTGGCCCAGTGGGAGGTCACGTCGTCAATCCTTCCGCCAAACTTGAATATGTTGGGCCGCATGGCCTTCAGGGACTGCAGGTACTCCTCCCTGGTTTTGAGCGCCATGTAAAAATTACCCCCTTCCTTGAAAAACATTTTTTTAGAACCTGTCTGATCAATTTTTAAGATAAGCAAAAAAAATGCCAGTAAATATACGCAATCCCCACACATCCCCCCGCCGTGGCTGTATATTTTTTATACCGGTAAAAACAAGTGTTTATTCCTTCCTGCCGGGCCGGTAAAAGGTAATAAATAGTCTGATGCGGCCCCGGTAATGTTTTTGATAATGGAAGGCGTGTCAATACCTCTTAACATGTGCCTTCCGGAACGAGTTTTCAGAAACCGCACCCGGCTATTGTATACCATTTATACACCCCAATGGCCCGGAATATATTTTATATACATTTCCGCTGTGCCCCTTTCAGTCCCTTCCCCTCATTTAAAAAACATGCCCACGGGCTTTGCCCGTACAAATGCTTGATCTTTGGCCAAATGCCGGCGGCGTGCCTATACTGCACCGGCTTTATGATGACGGTATGCTTTTTGCAAGGCTTATTGTTTAAATATTTTGAATAGATATGAAATTAAATAAGCTTGGGGGTGATATCGACCGTTTTGACATGCAGACCTGAAATTTCCGGAATTTATGCTTAGTTTTTGCCAGGAGGTTTGAAAAATGAGCACTTACAGGCACTACTGGGATCCCGAAATAGAAACCATGCCCAGGGAAAAAATGAAAGCTTATCAGCTGGACCTTTTAAGGAAAACACTGGATCTGTGCCACAACAGATCCCCCTTCTACAGGAAGTCTTTTGATGCGGCCGGAGTTAAGCCGGATGATTTGAAAAACCTGGAAGATATAAGAAAATTCCCTACCATTAATAAAAAGGATTTGCGGGAAAGGCAGGAAGCCGCTCCGGATTTCGGCGACATGGTCTGCGTTCCGGAAGAACAAATAGTGTATATTTCCGTTTCCAGCGGTTCCACCGGAGTGCCCACCGCCTCACCCTTCACCGCTCAGGATTTCGAGGATTTCCAGGATTTTGAGGCGCGCCTGTTCTGGTCTTCGGGGATGCGCCCCACCGACCGGTACTGCCATGCCCTGAACTTCACCCTTTTTGTGGGCGGCCCCGATGTGATCGGGGCGCAGAAGGTGGGAGCCCTGTGTATCTGGGCCGGATCGATTCCCTCGGAACGCCTGCTGGCCATCTTCAAGCAGTGGAAGCCCACCATAACCTGGACCACGCCGTCCTATGCCTGGTATCTGGGTGAAACGGCCAAGACCCAGGGGTTTGATTTCAAAAAGGATTTCAATCTCAAAAAAATATTTGTAGCCGGTGAACCGGGCGGATCCATAGCGGAGACCAGGGAACAGATCGAAGCCCTGTGGGGGGCGGACCTGTACGATTATTACGGGCTCTCGGATATCTTCGGGGCCTGCGCCGGCATGTGCGAGAAAAAAGAGGGCCTGCACTGGGCCGAGGACCACATCCTGGTGGAGGTGATCGACCCCGACAGTGGGGAAGAGGTTCCCGAAGGCGGCCGCGGGGAGCTTGTCTTGACTTCTTTGAAGAAGAAGGCCAGGCCCTTAATAAGGTTCCGCACCGGCGACATAGTGTCCTATACGACGGAAATATGCCCGTGCGGCAGGACCAGCCTGAGGCTGCACGGTGTACACGGCCGCCTGGACGATATGCTGATTATCAGCGGCGTGAACGTGTTTCCCAGCGATATCGAAATGGTGGTCAGAAAAAACAACGACCTCACCGGTGAATACAGGATTGTGGTAAGCGAAGAAAAGCACCTGTCCAAAATTACCGTGGAAGCGGAATACGCCCCCCACGTATCCGGTGACACCTCCCGGCTGGCCCGGGAGATACAAAAAGAATGTTTGAGCATTCTGGGCATCCGCCCAAACATAAACATGCTGGCTCCGGGAACTCTGCCCAGGGCCACCCACAAGGCGCAGAGAGTACTGGATCTGCGGAAAAAGACCGGGTAAATGGCGGGGAGGGAGTTTGAAGCCTGTAAAACCGGCGAAAGGGGGGACAAATTGACCGTACTATTTTTATGTAGCCATGGGGAGAACGTCAAGAGATATATTTCAGCCAGTAATTGGTGAAGTTGCTGCTGGTAAGCTTCTGCAGGCGGGTGATGGCTGAAATGGCGTTTTTCAGCATGGACTGCTCGATTATACTGAGGTTGTAAGGGTTCAAATAGCTGTCGGCCGCCTTGCCCTGCCTGACCTTCTTAAGGTTTTCGCGTATCCTCAGCATCATCAGGATCTCGTAGGCATTCTGCACGAATTCAACATCTTCCCGGGACAAAAGGCCGTTGGCCATTATTTGAGAAAGCCTGCCCAGGGTGGAGGACTCGGAGATTTTGTTTTTCACCGCAAATATCCGGACACAGTTGACTATATGGCGGCAGAGGTTTTTTATGTTTATTTCGTTTTTGTTGGGGCCGCTCTTTTCAGTCACAAACCCCCCGAATATATTCAGGGGAACGCGCACGTGCACCTCTTCCTCGGTTAAAAAATGGGACGCCTTCACCGGCTTGTCAAAAACCTCGAATACATGCCGCCATAATTCCCCGGCCAGGGTTTTGTCCCCGTATACCGGCCTGAAATCCAGCAATATGGTCAGCAGGCGGGTTCCTTCGGGCTCGGCCCTGATGATCCAGTCACTGACCACTTCTTCCCACTGGCTCAAAGACCGGCACCACAGGGGATTGGAAGCCATGGTGCCCCCCTTGCACCAGTCGAAGCCGGCGCGCACCAGTTCCTCCACCACCCTGGCGGCCAGGATCTGGAAATATTTCGCGCTGTCCGGATGGCCGTCGGCATAAATTATACCGTTGTCCTGGTCGGTACGCAAAGTTTGCTCCTTGCGGCCGGCGCTGCCCATGTTGATCCAGCAGTAGTTGACCGGGGGAGGGCCGTATCCCCGGCTTTCCATTTCCTGCTGGCACAGATCGATGATGCGGCAGGTCAGGCGGTCGTGCATTTCGGTGATTATTTCAAACAGCTCCGGCACTGACGCCCTTTCGGCCACCAGGGCATTGAGGAAATTGTCTACCTCGTGGCCGATCCTGGCCAGGTCGTTCAAGTCCTTGGCCGATTCTATTTTATCGGTGACCCAGAGGCTGCCGGTGCTCCTGGTTTTAATTAAATCCCCCAGGGTCAGGATGCCTTCCAGTTTGTCCCCGTCCATCACCAGCAGGTGTTTGACCTGGTGCTTGACAACGGCCAAAAGCGCCTGGTTGTAAAAGTCACCCACCTTCAGCTTGACCAGCTTTTCACCCATAATCAAGTCGGCCGTAAGTTCCTCCGCCTGCCAGGAGGACCGGGTGAGCACCTTGTGCACCAGGTCTTTTTCAGTGATCAGGCCGACGGGGTACATGGCGTCATTTACCACAACCACCGAACTGATCCGGTACTCGGCCATCAGGCGGGCCACTTCGGAAACCGACGCCTGAACGTGACAGGTGACCGGGGACCTGGTTAACAATTCGCTTACCCGCTTGCGCAAAAGGGGAGACTCAATGGTGCTGTACGCCTCGTATGACTGCTGGGCCACAGTCTCTTCATAAAGCATGCGCAGGCGTTCGGAAAGAAGGGTGCTGAAAAAACTGGAAAATTCAGGGTGACTGACTATGGTTTCCTCTATTTTATCCCTGGGTATGAGCAGGCAGGTCATGTCCTCGGCGGCCCGGATCGATCCGCCGTATGTTTTATCCGTAAAGAGAGCGGTTTCACCAAAAAAATCATTCTGGCGGCGGTAGCTGACAACGGCCTCCTGGCCCCTGCTGTCGGTGATAGTCACCTCTCCCGTGCCGGAAGCTATCAAAAAGAGGATTTGCAGGCTTTTTTGTCCCTGCCGGAAAATATACGTCCCTTCCCGATAGGTTTTAACTTCCACGTTTTTGGCCAATTCGGATAAAAAATTGTCGTCCAGGGCGTTGAAAGGAACGCTGGACTTCAGTACCTGGATTACATCGACATTCATAAAACCAGCCTGCTTCCTTTTTAAGTTTTTATTTTATATTACAATTAACTAAACTTGCAACTTGTATTTCTTCAGCTTCAAGTAAAAGGTCCTGCGGCTTATGCCCAGCGCTCTGATGGCGCTGCTTTTGTTTCCATATTTTTTTATCACCCGGGCGATTACTTCCCTTTCCAATTGCTCTACCAGTTCGGGGAGCGTCTCTTTCTGCCATTCCAAAGGGTTAAAATTAACCTGTACCTTCCTGAGATATCCCGGCAGGTGTTCCATTGTGATCATATCCCCGGAACAGAGCACCACGGCATGTTCAACAACATTTTTCAGCTCCCGGATATTCCCGGGCCAATCATGTCCGATTAAGGTATTCATCACTCCGGATGAAACTATAACCTTGCCTTTATTGTGCTCCTTGCAGTATAATTTCACGAAATGCTCCACCAGCAGCGGAATATCGTCTTTTCGTTTTCTTAAGGGCGGTAAAAAAATGGGAATTACATTTAGCCGGTAATACAAATCCTCCCTGAATTGCTTCTTCACCACCATAGTCTCCAAGTCCTTATTGGTGGCCGAAATTACTCTGACATCAACGGGTATTGTCCTGTTGCCGCCCACCCTCTCTATTTCCCTTTCCTGCAGCACCCGTAACAGTTTGGCCTGCATGGCCTGACTCATATCCCCCACTTCGTCCAAAAAAATGGTCCCTTTATGGGCAAGCTCAAACTTTCCCGGCTTTCCTCCTCTTTTGGCGCCGGTAAAAGCCCCTTCCTCATAACCAAAAAGCTCGCTTTCCAGCAAAGATTCCGGAATAGATGCGCAGTTTACCTTGACAAAGGGATAACCCTTCCGGGAACTGCTTTTCTGTATGGCTTCGGCCAGTATCTCCTTGCCGGAGCCGCTTTCCCCCCTGATCATTACCGTGGCGTCGGTGGTGGAAACCGTTGCAGCCAGTACCAGGGCCTGCCGGAAATAGCTGTTATTACCCGCCAGTTTGCTAAAAGAATTGTGCAGTTTGCTTTTTGATTTCAACTCATTGTGTAAATACTGGGCTATATCCCGCATCCTCTGCAGCTCATTGCTTAAATTGATTGTTTCGTATATGTTTCTAAATATTGAAATAACTCCTTCCAGCTTTCCATTTACGTAAAACGGCGTTATATTGGCCAGCACCTCCACTCCGATGGACTGAATCAGCACCTTTTGGTTGATGATGGGCGGGTGGCCCCTCAGTACCTTTAAACATGCCGAAGAAGGTTCCACATCCTCCATCTTCTTGCCGACGATTTTACCCCCGCGAACGCCGACAATATTTGAATAGGCGTGGTTTACATACACTATGGCGCCGCTGGAATCGATTATGATCACAGCTTCGTACATGGCATCGAAGATATTGGGGAAAGAGATCCAGTCTTTCATTTTATGCAGTATATTGACTGCCCTGCTGTTTGACAATACCGCACCCACCAGTTTGTTCTCCCGGTCTACCACAAATACCTTGCTTTTCCTGTCGTTTTTGAAGTGCTCAAGCAACCCGACAGCGTTTTCACTGAGCAGTATGGTTTCCCTCAGCGGCTCAATCAAAGAACGCAATTTATCAGCCTGAATTTGGCCGTTTAAATGTTGATACTGGATTTTACCCAATAAACAGCCTTTTTCATCCACCACCGGAATCTGATCACCCAAAGGCACTGTGGCAGCCTCATTAAGACTGTATTCACGGGAACCAAATTTTAAAACAGGCAACGATTCCAGGGGAATATCTATCATATCCTGTACCAGCATTTCGGTTCCACCCCCTCAGTATGGCATCAACAGGCACAATTAGAAACCCGCAGGCCAACTCCTTGTCCAATCAGCAGACCCGGCTTTATAAGAATTTTTGTGCTTTTGAAAATATTGTATATCCCGCTTATATATTAATCAACCATTTAGCTATCAGCCGTCAGCCGTCAACGAAAGGCTTTTTTCCGGATTTATCCTGAACCCTGCCATCACAGAGAAGTTTCCCATGCCGTAAGTGACACCATATTTTTATTCTGGATTCTGGATTCTGAATTCTGGCTTCCTGTGGCTGTCAGCTGCAGGCTGACAGCCATTTTTCATAAATCTTTCCTCCTGATTGCAGTCGAAGCCGCATTCCCGGCACTCCTCCTGGCAGGGTTCAACCTTTATGACCACATCGGCCCTGGAAAGCCGCGCCTCAATTTTTCTTTCCAGCTCACTGCAGGTGTCGTATATCTCCTTGATGGGAAGGTTCCGGGGAAAAACCAGGTGCAGGTCGATAAACCTCTGGGACCCCGCTTTGCGGGTTCTCAGTTCGTGATAGTCGAGATATTGATATTTCACCGCGCTGTCCCGCAAAGTCCTGTTTATGACCTCCACCTCTTCATCCGAGAGCTTTTCGTCCACAATTACCCGGAAGGACTTTTTAATCAGGTCCAGGCCGGTTTTTAAGATAAACAGGGAAATACCGATGGCGATGATAGGATCAAGAATCATCAGTCCGGTCAGTTTGATCGCCCCCAGTCCGGCAAAAATGCCCAGGGAGGTGTAGACATCGGCCCGCAGGTGCCAGGCATCCCCCTCCAGCGCCGGTGAGTCGGTTTCCCTGGCCACCTTCATCAGTCTCCGGGAAACCAGGATGTTTACCACCACCGACACCGCCATAACCCCGGCCCCGATGCCCAGGGAATGGATTTCCGTGGGATTGGTAAACCTGGGCACCGCCTTTGCGATAATTACCACGGCGGCCGCTATAATCAGAACAGCCTCAATTATTCCCCCCACGTTTTCAAACTTACCGTGGCCGTATGGATGTTCGGCATCGGCAGGTTTGCTCGACTGTTTCACCGACAGGTAATCAACAATCGACGCCACCAGGTCTATTCCCGAGTGCAGCGCCTCGGATATGACACTGATGGAGCCCATAAATATCCCCACTACCAGCTTGAGAAGGGTCAGCCCTGAATTGGAGATAATTGACAGGCGCGCTGCCTTTACCTTTTTATCCATCACTACCTCCAGAACACGCAACCGGACGCGGGCACAAAGCATCCCTCAACAAAAAACCCCGTGGCACAGTATATAATGTCCCACGGGGTTATGCTTTTTACCCGTTGCCCTTCGGCCCGGCCAAAACGACCTGACATAGGTCTTTTTAATTGGAAACCGTTAAGGGAATTTTAACATTGGACCATAACAAAGTCAATATTTAAGGGCCAATTGGGACAGTGGGAAGAATTGTAACAGAAACGTAACAATTTCGTGTCCGGTCTGCCACATTCCCTGCCTATACTATACTTGACAGGAATCAAACCAAAAAAGGAGGGAAACGATTGTGAAGAAAAAGTGGATTGCCGTCATCGTACTGGCGGCGCTGGCGGCCCTGATTGCCGTGCCGGCCTTTGCGGCCACCACACCGGACGCCAAAGCCTGGTTCGAGAACATGTTCTCGGCCAAAAAGGCGTACGTGGATCAGGCGGTAAAAGACGGGAGGATTACCCCGGAACAGGGAGAAGCATGGAAAAAACACTTTGACGAGGTGTACAAGTTTCACGAGCAGAACGGGTTTGTCTGCCCCATGGGTGGTCCCGGCCTGCGCCATGGACCGGGGGCGGGATTCGGCCCCGGTAAAGGCATGGGGTTTGGCCCCGGCAGAGGCACAGGCGGGGGTATGATGGGCGGATGGGGCTACAACCAGGCTCCCGGCCAGGCTCCAGCCCAGCAATAAAAGGCTATAAGCTGTTAGTTACAAGCTATCACTGGCGGAAAGCTGCCGGAAAAACCGGCGGCTTTCTGTTTTGGAAAACAATTCAGTAGTAAAGCAGGCACGTTTTAGAAAAACTATTTCCATGGCGACTGAACAACAAAAAATAACCACTTATAAAGTGGCCGCCGCTTATATTGGAACCATAGTGGGAGCGGGTTTCGCCTCGGGCCAGGAAGTAATGCAGTTTTTCAGCTTCTTCGGCTTAAGCGGCCTGTTTGCCCTGGTGGCCGCCACGTTGATGTTTATCTTCTTCGGTATTATTATACTGGAACTGGGACACAGGCTAAAGGCCAGATCCCACCGGGAAGTTATCCATTATGCCGGTGGACGCTGGGTGGGGTCGGCCGTTGACGCTGTGATCACATTCTTCCTGTTTGGGGCCATGACTGCCATGGCAGCCGGATCGGGGGCAATCTTTGCCCAGCAGTTCAGCCTCTCCCATTTTCTGGGCAGCCTGGTCATGGTGGCGGCAACGGTATTTACCGTGCTGCTGGGGATTCAGGGGGTGATCACGGCCATAAGCTTTGTGGTACCCTTTTTACTGGCCGCGGTGCTGGGGATCAGTATAGCCTCCCTCATTTCCAGCCCCCTGAATGCGCTTACGCTGGCCCAGTGGGCCCGGGTGTCCAATCCCCCAGTGCCTTTCTGGCCCCTCTCGGCTATAGTTTATGTATCGTACAACCTGGTGCTGGGGGTGGCGGTGCTGGCGCCCATTGGAAGGCTGGCCGGGGACAATGTCAGTGTCCTGAGAAGAGGGGCTCTGTACGGCGGGATCGGGCTGGGAATCGGCGCCCTGGCCATAAATCTGGCCCTTCTATCCAGCCCCCCGGCGGTTTCCGGCTATGAGATCCCCATGGCCCGGATTGCGGCCCGGTTTTCTCCCCTGGTCCAAACCGTTTACAGCATTGTCCTGCTGGCTGAAATATACACCACCGCGGTGGGGAGCCTCTACGGTTTTACCGCCAGGGTTCTGGATCCGGAGGCGCGGGGATTCAGGTGGCTGGTCATTGGAGCCGGGATAGCCTCCCTGGCCGCCGGCCAACTTGGCTTCTCCACCCTGGTGCGGGTGCTTTACTCGGCAGTGGGCTATGCCGGCATTTTAATGCTGGCCGGTCTGCTGTACGGCTACGCCAGGGAACGCCTGGCACCCCGGCCGGCCTTCAAATTCGGCCCGGGGGACAATAAGAGACAGTGATAAATTCTAATACGGGGTGGGCTTCAACTGACGGCTGTTGGCTATTTCATTACCTTCCGGACCAGCTCCCTGGCGGCCTCCAGGTAGTCCGGCCGCTTCAGCATGGCGCCCCTGCTGTTGACACCGGGGAATATCAGGGGTTCCACCCTGGAAAAGCCGAAACTCTTAAAAAGACTCACATACTTGTCCGACACGTCGCGGCCCATTTTTATATTATCCTGCCCCAAAACGGTCACCAGGACGGCCGTCTTGCCCGCCCTGATCCTGCCCCGGTAAGACTTCTCCCAGAAGGCGAAAAACCTGTCCACAAACAGTTTGAACTGCCCGGTGACGTCCCAGAGGTATACCGTGGTACCCATCAGCACCAGGCCGGATTCCTGGATCAGGTCGTAAACCGGCGTCATGCCGTCTTTCTGAACGCAGTGGTCGGTGGCCTTTTTGCACGACATACAGCCCTGGCAGCCCCGCATCTGGATTTCGTTCAGATATACATTATTGATCCGACAGCCCCCTTTTTCCAGCTCCTCCACCATCGCTCCCAAAACAGTATCTGTGTTTCCCCCTCTCCTGGGGCTGCCGACAACCGTTAAAACCTTCATTCTCTCACCCAATCTTTATATCAAGTTTAATATTAATTCATTCACTGGAAAAAAACAAACTCGATATAAAATGTGAAGCGGCGGAATAAAGTTTCCGCCGCTTCACATTTTCCGCTATGTGCTCAGATCTGCATCCTGCGCAGCCTCTCCACCCTTTCCTGGATGGGCGGGTGGGTGCTGAAAAGCCTGGCCATGGAAGCGCCGGAGAGTGGGTTGACAATAAACATGTGCGAGGTGGCAGGGTTAACCTGCATAGGTATCCGGTGGGCTGCCGACTCCAGCTTTAAAAGGGCGTTGGCCAGGCCGGCGGAAGAACCGGCAATCCGGGCCCCGGTGGCATCGGCCCCGTATTCCCGGGAGCGCGAAATAGCCAGCTGTATGATCATGGCCGCTATGGGGAAGATAATGGCCATAAGCAGGGCGCCGACCAGGCCGCCCCCTCCCTCTTCATCGTCTCCCCTGCCCATACCAAAAATCGCTCCCCACTGCACCACGTGGGCCATCATGGAGATGGCGCCGGCCAGGGCAGCAGCGATGGTTCCCACCAGCACGTCCCTGTTCTTGATATGGGCCAGCTCGTGGGCCAGCACGCCCTCCACCTCGGACCGGTTGAGCAGCCGCATTATTCCCTCGGTAACGGCCACCGCGGAATTGGCCGGGTTTCGCCCGGTGGCGAAAGCGTTGGGCTGATCGGACGGGGTTACGTAGAGCCTGGGCATGGGAATGCCCGCCCGCTGGCTCAACCTGCGGACTATCTCGTAAAGTTCCGGGGCCTCGGCTTCGGATACCGGATAGGATCCGGTCATCTTTATGGCTATCTTATCACTGTAAAAATACCCGATGAAATTCATGGCCATGGCGATCAGGAAGAAAACCAGTGCACCGGACTGGCCGTTGATGGCGTTACCCATCAGCACCAGCAGTATAGTCAGGCCTCCCATCAACAACCATACTTTCAAGGTATTCATAAACACACCCCCATATTTTTCAGATCCGGTTTTTTGGGCTAAACTATATTACTACCTTGATTATCTCACCTGCCTATATTAATTATTAACATTTTACATCCTTATTTTTCTTAATATGCAGCAGCTTGTTTGTTATGATGTTTAAATTACATCAAAAAGACTTTTATCAGCAGTTTGATTGGTGATAAAAGTCTTGCTAACAACTCCGGGGTTGCCGGCACAGCCGAGGGTTATTGATACCCTGTACTGACGGCTTATACCGTTAAAGCTACTCCCTTTTATTATTACTATTATACCCGACAGTATGGAAGCCCGCAAGGAGAATAAACGTCATTGTCAGCCTGTGTTTTTATTTGCCGGGCCTGCCCTTATTTATCCCCGCCCGCGGCGCATCAGGCCGGACATTCCCTCTGGCCAGGGAAGCAAATATGCCAACGAAGCAGAGAACTGTAAACACGACAAAAGACGTCCTGGTACCACTGACAAGTAGTGCCGAGTACGCCGGGCTCAGTTTCACACTGCCCACGTAAAATGCCAGTACGAGGGTAACCATGGCCATACTGATAGCCTGCCCGGTCAGTCTCATGGTACCGAGGGTGGACGAGGCCACCCCTAAAAACCGTTTCTCCACCGACCCCATTACTGCATTGCTGTTGGGCGAAGAAAACAGGGCAAAACCAATCCCCAGCAGGGCAAGGTTGGCCATCACCAGCCAGATGGGTGTGGCAGTATTTATAAAGCAAAAAATAAACAGACCCAGGGTGGTCGCTGCCATCCCCCAGGAAGAAACCACCCTGGGTTCCACCCGGTCGGAAAGGTTCCCGGCAAAGGGCGACAGCACCGCCATCATCACCGGCTGGGACAGGAGTATGAGGCCGGCTGCCTGGGAGTTATAGCCCATTACCACCTGGAGATGCAGGGAAAGCAGAAACCCCACGGCAAAGGTGGCGCTGTAGTTGATCAGCGCCGCCAGGTTTGAAAAGGCAAAGGTGGCGTTTTTGCTGAACAGCCTCATGTTCAGGACAGGCTGTTCCACCCCGATTTCATATCTTACAAATATGGCCAGCACCACCAGGCCGGCCGCCAGTACGTACGTGGCCCAAACCGATGTGGCAACGGAAGAGATCCCGTACATAAACATAACCAGGCCCAGGGAATAAAGGATGGCTCCGGTTAAGTCGTACCTTTCCCCCCTGGCGCCGGCCCACTCTGCTTTTAGCTTCAGGGCGGTAAAAAATACAACGATAATACCAATCAGCACATTCAAATAAAATATTGACTGCCAGCCCAGGTTGTAGTTCAGAAACCCGCCCAGCACCGGCCCCAGTGAAAGCCCGACATATACCGTGGCCACGTTTATCCCCAGCACCTTGCCCCTTTCCTGGGGAGGGAAAACCGAGGTCAGTATGGCCATGCCGGTGCCGAAAATCATGGCGCTGCCCACCCCCTGCAGTATCCTGAAAAAGATCAGCGCCTCGATGGACCAGGCCAGGCCGCAGAGCAGGGACGTCAGGGAAAAAGCGGATATGCCGATCAGGAAAATCTTCTTGCGGCCGATAATATCGGCCAGCCTGCCGAAGGGCACCAGAAAGGCGGCCGAGGCCAGCAGGTAACTGGTAACCACCCAGCTGAGAAGAAGCGCACTGGTGTTGAATTCATTGCCGATGGAGGGTATGGCCAGATTTATGGCGCTGCCCATGAACGGGGTAAGAAAGGATGCCATCACCACTACAATGAGAGTGTACTTTTTAAGAGAATCTTCCTTGTTCATTTAAAGCCCCCCGCTGTCGTCAGTCTTTACCCGGTAATTCTATGCCGGGCAAAAAATTCCCTCCCGCATGGAAAAACAGATGCCGCAAATATATTTTTTCTTATCATCCCCGCCCGGTGGTCTTTTATGTCGGGCCCGGGAATCGCCAACTGACTCTATATGAAAACAACCGACTGCCAAAAGGTAAGAACTCTGTTATAATATATAACACGCGCTAAGGGGTGATTTATATGGATATCAACACCGAGCTGAGCTACCTGGCCATGAGCCTTGGCCTTCACGCCTTCGGATGTGCTCCGGTTTCCGCGTACAGCGGTGCCCCGGAAGGTCATCATCCCCGGGACATCCTGCCGGAAGCCCAAAGCGTGGTCACATTCGCTTACCGGCTGAACAACGGGGCAGTTGACAACCTTCCCCGCACCAGGAACCAGTACATGCTCGAGTTTACGGCGGTGAACCAGATACTGGTCCAGGCCGCCCACAAAATCGCCCGGGTCCTGGAAACCAGGGGTTTCCCCAGCATCGGCATCGGGCCGGAGGCCGATATCGGCGACTATTCCAGGCTTAAAGGAGACTTTTCGCACAAGCACTCAGCCGTCCTCTGCGGCCTGGGGAGTTTCGGCATCAACAACCTTCTCCTGGTCAGCCGGATCGGCCCCAGGGTAAGGCTGGCCTCGGTAATCACCGGCGCGGAGCTGAAATACTCCGGCACAGCCCCGGCCGAAAACTGCACCGCCTGCGGGGAGTGCGTATCCCGCTGCCCCGCCGGGGCACTTGACAGGTGGGAAGGCAATTACTCCCACAAGACCGGATGGGTGATTGACAAGGAAAAGTGCGCCCACTACATGTTCGCGTCAAATAACGGAAAAAGGTGCGGCATATGCGTATCGGCCTGCCCGGTTGAGAGGTGAAAGGCCGGAAGTAATAAAAACCGGGCAACAAAGCCGCCCCTGAATTTAACCATTATTCCCTATTCCAAATTAAAACGCCAGCATTTTCAGCAGGGTTTCCTTCAGTTTGACAAAGCCCTCTTCAGTTACTATGGAAGGCGCCCGGGGGCGGCCAAAAGGAACCGGGATCTCCTCCTTGATGGTCCCCGGGCGGGGGGACATCACATATATGTGGTCGGAAAGAAAAATAGCCTCCTCCACGTCATGGGTGATAAAAAGTACCGTCTTCCCGAACTTCATCCATATCTCCTGAAGCCACTGCTGCATCTTGAACCGGGTAATGGCGTCCAGCGCCCCGAAGGGCTCGTCCAGCAGCATGATGTCCCTGCCGGCCAGCACTGTTCTCAGGAGGGCCGCCCGCTGGCTCATCCCGCCGGAAAGTTCCGCCGGATAGTTGTCCTCGAACCCTTCCAGCCCGAAGAGAGGGAAAAGAGACAGCGCCTTCTCCCGGGCTGCGTTTTTGTTTAAACCGTCAATTTCCAGGGGCAGGATCACATTGTCCAGCACCGTGCGCCAGGGCATCAGCAGGTCCTTCTGGGGCATGTAAGAGAGCGCCCCTCCCGGTTTAACCCCGGGCAGGCCGTTAATCAGCACCTCACCCCGGTCGGGGGCAAGAAGGCCGCATATTATCCTGAAAACAGTGCTCTTGCCGCAGCCGCTGGGCCCGATCAAGCTTACAAACCGGCCCCGGCCCACCCGCAGGGACAGGTCACAGAGGACCTGCTTTTCTCCTCCCGGGCATTTAAAAGCCTTGGATATACTTTTCAACTCCACTGTCATACCATTACTCTCCCGCCCGGCATAGCCGTCAGCCCCCAGCTGTCAGCCCCATCCATCCTCTGATGGTGCCGCTTGCGGCATGGAGGTCTGGATTCTGGATTCTGGATTCTGACAGGATGAGCATTACAGAATAAAGTATTTTCAGGGTAAGAATTCATTGGTGAAGGCCCTGTCCGCATCCACGCTGCCGGGAAGAAGCTTATGCTGCTCCATCCAGGCAGTGTATTTCTGCCACACCTCTTTTTTCTGCTCTCCCCAGCGGGGGGCATCGTCCCTGTACCTGGGGGAAAGCCACTTCTGGCTCTTTCTGACCAGTTCGGCATTCAGTTCCGGAACCTGCTTCAACAGTATTTCAGCCGCCTGGTCCGGGTTGTCCGCCGCAAAGTTGTATCCCATGGAAGCAGCGGCCAGGAAGTCCCGCACCAGCTGGGGATCGTTTTTAATTACCGACTCGTTGGTGAAGAGGACCGGGGTGTAGTAATCCAGAACGGGATCAAGGTCCTTCAACATAATCATGTTCAGGGGCATGCCCCTGAGTTCGGCTTCTATGCCGGTCCAGCCGTAGAATATCCAGGCGAAGTCGATATCCTTGCTGATGGCGGCGAAAAAGTCCGAGGTGCCGATATTGAAAATTTTCACCTTGTTGGGATCAGCCCCGTCCCTTTGCACAACAGCCCTCAGAACCGCCTCCTCCGACGCCGCTCCCCATCCCCCGTAGCGTTTGCCCGCAAAATCCCGGGGCCTTTTGATATTGCTCTCACTTTTCGAAGCGAAGCCCGAGGTGTTGTGCTGAATGACGGCGGCGATCGAGACTATGGGAACGCCGGCAGCCCGGGCCATGGTTATCTCCTCCTGGCAGCTGACGCCGAACTGGGCCTTACCGGTGGCCACCAGGTCGGTAGCCCCTCCCTGGGAAGGCTGCACTATTTCCACATCCAGACCTTTTTGGGCAAAGTAGCCCTTCTCCCTGGCCACGTAGATGCCGGTATGGTTGGTATTGGGTACCCAGTCCAGCATAAAGGTTATTTTTCTCGGTTTTTCCGGCTTCTCTGCCGCCTTCCGGCCATCTCCGGGGCCTTTCCCGCATCCGGCCACTGCAGCCGCCAGGACCAGCAGGCAGATAAACACTGACAATTTCTTTTTCATGTATGTACCTCCTCAAATCACTACTAAACCACCAATTCCCAACCTGAAACCTGGCTTTTTCACTCCCTCTTTCTGTAGTGCCAGGGCATCGAGAGCCTGGCCATTATCTCCACCAGCAGGAACATCAGCAGGCTCAGTATCACTATGGCTGTGATGGCGGCAAAAGCCCTGCCCATCTGGTATGAGTGGGAGGCCCTGGTAAGCACAAGCCCCAGGCCGCTGCTGGAGCCGAGCCACTCCCCGATCACCGCCGCCATAACGCAATATGTGGCGGAAATCTTCAGCCCCGTAAAAAATGAGGGCAGCGCCGCAGGAAGGCGGGCCAGCCGGATGATCTGCCACCTGCTGGCCCCCGCAACCCTCATTAAATCAACCAGGTCTGGGTCGGTCCCCTGCATTCCCCCGGTTACGCTGACCGTCAAGGGAAAGAAGCAGACCAGCCCCACCACCACCACCTTGGGCAGCAGGCCGAGGCCCAACCAGATAATGATCAGGGGAGCGACGGTGATCACGGGAACTGTTTGGGAGACCACCAGCATGGGGTACAGCTTTGCATAAAGGGACGGCCAGTAATCCATGGCCAGGGCCAGCGCCAGCCCGGTTACCAGCGCCAGCAGGAAGCCGGACAGCGCCGCCGCCAGCGTATAGGCCGAGTGCGACAAAATCAGCCGGTAGTCCCTGATCATGGCTAAAAGTACATCGGCGGGGGAGGGCAGAAACCACTTGGGCACCTCGAACAGTATCACCGTCAGGTGCCATATTATTATAAAGATGGCCAGGCCCCACAGGGCCCCCGTATACCTGGACATAAGACACCACCTTGGGGATTGGGGATTAAGGGCCGGCTCCCCGCAACAGCTCAATAACCAGCAACATTCCTTCGGCAATGGAAACCTGTACCTTATCGGCCTCAACCCTGTTGCTCACCCCATATGGCTTGCCGATCACGAATTCCGCGCCATTAAGCTCCCAGGCCGCCCCCCTGGCGGTTACCCCGGCCACCCTGGTGGTAAGCGGGAGCAGGCTGAAGGTGCTGCCGCGCCCCACAACCTCGTAGGGGAGGTCCGGTGTTACCAGGGTAACGCGGTGCCGGCGGCCGGTTATCGAAGACCTGATGCCCCTTTGGGCCGGCAATGCCAGCAGCTGAATATTGGCCAGGGTGTGGTCCAGGCGTCCCCCGGTGGCCCCGCAAATGATTATTTCATCGGGATTTGCCGAAATGGCGGCGTTTAAGGCCAATTCGGTGTCAACTTCATCCTTGTCCCGGGGAAATCTGACCACCCGGCAGCCCCTGGCCGCAAATTCCTCCAGCAGCCCGGGGTCCACCGAATCCATGTCGCCGATAACCAGGGCGGGGACCACTCCCAGGGCCCCGGCGTGCCGGGCTCCGCCGTCGGCGCAGATTACCAGGTCACCGGGATCCGGGGATATGCCTTCATAGTTTGTTATCGGCCCGCCGGCAAGGATAAAGCACCTCATTAAAATCACCCTGTAAACAGAAAACGCACGGGATCCGTGCGTTAACTTTTTTATCTCCCTACGCAGGCATTATCCCGATCAGGTATAAGGGTCAGGTGCTGCACAGCCCTTTCTCAGCCCATTTCATGAGCTCCCCCGGAATTGTTTTAATTTTCTCCATGAACCTGTTTTATAAATTATACATCCTCCGGGTTTTTCTTACAATGCTTTTAAGCAAACAGGCTGCCCCGGCCGGGGAATTATTCCGGCCTTGTCTCCGCTTCCAGGGCCTTGTCCATTATCCTGTAGATCCGGTCGATGGTTTTCAGCCTGTTTCCCGGCAGGCCGGCGGCCAGGAAGGCGTTGTCGGCTATCTGCTCGGCGCAGGACCGGAGAAAGTCCTCGTCGGCCCCGGCGCCGCGCAGCCTGGCCAGCCGTATAATGACACTGCTCCTGGGGTTGATTTCCAACACCTTCTGCCCTATCCTCTCAAAATCCTTGTTGGCGGCCTGGAGGATGCGCTGCATACTGGTGGTAATCATCTGGTCGGGATTCACCAGCACGGCGGGGCTGTCCACCAGCCGGCGGGACTCCCGCACCTCGCTGACCGTATCTCCCAGCACATCTTTCATCCAGGCCGTGAGAGAATTAATCTCTTCGGGAGTAAGGGCATTCCGGGCGCCGGGCACGCTGCCTTCCGCCTCCGCCTTATCATCCACCGGAGGCAGGTCCAGGTCGGCCTGATCGGCTGAAACAAGGCTTTTACCCTGGAATTCCCGCAGGGCGGTCATTACGAAATCGTCCACCGGGTCCAGCAGGTACAGCACCTCGATATCCCTCTCCCGGAAGGCCTCCAGATACGGGCCCGCTTCGATAACCTCCCGGGAAGGACCGTTAAGGTAGTAAACCGCCTTCTGGTTTTCCTTCATGCGGCTGGCGTAATCAGCCAGAGAAATCAACTCTCCGGCCCCGGCCTTGCTGGACTGGAACCGCAACAGCCTGGCCAGCTGTTCCCGGTTGTCCCCGTCACTGACACAGCCTTCCTTTATAAACATGGAAAACTTGTCCCAGAACAAACCATATTTTTCTTTATCCCTGGCGGCCTCCTCCTCCAGGAAGGAAATCAGGCGTTTGGTCAGGAACTTGCGCAGCCTGATGATCAGCCGGCTGCTCTGAATAGTCTCCCGGGAAATATTCAGGGGCAGATCCTCGGAGTCAACCACTCCCCTTACAAAGCGGAAGTATTCCGGCAGGATGTCCCTGGCGTTCTGCTGGATCAAAATCTTCCGGCAGTAAAGGTTAACCCCCGGCTCAATGCGGCCCAATCCAAAGCGCTCCATGTTGTCGTTGGGCACAAAGAACAGGGCGTTGAGCTGGATCGGCGCGTCCGAAGAAAGGTGCAGGCGGTAGATGGGGTCCGTGAAGGAATTGGTCAGGAACTTGTAAAACTCGTTGTATTCCTCGTCCTTTATCTCGCTTTTATTCCGCGTCCAGATGGCCTGCACGGTGTTGACCACTTCGCCGTTCAGCTTGATATCAAAGGGTACGAAATTGGAATAATGTTTGATAATTTTTTTGACCCGGCCGGCATCGGCAAATTCCCTGGCGTCCTCCCTGAGGCTGATGATTATCCTGGTCCCCCGGCTCAAACCCTGGGCCGGGGTAATGGTGTAGCTGCCGGCGCCGTCGGATGCCCATTCCCAGCCGGTGGCCTCCGGCTTATAAGAGAGGGTCAATACCCGCACCGAGGAGGCCGCCATGAAGACCGAATAAAACCCAACCCCGAACTGCCCGATCAGCTGAGCGTCTTTCTGGTCCCCCTGGGCCAGCCTTTTAAGGAATTCCCTGGACCCGGAACGGGCTATGGTGCCGAGATTGTCTATCAGTTCCTCCCTGGTCATGCCGATACCGGTATCCGCAATGACCAGGGTGTTTTCCCTATCGTTGGTCTCGATGGAAATCTCCAGGGGCAGGTTCTTATCGCGGAAATCGCTTTCCATGAGGGAAATAAGGCGAAATTTCTCCAGCGCGTCCGAGGCGTTTGAGATCAGTTCCCGGACGAAAATTTCCCTTTCGGTATAGAGCGAGTTGATCACGATGTCAAGCAGCTGCCTGACCTCCGCCTGAAACTCCAACATTTGTGTTTCTTTGCTGTTGGCCGTATTGTCCAAAGACTACAACCCCCTTTGACAAATCGCCGTTTTAATGAACAATTACTTCATTCCTGCTTCCCCGCGTCTGAATCCTAAAAGCTTTCGGCTTATAGCTTATAGCTTACGGCTGGCAGTGTCAAGTCAATGCATCTGGCCCGCAACAGCACCGGGCACAGCAGACCTTTCCTTGGGCAGGAAAGCGGCCAGGATCAAGCAGATCAGAGGCAGGAACAGCAGAGAGTTCAAGGCTGTTATTAAACCCCACCGGTCGGCGACGTACCCAATCAGCGGGGTCCCCACTCCTCCCATGCCCACACCGAAGCCGATAATCAGCCCCGAAGCCAGCCCCACCCTGCCGGGCAGCAGTTCCTGGCCGTAAACCAGCGTAACCGCGAAGGAAGACACCAGTGCCAGGCCGGCCAGGGTGATGCCTACGATGGCCCATATTCCGCTGAGGTGTAAAAACATGTACAGCAGGGGAACCTGCAGGGCCATGGAAGCTATGATCACGGCCTTCATACCCCACCGGTCGGCCGCCGGGCCGCCCACCAGGGTGCCCACGGCCCCCGCGGCCAGGAACAGGAAATTTATCATGGTCACGTATAATTCACTTTGATTGAGCTGGTGGATATAGTACTGGGGAACAAAAGTCAGTATCCCGCTCTGCACCCAGGACCTGAAGGTAACTATAAGAATGATTAAAATCAGCGGGACAGCCGCCCTGCCCGCTAAAAAAGCCCTGGCGTCAGAGATGAAGCCTCCTTTTTCCGGGCTCCCGCCGGCCTGTGGGCCCTGGCCTCCGGTCATTTCCCGGCCTCCGCCCAGAGATGGCAGGGACAGGTATAAAACCAGCGCCATAAGGGTGTTGATAACCAGGAAACCGACGGTTCCCTTCAACTGGGCCAGGCTGTAAAACAGTGTGGCCAGAACCGGCCCCAGGGCCACCCCCACATTTCCGCCCACTGAAAATACGGCCATCCCGGAAACTTTTTTGGGGCCGCTGGAAAACCGGGCAAATTTGGAACCTTCGGGGTGAAAGGCGGCTACCCCCAGGCCGCTGAGAAATATCACCGGCAGCAGCACATAATAACTGTGGCTCAGCCCGGTCAAGGCCATACCCAGCCCGGCCAGCAGGCACCCCGCGGGCATCAGCCAGGCCAGCCTGTAGCGGTCGCTGAAAACACCGAAGGCCGGTTGAATAACTGATGAAGTGACATTGAAAGCCATAACGGCCAGTCCTACCTGGAATTGCGTCAGCAAGAACGCCGGCTGCAGGTAGGCCAGCATGATGGGAAGCGCCCCGGCGTTGATATCGGTGACGGCGTGCCCCAGGCTCAGCTTGATTAGGTTTTTCTTCTTCGTTTTTGTCTCACACCTTTCGCATTCAATAAAGCCCCAACCTCATTCTGTTTTAAAATAATTTCAGCCATTACCCTGCTCCTTGTTGATCAAAAAGTCAAGCAGCCTGACAAACTGCTCATCCAGCAGTTCATTAACGGGGGTTCCTGTTTCACCGGACCTTTTCTTTATTATTGGCAGCTGTCTCTGCAGGTAATTGGTAATTATAAACTCGAAGGCCTCGTCCACGGAAAAGCCTGTTTTCCGGGCATATTCCCCCAACTTTTCCTCGGTTTCCTCGCTCAGTGCCAGTTCATACCCGTTTTCTCGCCCCATAGCAATTCCCTCCTCAATTTCAACCGGGCCTGACGTAGTTACTCAATCAAGTCCCCAATATGGATTATAGCTCAACCGGGCCGTTTGTCACCACACCGTTTTTATACTAAACCATTATAGCTAATGCTGTGGATATTATTTGGTGCTGAATTAAAAAAAATATACAGCCTCCAGCCGGGGGATTTAAAAAGCATCCTTACTATGCCAAAATCTATTAATTTTATATTCATATGGAAGGATATGGCAAGTACTCTGTTGAATATTTTTTATGTTATTTATTGTAACGAATGTTAAAAGGAGGGAGGGTTGTGGCGGGAGAGATAAATTCCAATTAATCAACCAAAAATTAAATTGCAAGACAATTTACCTGAAGGAGTGGGGTTGATGAAGCGTAAGATTATCACTATACTGTTGACTCTGGTATTCCTGGTTTCACTGCCGCTGGTGGCCGTGGCGGAACCCGCCCACAAGGATATCGTCCGCGGCATTTCGGGTGACAGCGCAAAAGGGTTCATCACCGATTTGACCCAGTGGAAAAGGATAGCCGGGTCCCCGGACGAAAAGGCGGCAGCCGCCTATATAAAGGAAAAAATGCAGGGTTACGGCTATGAAACAGAAATCCAGGAGTTTCCCATCGTGTTTTTTGAAGACATAGGCTGCAGCCTGGGTGTGGTTGAACCTGCAGTGGCCCAGGAACTGCACCCCAATATCATGACGTACAGCCCGTCCGGCAGCGTAACCGCCGAACTTGTCTACGTCGGCCTGGGGGGACCTGCCGATTACGAAGGGAAGGATGTCACCGGCAAAATTGCGTTAATTCAAAGGGGAACCTATTATTTCAAGGACAAGGTTATTTGGGCCGCCGAAAAGGGAGCCAAGGGCGCAGTTATATTTAACAACCAACCGGGCAACTTCTTCGGTACGCTGCAGGAACCCGCTCCCATCCCGGCGGTGAGCCTTTCCCAGGAGGAGGGCCAGTATTTGCTTTCCCTGATGGAAAGCGCCACAGTAAAAGCAGCCCTGTGGGTGGAAACCATCATGGAACAGAGGACCTCCCAGAACGTGGTGGCCACCAAAAAGGCCTCCCGCGGTAAAGGCACCGGCAAGACCGTGATTATGGGCGGGCACCTTGACTGCGTCTCGGCCGGGTACGGGGCCAATGACAACGCCTCCGGGTCCGCAGTGACAATGGAGGTGGCCAGGGTTCTGAAGGATTACTCACTGGCCTCGGACGTTAAATTTGTCTTCTTTGGGGCCGAGGAAACCGGACTGGACGGATCATACTACTATGTGTCCAATATGTCCGAAGATGACATGGCCAACACCACAGGCATGATTAACCTGGACATGGTGGGAGTGGGCGATAAGCTGTACGCCGGAGATATGGCCGAGGGCGACGGCTGGCTGGTCAATTTAAGCAAACTGTACGGCTCTGAACTGGGGCAGGAAGTATCCAGCTTTGATGCCGGTTCCAACAGCGACCACGCCTATTTCGAAGAGGTTGGAATACCTGTTTCCTTCATTAACTGGGATCCGGACCCCTACTACCATACCGCGGCGGATTCCCTGGACAAGATTATTCCGTACAACCTGGAAAAGGTGGGTCAGATTACCGCCGCGCAAATTTACGACCTGTCAAAGACCCCTCTGCCGCATTCCACCAAGGGTATTGCAGGGAAGGTGAACAAATACATTTCAGTCTTTAAAGGCAAGGTAAGGGATACCAAGTAGCTGTCACCATCAGCTTTTTAGCAATAAGCTTTCAGCAGGCCAATACTCAAAAAACTAAGGAATCAAACCAAGAGCCGCCACGTTTCAATCAAACGGGGCGGCTTTCTTTTGCCATCCGTGATTGGATCCCGGAAAGTCTCTTCAGGGCCTTCATGACTTCCGGGTCGCCGGTCTTGACCCTTTTCAGGGCATGTTCCAGAAGGGCAATGGACCGGTCGTAATCCCGCCGGTTCACCGGGAAGGGATGGCCGTCCTTGCCGCCGTGGGCGAAACTGTACCTGGCCGGGTCCCGGCGGCTGGCTTTAACCCCGTATATCACCTCGGCCACCAGGGCAAAGGCCCTCACCGTGGCCGGGCCGACGCCTTCGGTGGATAGAAGTTCCTGGTAATCTTGCGGCTGGATGTCATACAGCCTGGACAGGGCCTTTTCTATCCGGGCGGCGTCCGGGACCGGGTGCTGCGCCGGCAGGTCAAGGGTTCTCAACTGCTGGGGAGCCATGGCCGAAATCCTCTTCAGGGCCTTCACCACCTGGTCGGGCTTTTCCCTGGCCAGGAACAACGATGCTTCCCTGGAAGCCGCGCTGTCGGCCGAAACCATATTCAGTATGTCCCCGGCGGGGGTACCGCAGATGCCGGCATGGGGCTCCTGCACAAAGTCCGAGACCCCCTCCCCCAGCCAGTGGTAGCGCCTGGCCCAGCCGCTTTGCCGGTTCATTCCCTGCTGCACCACAGCCCACTCTCCGCTGGCGGTAAATAAAAAAACATGCTGGTATATTTGAAAGCCGTCCTGTACGGCGCTGTTGTCAACCTTGGCAGCCATCCTGCTGGCATACTGAAGCATAGGCACATCTACGCCGAGGCCGAATTTTTCAGTGTACTCCTCTATTTCCAGAGGTGTCTTCCTCGACGTGGCGGCCTTGCCGCCGGCCATGTAGAGCCCCAGGTGGCGCTGCCTCGGACGCAGGCCCTCCTTCAGCGCCCCGCACAGCACCGTGGTCAGCCCCGAGGAGTGCCAGTCAAACCCTACCACGCAGCCCAGGGACTGGAACCAAAAGGGGTCGGACATTCGCCTCAAAACCTCGTCGGGACCGTATTCTTCAACCACCGCCTCCACAATGGCCCCGCTCAGCCTGACCATCCTTTCAAATAGCCAGCGGGGGCAGTGGTGGCCGTGCAGAGGCAGGTTTGCCATGCCCGTTTTCATTAAGCCATCACCTTTACTGAAATACCAGCTGACCGATTCTATAAGCCAGTATCTGTTCAAACCACAAGGACAAAGAGAACCTGTCTCCTGTCTCCTGTCTCCTGTCTCCTGTCACTCATTATACTGTTAAAGAAAAATTTTAAATCAGATGGACCTCAGGTACAATCTTGACATAATTGCCATCCTCCTGTAGGTGCGGCGGAAGGTGGGGGAAGAAAGCCTGTAGTTGTCAAGAACCTCCCTGAAAAATTTCCCCGCCCTGGATTTTTCCCCATACCTGTAAAATAGTTTACCGGCCTCAAAAAATGCCTGTACAGAACCAAATCTCAAAAGCTTATTTTCCAGATCATCGATATTCCGGCCCGCGGTACCCTTTTGTTCCAGGACGGCCCTGATCAGGTATATATAAGGAAAACCGTACGATATTTTCGGATTGATTTCCGCCGCCTCCTGAATCTCGGCCAGCCCGCGCCCGGTATCACCAATTTCATAGCTGGCGGCTCCCAGGTAAAAGTGCACATCCGGCCAGTCCTTCATCTTTTCGTAAGCCCGTTCCAGGACGCCAATGGCCCGCCGGTACTGCTTCCTGTTAAAATAAAGCATGCCCAGTTCCAGCAGGGCGTCGCCATTGTGGGGGTTGGCCCCGATGGTCCTTTCCAGATCCCCTATTCTCATCCGCCTGCGCCAGGGGACTGTAAAATCCGGCAGTATCCCGATAAAACTGCGGTCTATAATAACATATAACACTATTATCACTGCCAGGGCCAGTAAGGGATTCCCCGTAAAAAGCGTGATCAGTGAAAAAAGAAAAATACTTTTCATCAGTTTCCTCCATACTAATCTTTAGGCCTATTATATGACCCGCGGAATTTAGTCACAAGTTATTGTTTGGTACCGAACAATAATTTTATCAATGAAACCTAACAAATCCTTAACTGTTACTTAACATTTTCTTAGCAGGTATTTGACATAAGGAAAAGAATAGTTAACATTTGGTGCGGCTTTATCAAAAATTGTCGTTGGGGGCCTTTCCCACCATGCAAAGGGTCTTGGCAATTTCAATATCAGTGCTGTTAATCTCCCTGGCCCTTTACGGATGCGGGAAAGGCGCCGGCGGAAAAGAGAGCGGCCACCCGCCGGTGATAAGGATTGCCGGTTCTACATCTATGATGCCCATTTCGGAAAAACTGGCCCGGGCTTACGAGATAAAGCACCCAGGCGTAAAAATTCACATCGAAGGGGGAGACTCCAGCCTCGGAATAAGAGGGGTAATGGAGGGTATATTGGACATTGGTTCGGTATCCAGGCCCCTGACTGAGGAAGAAAAAAATTCTTTAAAATCATACAAGATAACCGAAGACAGCGTACGCATTATTGTCAACGAAAAAAACCCTGTCCGGGAGTTGACCATCAATCAGGCAAGGGAGGTGTTCAGCAGTAAAGTAACTAACTGGAGTAATGTTGGGGGCTTAAACAGACCCATCACAGTGATCAGCAGGGAAAAGGGTTCAGGCACCCACAGCATTTTTGAGGACATAGTGATGGGAAAGGAGGCGGCAGTTGATGAAAAGGCGGTGGTGATGACTTCCACCGGGGCGGTACTGGGAGCTGTCATGCGGGATGTCAACGCCATAGGTTATGTCTCTTCCAACTACCAGGCCGGGGGGATAAAGACGCTGGAGATCCACACCGGGGAAAACAAGGTCTTTGTGTTAAGCAGGACCTTGCTGTACGTCACGCCTGCCGGTGTCAGCGAACTGACCAGGGATTACCTGGAATTCTGTGCCGGCCCCGAGGGTAAAAAGATAGTAACGAGTCATCAGGAAAAATGAGAAGCTGCCAATCCTACTTTCAAATACAAGTTGGCCATAGCCGAAACCTGATAAATAACCCTGAAAGGAAACTGCCATGATTAACTTAAGAGGCCTATTCAAAAAAAAGCAAAATATATTTTACGAGTATTTTCTGCTCATCGCAAAGAATATAGTCCTGGCCGCCAATACCTTCATGGATCAGCTGCAAAACCTGGACAACCCGGCCAAGGCCGAAAACATTTCCCTGCAGCTTAAAACCGTCGAGCAGATGGGAGACCAGTATACCCACGAAGTGATTATAGAACTTAACAAATCCTTCATCACTCCCCTGGAAAGGGAGGATATAATGGAGCTTACCCTGCAGCTCGATGATGTACTGGACTGCCTGGAGGTCTGCGCCTCTCACATGGTGCTCTATAACATGAGGGAAGTGGACGACTATATGCGCCTTTTCTCCCGGAACATCCAGATATGCGTGCAGGAACTGTACTCTGCCGTAGAACTGCTTTCACAAAACAAACTTAAAGAAATGACCAGGCACACCCACCGCATAAACGACCTGGAAAACGCCGCCGATGATTTACTGAGGGACGGGCTGAGAACCCTTTTCGCCACCTGTACCGACCCCATAGAGATCATGAAGAAAAAGGAAATCTACACCATGATGGAGGCCTTTTCAGACTTCTGTGAGGATGTGGCCGACATTCTGGAAGGAATAATCATGAGAAATTCCTAGGGAGCAGGAGAAATGATAGAGACAACATTTTTATTAGCGGTAGTGGTGGTCATACTGGCCCTGTCCTTCGACTTCATCAACGGCTTTCACGACACCGCCAACGCCATTGCCACCTCTATATCCACCAAGGCCCTTACGCCCAGGAAGGCCATTATTCTGGCATCCACCATGAACCTCCTGGGGGCCCTCACCTTTACCGGGGTGGCCAAGACCATTGGCGGCGGAATAGCCAACCCCTTCAACCTTAACAACGGCCTTTATATAGTCACAGCCGCTTTGATTGCGGCCATTGCCTGGAACCTGATCACCTGGTACTACGGTATCCCCAGCAGTTCCTCCCACGCCCTGATCGGCTCGCTGACCGGCGCCGTGGTGGCCACAGCCGGCTTCAAGGCGGTCAACTTCATGGGGTTTTTAAAAATACTGGAAGCTCTGGTCTTCTCACCGATTATCGCCTTTGTAGTGGGCTTTATGGTTATGAGCCTGATCAAACTGGTATTCCGGAAGGCACATCCCTCCAAGATAAACAGGCGCTTCAGAACCCTGCAGGTGTTCACCGCAGCCTGGCAGGCCTTCAGCCACGGTACAAACGACGCCCAGAAATCCATGGGCATAATCACCTTTGCCCTCATTGCCGGAGGGTTTCATCAGACCCTGGATATTCCCTCCTGGGTAAAAATATCCTGCGCAGTGGCCATGGCCCTGGGAACGTCGGTGGGCGGGTGGAGAATTATAAAAACGGTGGGAACCAGGATTATTAAAATAGAGCCCGCCAACGGCTTCTCCGCCGACTTAACCTCAACGGTGGTTATCCTTGCGGCAACCCTCCTCAAACTTCCGGTCAGCACCACCCACGTAATCTCATCTGCCATAATGGGTGTTGGCGCCGCCAAGAGGTTTCACCAGGTAAAGTGGGGAACGGCCCAGAAAATTGTTACAGCCTGGCTGATCACACTGCCCGTCACCTTTTTGATCGCCGTGGCGGTCTCCATATTAATAAGTATCCTCAGGTTTTTAGCGTGAAAAAAACCCCTCACAGTACGGGGTTAATTGACCGGAAACGCGGCGGCGGCCGCTGTTTTGGTTTTTACTTACGGTGCGGCGGTTTTATATCATTTTTTTAATTATTGGCTTTCACCTCTTTTATATATTCGCTAAAACATTTATCGATATTCTCCAGCATAAGCACCAGTTCGCCGATGGAATTTTCGTTCAGTTTTTTAAAAACCTTGGCCAACATGGCTACCCGGTCTCTATTAATCTTTTCCACCAGCTTCAGTCCCTCTTCGGTGGGTATTATTTGGACCACCCGGCGGTCTTCCTCGCCCCGTTCACGCACCACGTAACCCTTGCTGTGCAGCCGGTCCGTGAGGTTTGTTACGGTCCCGGGTGTAACCCCCAGCATAGGGGCCAGGGCCGTCACGGAACAACCCCCTCTTTTGCGCAGTATCTGAAGCAGGTAAACCTCCGCCGGCGTAAGGCCGTAACAGGTCGGGTTGTTGATGTACTGGTAGTACTTTGGGAAAATGCTTTCCAGTTTTTGGTAAATAATCTTCATTTCATCCATCGTCATTTAGCTCCATTCATCTAAAAATAATTCCCCAAACCGGCATTTTCCCTTTCAACATAAAACCGGCCTGTGGTTCCACTGTTTTATTTTACAGAAAACAGCCAATTTCGGCAAGTGTTAGCTATACCTGCCGGCTGGTCCTTATTATTACGGTGTACCGGCGGCTGCCAGGCAGTAAAAAATGTTTTAGCTTCCAAAACATTGTCCATGTCTTTCTTCAATAATAATAGCTTTTTTTAATTCTTTTTACTTTTTGAACATTCCATTCATTTGACCGTAATTCACATTTGGAATATACTATTTAAGGCGATTTTAAAAAGCAAGGCAAAACAATAACAGCACAGCAAGAGGTGGAGTTTCGAAATGACCCGCAAACAAGATCCCATCACTGCCCTTAAACCCTTTTTTAATCCAAAATCAATTGCCGTGATCGGCGCCTCCAGCAACCCTATAAAACCCGGGGGAAGGCCCGTCAACGCCCTCTTACAGAAAGGCTACAGCGGAAAAATCTACCCGGTTAACCCGGCCCACGAAACTATAAATGGAATGAAATGCTACCCGTCGGTACAGGATGTGCCCGGGGAGGTTGACCTGGCCATCGTCAGCGTGGTGGCCGACAGGGTCTACCATACCCTGGAAGAATGTGTGGCCAAGGGGGTAAAGGCGGCTATAATTTTCAGTTCAGGTTTTGCCGAAGTGGGACCCGCGGGTCTGGCCGAACAAAAGCGGATCACCGCACTGGCCAGGAAATCGGGCATGCGTATCGTGGGGCCCAACTGCCTGGGAATTGTCAACGCCACCAACGGGGTGATGGCATCCTTTGCCTTTATAGTGGACCTTCCCCCGGTGGATCCCAAGGTGCTGGGTTTTGTCACCCAAAGCGGGGCCTTCGGGGCAATTATCTTCGCCGCCTCGCTGCACAGGGGGGTGGGCTTCAACTACTTCATAAGCGTGGGAAACGAAGCCGACCTTGAATTTGCCGACTTCCTCCACTACATGGTGCATGACCCGGCAACAAAACTGGCCGGCGGGTACCTGGAAGGGGCCAAGGACGGCGATAAACTGCGCAGGGTGGCGGAAGAGGCCCTGGAAAAGGAAAAGCCGTTATTAATCATGAAGGTGGGCCGCAGTTCGGCCGGCAGCCGGGCGGCGGCGTCGCACACCGGTTCACTGGCCGGTTCCGACCGGATTTATGATGCTTTTTTTAAACAGACAGGCATTATCAGGATAGATGATTATACAGAACTGATTGCCTTTAGTCCCCTCTTCCAGGCCGGAAAACTGCCCAGGGGACGGAATACCGCCATCATAGCCACCTCGGGCGGCGCGGGGGTAACCATTACCGACCTTTGCGAATCCCTGGGGCTAAACGTTATCCCCCTGCGGGAGGAGACCAGGGCAAAGATGGACAGGGTGCTGCCGTCCTTTGCCTCTTCCCGCAACCCCGTCGACCTTACCGCGGCGGTAATGACAAACCCCGAAATAATCTCCGCCGCCCTGCGGGCGGTCAGTGAGGACCCGGATGTGGATATAATTATCGCCAACATCAACTTCCACGTTCTCCCCGACCACCCGGTAATCCAGGAAGCAATTGATATTTGCATAAATACGGATAAATTTGTATTGATCTCGCCTTTTGTCTTTCCGGGCATGGGTATGGACCCGGGGGTGACGGCAATAAAAGACGCCGGCGTACCGGTAAATTCCCATACCGGAGACGCCATAAAGGCCGTGGCCAACCTGGTCAAATACAGCGAAACCCTGAAAAAGAAGAAGCAGGATATATACCGTGTACTGCCGCCCGGTGCACAAAAACCGGATTTAAGCAGCCTGTTAAAGCCCGGCGGGACCCTGAGCGAAAGCAGCGCCAAGGCTGTTCTGGAAAAATACGGGATACCCATAACCCGGGAAGCACTTGCTTCTTCCGCCGGGGAAGCGGTTGAGAAGGCCCGGGAAATCGGCTACCCGGTGGTGCTCAAAGTTGATTCGCCCGATATCCCCCACAAAACCGAAGCCGGGGGACTGAAACTGAACCTCAAAAATGACGGCGAAGTACGGGCGGCCTTTGACGATATTGTTAAAAATGTCAGGGCTTATAAACCCGGTGCCCGCATAAACGGGGTGTCGGTGCAGGAAATGCTGCCCGCGGGAACCGAGGTTATAGTAGGCGTGAGCCGTGACCCTGTTTTCGGTCCGGTAATTATGTTCGGCCTGGGAGGAATCTTTGTGGAAGTCCTCAAGGATGTATCCTTCAGGATAGCCCCGGTAAGCCCCGGTGATGCCAGGGACATGATTGAGGAGATTAAAGGCTGCGGAGTCCTGAAGGGCGTCCGGGGCAAACCTCCGGCTGACATTGACGCCATCGTGGACGTAATTTTGAAAATATCGGCCCTGGTCACCGACTACCGGGAAAGCATCGAAGAGCTGGATATAAACCCCCTGGTTGTATACCCCAAGGGAGTAAAAGCGGCCGACGCCATGCTGGTAGTCAGGAAGGATCAGGCTTGACACCGTTTTCCCGGCGAGAGGACTTTTAGCACAAATATAGAAAAAACTATTTCGGTATACATGCGAAAGGGGGGAGATTCGTTGCCGATATTTGAATACAAATGCGCCGGCTGCGGCAAGAAGTTCGAGGTACTGGTTTTAAGCGGCCGCGGGGAAGACCAGGCCAAATGCCCGGACTGCGGCGGCAGGGATGTAAAGAAAATGATTTCAGCCCCCTTCCTGCCCAGCTCGGTGGGCAAACCGGCCAATGACGACCTGGCGGCAGGTCCCTGTTGCGGCAGCAGCCCGGATAAAGAAGGGTGCACCCCGGGCTCCTGCTGCGGTAAGGATACCGACCTCAACTAACGGGAAAGCTGGCTGTATCACAGCTGTAAAGAGTCAAAACAAAGAGAGAACTTTGCTATCGAGTGGTTCTCTCTTTGTTTATATACATGATCTCACCACTTCCAAAGCCTGCGCCGGGTTTTCATAAATGATATTGCCGATGACCACTGTATCCGCCAGCAAGGCCACCGCGTTCAATTGTTCCGGGGTTTTTATTCCGCCCCCGTAGAACAGGTGAATATTTTTTTTAGCCCTTGACACCGCCCTGATTATGTCCATATCACCGAAAATCCCGCTGTACTCCAGATATAATACCGGAATGCGGAAAATTTCCCCGGCCAGGACCGTGTACGCCACGGCGTCCTCCACTGTCAGGTCCCTGGCTCCGGTGAGCCGGCCCACAGCGGAGTCCCTGTTGCCGACCAGGTAGCCCTCTATGAGCACTTTATCCCACTGGATTAATTGCCCATATCTTTTAATGGCGCTTAAATGAGCGCCCACCAGCCAGTGTATATCCCCCGCGTTCAGCACCACGGGGATAAAATGGGCATCTGCGTTCTGCACCACGGCGTCCTCGGCTGAAATTTCCTGGACCAGGGGGCCGCAAAAGCCCGATTTGCGAATTAACCGTACCAGGTTTGAGGTATTGCCATAATTTATTCCCTGGGTTCCCCCCACCATCACCGCGTCGATACTCCGCCCCTTTATTATTTCAAAGGCCTCTGCGGGCAGTGATTTGTCAGGGTCCAGCTTGACAACAAGCCTCCATTTTTTCCAGTTCCCACTATTCCACATAACAGCAATCTCCAGAAGTTATACAGTTAAAACCGTACCTGTTTTACCAAAAGCAACCCACCCTGCCCAGATACCTGCCCAGTTCCCTGAATTCCGAGCGGATTAAACCATCCAAATCCTTTTTATATATGGCCGCCGCCGGGTGATACATGGGATACACTGGAAAGCGGCCGTTGTGGATCAGCCGTCCGTGGCGGTCCCCAATGTTGTATTGCTTGCCGCACAGCCATTTCAGGGCTATATTGCCCAGGGTGACCACTATTTTGGGGCGAATGATCTCCAGTTCCCTGTTCAGCCAGCCGCCACAAACGGGTATTTCCCTGGTGGGAGTGCGGTTTCTTCTGCCTCCGTTGGCAGTGGGGCGGCACCTTACCACATTTGTAATATACACATCATCCCTGGTCAGGCCGGCCTCAGCCAGATAATCGTTTAATTTTTTGCCGGCCTCCCCGGCAAAGGGAATACCGTGTTTTATTTCATTGGCGCCGGGGGCCTCCCCCACGAAAACCACTTCCGCCGTCCGGGGATTGCCCGTATCCCTTACCGGGTTGGTTCTTTCCAGGGCCAGGGGGCATTTGGGGCAGCCGGCTATTTCCTCATACAGTTTGTCCAGTTCTTTCAGCATGTTTTTCTCCTGTCTTGTTTGCCGGTCCGGCTTTCAGTTTAATAATTCGAGATTAACTGCAAAATATCCTTCTGCCGGCTTCAACCGGCAAAAAACTGCCGAAAAGTGAAAAAAGCAAGAGGTAACCACTTTTGAAGCGGATTACCTCTTGCTATATTAAACATAAATATCTTTGGAGTTTTCATTCTGGATTCTGAATTCCCACTTTAAGACGGCTGGCCAAAATTATTAATTAACCCACTGTGACGGCTTCCTTCCCCTCGGCCAATTCCCTCCCCGGCCTCTTTATCCTGGCCCTGTGCTGGCCGTGGTGAATTTCCAGGTGGTGAATGTTCTTGTATCCCCGGCGGAGTTCTTCATTAACGCTGAGAACCTTGTTGTTAAATTGCTTTTCCCCTTCGCTCACTTTGACAAGGCCGTCTGCCTCGGCCTGGGACTGGAGTATTTTTCCCGCCGGCACAAAAGTGGCACCGGAGAGGTTGACCTTTGATACCAGGGCCAGGTGAGAAACAAAGCAGTTACCCCCCAGACGGGCGTCCAGGATTACCGCATTGAATCCCACAAAGGTTTCCCTGCCCAGCACGCAGGGGCCGTGTATCACCGCCCCGTGGGCAATGCTGCACCTCTCGCCCACTTCAATGGAACTGCCCTTCAAACAGTGCATAATAACCCTGTCCTGTATGTTTGAACCCTCACCTATAATGATTGGCGAACCCTCGTCCGCCCTCAAAACAACACCTGGGCAGATGATTACATCTTTACCTATCCGTACATCACCAATCAGTACTGCCGAATGATGTATGTATGCCGTCGGGTGTATAACCGGTCTTTTTATTTCTTCACTCCATGTGGTCACGGGTGAACTTTCTATAAACATATCCTCTCACTCTCCCTTGTCACTACTTTAAGCAGTTTTCATCCAACTGGCGCTCCCGGCTTGCAGCCTGAAAGCTGCCCAGAATTGTTTTCTATTTCACATGCCTGGCCAAAATAATACAGGTTGTCTTTTATTCAGTTTGGTCACCACTCAACATTGAACTTGTGTTACATTATACATGCATTTCAAACTAACCACAACCTCTAATTTAGCCCCTACCGGAAAAATCGTCAGTCGTCGGCTGTCAGCCGTAAGAATTCAGAAGCCAGAATCCGGGCTGCTGATGTATAATAGCGGTGAGGCTGAAAAAGAGATTCAAAACGAGGTGAATAAAATTGAAGTCGGAAATTATTTTCACCGGAACCGAACTCCTTTTAGGGCAGTCACTGAACACAAATGCCCAGTACCTGCAGCAAACCCTGGCCGCCCTGGGCATTGACCTCTATTATCAGGTGACTGTCGGAGATAACCGAAAACGGCTGACTGAGGCAATACTCCAGGCCTCCGCCAGGGCAGACCTGGTAATTATCGGAGGAGGTCTGGGCCCAACCGAGGACGACGTGAGCAGGGAGGCCCTGGCGGAGGCCCTCGGTCTGCCGCTGGTGGAAAACCCGGAGGCCCGCCTGATTACCGAGCGCTTCTTTAAGTCCAGGGGCGTTGAGATGCCCCTGAACAATATCAAGCAGACCCTTGCCCCCCCGTCGGGCATAATCCTGGACAATCCGGTGGGCACCGCCCCGGGGCTGGCCCTGGAACACAATTCCATACTGTACGTGCTCGTTCCGGGACCTCCCGGTGAATTCAAAACAATGATAGACAACCAGGTCGTACCCCTGCTGCAGAAAAAGATCGGGCCCGCTGTTTCCATAATAAAATCAAGGGTTTTAAAACTATGCGGCATCGGCGAGAGTAAGGTTGACGAAACCCTTGATGAGCTGCTCCGCGGCAAAAATCCCACCCTGGCCCCGACGGCCAAGTTTACCGAGGTTCACCTGCGCATAACGGCCAAGGCCTCCAGCAATGATGAGGCCGACCGGATGATTGACGGGATGGACCGCAGGGTCAGGGAACTGCTGGGGGATTATATTTACGGAATAGACGATGAAACCCTTCCGGAAGTGGTGGGTAAAATGCTGGCGGCCAAAAAATTTACCCTGGCCGCGGCCGAAACCTGTTCCGGGGGTTGCCTTTCCCACCTGATCACCTCCTTCCCCCAGGGAGCACAGTCTTTTAAAATAGCCGCTGTATCTGACATAGCCGGAATGGAAAGTTTTCTTAAAATACCGGCTCCCCCCCGGGAAAACCAGGCCCAGGTGCTGGCCGGAGGCGTAAGGGAGCTGGCGGCGGCGGACATAGGTATAGCCATCACCGAGAACACAGGAGGCCTGTACCCATCAGGGCAGAGTGATATAACCATTGCTACCTCGCTTAAGGACAGTACACTGGTCAGGGAAATAAAACTGTGGGGTGAAGGTGCGGAGCTGCGGCAGAGGGCCGTGCAGGTTTGCCTGGTGCTGCTGTGGAACACCCTGAAGAAAATATAAAAAAAGCCGCCCTTGCGGGCGGCGCCGCTGTTCCAGCGGCGGGAATCCAGAATTCAGAATCCGGAATCCAGAATGTTTACAGCCTTTCCTAAAGCCCGGCTCCTTCTTTTGGGACGTACAATATTTTAGAGGTTGCTATCGAAAGGGAGAAGGCATCAATCGAGCGATATTACCGGAGACTGTTACAGTCTCTTGCGAATGAG
>JBMOPD010000078.1:0-2056 GCA_049323615.1 Bacillota bacterium | reverse complement strand
CCGAGGAAGGGGTTATCGGGTAACCGGCGTAAAACCTGGCCCCGGCGTAGATGGCCCCCTCGGCCATGGCCTGGTTGCCCTGTATCAGTCTTGCTTCCCGTTGCAAGTTGATCCACCTCACTTTATCTTTAATTACCCAAAAGCTAATAACTCTGCCGACAGCTATAAGCTTTTTGCTCTGTGTCCTCTGTGACCTTTGCCTTAAAAAGCTTTTTTCTACCTCTGTGGCGCCGCTCTACGGGTACAGGCCCCTCAGCTTCATGGCCCGGGTCACCCGGTCCAGGGCCAGCATGTAGGCCGCCGTGCGCATGCTTACATCGTGCTGTTCCTTCAGGTGATAGACCTCCCGGAAGCTGCCCACCATCCTCCGGCGTAGCTGGCGGTTCACCTCGTCCTTGGTCCAGTAGAAGTTCTGCAGGCCCTGCACCCACTCGAAGTATGACACCACCACCCCGCCGGCGTTGGCCAGGATGTCCGGGATGACGGTGATTCCCCGCTCAAAAAGGATCTGGTCGGCTTCGTAGGTGGTGGGCCCGTTGGCCCCTTCGGCCACCAGCCTGGCCTTGATCCGGGGGGCGTTTTCTTCGGTGATGACGTTTTCCAGGGCCGCCGGGACCAGCACGTCGCACTCCAGGGTCAGCAACTCCTCGTTGGAAACGGGCCGGGCCTCGGGGAAGCCCGCCACGCTGCCGGTCCTGGCCTTGAAGGCGTTCACCTCGGCCAGGTCCAGGCCGTTTTCATTGTATATGCCGCCCTTTGAGTCGCTCACCGCCACGATCCGGCAGCCCAGTTGGTTCAGCCCTTCCGCCGCGATGGAACCCACGTTGCCGTAGCCCTGGATTGCCGCCGTGGATTCGGCCAGGTTGATCTCCAGGCGGGACGCGGCTTCCTCGATGGTGAAGACCACGCCCCGGCCGGTGGCCTCGTTGCGGCCCTGGGAGCCGCCCACCTCAATGGGCTTGCCGGTGACCACCGCCGGCACCGAGAAGCCGTGGTGCATGCTGAAGGTGTCCATGATCCAGGCCATCACCCGGGGGTTGGTGTACACGTCCGGGGCCGGGATGTCCTTTTCCGGCCCGATGATGATGCTGATCTCGCTGGTGAAGCGCCGGGTAAGCCGTTCCAGTTCGCCCTGGGAGAGCTTTTTGGGGTCGCAGACCACCCCGCCCTTGGCGCCCCCGTAGGGGATGTCCACCACCGCGCACTTCCAGGTCATCAGCATGGCCAGGGCGATGACCTCCTCCATGTCCACCTCGGGGTGGTACCTGATGCCTCCCTTGGCCGGGCCCCGGGAGAGGCTGTGCTGCACCCGGAAGCCCTTGAACACCTCGACGGACCCGTCGTCCATGCGCACCGGGATGGAGACCGTGAGGACCCGCTTGGGCTCTTTTAAGATCTTCAGGTAGCCGGGGTCCAGCTCCAGCTTTTGGGCCGCCAGTTCCACCTGGCGGCTGGTGGCTTCCAGCAGCCCGTTTCTTTTGCACGCCGCGCCCTCTGAGTTTGTCATTCTGCGCTAACTCCTTTCTGTTCCACATCTTTGTGGAATTTTTGTACGTTCGGGTTTAATAAAATATGTATCGCATAGTGAACAATATTATTGTAATGTGAAACTTTGATTAAATTATAATGTACTCAACTCACACACGCAATCCTCTATTCAAATTTTCTTAACATTCAGCACCCGCAAAAAATCAAGACCTGCCGGATCGACAGGTCTTGATTTTAACTTGAATCCGGTAAGTAACAGCAGTTTTTTCTTTCGAAGCCAGCCAAGCTGCCAAAAATAGGATACCATGTTAAGCGTTGTATGTGGTTTGTTGTTTCATAAGCCGTCGAAAATCTAAGATTCCAGTGATTGGCTAAAAAATAGGCAAAAATGGCAGCACCAATATAAGCCCGGCATGCACGGGGGAAAAAGCTATGCAGTCACCCAGGATATCAGCCAGTTCGGCGGCGCTGTACCGGCAGTTGTGATGCCGGTTAACCGTAAAATGCTTTTGCAGTAATTCCCTATAGCCAATGGCATTTTTAAAGGTTTCAAGGAGCCCGAAGTTGC
>JBMOPD010000077.1:0-30609 GCA_049323615.1 Bacillota bacterium | reverse complement strand
ACGCCGCGTCCATGCGGCTCTCGGGCTTTTGGCCGCATCCGGCGTCCAAATCGTCATCCGTTCCGGCTCATTCGCAAGAGACTGTAACAGTCTCCGGTAATATCGCTCGATTGATGCCTTCTCCCTTCCGATAGCAGCCTCTAAAATATTGTACGTCCCAAAAGAAGGAGCCGGGCTTTAGGAAAGGCTGTAAGCATTCTGGATTCTGGATTCTGGATTCCCGCCGCTGGAACAGCGGCGCCGCCCGCAAGGGCGGCTTTTTTACCCCTGTCGGACCGGGGTTTTTCTTTTTTTAAGGAGGAATACGGCTGCGATAAAAGAATAATAAAACCAGGCTTAATTTTTTTTGTCCGAAAAATTTTGCCTGCTGTTAAGCCGCTGGTATAATAGGAGAACAGTGTAACCGGCAGGGTTGGCGTAAGAGATATCCCTATGGGCGGGAATACGATAGACAAAAAAATGTAAATTTACAGAAAAAGGAGTGATATTATGTCAAGACCGCCAAAGTGCAGGAGAGTTGAATTTCTACCTCAGTTGACATATTTTAAACCGGCCGGTGTGCCCATCAGGGAGCTTACCGAGGTGGTTCTTACAGTGGAGGAACTGGAAGCAATCAGGCTGAAAGACCTGACGGGCCTTGAGCAGGAAGCCTGCGCCGAAAAAATGGGGGTATCCCGCCCCACCTACCACAGGATACTGACCTCGGCCAGGCAAAAAATAGCCGAGGCCTTGATAAACGGCAAGGCCATCAAAGTGGAAGGCGGTAATTTCCAGGTTGCCGTGCGCCGCTTCCGCTGTCAGCACTGCGGACACCAGTGGGAGGAAGAGTGCGGCCGGGGGCCTGCTATTTCTGCAAAAACCTGCCCTTCCTGTGACCGGGCCGAATACCTCCGTATTAACAGTGACGGGTCGCTTTTTAACTGTCAGCGCTGGAAAGATGGCAAGGAAATATGATTTTTTTGATTTTTATGTATGACTGAGCCTTTTTTCGGAACCCAAGGTAAGGGGGACTGTTCTTTGATCAGGGCAAAAATCGGTGTGCTATCTCCGTATCCTGAATTTGCAGAACATGTTCTTCAGTTGGCTGAGAAATGGAGGCTGGAAGTGGAAGTTCGGGAGGGAATCCCGGGCGAGGCTGAAGACGCTGAAGACATTGTAAGGCAATGGGAGGCCGAAGGCCGGGTGGGGGCAGTGGTGGCCCTGGGTGCCACTGCTGCTCATTTAAGGAAAGTTTCCGCCATTCCCGTGGTGATGGCTGAAGTGTCAAATTATGAACTAGTTAATGCCCTTTGCCGGGCCGGGACCATGGGTGACCGGGTGGTCCTGCTGGACTATCAGTGGGAAGGTTTGGATTATAAGAGGATAGCCGAAATAGTGAACTTTCCCTATCAGACCATTTTGTTCAGGTCTTACGGTCAGCTGACCGGGTTAATGGGCCAGGTCCGCCGCGGGAATTACGATGTGGTGGTCAGTTCCGACGCCGCCGCTGCCGGCAGGGCGAAGGCTTACGGCCTGCGGCCGGTGATGGTTAAATGTGAGCAGGGTAATATTCAGGACGCTTTAAAAAAAGCGTCCGAAATAGCAGGGGCGGGCCACCCCGGCAACTTTGCGGTCAGGTCCCTGGAAACAATTATTGACAGTGCCAATGACGGGATAATGGCCGTTAACGAAAAAGGGGAAGTAACCACCTTCAATCCCGCTGCGGAAAAAACCACCGGCCTCCGGTTGACCGAGGTGCGGGGGATGAATATAAAGGAATTATGCCGTACCAGCGCCGTGATTAAGGCCCTCTACGGCGATGGCGGCGCCCTGGGGTCCCAGTTTTTAAATATTGGTGACCTGCCCGTGGTGATCAGCAGGGTTCCCGTCAAAGCGGGAAATAAAGAAGCCGGGCTGGTTGTTGTTTTCCAGGCCGCGGGGAAAATCCGCAAGTGCGATGCCAAAAAAATCCGGCAGGAACTCCCCAATCACGGCCTGGTGGCCAAGTTCAGGTTCTCGGACATAATCGGCAAGAGCGCAATGATCCAGGAAGCCATAAGGGAATGCAGGAAGTACGCCAGGTCCGAGGCGGCGGTGCTGATCACCGGCGAGAGCGGCACCGGCAAGGAACTGTTTGCCCAGAGCCTGCACAACGAGAGCAGCCGCCGGGATGGCCCCTTTGTGGCGGTGAACTGCGCGGCCCTGCCGGAAAACCTGCTGGAAAGCGAACTTTTCGGCTATGAGGAAGGGGCTTTCACCGGCGCCCGCAGGGGCGGCAAACAGGGACTTTTTACCCTGGCCCACGGGGGAACAATCTTTTTGGATGAAATAGGGGACCTCAGCCTGGGGCTGCAGGCCCGCCTGCTGAGAGTGCTGCAGGAGAAAGAGGTTATGCCGGTGGGCGGGCAGAGGCTGATACCGGTTGACGTCCGGGTAATCAGCGCCACCAACCGGAATATCGGGGCCCTGGTGGACGAGGGTAAATTCAGGGCCGACCTTTATTACCGTTTAAATGTCCTCAACCTGCAGATACCGCCCCTGCGCGCCAGGCTGGAGGACGTGCCGTCCCTGTTCAGGTATTTTTATGAGAGGCTGGCCGGTCCAGAGAGGCTGGAGGCCCTCAACATTACCGAAAACCTGCTGGAACTCCTGAAAAAGTACATGTGGCCGGGGAACATCAGGGAACTGGAGGGGTTTGTGGAGAGGTACGTCGCCCTGGGTGAGGAAAATATAGAAACCCATGCCACTTTCCACGGGCTTTTCAATAAGCTGATTGGTTATGAAACGGCTGTTAAAAAACCGAACAGCGACCATATAGTGATTGAACTGGGGAATATGGTGGATATGGAAAGGCAAATCCTGGCCCAGGTCAGCGGCATGATCCCGGGGGGAAAAGGCGAGATGGCCAGGGTGCTGGGGGTCAGCCGCACCACCCTGTGGAAGAAACTGAAGGAGCTGGACATACATGTTCCCGGCAAGCAGCAGACCGGCTAGGAGCGCGGGATCGTTGCAGGTTTTTAACCTGCGGTTTAATTATAAAACAGGCGGTGCTATTAGCGCCTGTGCAGTTGTACCGTGAAAGACGCTTAAATACGCCGCCCGCGACCCCGGCGGGGGACAATTGCTTTATGGTATGACAATTGCTTAAAAGTAGGGATTAGTTATCCGCAAGCTGACAATAGGGGAGGTCAGGTATGGGCCTGCAGGAAGTCAGGGAATTGAGCGGGGATTTGACCCGGTATGTGGCCGAAAGGCATAACCGGACCCGGGAGATAAAAAGGGGCGGGAAAAAAATTATCGGGTATTTTTGCAGTTATACCCCCGAAGAGCTGATTCTGGCGGCGGGGATGCATCCGGTCAGGATACTGGCCGACCCGGTGGAACAGACCGGGCCCGTGGATGCGCACCTGCAGAATTTTGCCTGCGCCTTTGCCAGGAGCTGCCTGGACCAGATAGTCAGGGGGCGGCTTGACTACCTGGACGGAATTGTTTTCCCGTGCACCTGTGACTCTTTACGGGCGGTGTCGGAGATAATCCGCACCGGTAAGAAAGAAGGCTTTTTTTATCATTTCCTGAACATGCCCCTGCGGGTTGAAGGCCGGCCCGCGCTGGTATTTTACCGCCGGGAACTGGAGCGGCTGTACCTGGCTCTCACGGAGTTTTCCGGCCGCCGATCCGACGCGGACGACCTTAAAAGGGCCGTCGCCCTGGTCAATGAAAACAGGCATTTACTGGAGCGGATCTGGGACTCCCGTAAGGCGCCCCGGCCCGCGCTGAGCGGGGAGGACTGCCTGGGCATCGTCAATGCGGCGGTGCTCATGGACAGGGAAGAACTGCGCGGGGTGCTGGAAAAAATCAGCGGCGCCCTGGCCAAAGATTGTGTTGGCGCGCCGGGACCCGCCCCGGTCCGCCTGATGGTGGTGGGGTCGGTGGTTGACAACCCGGCCCTGATACGGGTTATGGAGTCTGCCGGGTCCTGTGTGGCGGGGGACGACCTGTGTACGGGGAGCAGGTATTTCGCCGCGCCGGTAAATATTATGTCCGGTGAAGACCCCCTTGACGCCCTGGCCCGCCGTTATCTGGGCCGGGTGCCCTGTCCCACCAAGCACCCGGCTGACCGGCGCCTTGACCATATTAACGGGATTATTGACAAATTTGATATCCGGGGGGTAGTCATGGTCCACCAGAAGTTCTGCGAGTCCCACGCCTTTGACTACCCGATGATCAGCGATATGCTGGCCGGCCGGGGGATACCCGTTATTCTGCTGGAGGTTGAGCCCGCCCACCTGGCTGAAGGGCAGTTATCCACCAGGATTCAGGCCTTTGTGGAGATGATCGGAGGTGGCTGCTGATGGAAAAGAAGTCCTCCGGCAGACGGCTGGAATCTGCCAGAAAGCTGAAAACCCTGGGCATGGAATATTACATGGGATCAATCATGGCCAGGCAGCAGGGCCGGCCTTTGGCCTGGATAACCAGCGGCTTTCCTGTTGAACTGGTGTATGCCATGGATATTTTTCCCTTTTACCCGGAGAATTACGGCACCCTGTGCGGGTCCCGGAAGGTTTCCGGGGAGCTGTGCCAGATGGCCGAGGCCCGGGGCTATTCCCAGGACCTCTGTTCCTATGCCCGGTGCACCATGGGGTCGGTTTTTGAAAAGGCCGGGCCGCTGAACGGCCTCCCCGCCCCCGACATGGTTCTTGCGGCCAGAAACATTTGCCACACGGTGATTAAGTGGTGGGAGGCCGTGGCCAGGCATTACAACTGTCCCCTGTTCATACTGGACACCCCCTTTGTGCAGGGGGAGCTGACCGGCCACCAGGTTCACTATGTCAGGGATCAGCTCCTGGAGCTGGTGGCCTTTATGGAGCGCCACACCGGGCGCAAATTTGAGATGGACAGGTTTATGGAGGTCATCGACCGCGCCAACCATGGTGTTGCCCTGTGGAGGGAGATACAGTCCCTGCGGAAGGCTTCCCCCTGCCCGTTAAGCGCCCTGGATATGTTTACCGGGATGTTTCCCATTGTGACCCTGAGGGGGACTGCCGCCTGTGTTGATTTCTACCGTGAATTCAGGGACGAGGTGGCGGCCAGGGTGCGGGACGGCGTGGGCGTCCTGGAGGAGGACAAGTACCGCCTGATGTGGGATAATATCGCCATCTGGTATAACTTCCAGTTTTACGACTACATCCATTCCCGGGGCGGGGTGTTTGTGGGGGAAACCTATACCAGCGCCTGGGGAGTGTACCAGTTTGACGACTCCGGTGATATATTCGAAAATGCGGCCGGAAGATATTCCGAAACCATTTTGAATATCGACCTTGACCTGAGATTTAAGCAGATGGCTGCAATGATTAAGGAATATAACGTGGACGGGCTGGTTCTGCACTCGAACCGCAGCTGCAAGACGTATTCCCTGGGCCAGCTGGGCCTGGCCCGCAGGGTCCAGTCGGAGCTGGGTGTGCCGACCCTGCTGGTTGAGGCCGACATGACCGACCCCAGGGCCTTTGCCGAGGGGCCCACCAGGACCCGGGTGGATGCCTTCCTGGAATTGCTGGATGAAAGAAAAAGAGCCTGAAGGGATATATGCCGGCGCGGCAAAAATCGGAGGTCATCAGATGGAACGGACGTGGTATAGATACTGGCCTTCGGGGGTGCCCACGGAAATCGACTATCCACGGGTGCCCCTGATGGATCTGGTTAAAGAATGGGGTATTAAAGAAAGCGACCGGATTGCCGTAAATTTTTACGGAAAAAAGATAAGCTACGGGGAATTCAACCGGATGGTGGATTCTTTTGCCGCCTTCCTGGCCGGAATAGGAGTGAAAAAAGGCGACCGGGTAAGCATTTTCATGGAAAACTGCCCCCAGTTCCTGATTTCCATCTGTGGCGTGTGGAAAATAGGGGCCGTGGCGGTCCCCGCCAACCCGCTGTTCAATGAACACGAGCTTTTGTATGAACTGGCCGACTGCGGGGCGGAAACCATTGTCCTGCTGGACCACATGTATCCGGTTCTGTACCCGGTAAAGAAAAAAACCGCGGTAAAAAATGTGATCGTGACGGGATACAGGGATTTTCTTCCCATTGACCCGGAACTTCCCCTGCCTCCTTCCCTGGAGGTGGCCAGGCAGTTCTATCCCGACACCGTGGAGATGTCGTGCATACTGAACAGGGATGGAACGCCCCCCGAAGTACAGATCGACATGGGCAACGACCTGGCCCTCATTCACTATACCTCGGGCACCACCGGCGTTCCCCTGGGCGCCATGATTACCCAAAGCAACATGATGGCCAACACCATCTGTTCGGCCCTGTGGACCAATATTGCCGGCGGGACACACCTGGCGGTGCTGCCGCTTTTTCATGTCACCGGACTGATTCACAGCATGAGCGCCCCCCTTTACGCAGGGGGCGCCATTGTGCTGCTGGCCAAGTATGATACCGGGACGGTGATGCGGGCTATCGAAAAGTACCGGTGCACCCACTGGGTCGGCATTACCGCCATGAACATTGCCGTGGTCAACCATCCCGAGGTGGAAAAATACGACCTTACTTCCCTTAGGGCCTGTTCCACCGGGGGTGCCCCGGTGCCCAGAAAGATTCGGCAAAAGTTTGAAGAACTTACCGGATCCCGCCTGATCGTGGGCTACGGCCTCAGTGAAACAATTTCCCAGGTATCCATAAACCCTTATAACCAGCCGCGGGAAGGATCGGTGGGAATACCGGTGATTAATACCGATGTAAAGATAGTGGACCTGTATGGGGAGGGGCGTGACGTCGCCCCGGGGGAACTGGGTGAGCTTATAGTCAGGGGGCCCCAGGTTATGGCGGGCTACTGGAGGCAGCCCGAGAAAACCGCAGAGGTTCTGAAAGACGGCTGGCTGTATACCGGCGATGTGGCCAGTATGGATAATGACGGCTACCTTTATATACTGGGCAGGAAGAAAGAAATGATTATGGTGAACGGGTATGGTGTTTTTCCGTCCGAGGTGGAGGATAATCTGTACCAGCATCCCGCCATTGCCGAGGTGGCCGTGGTGGGCAGGCCGGACCCCGCCCTGGGCCAGTCGGTGAAGGCGTACGTTGTGTTAAAAAGGGAGTTTGAAAACCGGGTCAGTGAAAGGGATATCCTGGCCTGGGCCGCTGAAAGGATGTCGGCCTTCCAGTGTCCCAGGGAGATTGTTTTTCTGAGCGAATTGCCGCGCACCGGGTCGGGTAAAATTTTGCGGCGGGTGCTTGCCGATATGTCCCCGGATGAGCAAAAGAGTGCGGGATGATATGCCGGGAAGAAGGGCCCGGCGGTCAGGAGACAGGAGACAGGAGACAGGAGACAGAATACAGGAGACAGAAGAAAAAATTTTTTAGATTTATAAGAAGCAAGTGAGGCTGTGGCGGGGTTTAAGCCAACAGCCTCATTTCTTGCCGGGAATATATGGTCAGTTGGGTTTCGGAGCCGGGGCCGGGAGTGTGATTTCCTTTGCCTGGCTTACGTCAGGGGCCGCAAAGGGTTTGCCCAAATCACCGACTTTGATTTCGCCCTGCATGGCCATGTTCATCTTTAAACAATCTTTGAGGGGCTTCGGGAATTGTAATTGTAGTGGTGGCCTGTTCATGTATATAATTAGGACGGGCCTTTTTATCACCGCACTTGAGGGGTGAGGGGATTGGACAGGATAGAAAGAATAAAGACAGATCCCTTGTATGTGGAATGCCTGGCGCTCAACGGCGATCGTGAGAGGGACAGGCGGTTCTGCCGGCACGACTTCCAGCACATGCTTAGTGTTTCGCAAATCAGTTACAAAATAATCAGCGACACCGGCAACCTGGATTACTTTGCCCGGACGGAAAGGCTGCCCGGGTCCGCCCGGGCGGTGGAGGTCATCCGTGCCGCCGGGCTGCTGCACGACATGGGGCGGTGGCGGCAGTACGACACGGGGGAGGACCACGCCCTGGCAGGGTCCCGGATGGCCCGGTCCGTCCTGGAAAGGGCCGGTTTTATAAAAAGAGAAATTGAAACAGCCACCAGGGCCATCAGGGAACACCGCCGGGGCGGGCCGGGGACAAGCTACCTGGGCCGGGTCATCTGTCTGGCCGATGACCTTTCCAGGCCGTGTGAAACATGCGGGGCCAGGTTTGAATGTTATAAATACGAGTATATGGAGAACATAAAGGAGAGAAACAGAATGGGTATATTCTGGATGCCGATTAATTAAACCACAGAGATCAAATCTTAATTAAATTTGGTGTTTTGCTTTGAAAATTTTTTTTAATTTCTTACCGGGAAGTGGTTTCGTGAGTGTGAGAAATGTAGTGATATTAAACAAAGAACAGGCAATGAGGGAGATTGCCGCGGTGGGAGCCGACCAGGCGGGAGTGCGCTGGCTGGCCCCCAAGGCCGTGCACAGGGTGTTGAAGATTACCGGGCTGTCGCCCAAGCAGGCCAATATAATAAAGCAGGAAATGCTGGGCAAAGGTGGGGACGCCGCTGTTGACAGGGGGGTTATTGACTGTTCGGCTGAAAAAACCGATGTGCTGGTTATGGGCACGCTGAAGCAGATCGAGGCCATGGCTGCCAAGTTAAAGATGCAGCCCTTCGGGCTGCCGGCCCTGGCCGACCGGATCCGGGAGGCGCTGAGCGCCCTGGAGGGCCGTAAGCCCTTCCACCTGGACTGCCGCGGGAAAATACTGCCCATAGGGTACCGCACCCTGGTGATGGGCATTTTAAACGTTACCCCGGATTCCTTTTCCGACGGAGGAGTGTTTTATGATCCGGGCAGGGCCGTGGAGCACGCCCTGGAAATGCAGGAGGAAGGGGCCGATATTATTGACCTGGGGGGGGAGTCCACCCGTCCGGGACACCAGGGCATAGATGCGGAAGAGGAAATGAAGAGGATAATGCCGGTGCTGTCCAGGCTGGTGAGGGAGCTGAAAATCCCGGTTTCGGTGGACACCACCAAGGCCGTGGTGGCCCGGCGGGTTTTAGAAGAGGGCGCCCAGATCATCAATGACCAGTGGGCGCTGCGCAGCGACCCGGAGATGGCGGGAGTGGCGGCCCGCTACGGCGCTCCGCTGATCATCATGCACAACCAGCGGGGTACCGAATACCGCGACCTGATGGGTGATATGGTGGAGTATTTCAGGGAAAGTCTGGCCCGGGCCCGGGAGGCCGGCATCGACAGAGATAAAATAGTCATCGATCCCGGCATCGGCTTCGGCAAGACCCTGGAACAAAACCTTGAGGTCATGAGGCGGCTTAAGGAACTGGAATGCATCGGACTGCCGGTGCTGCTGGGCACCTCCAGAAAGTCCATGATCGGCAAAACCCTTGATTTACCCGTTGACCAGCGGATGGAGGGCACCGCCGCCACGGTGGCCCTGGGAATTGCTTATGGGGTGGACATAGTGAGGGTTCATGACGTGAAGGAAATGGTCCGCGTGGCCCGCATGACCGACGCCATGGTGCGGGCCGGGCGGGAGGAGGGCCGCTGTGGATAGGATAATAATGAAAGGTATGAGGTTTTTCGGCCGCCACGGCGTTCTTCCCCAGGAGAGGGATCTGGGGCAGGTCTTTGAGGTGGACATGGAACTGTCCCTGGACCTCAAACCGGCGGGAACCCGGGACGACCTGGGCCTTACAGTCAGTTACGCCGATGTGTTCGGGGCGGTGGAAGAGGTGGTCGCCGGCGGGTCAGTGAGCCTGCTGGAGACGCTGGCTGAACGGATAGCCGCCCTGGTGCTGGAAAAATTCAGTCCCGTGCAGGCGGTGAAAGTGACGGTGAAAAAGCCCTCAGCCCCCATTCAGGGATCATTCGAGTACATGGCGGCGGAGATTACCAGGGCAAGGCGGCAGCGGTAGTCGCCGGTTCGGTTGTCCCGTACCGCAAAGCGGGGCGCCAGACCGGCTAAGAATTGTTATTTTTAGCTGATGGTTGATAGCTGACAGCTATTTTCAGAGCAGAAGTCAAGCCCCGGTATTTTTCGTTCACTAAGGGGATTTGATCAGGTTGGCCGTAAGGGTTTTTATAGGTATCGGGTCCAATATGGGCCGGAAAGAGGAGAACATACGCCGGGCCCTGGAATTGCTGGCCGGGGACGCCAGGCTGACCGCGGCCGGGGTGGCCCCCTTTTACAGGACCGAGCCGGTTGGCTACCGGGAGCAGGACTGGTTTCTGAACACCGTGGCGGAATATGAAACCGATCTTTCACCCCGGGAACTGCTGGAGGTGCTGATGCGGGTAGAAAATGAAATGGGCAGGCGGAGGACCATACGCTGGGGGCCCCGGGTAATTGACCTGGATATACTGCTGTATGGGAACATAACGGTGGATTTGCCGGACTTGCAGATACCCCACCCCAGGATGGAGGAAAGGGCCTTTGTGGTGGCGCCGCTGGCCGACCTGCACCCGGATATGCTGCTTCCCGGCGGCAGGAAGGCGGCCGAATTGGCGGCCGAGCTCTCGCAGGCCCAGCGGATGGAAAGGCACAAATAAGTCGTCGGTCGTCAGTCGTCGGACGGGGATAGAAGGCATTGACCAGAGGTCAAATGTAAACATAGGGCTAACGAAAGACGATAAACGGGGGATTGGGTGTGGAAAAAGTTCGCCTGGCCCTGGTCCAGATGCAGTCGGAACTGGGGATGCTGGAAAAAAACCTGGAAAAAATTCTGGAATACGTGGCCCGGGCTGGAGACCGGGGAGTTGATATTATATGCTTCCCGGAGATGTGCCTCCAGGGGTACAGCCGGGATAAATCGCAGAAGACGGCGGTCCCGGTGCCGGGTGATATAACCGGAAGCATAGGCGAGGCCGCCGTGGGAGCGGGAGTCACCGTGCTGGTTGGCCTGGCGGAGGCCTCGGAAACCGGAAAACCGTACATCACCCAGTTGGTGCTGTTTCCGGACGGCACGGCGGAGAAATACCGCAAGACGCACCTGGGTAAAAGCGAGCAGCCATATTACACTGCCGGCGACGAACTCCCGGTTTTCAGCACGGCCAAGGCCCGGTTCGGCATACAGATCTGCTGGGACATGCATTTTCCGGAGGTTTCGGCCATACTTTCCCTGAAAGGGGCCGAGATTATCTTTGCGCCCCACGCCTCTCCGGTGATTGTGGGCGACCGCAAGGGCATCTGGATGAAGTACCTGGCGGCCAGGGCCTATGACAATTCGGTTTTTGTGGCGGCCTGCAACCTGGTGGGTAAGGACGGGGCGGGCCAGCAATTTTGCGGGGGAGCGCTGGTACTGGACCCCAAGGGGAACCCGGTGGCGGAATGTTTTGACGGGAAAGAGGGGATGCTGGTGGCGGACCTTGACCCGGAACTGATCAACACCATCAGGATGAAAAAATCGAGATCCATGCGGGACAGTTTCTACCTTGAGTGCCGGAGGCCCGAGCTTTACGGCCTCCTGGTGGAGAAGGCAAACCGGTAATAAGGCGCGGCATAAGCCGGCGCCTTTTTTAAGCTTAGTTAAAACCCTTAATGTGAGCAATTACGGCCTTAATTACATAAGATATGTTAATACTGGCAACTTTTTAATATCCCGGTAAAGGACCGGTATAGAGGTTAGAAACTGGAGGGATCGGGATGAGGGTAGCGGATGTCATCCGGAGAATAGCCAAGTGGGGGCCTTTGTCCAATAACAGAATGACGGCTTCAGCCAGGATATGCGGCGGGCCCCTGGCTCCCGGGATAACCGGAGTGGTGCGCTTTGAGGACGTACCGGGGGGCACCTGGGTTTATGCGGAGGTAAGCGGGCTTCCTCCGTATCAGCCTGCAAAGGACGACAAGCCCCCCGCCGGCCCCCACGGCTTTCACATACATGAGTTTGGCAACTGCGAGGTGGGAGATCCCGGCAATCCGTTTCAAGCTGCCGGGGAGCACTGGAACCCGGACAACCAGCCCCACGGCAACCACGCCGGGGACTTTCCGGTGCTTTTCTCCAACCACGGCCGGGCCAGTATGTGCTTTTTCACCGACAGGTTCAAGCCCGCACAGGTGGTCGGCAGATCCGTGATCATCCATGAAAATCCCGACGATTACCGGACCCAGCCGGCGGGGGCGGCGGGTAAACGGCTGGCCTGCGGGGTGATTACCGCCTCTGAAAAATATGTGGAACTGGGGCGCCCGAGGGCGGTCAGGGTGTGCAAAGCTTGACGGTTTCCCGCCATTCACGATAAAAACTGCACAAAAACCTTATCCCATACTGTTTCCTCCCTATAAGGCGTCAGTATAACAGGGAAGCCGGCGCCGGCCATTGCATGCAAACTTAAAGTCGGGCGAGGGTTGTTACCCCCGCCGTTTTGGTTGCTGGGGGTGATTATAAGACGATTTATAATAAATTTTTATTAAAAATAATTGTCGTTTTTGTTTTTCCTGGTATTTGCTTAAAGCCTTGTATATGTAATTGTATTTTTTATATCATGTTACTGTGGGTATTACTTAAAAAATTATGACGATTATGTCATGAGTGTCCTGCGCCGAATTGTACGAGGCGGCCGCCCGGGTTGCCGGCAAGCATGGCCTGAAAGATCATTTCACGGGCTACCCGGAACCGGTTGCCTTTATAGGCCACGGAATAGGCATTGAACTTGACGAACTTCCGGCACTGGCCAGGGGGTTCGATAAACCCCTGGAAAAAAACATGGTTTTCGCCCTGGAGCCCAAGTTCGTCTTCCCGGAAGGCGCTGTCGGCATTGAAAACACCTTTTTGGTGACCGAAAAAGGTCTGGATTCGCTCATGGTTTTTGATGATAACATCATCCGCCTGCCTTGAAAAACAGCGCGAAAGGAGAACCGCTCAAATATTGGTGGTGAAAAATAAAGTCAGGGACTGGTGATAATGACCGGTCAATTCAATAATTGGAGGATATTTTTTATGCTGGATTTATACGAAAGCCTGGCCGTACAGGTAAAGTGCCCCACTAACTTGCTGTACGTTCTTAAATCCGCCGTTCCTGATGACAAGGTACCGTTACTCTTGGTTCTAAATAATTGGGTGGATCCAAAGGACGTGGCGGAGAAACTCGGGCTGCCCACAGAAGAGGTTGGGCAGGCCGTACGTGAACTCTTCAGAAACGGGATAGTTTCACGGAATAAAGATTCCTTCAAAACACGAAGCTTCTACGGCATCCTGAATACACTCTTGGGAGAAGGCAAGTTGAAAAATTTATCAGGCAGTGACCGTAAAAGGGCCGAAGATTTTTACATGCAGACCAGATTACAGATATATGACAAATATATAGCTCAAGGGCATCTTAAGGCGTCTTCCAGAGTAATGACAACAGGGGAAGCCCTTAAACATCACGAACGCTTACATGCCACCGGCCACTCTCTTATTGTAACTACAGATGAAGCATTTGACATTTTAAGCCGGGCTTATATCCGGGTATTGGTCCCCTGCTCCTGCCGCCTGACTTTCCAAAATTGCCAAAAGCCGGTTAATACCTGTATTATCCTCAATGAATCGGCCAAAGAGTTGTTAGAGCGAGGTATGGGGCAGCCAATTACCGTAGAGGAAGGGCAAGAGGTTTTAACTATTGCGGACAGGGAAGGGTTGATTCATTTAACCATCTCCTCCCCCGGCCAATTGGAATACGCTTTATGCTCCTGCTGCAGTTGTTGCTGTCACGACCTGCAAGCCCTGTTAAAATACGGGCGCTCAAAATGGGTGCAAAAAGCAGGTGTGGTTGCCTGGGACAATCAGGAGAGATGTATTCATTGCCTGCAATGCGTGGAAAGGTGTATTTTCGGCGCACGTGAAAATATAAACGGCCATCTGTATTATAACCCGCAATTATGTTATGGGTGCGGGCTTTGTGTAACATCCTGCCCTTCTGAAAGCATTATTTTAAAACCCCGGGAATAGCCATAAAAGGCAACAGGAGCGATTGTGGACAAGATTACCGACATGATCAGAATCAGTGAAACGGCCAGGGCGTGTACTGTGGCTTCCGCTTTAAAAGGCAGGGAGGAGCCGGCTGGATCAGGGTTTTATATGCCGGACGAAATCTTTGGCAACGCCGCCAAGCTTTTCATCGCTGAAGGGTTTTGGAATTTGATGAAGTGGGCCGGCGATATAGGCGGGGGATTGGCTGTTACCATGCCGGGTGAAATGGAACTGGAGAACCCCGAAACCTCCTATTACATAGAAAAGTTTCTGAAGACCTCGGCTCCGGCCAGGGATAGGCTCGGAATGGCCAAGTTCATCCAAAACTGATTATAACTCCTATATGGTCTGGGGTGGAATTAACCAGTTCTTTTTTGTATGTAACTTTAACATTGCCTTAAAACCTCTGACATCGTCGGAAAGTATATCCCAAATAAGTTCTTGGATATCTTCCCTTGTTGAAGAAGTTAATGCTCTCATACCAAGTTCCAGCCCAAATTTATATATTTCTCTTATTGAATTGGCGATTTCATCATCTTCAATATAGCTATTGGGCTCGGCTCTCTTGCCAATAATATCGAGGTTTTTTCGGGATGGTACAGTAGGTGCCTTAGTTCCTTCTTTATGCATAAACTTTTGTATTTTTTCTATGTGAGGGATAATAAGCATTTCTACCCCTGTGCTTAATGACTTTTTTAAATCTTCGTCTTTTGCCTGAGCAATAAATATTTCCGATATTGTTAACCCAAGTACTTTAAAGTGGCAAATATCCCATAGCCCGAGTGCTTCACCCCAATGCATTTTTTCTTGCTGACCTTTAAAAATATTTGGCAAATCCATTGCTAAAATTCCCCCATTGTTAAGGTGTTAGTGTTCAATAATAGCTTTCACAGTTTTTCAAAAAAAATGTACCTCTCCAACAAAGTGTTAATGAAAATATTACGCATCACAAAGATGTTGTTCTGAAGCCCGCGTGTGGGCGGAAATAGCGGAGAGTGATAATAGTGATAGTAGGTAAACGTAGCCTTTTATGGGGTGTACATCTGTTTATTTGGCACCCCGTTACTGTTTTAATGGCCTGGTGGTCCTTATATGGCCGCCCCAGTTGGCGGGAGACAGTATGTTATATTTATCCATGACTGGGGGTATTGGTAGATATGAACCGGAAATTAACCCTAGACCAAGTACTCGATTATAGCTGATGGGAAATATGTATCGATTTCCCGGTGAAACAATGATTTTAACTCTTCCAGGGTTTCCTTCGGATAAACGAATTTGCCGTACCCGAACTGGCCGAATTTAAATTTTCTTTGGTCCTCCTCCATGGGCAGGGTGGTGGAGGGGAACACCTCCAGTATCCTTTTTTTTGCCCTGGCGGTAAACCGGTGGCTGATCAGCTCAAAGGTGACGTCTCCTTCGGCGGCGGGGCCCAGGGTCTTCCGGAGTTCGGCCAGGAGGTCGCGGTACTCTTCTTCCCAGCCCGAGTAGACCATGATCGGGGCGATTATAAACCCCAGCGGGTAGCCGGCGGCGGCCACCTTTTTGGCCGCCTCCAGGCGCTCCTCCACTCCGGGGGTATCGTGTTCGAACCTCTTAATTACGTGCCGGGTGTTTATACTAAAACGAAACCGGGTATGTCCCCGGTGGTCCGCGTCCAGCAGGGAGTCAACCTCGGTGAACTTGGTTACGAAGCGGAACCTGCCCAGTTCCTGGCGACCGAAAAACTCCACGGCTTTTTTCAGGGACCCGGTATACCTTTCCGCCGGAATGGGGTCAGACGTGGCCGCACCCTCGAAAAGGGTGACCTCCGGGGCCCGGTCCTGTATGTACCGGTCGGCGGCCGCCAGTATCTCGTCCACGTTGACGTACACCCGGAGGTAGGGCCGGCTGCCCAGGGTGGTGTGCAGGTAGCAGTATTCGCACTTGCCGGTGCAGCTGGTGTTCAGGGGAAGCTGGTAATGGGCCGAGGGCCGGCAGGTTTCAAATTTTAGTGTGCGCCTTACTCCCACCACCAGTGTACGTTTGGCCTCCAGGTAAGCCTCCTGGGGGGTTCTGCCGGGAATGCCGGTGATGCGGTTGTGGCTTGCCACCCACTGGATGGGAATTCCCTCTTCATTGAACCGCCGGTAGAGTTTTTGTCCCAGCGGGTAGTTGAGGGCCTCCTTCTCGAACAATACCCGTTTCGGCACAAAAGGCATAAAAAATCCCCTCCGGGTTTTATCTTATCCCCGGCGGGGGAGGATCATAAATTCAATATTTTTAAGAAGGTTCAAATTATCCAGGGGATTGCCCCGTACCGCCGTAAGGCAGGGCGGGAGCCCCGGCCGGATCATCCCCATTTCTCTTTCCAGCCCCAGAATAAATGATCCGTTGACGGTGGCCGCCCTGAGTATTTCCTGCCGGGAAAGGCCGGCTTCTTCCAGGAGCAGGAGTTCTTTCAGAAAGCCCTCCCCGTGCGTCACCCCGGTGGCCCCGGCATCGGTGCCCACCCCCATTTTTACCCCCATGTCCGCCGCCTTTTTGACCATTCTCTGCTGCCGGAGGTAAGTCTTCTGTATTACTTCCCGCTCCTCCGGGGAGTAGCGGCCCCTGGGCCACCCCCTGACCTGGCTCGCCACCGGGGCCAGCGTGGGTACCCAGGGGATGTCCGCCGCGGCCATGGCCTCCAGTGATTGTTCACTGATGAAATAACCGTGCTCCAGGCTGTCCACCCCGGACCGCACCGCTATCCGGACGGCCTCGTCCGAGCTGGCGTGGGCCATTACCCGGATCCCGCGGCTGTGGGCCGCCCACACTATTTCCTTCAGCTGGTCCTCCCCGAACTGTATGCCACCCACCCGGCGGTAGCTTTTGAAGCTGACCACGCCGGACACCAGCACCTTGATCTGGTCCACTCCCCGGCCGGCCAGGCTTTTTACGGCATCCCGGACCCGGCCACCCTGCAGTCCGGGGCCCAGGAAGGACCCGTACATTCCCCGTTTACCCAAGGCCATTCCGGCCGACCTGATGCGGGGGCCGGGCATTATTCCCCGCTCCACCTTATCCCTTACCAAAAGCCCGATGCCTTCCCGGTCGCCGCCGTCCCGCAGCGCCGCCACGCCCGCCGACAGGGTTTTAAGCAGGTCCGCCCTGATCCTCCGGTCCAGGAGGTCCTTATGCGCCCACATCTCCAGTGACTTCTGAAAGTCCCTTCCGTCCAGGGCCAGGTGCACGTGGCAGTCCACCAGGCCGGGCAGTACGGTGTATTCCCGGAGATCCAGAATTTTTACATCCTCTGCCGGTTCAGGGGGTATTCCCCCGTAACAGGGGCGCAGTTCCCGGATAATCCCGCCTGTAATGACTATATCAACGGATTCACCCTGAACTAGGGTATGGCCGTCAAAGAACCTTCCCGCACGCACGGTGATGCTCTCACCGGAAGAAATGCTGATGATTTTCAACCCGGTAACCTCTTTCTCAATAACATTTCCCTTTCAATCTACCACCCCGAAGGGGGAAGGTCAATTGAAGAACCGCAGGTAACACTCACGGCCAGATATTTTGCCCTCTCAGTTAAAATTATTGAGATCCGGGCTGGCCCGTGGTAAAATTCTTTTTAGGATGGTATCCCCTAAGGGAGCCGTACCTTTTTAACGAAATTAACGAAGAAACTGGACGGCAGTTTAATATGGTGTCCGCTTGGATCCGGGACGGACCGAGACGGTGGGGGAGTTAGTAATTAGGAACTTTAAGCCTCTTCGGTTGACCGGGGAGGTTTTTTTATAGCTGTAAGCTATAAGTCATCAGCTGTTGAAAAAGGAGGGTGTTGTATGCTGGTGTGTAAAACCATAGCGGAGATGAGGGATTGTGTCCGGAGAATGAAGGCCGGGGAAAAAACAGTGGGGTTCGTTCCCACCATGGGCTACCTGCACCGGGGGCACATGGCCCTGGTGGAGAGGGCCCGCAGGGAATGCGGGGCGGTGGTGGCCAGTATTTTTGTCAATCCCCTTCAGTTCGGCCCCAGGGAAGACTTTGCCGAATACCCCAGGGATTTTGGCAGGGACCGCGGGATGCTCGGGGAGTGCGGCGTGGATGCATTGTTTTATCCTTCCGCCGCCGAGATGTACCCCCGGGGCTTCTGCACCCACGTTGAGGTGGCCGGCTTAAGCGACTGCCTCTGCGGCAAATCCCGGCCCGGCCATTTCCGGGGGGTGGCCACGGTGGTGACCAAGCTATTCAACATAGTTCAGCCCGACCGCGCCTATTTTGGGCAGAAAGACGCCCAGCAGGTGCTGGTAATCCGGAGGATGGTGCAAGACCTGAACATGCCGGTGGAGATTGTCACGGTGCCCACCGTGAGGGAGGAAGACGGACTGGCCATGAGTTCCAGGAATGTTTACCTGAGCCCCGAACAGAGGGCGGAGGCGCCGGTTCTATACAGCAGCCTGCAGGAGGCCGCCCGGGCCGCCTGCACCGGGGAGAGGGACGCCCGCAAACTGGTGGAGATGGTCAGGGAAAAATTATCCGCGCTGAAGGGGGCCAGTATAGACTACGTGGAAATAAGGTCGCTGCCCGACCTGGAGGAGACCGAATGGCTCGATGCCCCGTCGCTTCTGGCGCTGGCGGTGAGGTTCGGTAAGACACGCCTGATTGACAATATTGTGCTGGAGGTATGATGGCCGGCACTGCCGCTGTGTGAACCTGGCCAAACCTGTATTGACAGCTTGGGAAGGACGTGTATAGAATAATTCAAGGCTTTGTCGTGCTAATATAAATACGGCGGATTTGTAAAAAAGGAGAACAGGCGTAAGAGATGGATAAAACCAAGCTTTCCGAGGAAATAAGAACGCTTAAAGAGCAGAGAAAGGCCGTGATCCTGAGCCACTTTTACCAGAGGCCGGAGATCCAGGAAATTGCGGATTTTGTGGGAGATTCCCTGGAGCTTTCCAGGCAGGCCGCCGGGACGGACGCCGAAGTCATTGTTTTCTGCGGCGTTCATTTTATGGCGGAGAGCGCGGCCATTCTCTCACCTGAGAAAACGGTCCTGCTGCCTGAAAAAAATGCCGGCTGTCCCATGGCCGATATGGTGGACGCCGAAGCCCTGAGGGCTAAAAAAAGCCAGATTCCCGGCGCCGTGGTGGTTTGTTACGTAAATACCAGCGCCGGGGTAAAGGCTGAAAGTGATATTGCCTGTACATCGGCAAACGCCGTCAACGTGGTAAATTCAATACCCGGTCATCGCCCCATCTTGTTCATACCGGACAAAAACCTGGGCAGATATGTCGCCGGTAAGGCTGCCAGAAACAATCTCACGGTCTGGGAAGGTTTTTGCAACACCCACGATAAATTAACCCGGAGCGATGTGCTGAAGGTTAAAGCGGAGTATCCCGGAGCTTTGGTTCTGGTACACCCCGAATGCCGGCCGGAGGTGGTGGATCTTGCCGACGCCGTGGCCAGCACCTCGGGCATGCTGAGATTTGCCGAGGAAAGCCCGGCACAGGAGTTTATTGTTTGCACCGAAACAGGGATACTTCACCAGTTTAAGAAAAGGTGCCCGGGCAAGAAGTTTTACCCGGCTTCAAACAAGCTGTCTTGCCCGAATATGAAGGCCACTACCCTGGACAAGGTGCACCGGGCGCTGGTTACTATGGAGCCGCGGATCACGGTGCCTGCCGGGATCAGGGAAAAGGCGCTTAAATCCCTTGAGCGGATGCTGGCCATAAAATAGTCGTCAGCCGTCAGTCGTCGGACGTCGGAATTAGGAAACATATAGCTTCCTCAATTGATTGTTTCCGGAGGAAATATACCGTGCCATCTGATTATTTGGTAAACTTTGATACCCGGCAGCTTCCCCAGGAATATTGGGACTACGTGATTATCGGAAGTGGCATCGCCGGGTTATATACTTCCTTAATAGCCGGTAAGCTTGGCAAAAGGGTTATCGTGATAACCAAGCAGGCCATAGGTGACAGCAACACGGACAAGGCCCAGGGAGGAATTGCTGCGGCCCTGGGCACATCCGATTCCCCCGAACTGCATTTCACTGATACACTTATGGCCGGATCCGGCCTTTGCGACGGGAATGCCGTCAAGATCCTGGTCAGTGAAGGTCCGGACAGGGTACGGGACTTAATGGAGTTAGGCGCCCGGTTTGACCAAAAGGACGGGGAACTGGCCCTTACCAGGGAAGGCGCCCACAGCCGGCGCCGTATTCTGCATGCCAGTGGTGACGCCACCGGGGCCGAGATACAGAGAGCTCTTGCCCACCGGGTCAGGGAAGACGGTAATGTCCTGGTGCTGGAAAACCATATGGCCGTTGACCTGCTGGTTCATGAAAATGCCTGCCACGGCGTCCTGGTTTATAACCGTGACACCGGAAAATTGAAGGTTTACCGCGGAGCCGCTATTATTCTCGCCACCGGCGGCCTGGGCATGTTGTTTGAATACAATACCAATCCTGAAGTAGCCACCGGGGACGGGATTGCCATGGCTTTCAGGGCCGGTGCCGAGGTTATGGACATGGAATTCATCCAGTTTCATCCCACCGTGCTGAGTCTTCCCGGGGCCCCGCGGTTTCTTATATCCGAGGCGGTACGGGGTGAAGGAGCGTACCTGCGCAACCGTTTCGGAGAGCGTTTTATGCCCCGGTACCATGATCTTGCCGAACTGGCTCCCCGGGATATTGTGGTGCGCGCCATACTCTCGGAACTGGCGAATACCGCTTCGGAAAAAGTGTTCCTGGACCTGTCCCACATGTCGCCCGACCTTGTAAAGGAAAGGTTTCCCACCATCGGGAGGACATGTGCAAAGTACGGGCTGGACATCACCCGTGATCCCGTGCCGGTGGCCCCGGCGGCCCACTACATGATGGGGGGGATTAAGACCAATCTGAACGGGGAGACGAGCATCCGGGGTCTTTATGCCTGCGGTGAGGCGGCCTGTCCCGGAGTACACGGCGCGAACCGGCTGGCCAGCAATTCCCTGCTGGACGGACTGGTCTTTGGCTACAGGATTGTAGAGTGCGTAAAGAAATACAGGTTGGGGCGCCGGGTAAAGGATGTGGAGTTCACCTGCGACTGGCTTGGTTGCGATCAGGTTGATTACAATAAAATTCGCGCTGATCTCAGGACCACCATGAACCAGTACGTGGGACCGGTCAGGACTGCTCAGGGCCTGACAAAAGCACTGAATTTTTTTAATCAGTATGATCATATAAAAAGAATCGAAGCTACCGGCCCCCCGGGCATGGAAGGCAGAAACATGCTGGAAGTGGGCAGTCTGATAGCCCAGTTTGCCCTGATCCGCACCGAAAGCAGGGGTGCCCACTACCGGCTGGATTACCCCCAGCCACAGGATAGCTGGCTAAAACATATAATATTGAAAAAATAGTTGGTAGGTTTTGCACAGTTTAAGATAAAAAATCCTTTGCGCTTTCACGGGGCCGATATTTATCATGGAGGTTTTAGCTGATGAGTCTTGATCCTGTGCTTTTGAAGAAAATAGTTAGCCGGGCGTTAAGAGAGGATATTGGAACCGGAGATATTACAACCCAAAGCATAGTTTCAGAGAATTTTACCGCCGTCGGATTCATCAGGGCCAAAGAATCCGGTGTAGTAGCCGGCCTGGATGTTGCCGGGGAGGTTTTTTTACAGTTATGCCCGGATATTTCCTATCAGCCCGGGGTAAAGGACGGTGAAAGGGTTGTTGCCGGGCAGCTTTTGGCCAGGGTGGAAGGGAATGCCGGGGCAATACTGACCGGTGAGCGGGTGGCCCTTAATTTTCTCCAGCGGATGTCCGGCATAGCCACCCGGACGGCTTACCTTGCGGAGCTAATAGCCGGTGAAAAGGCAAGACTGGTGGATACCCGGAAGACCACCCCCGGCATCAGGGTATTGGAAAAGTACGCGGTCAGGGCCGGTGGAGGCCATAACCACAGGTTCGGGCTGTATGACGCGATTTTGATCAAGGACAATCATATCAAGGTGGCCGGCAGCATCAGCGAAGCTATCAGCCGGGCAAAAGCCCGGGCTCCCTTCTCCATGAGTATAGAGGTGGAGGTGGAAAGCCTGGAGGGTGTGGAAGAGGCTATCAGGGCCGGCGCTGATATAATTATGCTGGACAATATGGACCCGGCGACAATGAAAAAAGCTGTGGAACTGGTGGACGGCAGGGCCTTGCTGGAGGCATCGGGAGGGATAAACGAGGAAACCATTCAGGGTGTAGCCCAAACCGGTGTAGACTTTATTTCGGTGGGGAGCCTCACCCACTCGGTCAAATCCCTGGACATCAGCCTGGATGTGGGCGAAATGAAGCCCATTGCAGGTATTCTGGTCTGATCCGGATAACAGGCGCAGGGCCTGTTTTTAAGGGGAGAAAAAGGTAATCGATCTCCTTTTCTTTTTATGATGTAAAATATTTATGGTTGAGCAATCGGATTCAGGAGGGGTTAAATTGAAAATCGCAGTTATCGGCATGGGCGGAATAGGGGGCTATTTCGGCGGTAAGCTGGCCAAGGCCTACGTGCCCTCCGGTACTCACGAAGTCTATTTTGTGGCCAGGGGGGAACACCTGGCTGAAATCAGGGAAAATGGGCTAATTGTCAAGGCTGACGACGGGAACTTTACCGCTTACCCCACCCTGGCCACCGACCGCCCGGCCGGGATAGGAAAGGTGGACCTTGTGCTCTTTTGCGTTAAAAGCTACGATTTCGAGGAAGCCGCCCGGCAGATGGAGGAAATAATCGGGGAACAGACCTATATCCTGCCGCTGCAGAACGGAGTGAACAAGCGGGGCTGGATGGAAAGGGTGCTGGGCAAGGGGGTTTCCCTGGACGGCTGTGTTTACATGGCGGTACATATTGAAAGCCCGGGGGTAATCAGGCAGGCCGGTGTTTCCAGGAAGCTTATATTCGGCCGGGAACCGCAGGACGTCCCCCGGCTTAAGCCCCTGGCTGAATTGTTTCTGGGGGCCGGCATTGATGCGGAGCTGGCGGAAGATATCAGCTTACCCGTATGGAACAAGTATGTGTTAATTTGCTCCCTGGCCGCGGCCACCTCTTACTACCGGGAAACGGTCGGGGATATCCTGGGGGATCCCGTGAAAAAAACCTTTCTGGAGGGCCTGGTGGGTGAGGTTGAACAGGTGGCCCGTAAAAAGGGGATTCCATACCCTCCCGATATATTTGAGACTACAATGCGGATTATTTCCATGTTTCCCCGCGACACCAAGACTTCCATGCAGAGGGATTTTGAGCAGGGAAAACGGACTGAGCTGGAAATCTTCTCGGGGGCGGTAGTGCGCATGGGCAGGGAAGTGGGAATGGACACCCCGCTGCACCGTAAGGTGTACGAGGCCTCAAGGGCGGGAATTAGGGGTCGATGAAATCCGGACGGTGCCCTTCTCAGGGGGCCCCGGACTTTTTATTGTCAACCCAGTGGTATAAGATGGTTGACAATTGTCTTTGTCCGGGTTTATTATGTATTAAATGTCATTACAGGAACGGTGAGCCGGTTGAAAAAGGCTGACATACTGGGGCTTTTGAAAAAACAGGGGCCGGAATTTATTTCGGGGGAAGAGATCTGCAGAAAACTGGGTGTATCCAGGACGGCGGTCTGGAAGCATGTCCGGGCACTGCGGGAGGAGGGCTACATCATCGATGCCCTGCCCCGGTCGGGGTACAGGTTGGTGAGGATCCCCGACCGCCTTTACCCGGAAGAGATAATGTCCGGGCTGGACACCGAAATTATAGGCAGGACTGTTTATTATTATGGCAGCGTCGGTTCCACCAACCGGGAGGCCAGGATCCTTGCCTCCGGAGGCGCTCCGGACGGCGCGCTGGTGGTGGCCGAGGAGCAGACCGGGGGCAGGGGCAGGCTGGGAAGGGGCTGGTTTTCACCCCGCGGCCTGGGCATCTGGTGTTCCCTGGTACTGTGCCCCGGCATCCAGCCGGCGGAGGCCCCCCCGGTTACCATGTTGACGGCTGTTGCCGTTGCTTCCGCCATAGAAAAGGTGGCCGGTATAAAACCGGGCATCAAGTGGCCCAATGACCTTCAGGTGGGCGGTAAAAAACTGTGCGGCATTCTGACTGAAATGGATGCCGAGCTGGAACGGGTGAATTTTCTGGTGGTGGGCATGGGCATCAATGTAAACATTCCCCAGGAAAGTTTCCCCGAAGAACTGAAGGAAATTGCCACATCCCTTTACCTGGCCGGAGGTAAGCCGGTATCCAGGCAGGAACTTTTGAAACAGCTTCTCAGGGAGTTTGAGGCCTGTTACCGGGTGTGGCTGAAGTCGGGCTTCGGGCCGGTGCTGGAGGAGTGGAAGAAGAGGTGCGTCACCCTGGACTGCCCCGTACGGCTAAGCACAGCCAGGGATTCATGGGAGGGCTGGGCGGAGGATGTGGACGGGGACGGGGCATTGATCCTGCGCCTGCCCGACGGTTCACGGCAGCGCTTCATGGCCGGGGAGGTGTCGCTGGGAAGCGGGGATTAGGGATTGGAAGGCCCGCCTCGTCCTAAAAACTTCTCCCCAAATTATATCTAGATTGTTAACCATCAAAGCTTATTTGGTTAACATGGGTGTGCAGGATTCCTGGATAAGCCAAGCTGCGGGAATCGGGAATCAGGGTTCAGGTAATGCCGCTTTTAAAAAAGGAGGATTTTATCATGAAATTATCTGCCAAGGATATTTCCCTGGCGGCAATGTTTGCCGCCCTGGCCGCGGTGGCGGCCGCGCTCTTTCGCTTCGGGGCCCCGGTGGTTCCCTTTAGCCTGGTCCCCTTTGTGATGTTGCTGGCGGGTATGATGCTGGGCGCCAGGCTGGGGGCCCTGAGTATGGCCGTCTATGTTTTGATGGGCCTCCTGGGGCTCCCCGTCTTCGAAAAAGCTCCCTTCGGGGGGCCTGCCTATGTGCTGCAGCCGACCTTCGGCTACCTGCTGGGCTTTATTCTGGGAGCTTATATCACCGGCAAACTGTTACCGCCAAAGGAAAATCCGGGCATCGCCAGGTACCTGCTGGCCTCGGTGGCCGGAATAACGGCTCTCTACCTGGCAGGCCTGCCTTACCTTTATGTTATTCTTAATTTCTATATGGGGAAGGCCGTACCGGTTTTAAAGGTTATCCAGATTGGGTTCCTGCCCTTTATCGCCTTTGACCTGGTCAAGGGTGTCCTGGCCTCCTTCCTGGCCAGGGCGGTGGTGAGGCGGGTGAAATCGGCAGTTATCACCGACTAAGGCAACCCCCAACCCCTAATCCCTGATTTGATATTATTGCATAACCTCTGCTGCCTCTGTTAAAATGCTTAGGAGAGGCCCATCGAAAAAAATATTGTGGCTGGACATAATTTGGGCGGGTGGGGTGAGGTTTTATGATACTGGTTTTCGATGTCGGCAATACAAATATAGTGCTGGGGGTATACGAGGACAAGAACCTGGTTGAGCACTGGCGTATATCCACTTCCACCCAGCGTACCGCCGACGAGTACGCGGTTTTGCTGAGGGCCCTCTTCGAAGGGGCCGGCCTTGCCTTTAAAAGAATTAAGGCTATTGTTATCTCTTCCGTGGTGCCTCCCTTGATGCTTACCCTGGATTTGATGTCCAATAAATATTTCGGCTACCCGCCCCTGGTGGTGGGCCCCGGGATAAAGACCGGCATCCGGATTAAATATGACAACCCCCGGGAGGTTGGGGCCGACCGTATAGTAAACGCCATAGCGGGGTATGAGTTATATGGAGGCCCGCTGATCATAGTGGATTTCGGAACGGCCACCACTTTTTGCGCCATATCTGCCAAGGGGGAGTACCTGGGCGGGGCCATCGCGCCCGGCATCGGCATATCCACCGAGGCGCTGTTTGCCAGGGCGGCAAAGCTCCCCAGGGTGGAGCTGGTCAAACCGGCTACGGTTATCGGAAAAAACACCATAAGCAGTATGCAGTCCGGTATTCTTTACGGCTTTGCCGGGCAGGTGGACGCCATTGTTTCCCGCATGAAAAAGGAACTGCCGGGAGACCCGCTGGTGGTGGCCACCGGGGATCCGGCCGAACTGATCGCCCGGGAAGCCGGTACCGTCGACAAGGTGGACCCGCTGCTCACCCTTACCGGCCTGCGGATTATATACGAAAGGAACCAGGGATAGAGGAAATGGATATCGGTGGCGTAAGGTTGGCCAACCCGGTGATTGCCGCCCCCATGGCGGGGGTCACCGACAGGGCCTTCCGCACCCTTGCCGGAGAAGCCGGATGCGGCCTGGTCTGTACCGAAATGGTGAGCGACCAGGCCTTAATTTACGGCAGCCCCAAAACCGAGACCATACTCAACATTGAGGGGGAGCCGGGACCGGTTGCGGTCCAGATATTCGGCAGCAACCCCCGGTATATGGAGAAGGCCGCGGCCATGGCGGCCGCCGGGGGGCCGGCCCTGATCGACCTGAACATGGGCTGCCCGACCCCGAAAATAGTAAGAAACGGGGAGGGCGCAGCCCTGATGAAGAACCCGCAGCTGGCCTATGAGGTGGCCCGGGCGGTGGTGTCCGCGGTTAAAATACCGGTAACCGTCAAGATGAGAAAGGGATGGGACGAGGACCAGGTTAACGCGGTGGAGCTGGCGGTATTGATGGAAAAGGCGGGGGTGTCCGCCGTTACGGTGCACGGCCGCACCCGGTCCCAGTTTTACGGAGGCCGGGCCGACTGGAATATCATCAGGCAAGTAAAAAAGGCGGTGGGTGTTCCGGTGATCGGAAACGGCGATATCGGGACTCCCGAGGACGCCCGGCGCATGATGGACGAAACGGGCTGCGACGGCGTCATGATTGGCCGCGCCGCCATGGGTAACCCCTGGATCTTTACCCAAATAATTCACTATCTCAAGACCGGGGAAAAACTGCCTCCGCCTACACCGGAACAGCGTATTTCCACTGCCCTGCGGCACCTGGACCTGCTGGTCCGGTTAAAGGGCGAATACACCGGCGTGCGGGAAATGCGCAAGCACGCCGCCTGGTACCTGAAGGGAATGCCGGGAGCGGCCAGGCTCAGGCAGGAGCTGAATAACGCCCAGTCCAGGGAGGAAATGACGGAGTATATCCAAAGAATAAAGTTTTAAAAGGCGGATCCCGAAATGATCAAATTTGCCTTTGTGATTCATCCTCTTGACGCGGCAGACATAGCCTCAAAGTATAAAATTGCCAGGTATTTGCCCCGCCGGGTGGTGGAAAGCATAATAAGGCTGGCGCCACCCGTAAAGGTGTCCTCAATCACGGGTGTCCAGTCCCCTTACGGGCGGTCGGAGGGCTGGCTGGTGGCCGTTCCCCTGACTGCCGGGCAGATGCTGAACTTGCCGGAAAGTTTTGTCACCGGGCGCATTATCCGGGCCGGCAGGCTGGCCGAAAAACTGGGCGCCGGTATCGTCGGACTGGGATCCCTTGCCTCTGTGGCGGGGGATGCCGGTTATACCGCGGACAGGAGTTTAGGAATTGCGGTGACCACGGGAAGCAGCTACAACCTGGCCGCCGCGCTGGAAGGGATCAGGGAGGCCGCCCTGCTAATGGGGCATAATCCGAAAACCGCCCATGTGGTGGTTCTTGACGCGGCGGAACCCGCCGGCAGTGTATTGGCCCTGATAATAGCAAGGGAAGTAAAAAGGATGACCCTGGTGGGCCGGGATAAAAGAAGCCTGCAGGAGGTTGCCGGCAAGATACTTTTTGACAGCGGCCTTTCGGCTAAAATCACCTGCGATGGGCAAGAGGTTCTGCGGGCGGCCCATGTCGTCATTGCCGCATCCGCTGCGGCGGGTGCCGCCATCGGCCCGGAAGATTTAGCTCCGGGCGCCGTTGTATGCGACCTGGCCCTTCCCGGCGGTGTGGGCAGGCGGGTGGCCGAAGTCCGTGATGAGGTGCTGGTGATAGAGGGTGGCGTGGTGGCAGTGCCCGGAGATGTGAATTTTAATTTTAACCTTGGGCTGCCGTCCGGGACGGCCTGCCCGCGCATGGCCGAGACGATGATTCTGGCTATGGAGGGGCGTTGCGAGAGTTATTCGCTGGGCGCGAGGATCAGTGTCAGGCAGGTGGAGGAGATGGCCGCCCTGGCCAAAAAGAACGGTTTCAGATTGGCCGGGTTGAGGAGCTTTGGACGGTTTATGGCCTTTGCGGAGGTGGCCAACGTGAAGGCCAAAGCTCTGGAAAAAGGTTTAGGGTGGTGTAAGTCCGGTTGATGACAGGGTTAATAATACCTTGACAAAGTACACAACACTTCTTATAATGTGTGGGAAGGTCAGGTCAAAAAATGCCCGGCACTGCAAGGTTTTACCTTGCAGTGCTTAGCTGTAGTTTGGGGGTTTTTTATTTCCTTGAATTAAAGGGCATTATCCTCGAATTAATAAAGCGCCGGGAACATATTATTCATTTGTAAGTTTTTAAAATACTATCAGGAATAAGGAGTAGCATAGCATAATGAAAGAGAAAGAGGTCCTACTTACCGTAGAAGGGCTGAAAAAGCTTGAAGAAGAGTTGGAGCGGTATAAGTCTGTGAAGCGGAGGGACGTGGCCGAGCGCATCAAGCAGGCTATTGAATTTGGAGATATCACCGAGAACTCGGAATACGAGGACGCCAAAAACGAACAGGCCTGGATTGAAGGCAGAATTCTGACCCTGGAAAAAATGCTCCGCAACGCCAAAATCATTGATGACGAAAACATAGGCACCGAAGAGGTTACCCTGGGATCCACCGTCGTGCTGAAGGACCTGGAGTACGATGAAGAACTGGAGTATACCATCGTGGGGTCCGCCGAAGCCGACCCGGGAAACAATAAAATTTCAAACGAATCCCCGGTGGGCAAGGCCATTATCGGCAAGCCCAAGGGGTGTGTGGTTGAGGTCAACGTACCGGCCGGTGTGTTGAAATATGAAATAGTGGATATTTTGAGATAAGACTGCACATAAATGTTTTACAATGCACCGGGGGATTAATGATGTCTGGATTTAAAAACGAGAACGAAAACATTTTGCCGGCTGGCAGCCAGGAGGACCCTGGTGAACTGGTACGGGTACGGCTGGAAAAGCTGGCCGAACTGAGGGAAAAGGGAATTGATCCTTACGGGGGAAAATACGTCAGGTCAAACCTGGCCGGGGAAATTACAGGCCATTATGAAGGTTTTGAGGGCCGGGAAGTCAGTGTGGCCGGGCGTATTATGGCCAAGCGGGTAATGGGAAAGGCCAGTTTTGCCCACATCCAGGACGGATCGGGCCAGATTCAGATTTACGCCAGGCTAAATGACATCGGCCAGGAAGGCTATGATTTTTTCCTCAAGCTGGATATAGGCGATTTCATAGGGGTCAGGGGCAAGGTTTTCAAGACCCGGATGGGAGAGGTAACGGTGGCGGCCGAAAAAATAACGCTGCTGTCCAAGTCCCTGCGCCCCCTGCCCGAGAAGTGGCACGGCCTGAAGGATGTAGAACTGCGCTACCGCCAGCGTTACGTTGACCTCATAGTTAATCCCGAGGTCAAGAATACCTTTGTGTTGAGAAGTAAAATCATTCATTACATCAGGAGATACCTGGACGAGAAGGGTTTCCTGGAAGTGGAGACCCCCATGATGCACCCCATCGCCGGGGGAGCCACCGCCAGGCCTTTTATTACGCACCATAATGCCCTGGACATGAACCTCTACCTGAGGATTGCCCCTGAGCTTTACCTGAAAAGGCTCCTGGTGGGTGGATTCGAAAAGGTCTATGAAATAAACCGGAATTTCCGCAATGAGGGCATTTCAACCAAGCACAACCCCGAGTTCACCATGTTGGAACTGTACCAGGCCTATGCCGACTACGAGGATATGATGGCGCTGACCGAAGACCTCATTTCATCGGTGGCCCGGGAAGTGCTGGGAAGCCCCTCGGTGGTGTACGAGGAGACCGGGATAGACCTTTCCCCTCCCTGGAAGCGGATTCCCATGCTGGAGGCCGTGAAGCAGTACAGCGGCCTGGATTTCAACAGCCTGGCCGGAGAGGAAGCTTACCGGGCGGCTAAAAAAATGGGCCTGGACGTGCAGCCGTCTGATTCCTGGGGCAGCATACTTTATGCCGTGTTCGAGGAAAGGGTCGAGCCCAAACTGATCCAGCCCACCTTTATAGTGGATTTCCCGACCGAAATATCTCCCCTGGCTAAACTGAAAAAGGACCGGCCGGGGCTGACCTACCGGTTTGAACTATTTATATACGGGCGGGAGATGGCCAACGCCTTTTCCGAGCTTAACGACCCCATTGACCAGAAAACAAGGTTCCTCAAGCAGGTGGAAAAGAGGAAGACCGGCGACGACGAAGCCCACATGATGGATGAAGACTACATAAACGCGCTGGAATACGGCATGCCTCCGGCCGGGGGGCTGGGCATCGGCATTGACAGGCTGATCATGCTTCTTACCGGTTCCTCTTCAATCAGGGACGTCATACTTTTCCCGCTGATGAAGCCCAGGGATTAATTATTATTCCTGAAATTACCTGTTGACCGAAAGCGGCAGAGATGATAAACTAAGTTCTTGCCGGCGGATATAGTCGGCAAAAAATTCGGCACAGCCGGCTAAAAATGGTATAATCAAAGTTGACACCATCGGGCCGGTGTGCTAATATAAATACTGCTGCCGCCATAATAACGGCAGCTTGGTCCTTGAAAACTAAACAGTGGAGATGGAAAGGAATTAAGCCAGGCCCTGTCGATGAAACCGGCAGCGATGCCGGGAGCAAGGCAAGGTAATTAAGAGAGCTAAGACAAAGCTTTTCATAAAAG
>JBMOPD010000076.1:0-31392 GCA_049323615.1 Bacillota bacterium | reverse complement strand
CAAGGAATTAGTACATATATTTGCCATATATAGGCATTTTGACAAACAAATGCCCATTACTATTAATTTTAAAAAATTTTGGTTTGCAATCGGCAAAAAAAACAGCCGTTTTGCAACCCTCTCCTAGATACTTCAATAATTTTATGGAGAAGCGCCTGTTTTGGTGCTTGTCCCCGGGGGAAGGAGTTTGTTGGCGGGGGAGAGAATGTATATGGCATACGGGGAAGAAGTGGTGAATACAGTTGATCATGGTTTTATACGGCATCGGGGAATCCCGCGACCTGATTGGCAGTCTTAAAGGCCAGGGGTACGGGGTTGTGGCCGTGGTGCGCACCGATTACGGCGGGCGCCTGGCCGGGACCAGCGGCGCCGATCACGTAGTGCCTGCCCCGGCGGACGCCGGTGAGCTGTCTGCCCTGATCGGCGCCTGGGGGGTAAAACAGGTGGTTGACGCCACCCATCCCTTTGCCAGTCCTCTTTCCGCCATGGCGCGGGAGACCTGCCTGTCTCTCAAAATCCCCTACATCAGGTTCGGCCGGGGGGAGACCGATTTGCCCGCCGACCCCCTTATTCGCCGGGTATATTCCTGGGAAGCGGCGGCGGAGGCGGCATCGGCATTCGGCGATACCGTTTTCCTGACCACGGGCAGCTACAACCTGGAGGTTTTTTTGCAATTTCGGGGGCTGCGGGGGAGGAGGATTGTGGTCAGGGTTTTACCCGACCACAGGGTGATTAAAAAATGCCAGGACCTGGGCATGTCTCCCCGGGACATAGTTGCCATGCAGGGGCCTTTTTCAGTAAAATTGAACAAGGCCGTGTTCCAGGCTTACCGGGCCGGGGTTGTTGTCACCAGGGACGGCGGGCAGTCCGGGGGTACTTATAATAAGGTAAGGGCGGCCCTGGAGCTGAAGGTCCCGGTGGTTTTAATCCAGCGGGAAAAACTGGCCGGCCCGGAATGCCTGAACGATATCGGCCTGTTGCTGGAAGCGGTAAAAAAGAATAATATAGCTAAGGAGCAGTAAAGCACCGGGATGTGTGGTTATGCAGGATAAATCCCTTGAAACAAGCTCTACAGCAGCACCTCGAACCTCGCTCCTCGAACCTCGAACTGCGAGGTGGCAGAAGCTTTTATACCCTAAAATGTATGTGCCTTCGGTGACTCACATCGATCCTGACGACCTTCACGCCAGGGGAATCCGCTGCGTGCTCTTCGACCTTGACAATACGGTGGTGCCCAGGGATAAAAACGACCTGCCCCCGGAGGTGGCCGGCTGGATTAAAAGATTGCGGGAAAAGGGAATCAAGGTTTGTGTGGTGTCAAACAACGGCCCGGACAGGATCCGCAGGGTGGACGGGATGGAAGATATTCCTTCGGTGTGCAGGGCGGTCAAGCCCTTCAAACACCCTTTCCGGAAGGCCATGAAAATGCTGGGGGCCACCGTGGGGGAAACGGCGGTGGTGGGTGACCAGATTTTCACCGATATACTGGGTGGAAACAGGCTGGGCCTTTACACCATCCTGGTGGTGCCCATGCCGGGAAAAGAATACTGGGCCACCGAGATGTTCAACCGGAGGCTGGAGAGGCTGGTTCTGAACAGGATCAGGCAAAAAATACCCTTGGGGGGACGGTCCTGAATGGGAGGAATAGACGGAAAAACGAGGATATGCGGGATTTTCGGGTATCCGGTGGAACACTCGTTTTCCCCTGCCATGCACAATGCTGCCTTTGACTGCCTGGGCATGAACTGGGTCTATGTGCCCTTTGCGGTCAAGCCGGCGGACCTGTCTGCGGCGGTGGCCGCGGTAAGGGCGCTGAACCTGGCCGGGGTGAATGTCACTGTACCCCACAAGCAGGCGGTGGTGGAGTTTATGGACCGGCTGTCCCCGGCTGCCCGCCTGTCGGGGGCGGTAAATACGGTGGTCAATTCCGGCGGTTTGCTTACCGGCCACAATACCGACGGGGAGGGCTTTGTCAGGGCACTGGAGGAAGAGGCCGGCATGCAGCCGGCGAAAGCGCCGGCTTTAATTTTGGGCGCCGGGGGAGCGGCCAGGGCGGTGGCCGTGGCCCTGGCGCTGAACGGGTGCCCGGAGGTTGTCATTGCCAATAGGACCGCCGGCCGGGCCGGTGAACTGGGCGACTTGATCAGGAACCAGACCGGGTGTGCTTCCTCGGTTTTAGCCTGGCCGGGAATACCCGGCCGGGGCAGCGGGGAGTACCATGAATGGGCCGGGGTTTTAAGCCGGGTGAGGCTGGTGGTGCAGACCACGCCTTTGGGAATGCACCCCCGGGAGGGCGAAGTCCCGCCTTTTCCCTTCGAGATGCTGAATAGCGGCCATGTCCTGGTAGACCTGGTCTACAATCCCGCCTGCACCGGTTTCATGAAACTGGGCGAGGCCGCCGGGGCCAGGGTGTTCAACGGCATGGGCATGCTCCTTCACCAGGGGGCCATCGCCTTTGAGCTGTGGACCGGGCAAAAACCGCCGGTTGACATTATGCGCAATGCTTTAAAGATTAGCTTACGATCATGAGAGCTGTACACTGTCTCCTGTATTCCTTCTTGAGAGGTGGTCCCGATGATTAGATTTGTCACTGCCGGGGAGTCCCACGGACCGGCCCTGATTACTGTGGTGGAAAACCTGCCCGCCGGGATACCGGTTGCCGAAGAATACATAAACCGGCAGCTGAAAAGGCGCCAGGAGGGCTACGGGCGGGGGGACAGGATGAAAATAGAGGCCGACCGGGTGCGGTTTCTGTCCGGCGTAAGGGGAGGACTTACCCTGGGCAGCCCGGTGGCCATGCAGATTGAAAACAGGGACTGGGCCAACTGGTCCGAAATAATGGACCCCGGTCCCGGGGCCCTGACCGGGAGCAGGGTGGTGACCCGCCCCCGGCCCGGCCACGCCGACCTGTCGGGAGCCATAAAGTACGGCCACAGGGACATCAGGAATGTGCTGGAGAGGGCCAGCGCCAGGGAGACCGCCGCCAGGGTGGCGGCCGGCTCGCTGGCCCGGAGGCTGCTGGAGGAACTGGGGGTAACCGTGCTGGGCGCGGTGATAAGAATAGGACCGGTGGCGGCCGGATTTCCGGACCGGCCGCCCGCCGAACTGGCCGGCCTGATCTCTCAATCATCGCTGGGCTGTGCTGACCCGGGGGCCGAGAAGGCCATGCGGGCTGAAATTGACAGGGCCAGGGAGGACGGGGATTCCCTGGGCGGGGTCTTTGAGATAAGGGTGTACGGCCTTCCGCCGGGCATCGGAAGCTATACGTCGTGGGATATGAAACTTGACGGGAGGCTGGCCGGCGCCGTCATGAGCATACAGGCCATCAAGGGGGTTGAGGTGGGCCTCGGCTTTGCCGCCGCGCAAATGCCGGGGTCCCGTGTTCACGACGAAATATATTATGAAGAGGGGCCGGGATTTTACCGCAAGACCAACCGGGCCGGAGGCATCGAGGGCGGCATGACCAACGGCGGCCCGGTGGTGGTGAGGGCTGCCATGAAGCCCATCCCCACCCTTTACAAGCCGTTGAAGAGCGTGGATATAGTTACCAGGGAGCCCTTTGAGGCCTCGGTGGAGAGGTCCGATGTATGTGCGGTTCCGGCCGCCCGGGTGGTTGGCGAGGCGGTGGTGGCGTGGGAAATCGCCGGGGCCTGCCTGGAGAAGTTTGGCGGGGACAGTATGGAAGAAATAAAAGAAAGGTGGCGTGCCTACCTCGACCGGGTAAAAAGTTTTTAGATGTATGCCGGCATTTGTTGTCAGAATTCAGAATCCGGAATGGTTTCACCTGTAAGGGCTTATGGGTTTGAATTCTGCTTTCCCGGGGAAGGTATTGGGATGAAGAATATTGTTTTAACGGGCTTCATGGGAACGGGGAAAACCACCGTGGGCCGCATCCTGGCCCACCGACTGGGGCTTCAATTTGTCGATACCGACGAGGAAATTGAGAGGGTTACCGGAAAAACCGTTTCCCATATGATCAACCGCTACGGTATAATACGTTTCCGCTCCGAAGAGTCCCTGGTGATAAAAAAGCTGTCCGCCGGGGAGGGCTATGTTATTGCCACCGGGGGCGGTGCGGTGCTTGATCCGGAGAACGTGGCGGCGCTGAAGAAAAACGGCGTTGTGGTGCTGATCAGGTCGTCTCCGGAAGTGGTGTATAAACGGGTCAAGTCGGGCCAGAAACGGCCCCTGCTGGCCGGGGCCGGCGACCTGGCTGAGCGGATAAGGGAACTGATGGCTGAGAGGGAAGAGGCATACCGGAAGTCGGCGGACTTTGAGGTGATTTCGGAGGAGGAGAGCCGGGAAGAGATGGCCGACAAGATCATTAAGCTGCTCAGGGAAAGGAAATATATATGAATGCGGGCAAGTTGACGGTTGACCTGGGTTCAAGGAGCTATCCCATACATATCGGGTACAGCCTGCTTGGTTCGGTGGGGGAAATTGTCAAGGGGGTTTTCGGGGGACAAAAGGCAATGGTGGTCACCAACCCCACCGTAAGGAGTCTCTACGGGGAAATTATCCGGGCCGGGCTGGAGAAGGCCGGGATTTTCCCAGTAATGGCCGAAATGCCAGACGGTGAGGAGTACAAGGCGCTATCCACGGCCGAGAGGATGTACGACCTGGCCTACGGCTATGAACTGGACCGGCAGACCCCCATCCTGGCCCTGGGCGGGGGAGTGGTGGGCGACCTGGCGGGTTTTGTGGCCGCCACTTACCTGCGGGGGGTGCCTTTTGTCCAGATTCCCACCACCCTGCTGGCCCAGGTGGACAGCAGCGTAGGGGGAAAGGTGGCCGTCAACCACCCGCGGGGTAAAAATATAATCGGGGCTTTTTACCAGCCCACTGCGGTGATTGCCGATCTGGCCGCCCTTGAAACCCTGCCTGCAAGGGAAATAAGGGCCGGCTTGGCCGAGGTAATCAAATACGGGGTAATTGCCGATGGGGAATTTTTCGGCTGGCTGGAACAAAACCTGGAAAAGGCCCTGAACCTTGAACCCGGGGTAATGCAGGAAATCGTCACTGTGTCCTGCCGTATCAAGGCGGCTGTGGTCCGGGAGGACGAAACCGACCGGGGCATCCGGGCGATACTGAATTTTGGCCATACCGTGGGCCATGCCGTGGAATCGCTGACGAACTACAAAATCTACCACCACGGGGAGGCTGTGGCCATCGGGATGTCCGCCGCAGCCAGGATGGCTTTCCGGATGGGCCTTATCGGCCGGCAGGAAAAAGACCGGGTGGTATCACTGCTGGTGCGGGCCGGTTTGCCGGTGGACGTCCCTGCCGACCTGGACAGGAAGGAACTGATCCGGGCCATGCACAGGGATAAAAAGGTTATTTCCTCCAGGCTTACCTTCGTTTTGCCGGTGGCAATCGGGAAGGTCGAGATATTAAGGGACGTACAGGAGGAAATAGTCTTGTACGGGCTGTGATAAACTTCGCCTAGCTTTGTCAGTCCCACCGGTCCGAATGCTCACGTATTACAATACGCTCCGCATTCCCAATTCCTAATTCCCGTTCTTTTGTGCTAATGGCCGCATTTTGCGCATAGGTATTTCTTAGAAAAAGATTTGGATGGAAATACCAAAGGGGTGTGCAACTTGCGGTTTTATTTTTTTGACAGGCGCAGTATTGCCCGGACGCTATTCCTGGCTATGACGGCGGCAGTTTTGTTTACCGGCGGGATGCTGCTGTACAGGAGTGCTGAGCCGGTGTTCTACAACCAGCCGATATACCAGGGAAGCCCCCGCCACAGGGAAATCGCCCTCACGGTGAACGTTTTCTGGGGAGAGGAATACATCCCGCAAATGCTGGATATTTTGCGCCAGTCAAATGTTAAGGCCACCTTTTTTCTGGGCGGGACGTGGGTCAAAAAGTACCCGGAACTGGCCTCCCGCATAGCCGGAGAGGGACACGAGATCGGCAGCCACGGCTATTCCCACCCCCATCCCGACCGGCTTTCAAAGTCCGAAAACCTGAGAGAAATGCAGAAAGCCGAAGACATTATTTACCGGGCCACCGGCGCCAGGCCCAGGCTTTTTGCCCCTCCTTACGGCGAGAGGGGCCCATCTGTGCTGGAGGCGGCTGATGACGCGTCATATACCACTATACTGTGGTCCATTGACACTGTAGACTGGCAGTTGCCCCCACCGGATGTTATTGTCCAGCGGGTAGCCGGCAGGGCCCATAATGGCGCCATCGTGCTGATGCATCCTACCGCGCCCACCGTTAAGGCCCTGCCGGAGATTATACAAAGATTGAAAAAAGAAGGATACCAGCTGGTGACCGTGTCAAAGCTGCTGGAAGGAATGGAAGCCGCCGACAGCAGCGTCCAGGGTTTAAAAATACGGATCTAACCCCGTAATCTGTCCAATTAGTGGTGCCTCATAGTATGGTAATGTATTATAGCTTTCCACTGTGTGCATTATAATATGGATTTTCTTATTTTTTCTTACTGCCACCTTTAATTTAACCGATACATAAAAAAGGATTTACAAGATATATAGCGAAGCGTTTTTTAAACGTGCATTATGGCAAAATTCACAGACACCGGCCTGAAAGCCGGCGCCCGGCGCCCCGGCAGGCCGGACCTGACCGAAGATTGAAGGGTTGAGGGGGATCTCTATTGATAAAAAAAGTGGTGCTGAGTAATGGAATAGACCTTCTGACCGAGGATATACCGCACGTGCGATCACTGGCGGTGGGGGTGTGGGTGAATGTGGGGTCCCGGGATGAGAGCGACCAGGTGGCCGGGATATCTCATTTCATCGAGCATATGATGTTCAAGGGTACCGGGAAAAGGACCGCCAAGCAGATCGCCGAGGCCCTTGATGCCGTCGGGGGGCAGCTTAACGCCTTCACCACCAAGGAATACACCTGTTATTACGCCAGGGTGCTGGACGAACACTTTGAACTGGCCCTGGACGTGCTTTCAGACATGCTGTTTAATTCAAAATTGGCGGTTCCTGATATTGACCGGGAACGCAATGTTATTCTTGAAGAAATAAAAATGTATGAAGATACTCCCGATGAACTGGTGCATGATGTTTTTGCCAATACCATATGGCAGATGCATCCCCTGGGCCGCCCCATTATCGGCCATGCCGACGTAATCAAGGGAATGGGCCGGGACTCGATACTGGATTATCTCGGGAAATACTATGTGCCCGACAATATCGTGATTGCGGTGGCCGGCAATATAGATCACGACTTTGCCGCCGAGAAGATCAGCGCCTATTTCGGCGGGATGAGAGGCACTCCCTCCCCCAGGGTGATGGATCTGCCAAGTCCCCAAAAGGAAATCACCTGCCGGGAAAAGGAAACTGAACAGGTGCACCTTTGTGTCGGCGCACCGGGACTGCCCCTTGACCATGAACAGATTTACGTGTTTCAGCTGGTCAACACGGTCCTGGGCGGCGGCTTGAGTTCCCGGCTTTTCCAGGAGATAAGGGAGCAGCGCGGGCTGGTATATTCAATATATTCCTATCACAGCTCTTACCACGACACCGGACTTTTCTGCGTGTATGCAGGGCTGTCCAGGGAAAACGTGGGCCCCGCGCTGGAACTGATATTCAGAGAGATTAACGATATTAAGAATAACGGGGTATCCGACCGGGAACTGCGGAGGGCAAAGGACCAGCTGAAGGGAAACCTGCTGTTGAGCCTTGAGAATGTCAACACCAGGATGAGCAGGCTGGGGAAGTCACAGCTGTACCTGGGCAAGGTGGTGTCTCCCGAGGAAATAGTGCAGAGAATTGAAAAGGTTACTGTTGAAGATATAAAAAGTCTGGCCGGGGAAAGACTCAATCCTGATAACTTCGCCATGGCCAGTGTAGGTCCGTGGGATGACTGCCAGTTACTGGAAAAAGCCGCGGGAAGAATACTTTAGCTTAAGAGCGGGATTCCTGGTCAATAGCTTGCATTTTACTGGCATAAATGACATTATCGCCCAATATAATTCTAGCGGGGGTGATTAATAATGTTTAGTCCGGTTTTTATTTTTACTCTGGTGGTTCTTGCCTTGCTGACGCTTTCCGTCAGGCAGAGGGTGCAAAACATGGCGATCAGGGAGAGGGCCTGGGATGGGTCGGAAACCAAGCCTTCACCGCTATCGGAAGCCTTGACCGGACTGATTGGAACGGCCGGAGGCATTTACCTTTCCCTGGTCATGCTGTTTTCTTTCATGGAGCTGAGTGTTCCGAAAAAGGTGGAAGTTTTCAAGATCGGGCTGGAGCCTCTGGCGGCTGTTTCCTTTACCTTGGCCATTATTCAGCCCTTTGTGATCAGGTTATTTAAGCTTCGCAACAAATTCTAAATGAGCGGGGGGATCCTCAGTGCGCATGGTTGAACTGGCGGGAAAGGAAATTATCAATATATATGATGGGGCAAGGCTCGGTGTGGTGGGGGAGAGCGATATGGTGATCGACCCCGAATCCGGGAAGATAACCTCCCTAATAATACCCAGGAAGAGCAACATGATTAATTTCTGGGTGGACAGGCAGCACATGGTTATACCCTGGGAGTCGGTGAAAAAGATAGGCCACGAGATTATAATCGTTGACCTGGACCAAACCAACCTGAATTTCAGGAGATACATGGTGTAATATTTTAAATTCCGCAAAGTACCGCGCAAGCGGTATTTTTATTTCAAAAAAATACGAAACTGGCGGTTGATGTCTGGTAATAATAAAGATAATCTGCCGATAATTTTTCGTACTGGAAGCGGGACGGTGGACAACATGGCCAGACAGCACAGAATAGAATTGATCAGAGAGATAGGCAGGCGGCGGGATTCGGCGGTAATTTGCTACATAACGGGTGACCGGGAAAATTTAAGCACCCGTATCGCTCCCGATGTGGTGCCGGTTTTTTACCGGCAACTGGAAATGCTGCCCGACCGGCGGCGCATAGACCTTTTTTTATATACCAGGGGCGGGGATGTAATCACGCCCTGGCGCCTGGTGCATCTCATCCGGGAGTATACCCCGGAGTTCTGCGTGCTGGTTCCCTTCCGGTCATACAGCGCAGGCACCCTGCTGTGCCTGGGCGCCGATGAAATAGTGATGGGAGTGATGGGCGAGCTGGGTCCCATTGACCCCAGCGTGATAAATGCTTATAATCCCCAGGATCCGTACAATCCATCGGCCAGGATTCCGGTCAACATCGAGGATGTGTACTCCTACCTGGCGCTGGCCGGTGAAACGGCCAGCCTGGACGTTGACGCCATGTCGCGGGTTTTCTCCATACTGGCGGAGAAAATTCACCCTCTGGCCCTGGGGAATGTGCACAGGAACTACCTGCTGATCCGTTCGCTGGCCAACAAGCTGCTGGGGCTGAGGAAATGCCGCCTGTGTACCGAGAATGAAGGGAAGATTGTGGACAACCTGACGGAAAAGCTTTACGCCCACAACTACACCATAACCCGCCGGGAAGCGGCGGAGGATATCGGGCTGCCGGTCTCTTACCCGGACAAGGAACTGGAAAGGATAATCTGGGCGCTGTACGACGATTTTGCCAGGGAATTTAACCTGGCCGAACCCTTTGATCCCAGGGATATTATTTCCACCGGCCACCGCAGAGAGTTTGATGTCCCGGCCGGAGTGGTGGAATCACAGTATGGCTGTGACTATTTTATCTATTCCGGGGTAGTGGAAAAGAGACTGCATAACGGAGAAAGTCAGATTGACGTGGACATAATCAAACAGGGGTGGCGCACGGTGGAGTGATCAGGCAGGATCACTTCGGGGCGGTATAGAATATTAACAAGGAGCATGATCCAGGTGGATAATTTTAAACCCGGCAGGGAACCGGTAAAATTCAATTACCGGGCCCAGAGAAGCAGGTATTTCATATTGACCGGCAAAACCGGCTGTCCCTCGGCGGAATTCAAGTGCCGGTCGGACAGAGGTGTAATTGTTCATGATACGAGGCACAGCTCGGCGGATCCATAAAAAGGCTGGCGTTCAAGTATACAGGTATGCAGCCTTATTTTTTCTTGACATATTGTTGGTGATATATAAAAATAGAGGTTAACTACCTTACTAGCAATACCTTATAAAAAGGCTGGACGGCTTTTTAAAAGGAGGGTCACGGGGCTGACAAATGTGCGCCCGGGGTATATGATTAAGGTTGTGGTCAGCGGTGCGGCCGGCCGGATGGGGCGTGAAATTTCACGGGCCATCTGGCATGCCGAGGACACCGAACTGGTGGGGGCGGTGGACCCCTACGCCGAAGGAACCGACATGGGAATTTTGATGGAAACTGGGGAAGTGGGTATTGCGGTCCGCTCCGGCCTGAAAAGGACCCTGGATGATTTGAGGCCGGACGTGATGGTGGATTTTTCCACCCCGGAATCGGTGTACAAAAATATCTGCGCGGCGCTGGAACGGCGGGTGCGGCCCGTGGTGGGCACGACCGGGATGAGTTCCAGCCAGCTGGATGATCTAAGGGAAATGGCTTCCCGCTTTAAGGTCGGGTGTATAGTGGCTCCCAACTTTGCCATCGGCGCGGTTTTGATGATGAAGTTTGCCTCCGAGGCATGTAAATATTTCCCCCACGTGGAAATTATCGAGCTGCACCATGACAGAAAAATTGATGCCCCCTCCGGGACGGCGGTCAAAACGGCCGAGTTGATCAATCAGAGCCGGGGCAGTTTCCGGCAGTGCCATACCGCTGAAATAGAAAAACTGGTAGGCGCCCGGGGGGCAAAATTTGAAGACGGCATAAGGATTCACAGTGTCCGCCTGCCGGGAATGATGGCCCACCAGGAGATTATTTTCGGCGGCCTGGGGCAGACCCTGACCATCAGGCATGATTCCATATCCAGGGAATCCTTTGTTCCCGGTGTGCTGCTGGCGGTCCGCAAGGTAATGGAGCTTTCGGACATGGTTTACGGTCTGGAAAATATTGTATTTGAAAAAAACAGCACCGCCTGACGGTTCATCGTCTATCAGTAACCTCCTCACCGGCCGGTTCATATATTGATGTAAAATGCGCGAAGGCAGAGGAGGGTCTTTTTCAGTTTATGCAGCCTTATTTTAAAGGGGTAGTGGTGGCCGTGCTGGGCGGTGACACCAGGGAGGTTATACTGGCCCGGCGTCTGGCCGATGCCGGGGCCCTGGTCAGGGTAGTGGGACTGCCGGTGGAATGCTGTAAAGGTATCGGCATATGTCCGGATATACCGTCAGGGTTGGCAGGAGCTAAGGCCGTAATACTGCCCGTGCCCGGTATCAATGACCGGGGGGAACTATACACGGCTTTTTCCGACCGGCCGCTGGTGCTTTCAGGGGAACTGCTGTCCCGCCTGCCTCCGGGAACCCCGGTGCTGACAGGTGTGGCCAGGAAAAACCTTATTGAAATGGTAAGCCAATGCGGTCTCCGGCTGGTTGAAGTAATGAAGCTGGACGAGGTGGCCATTCTCAACTCCATTCCCTCCGCCGAAGGCGCCATTCAACTGGCTATGGAACATTCCACCATCACCATTCACGGCAGCAGGTCTTTCGTACTGGGCTTCGGAAGAACCGGTATAACCCTGGCCCGCAAGCTGGCGGCGCTGAGTTCAAAGACCACGGTGGTGGCCAGGAATCCCGCCCAAAGGGCCAGGGCGGTGGAGATGGGGCTGGAGTCGGTTGATTTTCCAACTTTTGAGGCCCAGGCCGCCGGCGCCGACTTTTTGTTCAACACTGTGCCGGCAATGGTACTTGATCAGCGGGTGCTGAGCCGGGTTTCACCGGCGGCGCTGATCATCGACCTGGCATCCTCACCGGGCGGCACCGATTTTAAAGCAGCCGAAAGACTGGGCATAAGAGCCATCCTGGCGCCCGGCCTGCCCGGCAAGGTGGCTCCCCGGACAGCCGGTGAAATTCTGGCCGAAGTGGTCCCGCGGATATTGATGGAAGAGCTGGCCCTCCGTTGAGTTTTCTGCCTTCGCTCCGGAGGAGGCCTTTTCTGATGCGTTTAAAGGGTGTTAAAGTAGGCTTTGCCCTGACGGGTTCTCACTGTACTCTGGACGAAATGTTCCCGGAAATGGAATCCCTCAAAAAAGAAGGGGCGGATTTATACCCTGTAATAAGCTACTCAGTTGACCAAACAGTTTCCAGATACGGGTCCCCTGAAAAGTGGAAGTCCGAACTTACCAGGATTACCGGCCGGGAGCCGATCAATTCCATAGTGGGAGCCGAGCCGGTAGGCCCCGAAAAGATGTTTGACGTTATGGTAATTGCCCCGTGCACCGGCAACACGCTGGCAAAGCTGGCCAGCGCCATTACCGACACGCCCGTCCTGATGGCTGCCAAGGCCCATCTGCGCAACCAGCGCCCGCTGGTGCTGGCCTTTTCCACAAACGACGGGCTGGGACTGAACGCCAAAAACATCGGTTTGTTGTTAAACACCAAAAATATATTCGTAGTTCCTTTCGGACAGGACAATCCCGCCGGCAAGCCGAACTCGCTGAAGGCCAAAATGGACCTGATTGCGGATACCATACTGCTGGCCCTGGAGGGAAAGCAAATTCAGCCGGTGTTGATAGCATATTAGGTCCCGGAATTGGGAATTACCCAATTCCTAATTCCTGACCCTGGGTTATATCAGTTTACGTAATGGGAGGGAGAGACTGTTGGCAGGTTACAACGTAGTAGTGGTCGGTGCATCCGGCGCCGTGGGACACGAATTGCTCAAGGTTCTTGACGAAAGGAAATTTCCGCTGGGCAAGCTTAAACTTTGCGCCACATCGCGCTCGGCCGGTAAGCAGATAATGTTCCGGGGCCAGGCATACACCGTTGAGGAGACCACCCCCGACAGCTTTAATGATATGGACGTCGCACTTTTTGCCGGGGGGGCGGCCAGCCTTGAATTCGGCCCGGCGGCGGTGGAGCGCGGCTGCGTGGTAATTGACAACAGCAGTAATTACAGGTTAAACCCTGAAGTGCCCCTGGTGGTCCCGGAAGTCAACCCGGAGGACGTCAAGTGGCACCAGGGAATAATCGCCAACCCCAACTGCTCCACCATAATCATGGTGGTGGCCTTAAAGCCCATCCACGACGCGGCCGGAATCAAGAGAGTGGTTGTTTCAACCTATCAGGCTGTTTCCGGCGCGGGCCAGGAGGGCATCGAGGAACTTACCGCCCAGACCAGGGCGGTCCTGGCCGGGGAAAGTTATTCCCCCAGCAAATTTGCTTACCAGATTGCCTTTAACCTGATACCGCACATTGACATCTTCCAGGAGCTGGATTATACCAAGGAAGAGTGGAAGATGGTCAAGGAGACGCACAAGATAATGCACGACAATACCATCGGTATTACCGCCACCACAGTGCGTGTGCCGGTATACCGCAGCCACTCGGAGTCCGTCAATATCGAGACCGGACGGAAGCTGACCGCCGATGAGGCCAGGAAAATACTGGCGGCCGCCCCCGGAGTGGTGGTCGTTGACAGCCCCGCCGAGAAGAAGTATCCCATGCCCCTGTTCTGTTCGGACAAGGACGAGGTGTTTGTGGGCCGCATCAGGGAGGACAATTCCATTGAAAAGGGCCTGAACATCTGGGTGGTGGCCGATCAGATCCGCAAGGGCGCGGCCACAAACGCCGTACAGATAGCCGAACTGCTGATTAAATACCGTTGCCTGCGGGAGAGATAAAAAGATGAAATTCATCGTGCAAAAATTCGGCGGAACTTCGCTGGTTACCGAGGAACTGCGGGAAAAGGTGGCGAAGAAGGCCATTGCCGTTAAAGAAGAGGGCTATATCCCGGTGGTGGTGGTTTCGGCCATAGGCAGGGCAGGGGATCCCTTTGCCACCGACACCCTGATCAATTTCGTCCGCCAGGCCAACAGGGAGACGGCCACACGGGAAATGGACCTCCTCATGTCCTGCGGGGAAATCATATCCGGGGTCATGATGGCGGCCACACTGCAGAGAATGGGCCACCCGGCGGTGTGCCTGACCGGGGCCCAGGCCGGCATAATCACCGACAATAGCTTTAACGATGCCCGCATTCTGAAGGTGAAGCCGGACAATATAATGAAACACGCCAAAGAGGGGAAAATAGTCATTGTTACCGGCTTCCAGGGCATCACCCAGGACGGTGAAATAACCACCCTGGGTCGGGGAGGCAGCGACACCACCGCCGCGGCCCTGGGGGTGGCCCTGGACGCCCGGTATGTCGATATCTATACAGACGTGGAAGGCATAATGACTGCCGACCCCCGCATTGTGGAGGACGCCAGGCCGAGAGAGATGGTTACCTACGACGAAATATGCCAGCTTGCCCATGAGGGGGCAAAAGTAGTACATCCCAGGGCGGTGGAGATTGTGATGCAAAAGAATATACCCCTGCGGGTAAAATGCACCTTCAGCGATGCTCCGGGTACCCTGGTTACCAGCACCGGGGAGGTGAACAAAGGCACCATAGACATTACCAGAGACCGCACCATTACCGGTATAACCCAGATACCCGGCCTGACCCAGTTTAAGATTGCAGTGGACGAGGGCGAGGAAGGGCTGAGGCAAAAAAGGCGTCTTTTCAGGGGGCTGGCCCTGGCGGGCATCAGCCTTGACTTCATCAATGTTTTTCCCGGCATGGTTGTTTTTACGGTAAAGGAGGACGTCTGGGAAAAGGCCGCCCAGATTCTTGAGAACACCGGGTTTACAGCCGAAATAACCACCGGCTGCGCCAAGGTGGCGGCGGTGGGTGCGGGCATGACGGGGGTTCCCGGAGTTATGGCGTCCATTGTGGAGGCCCTGACCAGGGAAGATGTTCAGATTCTGCAGTCAAACGACTCCTATACCACCATCTGGGTGCTGGTTAAGAGGGATGACATGGAAAAGGCGGTGCGGGCCCTTCACCGGCAGTTCACCATGGCCCAATGAAGAGTCCGGTGTCAAAGGATCGAAATTCCACTAAACGGGAGGAAGGTGAAAGTCTTGGCTAATGACTTTGGGCGGGTTATCACCGCCATGATCACCCCTTTCAGCAAGGACATGGCGGTGGACTACAATGTTGTCAGAAAACTGGCCCGCCACCTGGCCCAATCGGGGTCCGACGGCCTGGTGGTTTGCGGAACTACCGGGGAATCACCTACCCTGACAAAGGAAGAAAAAATCGAGCTCTTCAGGGTTGTGGTGGAAGAGGTGGGCGGCCAGGCGGTGGTTATCGCCGGCACGGGCGGAAACAGTACGGCCTCCAGCATAGAACTGACCCAGGCTGCCGAAAAGGTGGGGGTTGACGGGGTGATGCTGGTATGCCCCTATTACAATAAACCATCCCAGGAAGGGCTTTACCAGCACTTTAAAGCAATTGCCACCAGCACCCACCTGCCGGTGATGATATACAACATCCCGGGGCGCACGGGTGTTAACCTGCTTCCGGCCACAGTGGCCAGGCTGGCTCAAATTCCCAACATTATCGCCATCAAGGAGGCGGCGGGAAGCATCGACCAGGTAAGCGATCTGCGCCGCAGCCTGCCCGACAGTTTTGCCATCTACAGCGGGGACGACTCCTTCACCCTGCCCATGCTGGCCCTGGGGGCAAGGGGTGTTGTAAGCGTGGTGTCGCATGTGGTGGGTCCCCAGATTAAGCAGATGATAAACGCGTTTACCACCGGCAATACCACTTTGGCCGCCCAGATTCACTTGCAGCTGATGCCCGTTTTCAAGGGGCTGTTCATAACCACCAACCCCGTACCGGTGAAGGCGGCCATGAACCTGCTGGGCTGGCAGGTGGGCGCCCCCAGGCTGCCCCTGGTTGAAGCCACTGCCGCAGAAAAGGAAATAATCAAGGGGGCACTGGCGGAACTCAAGCTTATATAAAAGCAAACAGTGAGAGACTCCACCGGGTCTCTCACTGTTGTTTTAAGCAGACAGGGATTAGGGGTCAGCCCGGACCCTGACGGATGACCCCTTGGCAGTGTAGTATTTTAATGCCATGGAACGGGAAAAATAGAATTGAATTTTCCCTATTGATTAAATCCAAGGGTTAATATAATATGATACGGAAGATACAGGTCGGCTAAAAAATCCGGAATCTATCAACCGCGAGGTTTATCCCCACCTTCTCCTGTTGCTCTCACCGGTGATTTTTTTTTGTGGAGGCTTTTTTACGAACAGTAAGGAGGTGCGGATTTTGGCAAAGGAACCGAGGATTGCCCTGATTCCCCTGGGGGGAATGGGTGAGATAGGTAAAAACATGATGGCGGTGAGATTTGGGGATAAAATCCTGGTTATAGATTGCGGACTGATGTTTCCCGAGGAAGAATTGCTGGGAATCGACGTGGTTATACCGGATGTAACCTTCCTGCTGGAAAACAGGGAACAGGTGCTGGGGATTATACTTACACACGGCCACGAGGACCACATCGGGGCGCTGCCTTATGTGCTGCGGCAGATAAATGTCCCGGTCTACGGCACCAGGCTTACTCTGGGGCTGCTGGGCGGAAAATTAAAGGAACAGGGTATCGAAAAGGACGTTCAGCTGAATACCGTAAAGCCCAGAGATACAGTACAGATAGGGCCGTTCAAGGTCGAGTTCATCAGGGTGTCCCACAGTGTGCCGGACGCGGTGGCGCTGGCCATTCACACTCCCATAGGCACAATAGTGCATACCGGCGACTTCAAGGTGGATTACACACCGGTGGACGGGGAGATATTAGACTTCCACAAGTTTGCCCAGCTTGGCGAGAAAGGCGTCCTGGTGCTGCTGTCGGACAGTACGAATGTGGAGAGGCCGGGCTATACCCTGTCGGAAAAATTTGTGGGCAATACCCTGGACGAGGTGTTCGGTCAGGCCAGGGAGCGGATTATCATGGCCACCTTCGCCTCCAACGTGCACCGGCTGCAGCAGGCTATTACCACCGCCCACAGGTATGACCGCAAGGTGGCCATTGTGGGCCGCAGCATGGTCAATGTGGTCAGTATAGCCCACGAGCTGGGCTACCTGTCCATACCGGAGGGGACCCTGGTAGAGGTGGAAGAGGCGTCCCGCCTGCCCAAAAACAAAGTGCTGTACCTTTCCACAGGCAGCCAGGGGGAGCCCATGTCGGCGCTGACCAGGATGGCCCTGGGAGATCACCGCCAGGTGGAAATAATGCCTGGCGACACCATTATCATTTCGGCCAGTCCCATCCCGGGCAATGAAAAGCTGGTGGCCAGGGTAATCGACCTGCTTTTCAAACAGGGGGCCCAGGTGGTTTATGAACCTGTTTCCGGGATACACGTGAGCGGACACCCCAGCCAGGAAGAGCTGAAGCTGATGATCAGCCTGACCCGGCCCAGGTTTTTTGTGCCGGTGCACGGGGAGCACCGCATGCTGATCAAGCACGCCCGGCTGGCAAGGGAAATGGGCATCCCGGCCAATCATGTATTTGTCTGTGAAAACGGACAGGTGCTTGAGTTTTCCAAACGAATGGGAAAAATGGCCGGACGGGTTACCGCCGGGAGAGTCCTTATAGACGGGCTGGGTGTGGGCGACGTCGGCAATATAGTGCTGCGGGACCGCAAGCAGCTTTCTCAGGACGGGATACTGATCGTGGTGGTAACCATCAGCAAGGACAGCGGGTTGATAGTGGCCGGCCCGGATATTGTTTCCAGGGGATTTGTGTACGTGAGGGAGTCTGAGCAGTTGATGGACGAGGCCAGGGAGAAGGTAAAGCAAACCCTTGAAAAATGTTTTGACAAGGGCATAACCGAGTGGTCCGCCATTAAATCCCAGATAAGGGACGTATTGGGAAAATTCCTTTATGAAAAAACCAGGAGAAGGCCAATGATACTGCCAATCATCATGGATATATAACTGAAAAAATTAAAAAAATAAACGGGTCAAAGACCCGTTTATTTTTTAGCCTCCAAAAGCATACTAAGGTAGATATGAAATTGAGGAGGATAAGCATGCCCAGATACAGCTCTTATGACGAAGAGCCGGGGGTTTTTCCCTATTCCCCCGATATTGATCCGGAGCCTAGTATCGAGCCGGACTATCACCCCGATTACCCTGATCAGCCTGATCATCCCCATGAGCACCCCCGGGAGCCCCGCCGGGTACAGGGCCGCCCAAAGTCGACCATGGGATCGATCAAGGAACTGGGCACAACGCAGCTTCCCGAAGTGAAGAGCAATATTCACTGCCTCACCATAGTGGGACAGATTGAAGGCCACCTGGTCCTGCCGCCGCAAAACAAGACCACCAAGTACGAGCACGTTATCCCCCAGCTGGTGGCTATTGAACAGGCCAATGAAATAGAGGGGGTGCTGGTGATACTGAATACCGTCGGCGGGGACGTGGAGGCCGGGCTGGCCATAGCCGAGATGATTACCAGTCTTTCCAAGCCCAAGGTGTCCGTCGTCCTGGGGGGTGGCCACTCCATCGGAGTACCCATAGCCGTGGCGGGGGACTACAGTTTTATTGCCGATACCGCCAGCATGACCATCCACCCGATCCGTCTCAACGGTCTGGTCATCGGTGTTCCCCAGACTTACGAATACCTTGACAAGATGCAGGACCGCGTGGTCAACTTTGTTACCGGCCACTCCAGGATCAGCGCCGGGCAGTTCCGGGAACTGATGTTCAGGACCGGGGAACTGGCCAGGGACATCGGCACCGTGCTGATCGGCAAGGAAGCGGTGGAAAAGGGGCTCATCGACGAGGTGGGCGGGATCAGCCAGGCGGTAGTCAAGCTGAAACAGATGATTGAGGATGCTAAAAAGAATAGAGAGGTGTCTTTGCAGTGATACTTTGGACGCCGATGCAGCTGGAGCTGGTGCTGGAGGGGCTGGAAGACATGTGCCCCCCCGAATACGGCCAGGTGTACCACCGGGGCGTGCCCGTGCTGGTGGAGAGAACAAGGGACGGCAGGCATAAAATTGCCCGGCTGCTGAGCACCGACCCCGCCGACTATTTAAAACCCGAATACACCCCGGGAAATTTCCTGGAAAGATAACTTTTAATTTCTCAGGAGGTTGAGGAAGGTAACTGCCATACCAATCGTCGGCAGTTACTTTTTTTTGTAATTTTTGTTCCATAAAAAAAGAAGGAAAAAATAAAAAAATAGAGAATATTTAGATGCATACCGCGGTATGACCAGGGTATACCGTCCGTAATGCAACGGTCCTGGGGGGTGTTTAACCAACAGTTATATATATTTCACTGATAGCGTTGGTGAACCGGGAAAACAAACAGAAAGGGGTTTTAACCAAATGATTATTTTTGATTACATGGAGAATTTTGATTACGAAAACCTTTATTTTTGCCAGGATAAATCTGTTGGCCTGAAAGCTGTTATTGCCCTGCATGACACTACTCTGGGCCCCGCCACCGGCGGCTGCCGGATGTGGACATACGGCCGGGAAGAGGACGCCATTGAGGACGCCTTGCGTTTGGCCCGGGGGATGACCTATAAATATGCCGCCGCCGGTGTCAATCTCGGCGGGGGGAAAGCCGTAGTGATCGGCGACCCGAAAACTCAAAAAAGCGAAGCCCTGTTCAGGGCCCTGGGAAGATTTATCAATATTTTGAACGGCCGCTATATTACCGGTGAAGATGTGGGCACCACCCTTGAGGACATGGAATATATCCGCATGGAAACGCCGTATGTGGTTACCCTCCCGGAGTATCTCGGAGGCGCCGGGCCAATATCCCCCTCTACCGCTTTCAGCACCATACAGGCATTAAAGGCGGCCCACAAGCACCTGTACGGCACCGATGCGCTGTCCGGGAAGCGGGTGGCGGTACAGGGAGTGGGATCGGTGGGGTACCATGTTGTTGAATTGCTGGCCAAAGAGGGGGCGGATCTGGTAATCACCGATATCGACATGGAAAGGGCAAAGGCTGCAGCAAGTGAGTTCAAGGCTGAAACCGTGGCGCCGGACAAGATATATGAGGTGGATTGCGATATTTTTTCACCCTGCGCCCTGGGGGCCGTGATCAATGATGAAACCATCCCTCTCTTGAAGTGCAAAATAGTGGCGGGCTGTGCCAATAACCAGCTGAAGGAACCCCGGCACGGAGATATCCTGGAGCAAAAAGGGATTTTTTATGTGCCGGATTATATTGCCAATGCCGGCGGCACCATTTACGACACCGACCGGTTGATGTACGGACAGCACAACAGGGAACGCGCCGCCAAAAACGTGGCCCGGGTCTACCAGACCATGGAGGCGGTAATAAAAATAGCCAAAGAGCAAAACATCCCCACCTACCTGGCGGCGGACAGGTATGCCGAGCGCAGGATTAACGAGATAAGAAAGGTGAAGAACATATAAGGAGGTCTGGAAAATGAAAAAGGTTACAGTGGTGGCTGACCGTGTTAACGGAACCTGCAGCGCCAACATTGTGCCGGGAGACAGGATGGTTTTTGAGGGGGCCAACCTTAATTTAACGGAAAGCACAAAAGTCTGCCCCTTCGCCCTGAGTACCATTTATCCGATCATTTTTGCCGCCCGCCTGGGCTACGATATTGCGAACTTTGGCATGAAGGAAAAGATAGTACAGTGCATCGACCCCGGCCCTCCCCTGAGCGAAGGCGGCACGGTATTCTGGAAGATCACGGCCGAATGATATTTAACTGAATAAATAAAAGCGAGGAGAATCAAAAGGTGAAAAGTAAAGTCGTGGCGATTACCAGAACCAATCCCCGGCCGGACAGCGGGCAGATTAGCCAGGCCGTCCGCAATGCCCTGTCCCTGCTGGGAGATCTCTCAGATATAATCGCTCCAGGCAGGCTGGTGCTGATCAAGCCCAATCTGGTGGCTGTGCCCGGGGGAATAAACTCCGGAGCCGTTACCAATCCGGATGTTTGCCGGGCGCTGGCCGATTTTGTCCGGGAGATGGGGGCCCGGCCTGCTATTGCCGAGGCGTCCGCCGCGGGCGTGGATACCGAAAAGGTAATTCAGGCCACCGGTTACGACAGGCTTCGTGAACAGGGATATGAGGTTATCGACCTGAAAAAAACCCCCCAGGTCAGCCTGCAAATACCGGGCGGAAGGCTGATTACCGGAGTAAAAACCTTTGAGCCGGTGGTTAAGGCCGATGCCATTATCAGCGTGCCGGTCCTCAAAACCCATGACCAGACGGAAGCGACGCTGAGCTTAAAGAATCTGAAGGGCCTAATTACCGACCAGATGAAAAAGGATTTCCACAGCACCGGCGTGTTTGACTGTGTTGTGGATTTGGCAAGCGCCGTTAAACCGGTGCTTGCCGTTGTGGACGGCATATACGGCCAGGAGGGGCTGGGGCCCATTTTCGGCAAGACGGTGGAAATGGACCTTATTGTGGCAGGCCGTGACCTGGTAGCCGTAGATACGGTGTGCGGAGCAATAATGGGATTTGAGCCGGGGGAACTTCTCCTTTCGGTAAAAGCCGCCGGGCGTGGCCTTGGTACAAACGACTTGAGTCAGATTTCGGTTGTGGGCAAAACGATAGAAGAAGTACGCAGGCGTTTTCTGCGCGCTTCGGAAGACGCGATCGTGGAAGTGGAAGGTTTTAATCTTATTTTTGAGGAAGGCGCCTGCACCGGCTGCCGGAATACCGTGCTCAGTTCAATCGTGGATATCAAAAACGACGGCAACCTGGATTTGCTGAGAGGTAAAACGGTGATTGCCGGCCCGATCGAGGAGGCCAAACTGCCAAAGGGCGTCTTGCCGGAAAACCTTGTGCTGGTGGGCAAGTGCACAAGGCATCTGGCCGCACTGGGAAAACACGCAAAAGGCTGTCCCCCCAATAATATATGGGTTGTGCAGAGTATTGTGGGTGACAAGGCTAAAAGGCGTTATGCCACCGAAGAGATTAAAGATTAAGCCGGCCGCCCTTTAAAAGCAGAAAGGAATGATAGTTGACTAAAGTTTGAGATGCGCCGGCCAACAAGCGAAGGGGGGTATGGCAGGCTTGATCTGGCAACAGTTGCTGAACGGGCTGGTCATGGGTTTGGGATACGGATTGATGGCCCTGGGGTTTTCAATGATATTCGGTGTCCTGAGGGTGGTCAACTTCGCCCACGGCAATGTGTATATGCTGGGGGCGTTCATCGGGCTGTCGTGCGCACAGCTGTGCGGAGGTAATTTTTACATAAGCGTGCTGGGAGGGATGCTTTCAGGGGCTTTGCTGGGCCTGTTACTGGAGAGGCTGGTTTTCAGGCCGGTTAGGCATATGGAACCGATGGCGGGATTGCTGACTTCCACAGGGGCTTTGTTTGTGCTGGGCATCCTGGGGATGCTTATCTGGGGAGCCTCTCCCCGTTCCTTTGACGTCAAGGTCCCCGATCAGGTCTGGCAATTGGGACCGGTGACAATATACGCCATGCAAATATTCATGCTGGTGGCGGCGGTCATTGTCATGGCGGCCCTGTGGTTAATCGTGGAAAAGACGTCAATGGGAATTGCCATGAGGGCGGCTGCCCACAGCACCACTAACGCCCAGCTTATGGGCGTGGATGTCAATGCGGTCACCCAGTTTACCCTGGCCATTTCTTCCGCCCTGGCCGGCCTGGCCGGAGTTCTGGTATCAGCCTATTACGGGGTGGTTTCCTCCTCAATAGGATTTAATGCAGGTATTAAGGCATTTACGGCGGCCGTCATAGGTGGTATCGGGAGCATACCGGGGTCCCTGCTGGGTGGGATTTTGCTGGGTATGACCGAAGGTTTCGGTTCGGGATATTTATCTTCCGGTTACCGGGACGCCATTGCCTTTTCCATTCTCGTCCTGGTTCTGCTGATTCGTCCCACCGGCTTGTTCGGACAGTCCATCAATCAGAAGATGTAGGAGGTGTTTTTAATATTGCAGCCGGTAGTGGAGCAAATAAAAATTTCCTTGAGTCAGCGGTGGTGGATTTTACTGGCGGCCTGGCTGATTGTTCCCCTTTTTATCCGGAACTGGTCATACGGCCTGCATGTGCTGATCATGATGGCGGTATACGTATTGCTGACTCAGAGCCTTAACCTGGTCATGGGCCTGGCCGGACTGCTCCAATTGGGACATGCCGCCTTCTTCGGCATCGGGGCCTACTTTGCCGGACTGTTGATGTCAAAGTTGGGGTGGCCTTTTTGGACAACGCTGCCGCTGGCTTTTTGCGGCGCGGCACTGATAGGCATCCTGGTCGGGCTTCCGTCAATGAGGGTGGGGGGAGATTACCTGGGTATAGTGACTCTGGGTTTTGGCGAGATCACCCGCCTGATACTGACCAACTGGGTGTCCCTTACCAATGGCCCCATGGGCGTACCCGGGATACCGGGCCCCACCCTGTTCGGCTACAGTTTTACTTCCAAGCTGCCTTATTTCTATTTGGCCACTGCCTTTGCCCTGTTCACCTGGTTTGTAATGAACCGGCTGATAAATTCAAAATTTGGCCTGCAGCTCCTGGCCTTGAGAACGGATGAACACTGCGCCAGGGTGCTGGGGGTCAACACCGGCCTGGTCAAAGTTACCGCCTTCAGCATTTCGGCTGCTTTTGCCGGCCTGGGAGGCGCTTTTTACAGCAGTTACTTTTCATTTATCAGCCCGGACAGCTTTCTTTTTATAGATTCTCTGGCTGTGCTTTGCATGCTTGTGGTCGGCGGCATGGGCAATCTGACCGGCTGTGCCATAGGGGCTCTGATACTTGGTGTAGCGCCTGAGGTATTCCGCTTCATGGGTGATTACCGGATTTTATTGTACGGCTTGCTCCTTACAATCATGGTAATCTATAGACCTTCAGGAATTTGGGGGCTTGACCGGAGAAAAAGGAATGCCATACGTGCCACCTGTTCGAGGGTGAGAATATGAGCATTATACTGGAAACACAAAACCTGGGCATATCTTTTGGGGGCCTGGTTGCTCTCAAGGATTTAAACCTGCTTCTCAACGAGGGAGAAATACTGGGCATAGTCGGCCCGAACGGAGCGGGGAAAACCACGGTGCTGAACCTGATCACCGGGGTTTACCGGCCCACAGGCGGCAGTTTACTGTTTAAAGGGAAGCGGATCGACGGTTTGCCGCCGCATGTCATAGCATCGCTGGGCATCTCCAGGACATTCCAAAACATCAGGCTTATCCCGTCTCTTTCGGTTTTGGAAAATGTAATGCTGGGCAGGGCCTTGCGGGTCAGTGAATCGCCACTGGCCTCGGTTATACTGGGCCCCAGGGCCAGGATGGAACGGGCGGCCTGGGTTGCTTATGCGGAGGAAATGCTGGACTATGTAGGCCTTTCCGACTTTTCCGATGTCGATGCCACTTCACTGCCTTATGGAAAACAGCGTGCCGTGGAAATAGCGAGGGCCATTGCCACCGGCGCGGATGTGATATTGCTTGATGAGCCGGCGGCGGGGATGAGTTCCCAGGAAAAGCAGGATTTATGCGGTTTGATTAAAGATCTGCGCGGGAACTTGAAAAAAACCGTCGTTATCATCGAGCACGACGTCAAGATGGTGCTCAACCTGGTTGACCGGGTGCTGGTATTGGATTTTGGCAGCCAGATTGCCGAAGGCCCTCCGGAATCAATCAAGGTTAACCCCAGGGTAATAGAGGCCTACTTGGGCAGAGTGGAGGCAGTGCCGGATGCTGGAAATTGAAAACCTTAACGTCAATTATGGGGCTATCCACGCCATAAAGGGTATCAGTATGGCCATTGGATACGGGGAAGTGGTGGCTGTGCTGGGCTCAAACGGGGCCGGCAAGACTACACTGATGCGGGCAATCACGGGACTGGTCAAACCGCGGGATGGAAGGATCAGGTTTGCAGGCAAAGAGATTAACGACGTTCCCCCTTTTAAAAGGGTAAACATGGGGCTGGCCATGGTGCCGGAAGGCAGGGGGGTGTTCCCCAACCTTACTGTAAGGGAAAATTTACTTTTGGGCGCCTATGTCCACCGCAGGGAAACAGCGGCCCTCAGGCCGCTGATGGAAAAACTGCTGGCAGGTTTTCCGAGACTGAAGGAACGCCTCAAACAGAAGGCAGGAACCCTTTCCGGCGGAGAGCAGCAGATGTTGGCCATCTGCCGGGCCCTGATGTCCCGGCCCAGGCTTTTATTGCTGGATGAACCATCGATGGGGCTGAGCCCTATCCTGGTAAACGATGTATTTAAGCTTATTTCACAGATCCGCGCCGAGGGTACCACTATTCTCCTGGTGGAACAAAACGCCAATGCCGCACTGAGTGTGGCGGACCGGGGATATGTTTTGGAAATGGGAGTGATCACCCTGGCTGGTACGGCGGCGGAACTTTCCGCCAGCGACCAGGTCAGGGCCGCTTATCTGGCTTAAGGAACGGGGGTGAAAACGGCTGATTTAACGCGGGCGGAAGATTAATCTGGCAGGGAAAAAAACTGTATATTTCATCGAAAGAAGGTGTCTGTTTATGAGTGGTAAAAGGTTTGTGCGCCGCATTTTGCCGGCCATAATGGCCCTGGTTTTTGTGTTTGCAGTGGCCGGCTGCGGCGGAGGCGGCCAGGCAAAAGGAGAAAAAATCGTTAAAATAGGGGTGGCCCAGCCCCTCACCGGCTCCGCCGCCAATGACGGCAAGATGTCCCGCGACGGCGCCGCCCTGGCGCTGGAACACGCTAAAGGCAGGAGTGAACTGGCAGGCTATAAAATTGAGTTAATCAGCGAGGATGACAAATCAGACCCCAAAGACGCCGCGGCCATTGCCAATAAGTTTGCCGGTGACGACAAGGTGCTGGCGGTGATCGGCAACTACAACAGTTCCTGTACACTGGCCGCCGCCCCCATTCTGACCAAGGCCGGTATACCCCAAATTTCCACGGGTTCCAGTTCGCCCAAAATCACCGGCTACAGCAAGTTCCTTTTCCGGACTCAGCCCACCGACGCCTTGGTTGGAGCCAATATCGTGAACTGGGCAAGTGAACTGGGATTTAAAAAGGCAGCCGTGATCTATGAAAACTCGGATTTTGGCAAGGGGCTCCATGAATTATACAAGGAGTTATGGCCAAAGGACGGCCGCGTGATAGTGGCGGAGGAATCGTACCTGCCCGGCAGCACCACCGATTTTACCCCTATTCTGACCAAGGTGAAGTCCGCCGGCGCCGATGTGGTTCTATTGGGCTCCCTTTACAATGAAGCCGCCCTGATGGGCAAACAGTCCAGGCAGGTGGGACTTGCCATAACGTATTTCGGCGACTCCTCCCAGCATACCAATGCCCTGATTGACCTGGGCAAGGAGAATGTCGGGGGATGGCACGTCATAGGCTGTCTGGACCCCACCGCAAAGGATGAAAAGGCCACCAAATTCTTCAGCGATTTCAAGCAGAAGTACGGAAACGATCCGAATACCTTCGCGGCCCAGGCCTATGACGCCATGATGCTGGTGCTTGAAGGGCTGGCTAAAAACGGGCCGGACAGGGCCAAATTACAGGAATACCTGTTTACAGTCAAGGATTATCCGGGCATTACCGGGAAGCTTACCTTTAAAAACGGGGACGTGGACAAGAAACTGTTCCGTTTTGTAGTCAAGGACGGCAAGTTTGTTGCTGTGGAAAAATAGTGTGTTATGGGGTGGCGGAGCCCGCCTGCAAGCGGGTAAAGGCGGGTTCCAGCCCAACTCTTCGAAGCAGAGAAAATTTCACCAATATGTATCAATATATGGCATAATATTAAACGGTGATGATTAATGAAACTGAAAAAAGAAACAGAGAAAAATGAAAAGACCTACAAAAGGATTGTCTTGCAAATACAGCAGCTGATCAGGGATGGCTCGCTGGCGCCGGGGGACCAGCTGTTGCCGGAGCGCCAGCTTGCCGAAACGCTTAACGTGAGCAGGAACTGTGTGCGTGAGGCGCTGAGCGTGCTCGAAATGATGGGACTGATCGAAGTAACGCCGGGAGAAGGGGCATACGTCAAGAGAGCCAGCCTGGAATCCATTATCGAGCCCCTGGCCACAGTTCTATGGAAAGACATAGAGGGCATGAACTACCTTTTTGAGGTGCGCAAGATTATTGAGGTAAACGCCGTTGGGCTGGCCGCCGAAAGGGCCGATGACACCGACCTTTACCGCATCAGGGAGGACGCCCTGCAGGTAGTCAGGGACATTGAGGCCGGCGTGCCGGCGGACGAATCCGACACCAATTTCCACCAGCACCTGATAGCGGCCAGTAAAAACCCCATACTTTCGGAACTGGCTTTTATGCTTACAGCCCTGATGAAAGAGAGTTACGGCCCTTTCAGGCGGGAAATGTTGAGTTCGCCCCGGCTGGCTTCGGAATTTACCAGGCAGCACCTGGAAATTTATGAGGCGATAAAAAACAAGGATGCCGGGAAGGCCAGGGCTGTTACACTTGAACACCTGGAACTGGCGGAGAAGGAACTGGGAAAATTTAAATAGATGAAAGGCGAGGGTCCTGTATGTATGAGATAAGAATTCACGGAAGAGGCGGACAGGGCTCGGTGGCAACCGCCGAATTGCTGGCTATAGCCGCCTTCAAGAGCGGCAAGTACAGCCAGGCTTTTCCCTATCTCGGCGGCGGAGGCGAAAGAAGGGGCGCTCCTGTGCAGGCCTTTTGCCGGATAGACGAAAAACCGGTTGAGCTGAAATGTCAGGTAAGGCAGCCTGACTATTTAATTGTCCAGGATGTCAGCCTGATTGAGATAGTTGATATATTCGAGGGCCTGAAGAAAGGCGGAACGGTTTTGATCAACAGCCCCGGAACACCCCGGGAACTGGGGCTAAGGGCCGGTGATTTCAAAATATATAATTTCCCGGCCACCGAAGTGGCGATGGAAGTTTTAAAGAAACCGGTTATGAACACGGCCATGATCGGTGCTTTTGCGGCATATACCGGCCTGTTTGACACAGGTCCGCTGAAATACGCGATACAGTACAAGTTCCCGGGTGAAACCGGTATGAATAACGTTACGGCCATGGAAAGGGCTTTTATGATGGTTACGGACAGTCTTTCCGGGGGGAGTGTCGCCGGTGAAACTTAATATAGGAGGCATAACGGAGGCCGGGCTGGCAAAGAAGAATAAAACAGGAAGCTGGCGGTATTTCAGCCCGGTAATAGACAAAGATTTGTGCAGCGGCTGCGGCATATGTGAACTCTTTTGCCCGGACAGCTGCATCGAGATTGATAATAAATCATGCCTGGTAAATAAATTTTACTGTAAAGGCTGTGGGATTTGCGCCAAAGAATGCCCGCAGTCGGCGATTACCATGCGGCCCGAGGGAGGTGTGGCGGTTTGACCAGCGCGGCGGTAAAAAGCAGGGAAATATTGCAGGGGTCGGTGGCCATTGCTGAGACCGTAAGGTCGGTCAATCCGGGAGTAATTGCGGTATACCCGATCACTCCCCAGACGCACATACTGGAACACCTCGGACGGCTGGTTGCGGACGGAAAACTGGACAGCCGGTATGTCACCGTGGACTCCGAATTTTCTGCCGCTTCGGTAATTTGGGGGGCGGTGGCGGCCGGGGTAAGGAGCTACACGGCTTCAGCCTCCCAGGGACTTTTGCTGATGACCGAAGTAATCTTCAATATGGCCGGGACGAGGCTGCCGGCGGTGTTTACCGCGGTGAACCGGTCTATTTCCCCGCCCATAAACATCCAGGTGGACCACCAGGACACCATGACATTGCGGGATTCCGGGGTGATTCAGCTGTATGTCGAAAGCATGCAGGAAGCAGTGGATACCCATATTCAGATTTTCAAGGTGGCGGAAGACCGGGACATCCTCCTGCCGGCCATGGTGTGTATGGACGGGTGGATTTTAAGCCACGCTTATGAGCCCGTGTCTTTATGGAAAGAAGAAGCCGTCAGGGAATTCCTGCCTCCTTTTGACCCCGTGTACCGGGCCGATCCCAAGGTTCCGCTGACATACGGGGCCCTTACCGATGCCGGTAAAATAACCGAATTCAAGTACATGGTGCACGACGCGTTAGTCAGAAGCAAAGAAAAAATCAAAACGGCGGCGGAAGAGTTCAGGGACGCCTTTGGCAATTATTATGGAGGATTGATTGAAGAGACATATACCGGGGACGCTGAAATCCTGCTGGTAGCCATGGGGTCGGTGGCGGCCACGATCAAAGTGGCCCTGCGGGAACTCCGGGAGGCGGGAAAAAAAGTCGGCCTGGTCAGGGTCCGATCTTTCAGGCCCTTCCCCGGTGAAGAACTCCGGGCCGTCCTTCAGAAAGCAAAAATGGTAGTGGTTTTGGACAGGAGTTTTTCACCCGGTTCCGGGGGTATCCTTGGCGGGGAAATAAAAACATGCCTGTATGGCCATAAAGACAATCCTTTTATAGTCAACTATGCCATGGGCATCGGGGGCCGGGAGATATACCCGGAAACCGTTAAAGAGATGGTGAACCATGCCGAGCAGCTTGCCGATAAGGGCAGCGTGCCGGATAACACAATATTTTATAGCCTGAATAAGGAACTGTTGTAGGGGGCTGTTATAAAATGCAGGCAGAAAGAGCGAATTACCTGGCGCCGGGCCATAACGCCTGCCCGGGGTGCGGGGTGGCCGTCGGGGTAAGGCTTATCTTAAGGGCGGCGGGAAAAAATGTTATTGTTGTGAGCCCCACCGGATGCCTGGAGACATTTACGTCACCTTACGGCGCTTCGGCCTGGGAAGTGCCCTGGGTGCACTCACTTTTTGAAAACGCCCCGGCGGTGGCCAGCGGGATAGAGGAGGCTTTAAAATACAAGGGGGACCGTGAAACACACGTCATCGTGATCGGAGGCGACGGGGCCACATTTGATATAGGGTTTGGCTCGCTATCCGGGATGTTTGAAAGGGAACACGATATCCTTTATATCTGCAATGATAATGAAGGCTATATGAACACGGGGATACAAAGAAGCGCGGCCACACCTTACGGGGCTGCAACCGCTACAACCCCCAGGGGGAGCCTTTCCCGCGGGAAACCCCACCCCAAAAAAGACATGATTGAAATAGCCAGGGCGCATAATATACGGTATGTTGCCAGCGCAACCCTGGCCTTTCCGCAGGATTTGATGAAAAAAGTAAAAAAAGGACTGGCTGTCAACGGGCCGGCGTACATACACCTGCTGACGCCCTGTAACCTGGGCTGGGGCATAAATCCGGAAGAAACTGTAGAAATGAGCAGGCTGATGGTAAGAACGGGACTTTTCCCCGTTGTTGAGTTTGAAAACGGCAAACTGACCAGTGTTATGAAATTTAAGAGTATGCTGCCGGTGGAAAATTATCTTAAAAGGCAAAAAAGGTTCTCTCACCTGTTTGACGGGAGTAATTCTGAAATGCTCAATAAAATTCAGCGGATGGCAGACGGGAATGTAGAAAAATACGGGCTTAAAGCATGAACAATAAAAAATTTGCCTTGAGGTTGGCCGAAACTTGAAAAAAAATATAAATCCGGGAACTTTTAGGACCCCGGTACTGTCTATACATATATGAGGAACAGGGGAGGCGGGGCCGATGGTGCTAAAACTTGTCATAGCCATATTGTTCCTGTGTGCCCTGTTTTTGATCGGCCCCGAGAAGCAAACCAAATAAGATGAGACCGGCTGAAAATAGAACTTTGCCGCCAGTTGTAGAAATTGGCGGCTTTTTTAATTCTTTCTGCAGCCCATTGGTTTCTTCTTTAAGGTATAATTGCATATCATATACTGTAATCTTCTTTTCATGACGGGCGCAAATTCCATTCCATGTTTGGCATTATCATGCAAAGGAAGGAGTGATTGGCATGGATTTCTGGAAGAGGCTTGAAGAACACCGCTCTATTGAAAAGCAGTTGGCCTGGGAAGGAAGCTTTAACGATTACCTGCAAATTATTAAAAAATCCCCCCATGTAAGCCAGTTAGCCCACTCCCGGATATATAAAATGATCAGGTCTGCCGGAGTCGAGGAAATGGCCGAGGGAAAGAGATACAAGTTTTTCCTGACGGAAATTTTCGGCATAGACAGCACACTGGAAAAGCTGGTAGAGGAATATTTTCACCCGGCCGCCAGGAGACTTGACGTTCGCAAGCGGATACTGTTATTGATGGGGCCGGTGAGCGGGGGGAAGTCGACCCTGGTAGCGATGCTGAAGAAAGGCCTGGAGAGGTTCAGCCGTACAGACCTGGGCGCACTGTACGGGATCAAGGGGTGCCCCATGCACGAAGAGCCCCTGCATCTCATTCCAAAGGAATTAAGGCCTGAATTTGAAAAGGAATACGGAGTTTATATAGAGGGAGACCTCTGCCCGTCATGCCGTAAGATGCTGGAAACCGAGTATGATGGAAAAATTGAAAACATTATGGTGGAGAGGATATTTCTATCGGAGGAAAATAGGATAGGGATAGGCACCTTTACCCCGTCGGACCCCAAATCACAGGATATAGCCGATTTGACCGGGAGTATTGACTTTTCCACCATTGCGGAATTCGGGTCGGAATCCGACCCCAGGGCTTACCGCTTTGACGGCGAGTTGAACATCGCCAACAGGGGGATTATGGAGTTCCAGGA
>JBMOPD010000075.1:0-31949 GCA_049323615.1 Bacillota bacterium | reverse complement strand
TCGGCGACCTGCACGTCATGGGCCGGGACGGGGTGGCCTTCTACACCGAGGCCAAGAGCGTTACCTCCAGGTGGTTCAGCGAGGAGGATATGAAGGAAACCAGGATCAGCACCTGGGAGGGGACCATTTCCAGGACTTAAAATGTTATTATCTGAACAGGAGAAAGTATGAAACTTCCGCTTAATGGCATTATTGTTCTCGATCTTACAAAGGTGCTGGCAGGCCCTTTCTGCAGTATGCAGCTGGCCGATTTCGGGGCCACCGTGATTAAAATTGAGCCTCCCGGCCTGGGCGACGATTCCAGGCACATCGGGCCTCACGTGAAGGGGGAGAGTACTTATTTTGTAAGCGTAAACCGCAATAAGAAAAGTGTCACCCTCAACCTTAAGAGCAGCAAAGGTGTCGATATTTTCAGGGGCATGGTCAAGAAGGCCGACGTGCTGGTGGAAAACTTCCGGCCGGGGACCATGGAAAAAATGGGCCTTGGGTACGAGTCAATATCGGGGATTAACCCCCGGATAATTTATGCCTCGGGGTCCGGTTTCGGGCAAACCGGACCCTACCGGGAAAAACCGGCCTACGACCCCATCGTGCAGTCCCTGGGCGGAATAATGAGCGTCACCGGGGACCCGGGAGGGCACCCCGTCCGGGTGGGGGTATCCATCGGCGACCTGGCGGCCGGGCTTTACCTTACCCAGGGCATCCTGCTGGCCCTTCTGAACCGGGAAAAAACCGGCCGGGGCCAGCATATCGACGTGGCCATGCTGGACTGCCAGGTTGCCCTGCTGGAGAACCACATTGCCAGGTACCTTATCGCCGGGCAAATACCCAGGCCGGTAGGCAACAGGCACCCGTCCTTCGCGCCCTTCGGGTCCTTTGCCACCGCCGACGGGCATATTACCATCGCGGCGGGCAACAACAAACTTTGGGCCCTTTTGTGCAAGGTCCTGGGCAAGCCGCACCTGGCTTCCGACCCGCGCTTCGCCACCAACGCCGACAGGGCGGCCAACTATGACGAGATGGAAAGGGAAATGGTGGCGGTTCTGAAAAACCAAACCTCGGCCCACTGGGCCTCGGTCCTTGACCGGGCAGGCATACCCTGCGGGCCAATCCAGACAGTTGAGCAGGTTATTGACCACCCCCAGGTGAGGGCCCGGGAGATGATTGTGGAACAGTTTCACCCGGTGCTGGGCAAGGTGACGGTGGCCGGTATACCGGTGAAGATGTCCGCCACGCCGGGGCGGGTAAAGGACCCCGCCCCCCTGTTGGGGCAGCATACCGAGGAAGTGCTGAAAGGACTGATGGGATTGGATGATCATGCTATAAGAAGCCTTAAGGATGAAGGGGTTATCTGAGAGAATCCTAGTCGTATAAGGGTGTCTTTTGCGGCGTGGAGAGTATCCTGAAGCCGACAAACTCCTCCGGGCCGCTTTCATCTATAACCTCCACCTTGTCCACCCTGGCCGGCGGTTCTCCGGTCCGGCACCATTCCAGCATCTTTTCCACAGCCGGTGCGCTGCCCTGGATCACAGCTTCCACCCGGCCGTCCGGCAGGTTTCTCACCCAGCCCCTTATACCCAGGCTGTCTGCCTTTTTCCTGGTATACGCCCTGAAGTAAACACCCTGCACGCGCCCTGAAATGAAGACGTGTTTTTTGAGCATAAAAACCTCCGATAAAATTGGGAATCAACCAGATAAATTCAAAGATCGCTGCCGTCTTTATTTCCGCCGACGGGAAGGATGGCGTCAATTGAAACTTCCGGGGTTTTAATCAAATTTATTATTTCATCGTCCCGTGTCCGCACCATGGGCCGTGAAGGGTGCGTCCGGTTGATGACGACTATCTGACCGGTTCGCCCGTCAGTCAGGCGAACCATCTCACCCACATAACATTCGGCGATTCTGGCCAGAAAGGTAATCAGAATCCTGGTGTCCAAAACCCCAAGATAATTAAGATGAAGATTTTCGATTACTTTAAAGGGACAAACCTTACCGCCGTGTGATTGTTCAGAAGTCATTGTATCGTAGACATCAGCCACAGCCACGATTTTAGCGGCTAAGGGAATCCGGTCACCGGCAAGGCCGTTGGGGTACCCCGACCCGTCCTCCCGTTCATGGTGGCACAGTGCTGCCATACGCACAATTTCAGGAGCATTTGACTCCTCAAGGATCTGGAAGCCGTACGTGGTGTGTTTTTTGAATTCCTCCAGTTCTTTCAGGGTAAGCCGGGACTTGTACAGTATATCCGGGTTTAACCGGCTCTTGCCGATATCATGAAACAGACCGGCCACAATAATGTCCCGGCTGATGCCCGCTTCCAGTTCCAGCCACTGGCAGATGGCGCTGCAAATAAGGGAGACGTTTATACTGTGCCCGTTGGTATGGTGGTCCAGTTGTTCTACATGGCTCATATAAGGAAATAGATTGTAGGGAGAGTGGGTTTCCTGAAGAATAGCACCGGGGACCCGGTAGGCCTGCTCAACATTTACCTGCTGCCCGTCACTTATTTGCTTGATCAGTTCAACTACCTCTTCACCGGACTCCTCGTAAGATTTCTGGAACTCCATCAGTTTTTCTTCGTCAAGCCGGTTCCAGAACCCGGGTTTGTCAGGGGCTTTCTGCACGCTTATCTTTGTGTACCCCATCCTTTTAATAGCCTGGATGTTGTCTTCGGTCAAGACTGCCCCTTTAGCCAGCAGCAAAACATTATTCTTGTTGTATATATCCTGGTCCAATGTCATTCCGGGCTGCAGTTCTTCTGTCAGGCGGGTTATCGCCAAGGTATATCCCCCTTTCCGACTAAAACATAAACCCGAAAACCTGTTCCTGCCCGTTACACCCGCTCACCCTTGTCCTTTAGGCCGTGCTCAACTCAGTGCTTAAAAATCCGTACACTGAAAATAAAGATCCATCGCCAAAGTAAGCCAGATGGCTATTATGAACCCGGCCGCCGCCCGGCTGGCCGGTTTGCCCCGGCTCATGACCTCCCCGGCTTTTTCCCGGCACTCGGCCAGAACCTCGTTGGGAATCATCTTCAGTACCAGGGTGATCCCCAGGGGAATAAGCACAAGGTCGTCAATATAACCCAGCAGGGGGACAAAATCCGGAACCAGGTCTATGGGGCTGAAGGCGTACCCGGCCAGACAGGCGGCCAGCAACCTGACATGCCAGGGAACCCTGGGATCCCGGCAGGCCAGGTAGATGGTGTATATTTCGATTTTTAGCTGCCGGGCCCGCTGTTTCCAGGTCTCAAAGGTTTTTGCCTTCATCTTCTGAGGGTGCCCCTATAAAGTGAAATAAGGATAGCCTTAAATAAGCAGGCCAGTAAAATATTTGCCAAAATCAAGTATGGTAGCATAAACCATCAGGCATAGGATGAAGATTCCTCCGGCGATAGCCAGTGGAAAATGGATCCGCTGCATTTTGGGGTGCGCCTTCTCCAACAGGTATAGTATAATCTTTCCGCCGTCCAGTGGGGGAATGGGTAATAAATTCAGTATGGCCAGGTTAAGGCTGAGAAGTATTGAAAAACGCAACGCATCCAGAATGCTGTTGCCAACCAGTTGCCCACCTTGGGCAACAATTCCGATAATGCCTGATAACTGATCGGGACGGAAGAACAGAAGCGGGAGTGCGCAAATAAAGTCGTAAAGCAATCCCAGGGTTTGAAAAAACGGCTTTATGAAAACCCCGGCAAGTGAGAAACCATACAATGTCATATTTAAAATTCCGAATAAAAATAAAGGCAGGATGATATTGGTCACCGGGCCACCTATTAAATAAATAACCCGCTGGCAAAACGGGATCTGATAGAACTGGTCCAGGTCTTCGATTTCAGGCAGCACGTACCCTCCAAACGGAAACAGCGACAGCCGGTACTCCGTGTTTCCTCTTTTGAATCCCCACAATTTGGGACCAAAACCGATTGAAAACCTGGATACCGGTATGTTTACACACCGAGCTGCAATAAAATGCCCCAGTTCATGTAACAGGATCAGAAAACCAATTAATAAGGCTGCAATGAAGTAATTCATTTTTTTCTCCTTTACCGTTTTCTTTCTCCATGACTTGATAAGTTCTGGAGAAGCGTGGATTAGCAGCGTTTCCACCGGTTTTTCCCTTACGGGAAATAAGTTTTCTATGCGGCTTCTTACCTGTATATGTAACCGGCGTCGTAGCTGGCATCCAGTATATAATATAAAGGATTCCGGCCCAGTACATTCCGGTGAAAATCACAGCCTTCCCGTTTTCTTCTATGCAATACTTAGGCGTAACTCTACAATGAACATTTTCATACGTTGTTTACCCGACAAGTATATTTTGACCATAAATTCTTCCAATGACGGGCTATAGTTTAGCAATACTTAGTATTAGATAGTTTCCAAACCCCCTTAGGAGATTCTTTGGCAGAGCTGGCCCGCCAGGTCGGCCGGAATGTCAATGTGACCGATGATGTTCAGCTCGGAAAGGAAGGGGTATGCCGGCCCGGATGTTGAACCGGCGTAATCAGCCGCTTTTAATTCATTTTATTTTAAAGGTTTAAGGGCTTGCTCTTGACCAGATTCTCTTTTTCTTTTCTGTTAAGCTTCCGGATGGCGGCCTCCCGCCGCCGGGCCTCACTCCGGTCCGGGCATTCTTCCCAGTATACCAGCTGCACCGGAAGGCGGCTGCGGGTATACCGGGCGCCATTCCCGTCATTGTGGGCTTTTAGCCTTGCTTCCAGGTCCACGGTCCAGCCGGTATAAAAACTCCCGTCTGAACATTGGAGTACGTATGTAAATGGCATCAGAGGAATCCCGCCTTTTGTCTTTTTAAAATTATTCCAGCTTGAGGATCTCACCCCTGACCCCGTTTTCGGTAAGTCCGATTATGCCGAAGGAGTTAAAAGGCGCAAATCTCCTGTCGGTGGGGCTGCCCGGGTTGAAAAAGAGGACCCCGTTCCTGACCTGGTTTTGGGGCTGGTGGGAGTGGCCAAATAGAATAACATCGACTTTCTCCGGAAATTGAGCCGCCACCCTGTCTTCAATGCCGGCGGGAGGGCCATCGCCGTGGGTGACCCCGATTTTATACCCGGCAGCCTCAAAGACCAGCCTGGCCGGGAGGATTTCCCTGATACGGGGGGTGTCCATATTCCCGCACACGGCTGTAAGCCGGCCCATTTCCTTCATTTTTTCATAGGCAAAATAAGTTTCAAAATCTCCGCAGTGTACAATAAAGCCGATTCCCCCGAGGATTTTTTCGACCTCCGGGGGCAGCCAGCTTTCTTTTTCACGAAAGTGGGTGTCTGAAATAACTGCTATTTTCATCCTTCAAGCCTTCGTTACCTTAAAATATTCCTAGGACTGGCCGGGGTGCCTGTACTGCAGGGCCTCGGCCAGGTGCTCGGCCTCCACCGTTTCGCTTCCGGCCAGGTCGGCTATGGTCCGGGCCACCTTCAGCAGCCTGTCGTGGGACCGGGCGCTCAGCTTCAACTGCCTGAATGAGGATTTGATCAGGGTGGCGGCCCCGGCGGACAGGCGGCAGTAATCCCGGGCCTGGGAACCGCTCATCCGGGCGTTGCACCTGATTCCCGCCGGCCGCAGGCGCTCCTCCTGGATTTTCCGGGCCCTGGCCACCCTCTCCCTGACCGTTTCCGAACTTTCCGCCGCCCGGGCCTCGTTCAGTTCCTCGTAGGACAGGCGGGGAACATTGATTGATATGTCTATACGGTCCATCAACGGGCCGGAGATCTTTCCCATATACTTTTTAATCTGCGCCGGGGTGCACCGGCACGGCTTCAAGGGGTCGCCGTGATAGCCGCAGGGGCAGGGGTTGCAGGCCCCGATCAGGGTTATTCCGGCGGGGTAGGTGATGGATGCGTTTACCCTGGAGATGGTCACCATGCCGTCCTCCAGGGGCTGGCGGAGCGCCTCCAGGCAGTCCTTGGAAAACTCGGGCATCTCGTCCAGGAAGATTACCCCGTTGTGGGCCAGGCTGATTTCCCCGGGCCGGGGAAATTTCCCGCCCCCGACCAGTGAAACGGCGGATGCGCTGTGGTGGGGGGCCCTGAAGGGCCGGGAGGTGACCACCGGCATCCCGGGCCTTAAAAGCCCCGCCAGGCTGTATATTTTGGTAGTTTCCATGGATTCCTCGAAGTCCATATCAGGTAAAATGCCGGCCAGGCACCGGGCCAGCAGGGTTTTGCCGGCCCCCGGGCTGCCCACCATGAGCATGTTGTGCCCGCCCGCGGCGGCCACCTCCAGGGCCCGCCGGGCCGTGTACTGCCCGCGCACCGCGGACAGGTCCGGCAGCTGCGATTTCCCCGACTTCCAGACTGCCTCCACGTCCACCCTGTGGGCCGGTATTTCCATGTCGCCCCGCAGGAAGCCGGCCAGCTGGTTTAGCGAGGAGACCGGAAAGACCTCGGCCTTTTCTGCCAGGGCAGCCTCATCTGCGTTGTCGCCAGGCACCACCACCGAGACGATTCCGTTGTCACAGGCGGCCAGCACATTGGGAAGGGTTCCGGCCACGCCCCGCACCCCGCCGTTAAGGGAAAGCTCGCCGATAAAGGCGTAGCGCCCGCAGGCAACCGGGTCCAGCTGTTCGGTGGCGGCCAGTATGCCCACCGCGATGGCCAGGTCGTACATGGAGCCTTCCTTCCTGATGTCCGCCGGGGCCAGGTTTACCGTGATTCTCCTGACGGGAAACTCAAACCCCGCGTTCCTGATGGCCGAGCGGACCCTCTCCCGGGCCTCCTTTACAGACACATCGGGCAGTCCGACCAGGTCGAACGCGGGCAGGCCGTTGGACACATCCACTTCCACCCTGACCAGGTGGCCCTCCAGCCCGTTCAGGGCGGTGCTGTTGACGATGGAGATCATGAAAAACCTCTGGCAAAAAGTCTTTTTCGATAGTAATCGACCTAATTACCCAATATTTCTCCGGCTGTCAAAAAATACCTGCCGCCAGCCAAAAAAATTTATACAGCTTACGAAGGGGATCACGGACTGCTGTTTGTATTATCCCTGATAACATTTAGTTTACAAAGCAGTACGGACAATATAAAATACCATAAAACGTGCAATTAAACATTTTCTGGGGAAGTGAGAACAGATGCGTTCTGTGAAAGTGGTTTTAAACAGCGGCGGGTTATCCCTGGAGGCCCGCCTGGAACTGCCCGGTAATCCCGGCCCCTGCCCCGGAGTGGTGCTTTGCCACCCCCACCCTTTATACGGCGGAAATATGGACAACAATGTTATTCTGGCGGTGGGCAGGGCCCTTGCCGGGGCCGGGATAGCCTCCCTGCGCTTCAACTTTCGCGGTGTCGGACGCAGCTGGGGATCCTTTGACAACGGGGTGGGGGAGCGGGAGGATGCCCGGTCGGCCCTGGATTTTCTTACCGCCCATGAAGAGATCCACCCTGAACGGATTGGCGTGATGGGCTACTCTTTTGGCGGGATGGTGGCCCTGGCGGTGGCCGGTACGGACAGTACGGTGAAAGCGGTGGCGGCTGTTTCCCCGGTGGTTCAATCCGGCGCCCTCAGGGGATGCGTAAAACCCAAGTATATTGTTTGCGGGGCGGAAGACAGCATCATCCCTTCTTCGGCGGTCCTGCAGGCGGCAGCCGGTATGGCCGATCCCAAGAGGGTTGAGGTGGTTCCCGGCGCCGACCATTTCTGGTGGGGTTCTGAGGATGAAATGGCCGGCAAAGTGGCGGGGTTTTTTAAGGAATTTCTGGTTTAGGAATCCCGTCTTTTCGACATAAATGCCGTTGTTGATTGAGAAGATGCAGCCCGGGGTAACCTGCGGGGAAGTCATCGGGGCGGTAATGCAGTTTCTGGATGGAAAAGGCTACGCGCAATATGCCGTGCCCATTTTCGGGCATGGCATAGGGGTGGCCGGGGACGAGTTCTACCCGCCCGTAATGGCAGTGCCGCCCTGGAACGAAATGGTCCTGCAGCCGAACATGGTGGAGGAGGCCTATTTGCAATTGAACGTACCCGGTGTGGGCGGCTTCAGGCTGGAGGCGCCCCTGCTGATTGCGGAAAAAGGAAACGAGCTGCTCTGCAAGGTGTCATGGGAACCCAGGCGGATAGCATGTGACTGACTGGGCGGTGTAATCACTTTTTTCCGGGGAGGGATACATACCATGAACAGGCCGGTATTGTTAAAAACCGAGTGGACCGATCCGGTAACCGGGTGCAGGGGCTATTTCGTGATTGACTGTCTGATCGACGGCTCTTGCGGCGGCGGCATCAGGATGCGTAAGGGCCTGGATGTAAATGAGGTGGAAAGGCTGGCCCGGATTATGACTTATAAATTGATCGGGCTGGAAATTCCCTGCGGCGGCTCCAAAGGCGGCATCGATTTCAATCCGTCCGACAGGGAAAGCCGCGGTGTGCTGAAACGCTTCCTGGAAGCCCACAGGCCATTTTTAAGAGAATGCTGGATAACCAGTGAGGATCTGGGAACCCGGGAAGAGGACATAATGGAGTTATTATCTGAAATGGGGGTCAATACATCCGTTCATGCCGTTTTGGCCAGGGAGGCCGACCCGGCGGACGCCGCCCGGGGCCTGCTGCAGGCGTTGGGTGCCAGGGTTGACGGAATGCAGATTACCGACGTGGTTACCGGGTATGGCCTGGCCCAGGCGGCGGCCGTGGCCCTGAAAGAAATGGGCAGGAACCCGGCGGGCTGCACCGCTGCGGTGCAGGGATTCGGCAGTGTGGGAGGAAGCGGCGCCCTTTATTTGCAAAGGCTGGGGTTGAAGGTGGTGGCTGTGGCCGACGCCCTGGGGACGGTTTATTCCCCCGACGGCCTGGATGTGGCCTTGTTGCTTAAAAACCGCAGCAAAACCGGGGAGGTTGACCGGGAAGGGCTGCCCGGGCCGTACCAAAAACTGGACCGTGAGCAGTGGCTTAAACTTCCGGTTGACGTGCTGGTCCCCGCTGCCGTGGCCGATGCCGTAAACGAGGATAATGTGGGGGAAGTCAAAGCCGGCTTGATCGTGGAAGGGGCGAACATTCCCACTACCCCCGGCGCTGAGGAAAGTTTATTCCGGAGAGGGGTGCCGGTGGTTCCGGACTTTATAGCCAATTCCGGTGGGGCGGGCTTTTTCGGGGCGGTGCTCTTCCGCCGGATATACGACAGCCAGGGAATACTGGATTACCTGGCCAGTCAGATAGGTGATTTCACGGGGGCAATCTTCAGGGAGGCAAAAAACTCCGGTATATCATTAAGACAGGCCGCCGTACGGCTGGTGGAACAAAAGCTCCCGTAAATAAATGGTTAGTTAAAATATTTTTTGACAAACCCGGCCCGGCCGGGTTTTTTAATGTGAAAATTTATTATGTCAATGTCATAAAATGTTGATTTATGATAAAGTCGAAATTTATATTAAAATTTTTTCAAAATAATATGACGAATCATCTATACCGTTGAATGTCAATGATTTTTATTGTATTTTAACGGAAAGAGGATTTTTCCAGAACGTGGAGAAAGATTATTTATTTGCAAAATTACATTTTTTACGTTGAAATTTAACGTAAATTGTACGATTTAAAAGAAATTTTTCTCTTGTGCCATGATACTTACAATGGTAAAATTTTGGAAAGGTGTGTAGCAGCTTGTCCTGGAAAGCAAAACTATACCTCGCAGCAGTATATCTGACAGGATTATTGGTAGTATTTTGTGCTTTTGATAACGTAGATAAAAATTTAGCACTTATAATTATTTTATGGGTGATAATAGGTATCCCGTTTGAAATCAGATCTATTCGGGTTAGCACTGATTCCCATTTTACCCTGTCTTTTGCTATATACCTTCTGCTTATAATCATATACGGTTATTGGACAACAATTATAGTGGCAGCTTTAATATCAATCATAGTTGATCTGATTGAAAAAAGGGGATTAATAAAGCTTTTATTTAATTTTAATCAAATTAGCGTATCAATTTTTCTAACTGGCCAGGTCTTTTATTTATTTAAAAAATCATTTGATATTTTTACTCTGCCTGATGATTTATTAGCCTTTTTTTTAGCAACGCTTATGTACATCATTTCTAATAATTTTTTAGTAGCGGCCATTATTTCTTTGACTGTAAAAAGAAATATTTTTAGTGTAATTGGTCTTGATTTTAAAATGGTCATCCTGTATTTTTCTGCACTGGCTCCCATGAGCATGTTAATGGTGCTTTTATATAAAGAACAACCCTTAACTATGTTACTAATATTACCCCCCCTTGCACTGGCACATACCAGTTTAAGCAACTATGTCTCTTTAAAGGCGGAAACTAGAAAAACACTGGAAATACTGGCCGATTTTGTAGACTGTCGGGACCATTATACGGCGGAACATTCTAAACGGGTTACAGAATATGCCAGTGCAATCGCGGAAGAGATGGGTATAGATGATGCTATTAAAGAATTAATTGAACTGGCCGGGAGGGTTCATGACCTGGGCAAAATTGCCGTAAGGGATAGTATTTTGTTAAATCCCAACCCCTTGACCTCATCTGAAATGGAGGTCATGAAGACTCACCCGGATATTGCTTACAATATGCTGAAAAGGCTGAATATGTATAGAATTGGATCCATCATAGTAAGGGAGCATCATGAGCGGTATGACGGAAATGGATATCCTAAGGGACTTAAAAGTAAAAATATACACATCGGGGCAAGAATAATCTCTGTGGCTGACGCTTTTGACGCCATGACATCGGACAGGCCTTATAGAAAAGCAATGACGGAAAAGGAGGCAATAGAAGAATTAAAGAGAAATGCCGGTACTCAATTTGACCCTGCCGTTGTTGAAGCTTTCTTAAAAGTTTTAGCTAAAAAGAGAGGTCAGTTGGAGGTCAACTAATTGTTCCTTTGTACATCGGTTCTGCTGGCTGTACTGATAGCCCTGATCAGGGGAGGAAAATGGAACAACTTAATAACGTTTAGGTTTAAAAAAACGTGGTTAGTTCTTATAGCTATTGTTTTACAGCTATTAATTTTTAACCCGATATGGGACAGATATGTTAATTCAAGTATTACAACCAGCTTATTATATATACTATCAATATTGGCTTTAACTGTCTTTATACTGGCAAATATGAATATCTCCGGCCTCAGAGTTTTGGGACTCGGCATAGTTGCTAACAGCATTGCCATTATCGCCAACGGCGGATACATGCCGTCCAGCTTGGAGGCCTTAAAAAAAATACTGCCGGCGGAAACAATAAACCAGTTGCAGAACGGGTCGGCGGCATACAATGTGGTGCTAATAACGGAACAGACAAGGTTTAAATTTTTGTGTGACGTCTTTTATGTTCCCCATATCAATGTGTACAGTGCCGGGGATATATTGATTGCGGCGGGGGCTTTTATTACAATTCAGCAAATAATGTTGAACCGTAATGGCTAAACCGCAAAAATATTATGAAAGGAGGTTAGTTTGATGCTTCGTTGGGTTGCGATGATTCCTTATTCCCTTTTGGTGGTATTGCTGGTGGTTTTGGCAAGTGGTGCGTCACGCAGATGGGGATAAACAAAAAGTAGTAATTACATAATTTTAAGTTTAAAGCAGGTTCATTCATTGAACCTGCTTTCTCATTAATTTTTTATGTAAAATCTGTTCAAATAAATATTTTATATTTATAATAGTTATGGAAAATTTTTGATCAGGGAGGGACTTGATCAAAAGCCAATTAATCGACCAGGCTTAAAAAAGGAGGGTAATTTTTTTGAGGAAAAAAATTATTTTGTTCCTTACTGTTTTTCTTGTTATCACCCTGGCCGGGTGCGGGGGGAATAAGGCTCAGGAGCCGGCCAAGTCCAAGGTTTCCCAGGTAGTCCGTTACAATGTCTGCACCGAGCCCGAAACCCTTGATCCCGCCATTTCCACCGGCATGCCGGAAGGAACCATCTTGACCAATATGTTTGACGGGCTGGTGCGGTACGGCCCCAACAATGAAATCAAGCCGGGCATTGCCAAGGAGTGGAGCATATCCCCCGACGGCCTCGTATATACCTTTAAATTGAGGGAAGCGAAGTGGAGTAACGGAGACCCCGTGACAGCCAGGGACTTTGTTTATTCCTGGCTGCGGGCCCTGGACCCCAAAACGGCGTCCGAGTATGCGTACCAGCTCTATTACATAAAGGGGGCCGAAGAGTATAACAGTGACAAGGGCAAACGTGAGGATGTAGCCGTTAAGGCCAGGGACGACCTCACCCTGGAGGTTACCCTGAGGGCTCCCGCCCCGCAGTTTCTAGGACTGACGGCTTTCCCGGTCCTGTTCCCGGTAAATCCCAGGGTGGACCAGGAGAACACGGACTGGCCCAAGGTCATGGAAAAATATGTGGTCAACGGCCCCTTCAAGCCCGTCAAGTGGGAGCATAACCAGAAGATAGAGCTGGTTAAAAACGACAAGTACTGGGACGCCCAGAATGTCAAACTGGAAAAGCTGGAAATCTACCTGATTGACAATATAGACACCGGCTACAACATGTACAAGACCGGCCAGCTCGAATTCCAGGACGAGGTGCCCACCCAGGAACTGGCCCAGCTGAAGGCCAAGAACGAGGTCAAGATCTTCCCGGACGCCTCGGTTTATTTCTACCGGTTTAATGTTACCAAAAAGCCCTTCAACGATCCCAGGGTGCGCAGGGCCCTGGCCATGGCCGTCAACCGCCAGGAACTGGTGGACAAGGTGACCCAGGCCGGACAGCTGCCCGCCTTCGCCTTTGTGCCTTTCGGCTTTACCGATGCCGACGGCAAGGACTTCCGCCAGAACGGGGGCAACCAGTTCTTCAAGGAAGACGTGGCCGAGGCCAGGAGGCTGCTGGCTGAGGCCGGCTACCCGGACGGCAAGGGCTTCCCCAGGGTGAACATACTGACCAACACCCACGCCGGCCACCAGAAGCTGGCCCAGGCCATACAGCAGATGTGGAAGCAGAACCTGGGAGTGGAAGTGGGGGTACTTAACCAGGAGTGGAAGGTCTACCTCGACGCCCAGGATACTATGAATTACGACATTTTACGCTCCGGCTGGAGCCCGGACTACCTTGACCCGATGTCCTTTATAGATATGTTCGTCACCAAGGGCGGCAACAACGACACCGGCTGGTCCAACAAGGAATACGACGCGCTGGTGGCCAAGGCCAACTCCACCGGCGACCAGAAGGTGCGCATGGAGGCAATGCACCAGGCGGAGAGCATTCTGATGAAAGAAATGCCGGTGATGCCCCTGTACTTCTACACCAATCCCAACCTGATCAAGGACAACCTGAAGGGTGTCCTTGTACCGCCCTTTGCCGTTTACGCCGACTTTAAAAATGCCTACCTCGAATAACCGGAGGAATTATAAAAAGGCATACGGGCCTGAAAATATAGCCCGTATGCCTTTATTTGTCACGGAGGTTGTTTCATGGCCCGGTATCTTTTAAGGCGTATGGTGACGATACTCCTGGCCCTGTGGCTGATTATCACCATAACCTTTGTGATAATGCACTCCATTCCCGGGGGCCCTTTCTCTGCGGAAAAGAATTTGCCCCCTACAGTCCTGCAAAACCTTAACGCCCGCTACCACCTGGACGACCCGTACTGGAAACAATACCTCGATTACCTGTTAAATGTAATCAGGTGGGACCTGGGCCCCTCCTTCAAATATGACCGCACGGTGAATGAGATTATAAATGACGGCTTTCCGGTTTCGGCGGCCCTGGGGGCCGTGGCGGTGTTCTTCGCCCTGGCCGCCGGGCTTGTTCTGGGAGTGATTTCGGCCTGGAAACACAACCGGTGGCCGGACTACACGGCCATGACCCTGGCCACCCTGGGATACTCGGTGCCCAGCTTTATTTTAAGCGGGCTGTTGATGTATGTGTTTGCCTTCAAACTGATGTGGCTGCCGCCGGCCATGTGGGGCGGCTGGAAGAATGTGGTCATGCCCGCCCTGGCCCTGTCCGCCTTCCCCATGGCCTTTATAGCCCGACTGATGCGGTCCAGCATGCTGGAGGTGCTGCAGCAGGATTATATCAAAACCGCCCGCGCCAAAGGGCTGTCCCCGGGTGTGATCCTTATCAATCACGCCGTAAAAAATGCCGTCATGCCCGTGGTGACCTACCTGGGCCCCCTGGTGGCCGCTGTTTTCACCGGGAGTTTTGTGGTGGAATCAATTTTTGCCGTCCCCGGGCTGGGCCGTTATTTTGTGATCAGCATTTTAAACAGGGACTATACGTTAATACTGGGATCCACGGTATTTTACGCCATATTTCTTATGTTGATGAATCTGATAGTGGACATCCTTTATTTATTTTTGGATCCCAGGATAAAACTGGCCGAAGACAGGGGTGAGTAGAATTTGGAACTCCGGCGGGAAGATTTTCAGGCACTGGCGTGTAAAAGTGAACTGGCCGGGGATTTGCCGGCCGTTCCGCTGAGCTACTGGGGGGATGTCTGGAAACGCCTAAAAAGAAACCGCATGGCCATTCTGGGGCTGGCGGTTATAGCCCTGCTGGTTTTCTTCGCCCTGGTGGGGCCCTATATGAGCGGCTACACCTATGACCAGCAGGACCTCAGCATGACCAATCAACCTCCGGGGGCCAAGTTCTGGTTTGGGTCCGATTACCTGGGCAGGGACATATTTACCAGAATCTGGTACGGCGCCCGCATTTCTCTCATAATCGGCTTTGTCACCAGTGTCATCTGCCTGGTAATAGGTGTTCTTTACGGAGGCATAAGCGGTTACGCGGGGGGCCGGGTGGACGATGTGATGATGCGGGTGGTGGAAGTACTGAACAGCATTCCCTTTCTTTTATACGTAATTTTGCTGATGGTGCTCATGGAGCCGGGGCTGAAGGCCATCTTTATCGCCCTGGGGGCCGTTTACTGGCTGACCATGGCCAGGATTGTCCGGGGGCAGGTACTGGCCTTAAAGGAGCAGGAATTTATACTCAGCGCCAGGGTGCTGGGAGCCGGTTCCTGGCGTGTACTGGTACGGCACCTGATACCCAACACCATGGGTCCGATCATTGTTACCATGACGCTGATGATCCCCGAGGCCATTTTTACCGAGGCCTGGCTTAGCTTCCTGGGTCTCGGCGTCAGCGTGCCCATGGCCAGCTGGGGCGTACTGGCCAGCGAGGGTATGGAAGGTTTGCGAAATTACCCGTGGCAGCTCTTTTTCCCTGCCTTTTTCATCAGCCTGACCATGCTGGCCTTTAACTTTCTGGGGGACGGGCTGCGGGATGCGCTGGACCCGCGCCTGCGGCGCTGACGGGAGGTGGAAGGAATGGAACCTTTAGTCAAAATGGAAGACCTGCATGTTGAGTTTGAAACTCACGCCGGCGTCGTGCAGGCGGTACGGGGGGTGACCCTGGACATAAATGAGGGCGAGGTGCTGGCCCTGGTGGGGGAGAGCGGATGCGGCAAGAGTGTTACCGCCCAGTCTATACTGAAGCTTGTGCCCTCTCCTCCCGGCAGGATTACCCGGGGTGAAATTTATTTTGCCGGGGAAGATCTGATCCGGAAAAGTGAGAAGGACCTGCAGCGGATCAGGGGGCGCGATATCGGTTTTATTTTTCAGGACCCCATGACCTCCCTCAATCCCACCATGAAAGTGGGCAGCCAGATTATCGAGGTTTTAAAGAGGCACGGTGAAAGAGACAGGGATAAAAACAGGAGGAGGCTCTTAGATCTCTTCAACCTGGTGGGCATACCCCATCCCGAACGCAGGGTGAACCAGTACCCGCACCAGTTCAGCGGGGGAATGCGCCAGCGGGCAATGGCGGCCATGGCCCTGGCCTGCAGCCCCAGACTGCTTATTGCCGACGAGCCCACCACCGCCGTGGATGTGACCATACAGGCCCAGATTATCGAGCTGTTGAGGGATTTACAGAAAAAAACCGGCATGTCGATTTTGCTGATTACCCACGACCTGGCCCTGGTGGCGGGCTTCGCCCAGCGGGTGGCGGTTATGTACGCCGGTAAGATAGTGGAAACCGGACCGGCCAGGGATGTAATCGGCCGGCCCGGACACCCCTATACCAGGGGGCTTTTGGCCTCCCTGCCCGGTCTGGAAGCCCTCCGGGAGGAAAGGCTGGCCACTATTCCGGGGCGTCCCCCGGTTCTGATTGACCCCCCTCCGGGGTGCCCGTTCTGGCCCCGCTGCCCCGGGGCAATGAATATATGTACAAAAATTGAACCCGGAGAAACTGCTATTGAAGAAGGAAAAAGGGTATCCTGCTGGCTGGTCCACCCCATGGCGGCCGGGGCCAGTCCGGAAGGGGCGGTGGTTGGATGAGTGAAAGCGTACTGCTGGCTGTTAAAAATCTGAGCAAATACTTCAGGGTGGGAAGAAAACAGCTTTTAAAAGCGGTGGACGGCATCGACCTGGAGGTTTTCAAGGGAGAAACCCTCGGCCTGGTGGGCGAGAGCGGATGCGGAAAAACTACGGTGGGAAGGGTTATAGTCCGCCTGTACAGGCCCACCGCCGGGGAGGTCCTGCTGGAGGGGGTAAATGTACATGACTGCGGCAGGCAGGAAAGCAAGGCCCTTTTCAGAAAAATGCAGATGATTTTTCAGGACCCTTACGCTTCCCTGAATCCCCGCATGACGGCCGGGGAGATGATCGGGGAGCCTTTAAAAATCCACGGCCTGGCCGCAGGCCGGGAGATCAGGGCCAGGGTGGATGAACTTTTGGACATGGTGGGCCTGGACAGGCGCTTTGCCGGCCGCTTTCCCCACGAGTTCAGCGGCGGGCAGAGGCAGAGGGTGGGTATAGCCAGGGCGCTGGCCGTGGATCCGCGGTTCATTGTCTGCGATGAGCCCGTAAGCGCCCTGGATGTCAGCATACAGGCACAGATCATAAATTTACTGAGGGACCTGCAGTACAGGCTCGGGCTGTCTTTATTGTTTATATCCCACGACCTTTCCGTGGTCAGGTATATAAGCCACCGGGTGGCGGTTATGTACCTGGGGCGGCTGGTGGAACTGGCCCCAAGCCGGGAACTGTATGTTTCACCGGCCCACCCGTATACCCAGGCCCTTATTTCGGCCATACCCATGATAGATCCCGGCACGGAAGAAGGGAAGAGGAGAATTGTGCTGGACGGGGATGTACCCAGCCCCATCAATCCCCTGCCGGGCTGCGCTTTTTTCCCCCGCTGCCGCCTGGCGGTAAAAATATGTTCCGGGGAAACCCCTGTTTTAAGAGGTGTGGGAGAGGGTCATTATGTGGCCTGCCACAGGGCATGAATCAAACAAAGGAATAAGTGGTCCGGGACCGGTTTTTGTCCCGGTGGCGCTCTATGGCCAGGTCAATCAGCCGGTCCAGCAGCTCCCGGTAGCCGATGCCGGTTGCCTCCCACAGTTTCGGGTACATGCTGAACCGGGTAAAGCCGGGTATGGTGTTGATTTCGTTCACCAGCACCTCACCGCCGGGCCGGCGCAGGAAGAAGTCGACCCGGGCCATGCCCGCGCAGTCAAGGACCGTAAAAACCTTTACCGCCAGCTCCTGCAGCCTGGCCACCGTACCGGGCGGAAGCTCGGCCGGGATCAGCAGTTTGCTCAGGCCATCCAGGTATTTGGCTTCATAGTCGTAAAACTCCTTGCTCGGTATAACCTCTCCGGGCAGGGAAGCGATGGGGACGTCGTTTCCCAGCACGCTCACTTCTACCTCCCGGGCGTTTATAAATTCCTCAACAATAATTTTCCGGTCATACCTGGCCGCCAGGTCCAGGGCCTGCACCAGTTCCTCCCGGTGGCGGGCCTTGCTGATGCCCACGCTGGATCCGAGGTTGGCGGGCTTCACAAAACAGGGATAGCCGAGGGAATTTTCCACCTCGCTGACAACCCCTTCGGGGTTTGTCTCCCAGTCCCGGCGCAGGCATGACCGGAACCGGGCCATGGGGACACCGTGATGGGCCAGTACCGTTTTCATCAGCACCTTGTCCATGCCCAGGGCCGAACCCAGTACACCGGCGCCTACATAAGGGACATTGGCCAATTCCAGCAGTCCCTGGACGGTGCCGTCCTCTCCGTAAGTACCGTGCAGGATGGGAATTACCACATCAACCTCGTTTATATCCTTCCCGATGCCCTTGCCGCCGACCACCGCCAGTCCCCGGAAGGTGGGATCGGCCGGCAAAACCACTGTTTCCGGGCCGCCGCCGGGATCCTGTCCGGCCGGCTTCAGGGGTTTGTCACCCGGCATCAGCTGCTCCGGCGTTACTCCGGCCAGCCATCTGCCCTCTTGATTTATGGCCACGGGAATTATTTCATATTTCTCCCGGTCCAGCGCCGCTATTACCGAGGCTGCGGAGTATAAAGACACCTCGTGCTCGCCTGAGCGCCCGCCGAAGAGAACTGCCACCCGCATTTTCTTTTTCATCTGTTTTATCATCTCCACGTTAAAAGTTAATACCTTTTGCCGGGATATTCCCCCGGTTGACCTGACAGGCATAATTAAAAAATAGTTTAAGCTTTGATAGTTGTCAATAGAAATGAACTCAAGGTTTATCACACGACCTAAAACCCGCAGCCATAAAGTGGGTGGAGGGCTGGTTGTACGGTTTATATAAAGTATATTTTACGCCCCGCTGAAAAAGACCCGTATACCGCCTGTCAGGGCCTGCCGGCCCGGCTTGATCGCGGAAAATAATTTTGATTATGGGAAGGGAATCCGGGCGCAAACTAAAAACCCCGGCCTGCCGTCATGCCGGGGTACTGTCTTATATCGTGCCAATCATGAATCATTTTGTTTGAATTTGGATGCTTTGGCTCTTTCCAGCTGCATCCTTTCTTCAAGCATGGTGATCAATAATTTAAGGTCGGACTCATTTAGCAGGTCCGGCTTTTTGTGCTGCAATACCTCGCTCAGGGTGTACTCGACTTCAATGGGATGGTAGCCTATGGAAATGAGTTTTGACCTTAAAAAATTTACCGTCATAAAAAACACCTTAATTTCAATTTAATCCGGTGGGAACCTTTTTTTTATTTTTTCCGGAAAAAAGTCTCCCGTAAATAGAATCATATGCCCATTTTTTATGAGACTATTTTCTTATTTCAAAATCCATATTATGGCAATAACTTCCCGAATCACTATTTTCATTCTTCTGGAATACATTGTAAAAAAGGATATCAAGGTGTATGATCATGACGTTTTCTACTACTCTTTTATCCGAGACAGCTCAAGATTTTGTCAAGGTGGGGAGAGCAGGTGACACTATGGACTGGCAGCAGAAGTATTTTGATAATCTTGAAATCCATATAAAAGATATGAAGGATGAGATCAGAAAGTCTGAGGACAGGATATCCGTCGCCATCCATGAGGCTATGAACAAGGTTTATCACCAGAGCGACCAGACACACAGGGAATACATGTCTATAAGCAACCGTATGGACAACATGATGGCCAGAATGGACAAAAGACAGGATGACCAGAACAAATGGATACTGAGAACAGCCATCGCCATCATTATAGGGGTGGCCGGTCTGGTCAGCACCGGTATTTTCGGGCTTGTCAAATTTATTGAACTGGTCCCCAGACCCTGAAGTGAGAGGTGCAGTTCTCACCTCTCATTAAAAGGCATTGACGGTGTGATCAAGGTGTACAAGCCTGCCGTTTGGATCCATTGCACGACGCTTTTTTGATAAAATTCTTGAACCTTCTGTACCAGGTGGTATAATTTCTGATACAGACGTAAAGAGAAAAATCCAGGGGTGAGGTTTTGAAGACATTTAATAAGAGAGGAGACCAGGGGGAAACCAGCCTTTTGTACGGCCAAAGGACCTCCAAGGCCAGCCTGCGCTGTGAGTTTTACGGTACTGTTGATGAAGCGGTTTCGGCAATAGGCCTGGCACGTTCTCTAAGTAAAAAAAAGAAGGTGCGGGACATTCTGTTCGACGTTCAGAAAGAACTGTTTGTTCCGGCCGCCGAACTGGCCGTTCCACGGGAACATTACGCCGAATATAGTTTCAGGGGACAGATTGTACAAAAAGAGATGGTGGAACGTCTTGCCCGGCTGATTGAAGAGTTTGAAAAGGAGATTAAAATGCCCGATCAGTTTGTCATTCCCGGAGGCTCTACGGCATCCGCCGCCATAGATGTGGCGCGCACCATTGTACGCCGGGCGGAAAGAAGGGCTGTACAGCTAAAGGAAGAAGGGCTGCTTCCCAACCAAAAAATTTTAAGTTATCTTAACAGGGTGGCTGATCTTCTCTTTGTTCTGGCCAGGTATGAAGAGGCTAAGTGAGAAGGAAGTGATAAGAGTTTTTTCCCCTTTTAATAATCAAAAGGCGTTTACAATGTGATCAAGCTTTAAAACTTTGCTGTCCCGATCTATGGTAACCGCGATGACATCAAAACGCATTGGTAGATTGCCCACATTCCCGGACTGAATGTAGTACATGGCTACCTGCCTGAGCTTAATCCTCTTTTTCCTGTCCACGCTTTCCTGGGCGGTTCCGAAAGCGCTCCCGGCCACGGTCCTGACCTCGATAAAAACCAGGCTGGAACCGTCCCGGGCAATAATATCCAGTTCTCCCAGCCGGCAGCGAAAATTCCTCTGCACTATCCGCAGTCCCTTTTTCCGCAGGTAATGAACGGCGGCGTCCTCACCGGCCCGCCCCAGCGCTATCCTTTCCCTGGTCAACGGAAACAACCCCTAAATACGGGAATTTAAAATAAGATTCTCCGGCCTGCTTTATATGTCCTTCCCCCAATCCCTTCTTTTATGTATCTTACTCGTTGCTTCTCCGGGTAACCTTTTATATAATCTTAATCAATGCAGTAAATGTTTGGGGGAAATAATGAAAAAGCGTAAAATATGGCGTATGCGGCCAGCGGATCCGGCTTTAATATATATCTTCCAGCACGAACTAAGGGTATCCCCTGTTATGGCAAGGCTGTTGGCCAACAGGGGGATAACCACCGTCGAGGAAGCCAGGCTGTTCCTGGAGGGAGACCTGGACGGTATGCACGACCCCTTCATCATGGCGGACATGGATAAGGCCGTCCGGAGGATTGGGGAAGCCCTGAATAAAGGAGAGAAAATACTGGTCTACGGGGACTATGACGCCGATGGAGTGACTGCCACCGTCCTGGTGGTGAAGTTATTGAGAAGTTTGGGGGGGCAGGTGGGATATTATGTCCCCCACCGTATGGAAGAAGGCTACGGGCTGCACCTGGAAGCGCTGCAAAGGGCCGGGCAGGATGGCTACAGCCTGGTGGTCACAGTGGACTGCGGCATCAGCGCCCTGGAGGAGGTTGCCCGGAACCGGGCCGGGAACGGTCCGGATATAGTTATTACCGACCACCATGAGCCTCCCGGGGAGATCCCGGTGACGGTGGCGGTTGTTAATCCGAAGCGGGCCGACTGCCCCTATCCTTTTAAAGAACTGGCCGGTGTCGGGGTTGCCCTGAAGCTGGCCCAGGCCCTTCTGGGTGGCTGGGGCCGGGAAAGAGGGGAGTGGAGTGAATACCTGGATCTGGCCTGCCTGGGAACGGTGGCCGATATCGTTCCGCTTACCGGTGAAAACAGGATTATCGTCAAACATGGGCTGCCCGCCCTGGCAAACACCGGCAGCCCCGGCATCAAGGCGCTTATGGCGGTATCGGGGATTAAGCCGGACCGGCTGGAAACCAGGGAGGTGGGATTTGCCCTGGCGCCGAGGCTGAACGCCGCCGGAAGGGTCGGCGATGCCAGTCTGGCCGCGGATTTGCTGCTTACCGGCGACCCCGCCGAAGCAGATGAACTGGCCGCCCTCCTGCACAGGGGAAACCAGGAAAGACAAAGAATTGAAAGCCTGGTCCTGGCGGAGGCAATGGGAATGCTGGATGCCGACCCGTCCATGCTGGCCGGGCGCGTTATTGTGCTTGCCTCACCGGGGTGGCACCCGGGAGTCGTGGGAATTGTAGCTTCCAGGCTGGCGGACAGGTACTACAGGCCTGTTTTGCTGATCGCCCTGGACGGCGCCGGGGGGAAGGGCTCCGGCCGCAGCATACCGGGCTTTCACCTGTACAATGCCCTTGGCCACTGCGCGGACTTACTCATAAGATACGGGGGACATGCCCAGGCCGCCGGCTTTTCCATATCCGCAGAGAAAATAGATATGCTCCGCGCCGCCTTAAACGAATACGCGGCAAAATTTTTCACCGGGGAAACTTTTGTACCCGGCATGGAACTGGATGCCACTGTTTCCTTGCAGGATATAACCGACGGACTGGTTGAGGAAATACAGATGCTGGCTCCTTTTGGCCACTGCAACCCGGGGCCGGTGCTGGCCTGCCGGGAGGTGACCCTTTTATCGTACCGGGAGATAGGCAGGAACGGGGAACACCTGAAACTGCTGTTTAAAGAGAACGGCGCCATTTTAGACGGGGTGGCTTTTAAGTTTTCTTCCAGCCTGGACGAGATAGCCGCCGCTTCAGAAGTAGATGTGGCCTTTCTGCCCTCCATCAACCAGTGGCGGGGGAGACGATCGGTTCAGCTGGAGGTTAAAGACATCCGGCCGGCCGGCGCCGGCTGGGAAGTTGAACGGCCCTCCCCCATGGGTTTCCGGGGCGCTGCGGAATCCTTGAAAAGAATGGGGCCTCTGGCCCTTTTGCCGGAGTTTGTTTCGGCAGTGCTGCAAAGATACGGGGAAATTTCGCCAAATTTTAAATTTCCCGGCCATTACCTGCAATTTTTTTGCAAAAGGCTGCCCGTCCCTGAAAAACAAACGGCAGCCGGGCTGCGTATGCTAAATGAACAGCACATTGAATACAGGCCGGCCGGACTTTACGCCCTGGTTTCCGGCCGTAAGGAGACCCTGGTGCTGGTTAATTCACCGGGGCGGGCCGTGGAATTAACTATTTTTTTAAACCGCTCCGGTGTTCCGGCAGTCTTTTTTCATTCCGGGGTTCTTCCGGAAGAATCGCGTGATTTGCAGGAGGCCTTTTCTGCCGGCAATATCAGGGTCCTGGTCTGCACGTACAGGGCCTTCCATGGTTTAAACCTCAAGCCGTGCCGGACCGTTTTTTTCGAGCCCCCGTACGGTCCGGAAGAATTGGGGCCGGCTTTGCCGGCCGGGGCCGAAAGCCATATTTTGTTTAAGGGAAGGGACACCATTGCCGGCCTGGAATACCTGGAATCGATGGCGCCGGGCCGCGACCACCTGGTGGAACTGTACAATCTGGTCAGGGCAAGCGGGTCGGGATATATTGATCCCAAACGGGCGGTTGATTTCATGCGCCACCGCGGGCTGGCCAGGGCGGGCCTGCACACGCTGGCCTTCGGGCTGGCCGTTTTTGCCGACCTGGGGCTGATCTGCTGCAGTCAGGAGGGAAACGGGTACCATGTGGTACATAATCCTGTAAATGAAAAAAGGGACCTTAACCAATCCGCGGTGTTCCGCACCGGGCAGGAAATTAAAATGTTTACCGAGAAATGGTGGAGAAGCTTTAATACTGATACTGCTGCAGCTTTGTAAGAAGAATACAGGAGACAGGAGTCAGAAGACAGGAGGTTAATTATAAAAAAATTTCCCTTCTGTATTCTGAATTCTGGATTCTGAATTCTGACGGATAAGCTGGCCGGGGAAGATAGGTTATGACTCTGGACGATCTGGTTCAAAAACTGATTCATTACAACCCGGGGGCTGACCTGTCCCTGCTTCGCCGCGCTTACAATTTTGCCGAGGAAGCGCACAGGGGACAGCTGCGCATTTCCGGAGAGGAATATATTACCCACCCCCTTTCGGTGGCCATAATTCTGTCCGAACTGGAAATGGACCTGGAAACCCTGCTGGCCGGGCTGCTTCATGATGTGGTGGAGGACACCGGCGCAACCCTGGACCAGATCAGGAAAGAGTTTGGCGATGAAGTGGCCCTTCTGGTGGATGGAGTTACCAAGCTGGGGCGGCTGGAATACAAGTCAAAAGAGGAACAGCAGGCTGAAAACCTGCGCAAAATGTTCCTGGCCATGGCCAAGGACATACGGGTTATACTGATCAAGCTGGCGGACCGTCTCCATAACCTGCGTACTTTGAGATATCAGCATGAGGACAAGCAGAAGGAAATAGCCAGGGAGACCCTGGAAATATATGCCCCCCTGGCCCACCGGCTGGGTATCTACCACCTGAAGTGGGAGCTGGAAGACCTCGCCTTTCGCCACCTGTACCCGGACAAATACTATGAGCTGGCCGACCGGATAGCCAAAACCAGGGTCAAAAGGGAAGAATTCATAAAGAGTGTCATTCAAATACTAAAGGAAAAGATTTCCTCCATAGGCATTGAGGCCGATATCCAGGGCCGCCCCAAGCACCTGTACAGCATATTTGAAAAAATGAGGGAACAGCAGAAGGACCTCAGTGAAATCTATGATGTAATGGCGGTCAGGATTATTGTCAACTCGGTGAGGGACTGTTACGGCTCCCTGGGTACGGTGCATACCCTCTGGAAGCCGATCCCCGGGCGGTTCAAGGATTATATAGCCATGCCCAAGACAAATATGTACCAGTCCCTGCATACCTCTGTGGTGGGCCCCCAGGGTGAACCCCTGGAAATTCAGATACGCACCCGGGAGATGCACCGCACGGCTGAGTACGGTATCGCCGCGCACTGGCGGTATAAAGAGGGCGGCCGGGGGGATAAGGACTTTGACAAAAAGCTTGCCTGGCTGCGCCAGCTGCTGGAGTGGCAGCACGACCTGAGGGACGCCAGGGAATTCATGGAGTCCCTTAAGGTTGATCTGTTTGCCGACGCCGTATTTGTATTTACCCCCAAGGGCGACGTATTTGAGCTGCCGGCGGGGTCGGTGCCCATAGATTTTGCCTACCGGGTGCACACCCAGGTGGGGCACAGCTGTGTCGGGGCCAAGGTGAACGGGCGGATTGTACCCCTGGACTATAAGTTGAAAAACGGGGACATTGTGGAGATCATCACCTCGAAGCACCCGGCCGGGCCGAGCCGGGACTGGCTGAACTTGGTGAAGACATCCCAGGCCAAGAACCGCATCCGGCAGTGGTATAAAAAGGAGAAGCGGGAAGAAAATATTGCCAGGGGCCGGGAACTGCTGGAGCGGGAAGCAAAAAGACTGGGACTGGACCAGGAAATACTCAAGGGCGACCGGCTCCTGGAGGCCGGGCGGCGCTATACCCTGCTGACCGTCGATGACATATATGCCGCCATTGGAGAGGGTTCCATCACCACCGGCCTGATCATTAACCGCCTGAAGGAAGGCAGCAAGCCGGATAAGAAAGAGATGCTGGCAAAAGAATACCAGGCCCTGGTAAATGAGTCCCGGACCAAGCCCGACTGGGGCCGGCCCACCCAGGGAATCAGGGTGCGCGGCGTCGACAACCTGCTGATCCGGCTGTCCCACTGCTGCAATCCCATTCCTGGGGACCCGATTGTGGGCTACATTACCAGGGGCAGGGGGGTGTCCATTCACCGGGCCGACTGTCGAAACCTTAATTTTTTCAAGCGCGGGGAGGGTGACAGGCTGGTGGAGGTGGCCTGGGACAGTGATTTTCAGACTCCCTTCCAGGTTAAACTGGAGATATCGGCCTCCGACCGGGCCGGGCTGCTGAGTGATGTACTGGCCGTGCTGGTGGAGATGAAAATAAGCGCCAACTGGGTAAACGCCAGGGGGCGAAAGGATACGGCAGTGATTGAAATGGTGCTGGAAATGAAGAGCAAGGAGCAGCTGGACTATATTATTTCCAAGATAAACAGGGTAAAGGATGTATATGAAGTTAAAAGAACGAGTTAAGGGTTAGGAGACAGGAGTCCCGTCTCCTGTATTCTGACCCTGATTTTATGCGGAGGTGCAAGTAATTGCGGGCTGTGGTTCAGCGGGCGGCCAGGGGGTCGGTGTCGGCGGAGGGAAAAACCGTAGGGCAAATTGACTGCGGGCTGGTCATCCTTCTCGGTGTCGGCCGGGACGACGGCCCGGAAGACGCCGCGTACCTGTGTAGTAAGATTGCCAACCTGCGAATTTTTGAAGACAGCGAGGGAAAACTTAACCGGTCGCTGCTGGATGTGGGAGGCAGCGCCCTGGTGGTGTCCCAGTTTACCCTCTACGGCGACTGCCGGCACGGGCGCAGGCCGGGATTTTCCGACGCCGCCGCGGCCGAGCGGGGAAGGGAGCTTTATGAATTGTTTGTGTCCGGGATGAAAGACCTGGGTATAAATGTGGTTACCGGCGTCTTTCAGGCGCATATGATGGTGGAAATAATCAATGACGGCCCGGTAACGCTGTTATTGGACAGTAAGAAGCAATTTTAAAAAGGGGAGGTAGTGTTAAATTGATTTTTACCGGAATTTCCGTAGGTCCCATGGATAATAACTGCTACATCATAGGCTGTGAGGAAACCCGGGAGGCGGCCGTAGTGGACCCCGGCGCCGAGGGCGGCAGGATACTGCGCAAGCTGGAAGAATTAAAGCTAAACTGCCGCTATATAATATTGACCCACGGCCACGCCGACCACCTCGGCGCATTGGGTCAGGTCCTTCAGGCCACCGGGGCCCAGGTCCTGATTCACGCCGATGACGCCGATATGCTTACCAGCCCCGGCAAGAATCTCTCCCTTTTCACCGGCATGACCCTTAAATTCAGGTCTCCCGACAGGACGCTGAAAGACGGGGACGTGGTGGAGGTGGGCAGGGAGAAGTTGAAGATAATACATACGCCCGGCCATACCCGGGGAGGGATAAGCATACTGGCGGGAGGCAAACTGATAACCGGCGACACATTGTTCGCCGGCTCGGTGGGCCGTTCTGATTTTCCGGGCGGTGACCACGACCAGATGATCAGGTCCATCAAGGAAAAGCTGCTTGTCTTTCCCCCGGAGACCCCGGTTTATCCCGGGCACGGCCCGGCGTCAACCGTCGGGGAGGAGGCCAGGGATAATCCTTTTCTTAACGGAACCTGGTAGGATAATGCCGGGTTTGATATCAATGAGCTGTATGGTCGCCCTTGTAGTCCTGGCATGAGCATTCTTTGCCGTGCCGCTCTTTGGGCTTGTAGCCCGCCGAGTCCAGGGCGTCGATTACCTGTGCCCTGATTCCCTGCAGGTACTGCAGGCGGAGGGCGTGCTGCTCCGCCTTTTCCCCGTCGGTGAGGCCCTCGGACCGCTGCTTGCGGGCCAGCCAGTTGATCCGGTCCACCAGTTCTTTTGTAATCATAATAATTTCACCCATACTAGTATAACACGTGGTTGGGAATAAACTATGCTGTTGACAATCATTTTGCAATTGCATAGAATTTTGTGGGGAAGATAATAAAAATATAAGCCACTGAGAACACAGAGGACACAGAGAAATAAGAATTCAGTAATCAGGGGCCAGAATGCTGAAGAACTCCCGGGAGCGGCCTCCGAAAAGCTGGAGACAGCCGTGTAGGAAGGCCCGGATAACCCCGTTACAGGTACTAAGAGAGGGACTTTTTACGTCCAATTCAGGGTGGCACCGCGGGTAACTCCCGTCCCTGACCTGGTTTTGCTTAAGGTTGAGGGTATGGGAGTTTCGATTTTTTTACGGGCCAGGGTCGTGAAGAACTTAAAATAATAGAGGAGGCAATACACCAATGATTACCGCCAGGCCCCGGGGAACGGCCGACATACTGCCGGAGGACGCGGAGAAGTGGAGATACGTTGAGGATACATTCAGGTGCATCTGCCTGGGGTACAACTACGCAGAGGTGCGCACGCCCATTTTTGAGCACACCGAACTGTTTGAGAGGGGCGTGGGGGACACCACCGATATCGTGGAGAAGGAAATGTACACCTTCCGGGACAGGGGAGACCGCAGCGTTACCCTGAGGCCGGAGGGGACCGCCCCCGCCGTCAGGGCCTACCTGGAGAATAATCTTAATACCGGCCCGCAGCCGGTCAAGCTGTATTACATGGGTCCCATGTTCAGGTATGACAAGCCCCAGGCGGGCAGGTACAGGCAGTTCCACCAGCTGGGGGCCGAGGTGCTGGGATCCGATGACCCGGCGGTGGACGCCGAGCTGATGGCCATGGTGATGGATTTTTACGGCCGCCTCGGGCTCAAGCAGCTTGAACTGCACATCAACAGCGTGGGGTGCCCGCAGTGCAGGTCGGTGTTGAGGGTGCGGCTGCAGGATTTCTTCCGTCCGGTTCAGGATCAGCTCTGTGTCAACTGCCGGGGCAGATTGGCCAAAAACCCCCTGCGCATACTGGACTGCAAGCTGGAAAAATGCAACGAACTGGCCGGGAGCGCTCCCACCACCCTGGACTGCCTCTGCCGGGACTGCCAGGTTCGCTTTGAAAAGGTGAAGAGCTACCTGGACAGGCTGGGCATACCCTACCTGGTGAACGGCCGGCTGGTCCGGGGGCTTGATTATTACACACACACCGCCTTTGAGGTAATGGCCCCCGATATCGGGGCCCAGAGTTCCATAGGCGGGGGAGGACGGTACAACGGCCTGGTGGAGGTCTGCGGAGGCCCGCCCACACCCGGTGTGGGGTATGCCCTGGGGGTGGAAAGGATTATACTGGCCATGGAAAAACAGGGAGCGCCTTTCCCTGAGTCAATCCGGCCCGATGTTTTTGTGGTAACCGCGGAACCGTTGTATGAGGGGGAAGCCCTGGAACTTCTCTTTACCCTGAGGAGGAGCGGACTGAAGGCGGACAAGGATTACCTGGGCCGCAGCCTCAAGGCCCAGATGAAGTTCGCCGGCAAGAGCGGCTGCCGTTTTGTGGTTATAATCGGCGGCGATGAGTTGAAGCGGGGGGTGGCGGCCGTTAAGGACATGGCCGGCGGGAAACAGGATGAATTCCCCCTGGAAAACCTGGCTGAAAAGATTAAAAGTAGTATTTGAAGATAGACACTAGCTTTTTGTGGAGGGAAATGAGTAATGTCAGAGAGTATGGGCGCCTTGAGAAGGACTCACATGTGCGGGACTCTGCGGTCCGGGCATATCGGCTCGGAGGTGGTGCTGATGGGCTGGGTGCAGCGCCGCCGTGACCATGGAGGCCTTATATTTATCGACTTGAGAGACCGCAGCGGGCTGGTTCAGCTGGTATTCAGCCAGAATCTCAACAGTGAGGCCTTTCACAAGGCGGAAACCATCAGGGGGGAATACGTCCTGGCGGTGGCCGGGCGGGTGGTGCCCAGGCCGGAAGGAACCGAGAATCCCTCACTGCCCACCGGTATGGTGGATGTGGAGGTTAACCGGGTAATCATTTTAAACCGGGCCAAGACACCGCCTTTCTATATTGAAGACGGCCTGGAGGCGGATGAGAACCTGCGCCTGCGCTACCGGTACCTCGACCTGAGGAGGCCGGAGATGTTCAAGTCCATTGAACTGCGGCACAGGGCGGCCAAGGCGGTAAGGGACTTTCTGGACCGGAACGGGTTCCTGGAGATAGAAACCCCCATGCTTACCAGGAGCACGCCGGAGGGGGCCAGGGATTACCTTGTTCCCAGCAGGCTGAACCCGGGCAGGTTTTATGCGCTGCCCCAGTCTCCCCAGCTTTTCAAGCAGATATTGATGGTGGCCGGAATGGACCGGTACTTCCAAATAGTCCGCTGCTTCCGGGATGAGGACCTGCGGGCCGACAGGCAGCCGGAATTTACCCAGATTGACCTGGAGATGTCCTTTGTGGATGTTGACGATGTGATTTCCCTGATGGAGGAAATGGTCCGGTATGTCTACAGCGAGACCATCGGCCTGCAGCTGGAGACACCCTTTCCCCGCATGACCTACCGGGAAGCCATGGACCGGTACGGGAGCGACAAGCCCGACACCAGGTTCGGCATGGAGATCAGGGACATATCCGATATTGCCCGGGGGTGCGGGTTCAGGGTGTTTGCCTCGGCGGTGGAGTCCGGCGGCCGGGTGAGGGGTATAAACGCAAAGGGCTGCGGCAGTTTCAGCCGCAAGGAGATAGATGACCTGGCTGCCTACGCCGGCATTTACGGGGCTAAAGGCCTGGCTTACTTTATAGTTACCGCCGGGGGCGTAAAGTCGCCCATTGCCAAATTCTTCGGCCCGGAGGAAACGGGGAGGATACTGGACCGCCTGGAGGCCTGCCAGGGAGACCTGCTTCTTTTTGTGGCCGACAGGCCGGAAGTGGTGGCGGCATCCCTGGGTGCTTTACGGCTTCATATGGCCAACCTTACCGGCATAATTCCGGAAGGCAGGTACAACTTTCTGTGGGTCCTGGACTTCCCTCTGCTGGAGTACGACGAGGAGGAAAAGCGCTACGTGGCCATGCACCACCCCTTTACCTCGCCCAGGGAGGAGGACCTGGACCTGCTGTCATCAGAGCCGGCCAAAGTGAGGGCCAGGGCCTATGACCTGGTCCTCAACGGAGTGGAAATAGGAGGAGGGAGCATCCGTATTCACCGCCGGGATATCCAGGAAAGGATGTTTAAAGCCATCGGCCTTACGCCGGACGAGGCTTCCGAGAAATTCGGCTTTTTGCTGGAGGCCTTTGAATACGGCACCCCGCCCCACGGCGGCATTGCCTTCGGCTTTGACCGCCTGGTAATGATGCTGGCAGATAAAAAGTCTATCAGGGATGTCATTCCCTTCCCCAAGACCGCCAGCGCCACCTGCCTGATGACGGGGGCTCCCGGCGGTGTTGACCCGGCCCAGCTGCGGGAACTGCACATTAAGACCGATGTCAAGACAAGGGGCTAGCTACAGGTGCTGTTGGCCGGCCATTTTTGGGGACCGGAGGAGTTCACGGTATGTATAAAAAATCAGTTTCTGTAGAAAAATACTAAAAAAATAATCAACCAATAGAGTTTTTGACGCCACTTGCAAGTTGGCAGGAGATATGTTAACATAGTATTACAAAAAACACGTTACCCTACTATGTGCGTGAATACTTCTGAAGTTCAAAACCAACACATATGCATTGGGAGTCCGGGCTCTGGTTATGGCTTGTAGGCCTTGAGAGTTACAAGGTAACAATAAGTAATCAGGAGGACACCCACCTATTGGGAATAGGTTCTGGAAACTTTGGGGTTCACGGCATAAGTGGGGTCATTTTGCTGGAATAATAAGACTTAGTATCGCTTATTAGATTTCGACCTGCCAAGGGTCGAATTTTTACTTTTGGATTTGCAATGCGGTTTTGTATAGAGTTATCTCTGTTAATATGGAAATGGGTGAAGTTGCAATGGAAAACCGGTTTAGTCGAACAGAAATGCTGATCGGCAAGGGCGGCTTAAAAATTCTTGTTTCCAGCAGAGTGGCGGTTTTCGGCCTGGGAGGGGTCGGTTCCTATGCCGTTGAGGCCCTGGCCAGGGCGGGGATCGGCGGCTTTACCCTGGTGGATTTTGATATCATCACGGTAAGCAATATCAACCGCCAGTTGCATGCCCTGGAGGACACGCTGGGCATGGCCAAGGTGGACCTGATGCGTGACCGGATAAAAAAAATAAACCCCCGGGCGGAAATAACAGCGTATAAAGAGAGATATGCCGGGGAGCAAAGGGAAAAGTTTTTTGCCGAACCGCCGGACTATGTGGTGGATGCCATAGATGATCTGGAGGGCAAGGTGGACCTCATAAAACACTGTTTGTCCGGGGGTATACCGGTGGTCTCCAGCATGGGCGCCGGAAACAAGATGGATCCTACGCTGTTTAAAGTGGATGACATTTCCGCCACTTCTGTCTGTCCCCTGGCCCGGGCGGTCAGGCGGCGCCTGAGACAGGAAGGTGTCACCACCGGCGTGAAGGTGGTTTTTTCCACCGAGGAGCCCTGCCGGCCGGATGGTGCTCCGGAGGCCGGGACAAAAAAATTTGTGCCGGGCAGCATTTCTTTTGTCCCCCCGGTGGCCGGAATGATACTGGCGGGGGTGGTGGTCAGGGATCTTTTGAAAGGAACCACCCCGGGCCAGAACTGACGCATAACATAAAATTCCTTTGATGAGCTTGAGGGTAAGAAGAAACCCGAAAAAACTTTTTCGCAATCCCCTGCTGGACAAACTAAAAGCGCTATGAGATAATAGTGTGGGAACCTG
>JBMOPD010000074.1:0-31978 GCA_049323615.1 Bacillota bacterium | reverse complement strand
TATACCGTCACTTTATGGCCCAGGCCGCAGAGGTAGTAGGCGGCGGTCAGCCCCCCGGGGCCGGCCCCGATGACGGCCACTTTCTTGCCGCTGGGCGGGGCTTCCTTTACTTTTTCCCGCCAGAGGCTGCCCCCCATTTCCTCGGCCGCCCTTTTCAGCATCCTGATGGCCACGGGCTCGTCAAACTGGGCCCGGGCGCACCCGGCCTCGCAGGGGTGCACGCAGGCGTGCCCGCAGACGGCGGGGAAGGGGATGCTCTGGCGGATTACCGCCAGGGCCTGGTCGAATTTCCCCTCCCGGATGTACCTCACGTACCTCGGCACGTCCACTCCGGCGGGGCACGCTTCCCGGCAGGGGGTTGGGGTATTTTTTCGGCTAATTGATTCTGCCATGGTAGGATTAACACATCTCCTTTCCAACAACTTGGCCGGCGGCTGCATATTCTTCCGCCAATTTTAAACGCTGGATCTTGCCCGAGGGCCCCTTGGGCAAATCCTCCCTGAATATGATTCTTTTTGGGGATTTAAATTTTCCCAGTTCTTTCAGGCAAAAGGCCAGGATTTCTTCCTCACAGCAGTTATTGCCCGGTTTTGGCACCACGCAGGCCATGATTTCCTGGCCGTAAACCTCATCGGGCACGCCGAAGGCTGCCGCGTCCAGCACCTTGGGATATTTGTATAAAATGTCGTCTATCTCCCTTGGGGATATATTTTCGCCGCCCTTGTTAATGAGTTCCTTTATTCTTCCGGTGACAAAGAAATACCCGTCCCCGTCCCGGTACCCCAAATCCCCGGTGTGCAGCCAGCCGTCCACAATGGTTTTGGCGGTCTGATCAGGGTCCTTGTAATACTCTTTCATGACGTTATCGCCCCTGATCACTATTTCCCCCACCACGCCGGGAGGAAGTTCATTGCCATTGTCGTCCACAATCCTGCCCTCGTTGCCCACCGCCACTCCCGGCGACCCGTATTTCCGCCTGGTTTTGTCCAGGGGGTTGGAAAAAACCGGGGCGGCGGTTTCGGTCAGGCCCATTGTTTCCACGATGGACAGCCCGAATTTTTCTTCGAAGGCTTTATGCAGGGCGGGGGGGAGGGCCGAGGAGGCCGAGCGGCCAAACCTTATTTGCTCCAGGTGGTATTTCTTATCACTGTTGTAGGGATCCGTGCCGTTTAAAAGGTATGAAATCATGGTGGGCACCACACTGAACCATGTACAGCGGTATTCCGAAATCAGTTCCCAGAACCGGGACACGCTGAACCGGTGCGGCATTACCACGCTGCCGCCATGGATTACGGGGGAAACGGCGGTGACCACCAGCCCGTTGATGTGGTAGAGGGGAAGTGAGCAGAGGGCCCTGTCCCGGCCGGTCAATTGGTGGGCAGTGGTTGTGTACTGCCCGCCGGCCACCAGGTTTTTGTGCGTCAGCACCACTCCTTTGGGCATCCCGGTGGTTCCGGAGGTGTAAAGGAGGAGGGCGGGGTCCTCTTCACCAACCTCCGGCAGCTGTACATCCCCGTATTCTTTCCCGTCAAGGAGGGCGGGGCTGTCCACGTCAATGACAAAAACCTCAATCTTCCGGGGTATTTTTTTAAGCGCCCCGGCCAGCTTTTCCCTGTGTGCCTCCGATACAAAAACAGCCTTTGTGTCGGAGTGTTCCAAGACATATTCAATCTGGGCAGGGTGGGCCAGGAGATTTACCGGGGACACTACCAGGCCGGCGTACATAACGCCCAAAAACAACTTGGCCGTCTGCAAGCCGTTGTTTAACATATATGAAACCTTGTCGCCCTTTTTCAGGCCCATATGCAGGAGGCGTTTTCCCAACAGCTCCGAGTCCCGTTTAAGTTGCCGGCAGGTTAACTCCAATTTGGGTTCCGGGGCAAAAAGGTATACCTTGTCCGGCTGTTCTTCAGCCCGCAGGTCGATAAATTTTCTTATAGTCCGCACAGGATTATCCCTTTCCTAGTCCGGTTACTCCGGAGGGGTTAAAGGATCCTTTGATAAAATGGTATTTGTTTTGAATTATATTATTATAAATAATATAATATGTCAATTAGTTATACTTTTATATTACATTATAAATAAAAATATATATCATCGTTATATCAGAATTGATTATAAAGCTTTCCTGCGGCGGACCACCGGCAAATCCGGAAAAAAATATTTATCCCAAGTAATTCTTATGGTATATTCTAATAAGTTATAGTGACTGGAATCACCCTATAATGTTACAAAATATTAAGCTTACTTATATCTCCAGTCTTTATAATTCGGGCTTATAATATAAATTTCCATGGGAGGCAAAAAATGCTTAATCTGAACCAGATAAAAACCTTCGTCACGGTGATAGAAGAAGGCAGCCTGTCTGCCGCCGCCGACAAGCTGAAGCTGACCCAGCCGGCGGTGAGCCTGCACATTCAAAATGTGGAAGATTATTTCGGCGTCACCCTGCTGAACAGGAGAGGGAGGGAAATAGAACTGACTCCGGTGGGAGAATCCCTCTTCCGGGAAGGAAAGAAACTCATTGCCAGCTATCAAAAGATCGAGGACGCCATCTTCACGGAGATATTCAGAAGCAAAAACCGCATTGCGATCGGGGCGGGCCCGATTATGATCGACTATTTTATCCCGCACATGATGGGCTTTTTCAAGAAAAACCACCCCGGCATAGACCTGGTGGCGGAGCCCATGGAAACGGACAACATAGTCAGGGGGGTCCTGGACCACTCCCTGGATGTGGGTTTTATCGGATATAATGTAAAGAACAGCAAGCTGGCGGTGGAGGAGTGGGTAAGGGACGAACTGCTGCTTATAGTTCCTCCCGAACACCCCTTTGCCCGGAAAGAGTACATTTACCTGGATGATTTAAAGGGCCAGGAGTTCGTATGGCACAAGGAAGTGACGGGGATAAGAATGTTTTTTGAGGATAAAATCAAGAAGGCCGGCAAGGACGTCGACATCTCCCCCGCCATTATCGTTTCCAGTACCATGTCGGTCCTGACCAGTGTGCAGGCCGGCCTGGGCATATCGCTGATATCAAGGTGGGTGGCCGAAAAGCCGATCCAGGCCGGCATGATCGCCTCGGTTCCAATCAAGGATGTGTCCTTGACCAGAAACCTCTATGTAATAACCCACAGGCTGAAAAAAAAGCCGCCGGTGGTGCTGAAATTCCTGGAAGCGGCCAAGGAATTCAAGTCCCAGGCCAGGTTGTAGAGATTGGGGGGCGGGTCGTCAATGCCAAAATTTTCAGGCGCATTTTTGCAGTTGGTGACGGATTATGGTTCCGGCGGGAGAGGTTTAAGAGAGGAGGGTTGGCGATGAGTATAAAAGCGGTGCTGTTTGACCTGGACGGGACCCTGATCGATTCCCTGCCCCTGATCCGGTACTCGTTCCGCAAGGTGTTTGAGGACATGGGAATACCCTGGGATGAAAGAAGGGTGATGGACACCGTGGGACTGCCCCTGCGCCAGGTGGCCCGGGATTTTGCCGGCGACCGGGCCGACGCTTTTTTCGAGCTTTACCTGGCGCACCAGATGAAAAAACATGACCAGTATATAAAACTGTTTCCCGGGACGGCGGAAATGATGGCCAGGGTGAAGGAACTGGGGCTCAGGACGGGAATAGTGACGTCCAAGCGAAGGGTTATGGCCGAAAGGGCCGTAAAGCTTGTTTCCATCAGCCAGCTGGTTGATGTGATGGTGGCCCTGGAAGACTGCGGGGCGCACAAGCCGGACCCCCTGCCGGTAACAACGGCCCTCGGGCTGCTGGGGGTGCTTCCCGGGGAGGCACTCTATGTGGGAGACAGCTGGTACGACATGGAGTCCGGCAACAGCGCCGGGGTTGTCACCGTCGGGGTAACCTGGGGAATGGCCGACCGGCCGAGGCTTTCCCGGTGCAACCCGGGCTTTATAGCCGGGGGATGGGAGGAATTTCTACTGTACCTTGAGGACATGATGTCGGAATGTGAAAAATAATTACTAATGGAAGAGCAGACGGCCACCGTGGAGGAGCAGTCGGCCGTATCCCAGGAGGTGGCCGCCGGCGCCACCGAAATAACCGCCGCTGCCGATTTTGCCTCGGATATAGGCAGGGAAGCCTTTGAACACAGCCGGACCATTTTTTATTGAAGACTTATAATTTTACCCGGCGGGCGGAATACTATTTTGTGGTAATAAATCTATTTACAAAGGAGCGATATGTTAATGCATCACCAGCTTGGAGCCCACGAGGTGATGGAAGCCCACGAGGTGCTGACCGACACCATTGACGGCATCAACCAGTTCATGCTTTACCGCCCGCACGTCAGGGACCAGCAGCTTAGCCGGATCCTGGACAAGCAGATCGGCTTCATGGAGCAGGAATACCAGAACATGGTGGCATTGCTGTCCCAGCAGAGGGGTGTATCGGCGGAACCGTACCACTCCCGCATTAATCCCAGCGTCAAGTACGGGCTGCGCAACCCGTCTCCGGTAACTCCCCACGAGTCCGCCAGGGAGCTTACCGACCGTGACGTGGCGTCCGGCATGCTGGGCTGCGCCAAATCGTCTGCCATATTGCGGATGAGCGCCGGCCTGGAGTGCGCCGACCCGCAGTTCAGGCGGATGATCATCCAGGGTTCGGTTTCCAGCGCCGAGATGGCCTATGAGACCTTCAGCTTCATGAATGAGCGGGGGATGTACCAGGTCCCGACAATGCCCATGAGGACCGAAAGCAATTTCATGGGTACTTATCAGACCGGCAATATAACCGGCCAGGCCATGACCACCCAGAATCCCGACTACATGACATGATTAATCCGAAAGGGGGCGCGCACCGCCCCCTATCTGGATTATGATTCCGGATTCTGACGGAAAAGGTTTTCACAGCAGGTTATGCAAGCCCAGACTGCGGGCCAGGGACAGCACCTCCCTGTATTCTTTGGCTGTGATCCGCCTGCTCAGTTCTTCGTAACGGAAGGCCCGGTGGGCGGGGTAGTACTGGTCCATGATGTTGATACAGGTGTCCTTGGATATTTCTTCGGCCACGAACCGGATCACGGTCCCGGACCGGGCCAGGTCATGGGGGAGGACCAAATGGCGCACCAGCAGGCCCCGGCGGGCGATACCCCGGGCGTCAACGTCCAGGTCCCCCACCTGCCTGTGCATTTCCTTCACCGCCTGTTTGGCCGCGGTGAAATAGTCCTTCACACCCAGGTATTTCTCCCCGGCGGCATCATCCCCGAACTTTATGTCGGGCATGTATACGTCCACAACCCCGTCCAGTATCCGCAGGAGTTCCACCTCGTCATACCCGCCGGTGTTGTAGACCAGGGGCGCCTTTAATCCTCCTTCCAGCGCCGGGATGAGGGCTTCCAGGATCTGCGGCACAAAATGGGTGGGGGAGACCAGGTTGATGTTGTGGCAGCCGGAATACTGCAGGTTCAGCATTATTTTGGCCAGCTGTTCGGGGGTAACTTCGTCTCCTTCACCGCGATGGGAGATTTCGTAATTCTGGCAGAACACGCAGTTCAGGTTGCAGTTGGCAAAAAACACCGTGCCGGACCCGTGCCGGCCCACCAGCACGCTTTCTTCCCCGAAGTGCGGGCCGTAGCTGCTTATCCGGGCCTTTCTGCCGCTGCGGCACACCCCGGGCCTGTCCTCCAGCCGGTCGGCCCCGCAGCGGCGCGGGCATACGCGGCAGCTTTCAAGCAGTGCCAGGGCCTGATCGACCTTTTCCTTCAGCTGTGCCCGGGAGAGTTTTTCGTAACCCACCGCCACCACCCCTGATTTAATCAACATCCTCCAATAATTAATATTTCCGGCGGACCAAAAATAACCCGCAGCCACTGTGATCTCTGTGGCAAATTAAATACTCCCGGCTATTCAACAATCCTGAAAGTCGGGGTTATCCCTTCGCCGGCGGTGTAGTTCATTTGAGGCAGCACCGCATGTCCGACCACCACTTTTTTCCCGATTAATTCCGTACCGGCCCTGTCGGGGTCCACACCCACCAGGTTGCCCATAATCCAGGGGCCCTCCTCCAGTTCGGCCATGGCCACTATATACGGGGCCTGGAGTCCCTCCGGGGCCACCCTGATCACGGTGAATGTCTTTATTTCCCCTTTTCCGCTTAACTCCACCGCCTCCATGTCGGTGCCACAGCAGTTGTCGCAGCTTACCTTGGGAGGGGCGGTGTGGCCGCCGCATTCCCGGCATTTTAAGCCCATCAGCTTTCCTTCCTTGAGGGCCTCAAAATATTCCCTGTGGGTCAGTTTATAATAGGACACCGTTAAAACCCTCCTTGCTCTATATTCCCAGAATAAGATTGACGATGGTGCCGGCGTCTCCGCCCAGGGTGTCGGTCATGCCTGTCTTTGCCCCGTCCACCTGCCGCCGGCCGCACTCTCCCCGCAGCTGCTTGACGATTTCATACACCTGGGCGGCGCCGGTGGCCCCGATGGGGTGCCCCTTGGCCTTCAGTCCGCCGGAGGGGTTGATCGGTATCCTGCCGCCAATCTCCGTTTCGCCCCTTTCCAGGGCCTCGCTGCCCTTTCCGAACTCAAAGAACCCCAGGCACTCGCTGGCCACGATCTCGGCAATGGTGAAGCAGTCGTGCAGTTCACAGACATCTATGTCCTCCGGCCCTACGCCGGCCATTTTGTAGGCCTGCCGGGCCGAGGCCAGGCGGGACTGCATGACGGTGTAGTCTTTCTGCCGGCACAGGGAGCCGGCCGAACCCTGGCCCACCCCCAGTACGTAGACCGGTTTGTCAACCATCTTCCCGGCCTTTTCCCCGGTGGTCAGCACCACTGCCGCCGCTCCGTCCGAAAAGGGGCAGCAGTCAAACAGCTGCAGGGGGTCGGCCACCATGAAGCTGTTCAGCACGGTATCCACCGTGATCTCCTTCTGGAACTGGGCCAGGGGGTTTTTAACCCCGTTTTTGTGGTTCTTGACGGCCACCAGGGCCATCCTTTCCTTTAACACGGGCAGGGGGATGCCGTATTTATGGGCGTACATGTGCGCCAGCATGGCGAACACCCCCGGGAAGGTGAGGCCGCAGAACTCTTCGTACCGGCTGTCCGACGCCATGGCAAAGGTCCTGGTGGCCAGGGGGGTGCCCATATGGAGGATCTTCTCCACACCGCCCACCAGCACGGTGTCGTAAAAACCTGAAGCCACCCACAGGTAAGCGTTGCGTATGGCTACGCTGGCCGTGGCGCAGGCCCCCTCAAACCTGGTGGCCGGAGCATCGGGCGAAAGTCCCAGCTCGGATGCCAGGAACCCCGCTATGTTGGCCTGGCCCTCGGCAAAATCCCCCAGGCAGTTGCCGGCAAACAGCGCCTGGATGTCCCGGGGCTTTATGTTGGAACTGGTTATGGCCTCCATGGCGGCCTCGGTAAACAGTTCCACCAGGCTCTTGTCGGTTTTTCCGAATTTGGTCATGCCCACTCCGGCAATAGCTACTTTCCTCATACCGGTTTCCTCCTCAATAGTTTGTCTGACATAATCCGCGGAACTTAATCCTAAACTAGAAGTTTTATATAAAACCCCTTTTCCCCTTCAGGGGAATGTAAATTCTTTGAAACTATTTTCCTTTGCTTAAGGGCCGTCCAGCTTGCCATGGAGTACAGCCGCCTGGTTCAGCCTTCAATTTATTCCACTGAACCCTGTTTTTAGGCCGGTGGCGGGATAGCCGTTGAGGCCGGCCCAATGTACAATTATAATTAATAAAAAATATGCTATTAATTAACTTAGCGAACTAATGCTCAAAACAGAACAAAACGTTAGGAGTGTTGTTGTGTGGAGAAAACTGAGAAAAAAAAGAAAAAAGTCACCCTGATTTGTTCCCGTTCCACCCTGGACGGGGTGTACCCGCCGCTGATACTGGCGCTGCAGGCGGCCAGGGCGGGGGCTGACGCGCTGGTTTTTTTTACCTTTGACGGCATGAACGCGGTCAAAAAGGGGGGACTGGATAATCACAAGTACTATCCGCCGGGGCTTCTGGGAGCGATACCGGGGATTCCCTCCATGGCCGGGCAGAAGATGGTGAAACTGGCCGAGGAGAAAGCCAATATTCCCACCCCCCGGGAGATCTTTGAAATGTGCCGGCTGGAGGGAGTGAAATTCTACGGCTGCCGGATGACCATGGATATGATGGGCATTAAGGACGAGGAACTGATTGAGGGAGTAAACGTAACCAACAGCGAAGGCTACATCAAGATGGCCCTGAGCTCGGATGTCAATATGTTTGTCTAAAACGGGGCGGAAAACCGTTTTCCCGGCGCCGCAAAACAAGGAATCATACCGTTTAAACCGGTATGATTCCTTGTTTTTGCATATATGTAGCCGTTAATATACTGGCTTTCAGACGATGGTTACTTTATACTCCCGCAGCCAGGCATCCACCTGGATGAGGTAGGCGAAGAGCTGCGCCGGGCCCATGAGCTGGCTGAACCAGGCCGGGCCGAAGGCCGCTCCCTGGGTATTGGCGGCTTCCCTGACACTGTCGGTGTTCAGCAGCCGGATCAGGGGAGAGGTGCTGTCCTCCTCCAGTATTTCCAGGAGCCGGTCCCGGACTGCGGCCAGGTAGAGGGGATTATGGGTCTTGGGGTAGGGGCTCTTCCGCCTCTCCAGCACGTCCCCGGGGAGCAGCCCCTCCAGGGCACGCCTCAGAATGCCCTTTTCCCGGAGGCCGTAGTTTTTCATCCACCAGGGAATGTTCCACGCGTATTCCACCAGCCTGTGGTCACAGTACGGCACCCTCACCTCCAGCCCCACCGCCATACTCATGCGGTCCTTGCGGTCCAGCAGGGTGGGCATGAACCTGGTGATATTCAGGTAAAACATCTCCCGCATCCGTTCTTCCCGCGGACTTTCCCCCGGCAGGCGGGGGACCTCGTCCAGGGCCTCCCGGTAGCGCCTGGCCACGTATTCCTCAGCCCTGATCATGCCGGCCAGTTCGGGCTTCAGCAGCTGTGCCCGCTTGCTTACCATGCGCACCCAGGGGAAGGTGTCGTTGGACAGCGCCTCCTCGTTGTAAAACCAGGGATAGCCGCCGAACACCTCGTCCGCCGATTCCCCCGACAGGGCGACGGTGGCGTTCTTTTTAATCTCCCGGCAGAACAGGTAAAGGGAAGAGTCGACATCGGCCATGCCCGGCAGGTCGTTGGCCCTCACCGCCGACACCAGGGCATCCGCCAGTTCGGCGTTGTCTATCACTATGTTGTGGTGGACGGTGCCGTAAAATTCCGAGACCCGCCGCACCCAGGGGGCGTCGGAGTTGGGCTGGAAGACATTGGGGCGGAAGTGCCGGTCATTTCCGGCGTAGTCCACCGAATAGGTATGCAGCGGCCCCAGTCCGGCCCGTTTAAGGGCGCTGGATGCATAGGCCGTGATGGCGCTGGAATCCAGGCCTCCGGAAAGGAAGCAGCACACCGGCACGTCCGCCACCAGCTGGCGCTCAACGGTGTCCTGTAACAAATGCCGGAGTTTTTCCGTGGTTGTATCCAGGCTGTCTTCGTGGGGGCGGCTCTCAAAATTCCAGTAGCGCCACAGCCGCACGCCGGAACGGTCATACTCAAGGCACTGGCCGGGCCTCACCTCGTAAATACCCCGGAAAACGCCCTGGCCGGGGGTGCGGGAGGGGCCCATGACAAAGATTTCGGCCAGCCCCCCGGCGTCTACCTCCGGCGGCACCCGGGGGTGGGCCAGGATGGCTTTCAACTCCGACCCGAAGATAAAGGCGCTTCCCTTAAGCGTATAAAAAAGCGGCTTCACGCCAAGGCGGTCCCGGGCCATGAACAGGGACTGCCGGTAATCGTCCCAGATGGCAAAGGCGAAAATGCCGTTCAGGCGGTAAACGCACTGCGGCCCCCATTCCATATAGGATATGAGCAGGGCCTCGGTATCGGAATTGCGGGTTAGAAAGGTATGCCCGCGGGCCTCCAGCTCCTGCCTCAGTTCGGCCGTGTTGTACAGTTCCCCGTTGTAGGTAATGGTGTATACCCGGTCCCCCCGCTTTCTGGTCATGGGCTGGGCGCCGCCCACAGGGTCCACCACCACCAGCCGGCGGTGGCCCAGGGCCGCGTGGGGTGACAGCCGGAATCCGTCTGCGTCGGGCCCGCGGAAAGCCAGAGTGCCGGTCATTGCCTCCAGGATCGGGCGCTCTCCGGTGAGGTCCTTTTCCCAGTCAATCCAGCCGGTAATTCCGCACATCCGGATCAAAACCTCCTTAACAGTAAATGTGGCCGGAAATTATGCTGGACGCCTTTGTCTTTTTCCGGGACCCCGTTGTCCCAGGCATTTTTCCTGGTTAACACACTATGCGGGAGGACGGTAAAATGAGCTTGGCCGAACCGCTGTATTTACTTTCAATTACCGTGGGAAAATAAGACTGAAACAAAATGAGGAGGAGGGCGGGCCTTGGACTACGAAAGAGCCCAGCAAATTCTAAGATCGGAGCAAACAATAGAGGTGCTGCACAGGGGGGAACCGGTATGGATTGAAAGCCTTAACCCCCACAATCTGACGGCCAGTGTATCGGCCGGCGAAAAAACCTTTACCGTCCCGGTACAGGAATTGATTGAGGGATGACCGGTTTTATTAAAGCCTGGAGGAGTGCATCAAAAAACAACCTGCTGAAAACAACAGCAGGTTGTTTTGTTATAATATTTTAGAGATTCGAACCTCGAACCTCGAATTTCGAATCTCTAATTATCCGCCCAGGTAAGCTTCCCTTACCCTCGGGTTATTGGCAATTTCCCCGGCCGGCCCTTCCATGACGATGCTGCCGGTTTCCAGGACGTAGGCCCGGTTGGCGATTTTCAGGGCCATGTTGGCATTCTGCTCCACCAGCAGCAGGGTGGTGCCTTCATTGTTGATTTCCTGCAGGATACGGAAGATCTCCTTAACCAGTATCGGTGAGAGGCCCATGGAGGGCTCGTCCAGAAGCATCAGCCGGCCCTGGGACATAAGGGCGCGGGCCACTGCCAGCATCTGCTGCTCACCGCCGGACAGTGTGGCCGCCGGCTGGATTTTTCTTTCCGCCAGGCGCGGAAAAAGGGAAAAAACCCGGTCGAAGTCTTTTTTTACTGCCTGTTTGTCTTTCCTGGTCCAGGTGGCCAGTTCCAGGTTCTCCATAACGGTGAGGTTGCCAAAAACTCCGCGCCCCTCCGGGACGTGGGTTACACCGGCGGAAACAACACGGTGGGCCTTGTATTTTAAAAGATCCTTGCCTTCATAGGTAATGCTGCCGCTTTTGGGCGCCACCTGCCCGGTGATGGTGCGCAGGGTGGTGGACTTGCCGGCCCCGTTGGCCCCGATTAAAGCGACGATCTCCCCCTTCTCCACCGTGAAGGAAACACCCCTCAGGGCGACGATGGCCCCGTAAGTTACTTCCAGGTTTTTTACTTCCAAAAGGGCCATTTAATCCGCCACCTCCTCGCCCAGGTAGGCTTCGATGACCTTTGGGTTGCTTTGTATTTCTTCCGGCGTGCCCTCGGCAATGGTGTGGCCGAAATCAAGCACTTTAATCCGCTCGCAAATGCCCATCACCACGCGCATATGGTGTTCAATAAGGAGTATGGTCAGCTTGAATTCCTTCCGGACCCAGCTGATCAGAGTCATTAAATCCTCGCTTTCTTTATCGTTCATACCCGCCGCCGGCTCATCCAGCAGCAGGAGTCTTGGCTTGGTGGCCATGGCCCGGGCGATTTCCAGGCGGCGTTGCTGCCCGTAGGGAAGGTTTTTGGCCAGATAGTCCCGCTTGTCTGCCAGTTGGAAAATTTCCAGCAGCTTCATGCTTTCCTCAAGCACACGTTTTTCTTCCTGGTGAAAAGCGACATGCCGGAACACGGCGCCCAGCATTCCGTACTGCACCCGGAAGTTAAGGGCTACCTTAAGGTTGTCCAGTACCGTCATGTTATTGAAAAGACGGATGTTTTGAAAGGTGCGGGCAATTCCCAGGCGGGTAATCTGCCAGGCGGGAAGCTTTGTGGTTTCCTGGCCCTGAAAGAAGACCCTCCCGGCCGTGGGCACATAAACACCGGTCAGAAAGTTGAAAGCGGTGGTTTTCCCTGCCCCGTTGGGGCCGATCAGGCCCACCAGTTCGCCTTCATTCAGGTCCAGGTTGAAATCCTGCACGGCCGTCAGGCCTTTAAACTGCATGGTTACGTTCTCAGCCCGCAGCAGTGGCATTGCGGCGCACCTCCTCCCGGGGAGCCACCCCGCGGATTTCCCGGTAGCCAAATATGCCTATGGGCCGGGTAAGCATAATTACCACCAGGACGAGGGGGCTTAATACCATTCGCCAGACTCCCAGGTCCCTCAGTGATTCTAACAGGCCGGTCATTAAAGTGGCCCCGATCACCGACCCGGTCAGGCTTCCCATACCGCCCAGGTAGAGCATGACCAGTATTTCCGTAGACTTGATGTAGGTAAAGCTGGAGGGGTTGATGTACTGCAGCATGTGCCCCCAGAGGGCGCCGGCCAGGCCGGCGAAAAATCCGGCTACTACGAAGGCCTTAAGTTTACAAAGATTGACGTTTACCCCCATCATTTCCGCGGCTATGGAATTTTCCCGGATAGCAATCCAGAGGCGGCCGTAGTTTGAGTATACAAGATTGCGCAGAACCACCAGGGTAATAATGGTTGCGCCGAAAACCCATAAAAAGGTGGTGCTCTTGGGCAGTCCCACCATCCCCCGCGGTCCGCCGACGTATTCAAGATTATTTAAGATGCTGACGATGATCATGTTAAAGCCCAGCGTGATGATGGCCAGGTAGTCGCCAAAGGTTTTAAAGGCCGGTATGCCGATCAGGTAGGAAGCCAGCGCCGCCGCGGCGCCGCCGGCTATAAAAGCCAGAAAAAAGGGCAAATGCAGATTAACCGTCAAAATAGCCGAAATATAGGCTCCCATGGCCATAAAGCCGGCGTGGCCGATGGCAAATTCGCCCAAATACCCGTTGATCAGGTTTAAGCTGGCCACCAGCATGATGTTGATCCCGATTAATTCAATCACCTGTATCAGGTAAGCGTTGATTATACCAAGCCGGCCCAGTACCTCGATGATTATTCCGGCGGCCAGGATGATTGCCCACAAAAGATAGCTTTTAGTTCTGTCTTTCATATGGGTTCACTTACACCTTCTTTATTACCGGCCGGCCCAAAAGACCGGTGGGTTTGATTAAGAGGACGATAATCAGTATCGCAAAGGCGATGCCGTCCCGGTAAGTGGAGGGCAGCAGGGCGGCCACGAAAATTTCGGTAAAGCCGAGGATAAATCCGCCCACCAGGGCGCCGTTGATTAGTCCTATACCGCCCAGCACGGCGGCGATGAAGGCCTTCCACCCGACAATGATGCCCATATACGGGTCGATTACCGGGTAGGCCATGCCCACCAGTATTCCGCCTGCCGCCGCCAGGGCCGACCCCATGCCGAAGGTGGCCATGACTACGGTATCTATGCTGATACCCATAAGCGGCAGGACCTCCTTGTTGTCGGAGACCGCCCGCATGGCCTTGCCCACCATGGTGTGCTGCACTATATGGCGAAGCAGCAGCATTAAAAACAGGGATACCAGGATAATTAGGATCTGCAGGTTGGTTACCGTTACCCCGCCCAGGTCATAATTGTGTATGGTCAGCAGGGACGGGAAGTTGCGGGGCTGACCGCCCAGGGTGGCCCGGGTGAAGTTCTCCAAAAAGAGGCTTACGCCCAGGGCCGTGATGATCAGGGACATGCGGGGCGCCATGCGCAGGGGCCGGTAGGCCACCCGCTCGATGGTAATGCCCAGAATGCACGCCAGCAGCATGGACAGGATCAGGGTGGGGATCAGGGGAAGCTTAAAAATTACGGCCAGGAAAAAGCCAAAGAATGCCCCGGCCATGAAGATATCGCCGTGGGCGAAGTTGATCAGCCCCAGAACGCCGTAAACCATGGTGTAGCCCAGGGCTATAAGGGCATATATACCTCCCAGCTGAATGGCGTTCAGCAGCTGCTGTATAAAATAGCTCAAGCAGTCAGACCCCCCAGTTTTTATGATTTCCAGGGGCCAAAGCGGATAACTTTGGCCCCTGGTTTCAGTAGGCAGGTATCTTGGTATCTTTAGGGATTGACGGTGGCCGAGTACTTGTACTTGCCGTCCGCAATCTCCAGGATCACCGCGCCCTTGATCGGGTCGCCGCTTCCTTCGTAGGAAATGGTTCCGGTCACTCCCTTAAAGCCCTTGGTGGCCGCCACGGCGTCGCGGATTGCCTTGCGGTCTGTGCTGCCGGCCTTCTCAATGGCCTGGAAGATGATCCGGCAGGCGTCGTAGGTTAAGGCGCCGGCGGCGTCCGGAACCGCGTTGTATTTAGCCTGGTATTTCTTCAGGAATTCTTTCAGCTCGGGAATATCGGCGTCAGCCGCGTAGTGGTTGCTGAAGTAAGTGCCGTTTAAGTCCTTGCCGCCCAGGTCAAATATTTTGGGCGAATCCCAGGCGTCGCCCCCCAGGACCTTGCCGTTGTAGCCGAGCCGCTTGGCTTGCTGGATCTGCAGGGGCACCTCATTGTAATAGTTGGGGAGGAAGAGCACGTCCGGGCTTTGCGCCTTGATCCGGGTCAGTTGGGCTGAAAAGTCCTTATCTCCGGTGGTGTAAGTTTCAAAGGCCACTATCTGGCCGCCCAGTTTGGTAAACTCCTCCTTGAACACTTCGGCCAGGCCCTTGTTGTAGTCGCTGGCCACATCGTAGAGGACGGCGGCGGTGTTGACTTTTAAGTTGTTCTTGGCGAAAATGGCGTTTACTTTACCCTGGAAGGGGTCGATAAAGGCCGCCCGGAAGACAAACTTTTTATCCTTGGTTACGTTGGGGTTGGTAGACCAGGGGGTAATCTGCACCACCCCGGCGCTCTCGGCAATGGGCGCTCCGGCGTTGGAGCACTTGGACGCCTGGGAGCCGACAATGGCCACCACTTTATCCTGGTTGATTAACCTTTGAAACAGGTTGGCTGTGGATTCGGGCTTGTTTTCGTCGTCTCCCACGATCATGTTTACTTTGAGCTTTTTATCGCCGACTTTCAGGCCGCCGGCGCTGTTTACTTCCTCTGCCGCCATCAGGGCAGCGTTTTTGGTGGACTGGCCGATGTCCGATATGTCTCCGGTCAGCGGGGCCGATACGCCGATCTTGATTTCATTGGCCGCGCCGCCTCCGGAAGAACAGCCGGCAGTTACCAGGGTTAAGGACAGCAGAGCAAACAAACCTACCAAAAGCCACTTTTTCAAAAAATTACCCCCTTAAATCAATTCAGACATCTTTGACAGGTAACAATATTAACCATCTTGCGACAAAAAACAACATACCACCTGCTTCCTCGGCGGGGTTGGCAGTGACCCACTTCCTTATGGATCTTTACCGGGCAGCTGATTGACTGGAAGCCGCTCACCGGATTGCTTGCCAACCGTGTAAAAGCGGATGCGGTTGTTTTCCCCCTTCCTTAACAATTTTTATTAATAGTGGCCGGCTTGGACACTATTTCATTACGGGGTAAATTATAACATGATTTTTTTTACCGGAAAAGAGATTATTCCCCCGCTTCAATAAATTAAGAAATTTGTCATAATTTTACCCGGACTGAGAAAATGTTGACTTCAGCACCCCGGAAGGGGGTCCTGGTGAAAGATTTAAAAATTCAGGATGGGAACTCCCACCCCGGCGACAACCTGTTTTAAGGATTCAATTTTTTCTTTGCCGGGTGGGCTCAAGCCTTCCAGTTGGTACTGCAAGCCCAGGGAACGGTATTTTCCTTTGCCCAAAACATGGTAGGGCAGCAGCTCAATCCCCAGGGCACCGGATAAATTTTTGGCGACAAACTCGGCAGTGGCCCTGATGTTCTCAACACTATCGTTTATGGACGGGATTACCGGGACCCTGATTGCCAGGGGAATTCCTTCCCTGGCGATGCGGACGGCATTTTCGAGAATACTCTGGTTGGATACCCTGGTAACGGACTGATGGACCATCGGGTTCATGTGTTTCAGATCAAGAAGGACCAGATCCATTTGCCGGATGATGTCTTTATTTTCTTCCCATGGGAAATATCCGGAAGTTTCAACGGCGGAGCGAATTCCCAGGCAACAACACCTCTCCACAAGCTCTCTTAAAAAATTTGGCTGAAAAAACGCTTCTCCGCCGGAAAAAGTGACACCGCCTCCCGACCGGCGATAGAAGGCGCTGTCCCGTTTAACCACCTCAACGACCTCGTCTGCTGTCATCGTTTTCCCCGTGATTTCCCTGGCTCCGGGAATACAGGCTTCGGCGCACCGGCCGCAGGCCAGGCAGGCGTTGTTGTCCGGAATCCCCCCCCTGGCTGCAGGTACGGCGACTCCCCGTGGGCAGGCCGGTATACACCTGCCGCATTCGGTGCACTTGTCAGCGAAGACCGCCAGTTGCGGTGTCCTGGTCCATGATTCGGGGTTGCAGCACCACTGGCAGCGGAGAGGACATCCCTTAAGGAAAACCGCGGTTCTGATCCCGGGGCCGTCGTTTATGGACCAGCGTTGGATTTCGAAGACCACTCCCGTATGATGAAGCTGACTGTTACTTGTATTCACAAGCATACTCCTGTCATTTTGTTGAGCGGGCAGCGGCGGCTATACCGCCTGATAAGTGGTGCGCGCGATGATGGCGTCCTGAACTTCCCTGGAGAGGGTGACAAATCTGGTGCTGTACCCGGCGACCCTGACCAGCAGGTCCTGGTGGTTTTTCGGGTGTGCCTGGGCGTCTCTCAATACCTCCGGAGAAATGACATTAAATTGGACATGGAAAGCGCCCATCTCGAAATAGCTTCTAATCAGGGAAGCAAGGTTGTGAAGGCTCCGTCCGGTTTCCAACGCCTGCGGAGAAAACTTGATGTTCAGCAAAGTCCCTCCGGAGTGGCTTTCATGGTTAATCTTGGCTACCGATTTCATGGCCGCCGTGGGACTTGTCATGTCAGTTCCGGCATGGGGTGAGCATCCTTCGGTCAAAGGAGTTCCCGCGAGCCTGCCGTCGGGGGTGGCGCCCAGGACCATACCTGTAGGTATATAGTTTGAGATACCCATAAAGGCTGAATTGAAAGGTTTGCCCCACCAGTCGGTATACTTGCGCAGTTCCCGGTGGAAGAAATCTGTCAATTCAGTCGCAAAGTCATCTACATAGTCGTCGTCATTGCCATATTTGGGACAGGCAAGTGCCATTTGCCGGATTTCTTCGGCCCCCTCCCAGTTGTTGTCCATGGCGCGGCACAATTCTTCCAGGGTGATTTTGTTTTCTTCAAACACCAGCTTTTTGAGCACGGCAAAGGAATTAGCCACATCGGCCACACCAATTCCCGTCACAACGGAACCGACGGTATACTTAGCCCCGCCTTTGCTTAAATCCTTACCCTTCTCCAGGCAGCCCTCGACGAGGGTGGAGAGAAAGGGGCGCGGTACGGATTCGGCGTGGATCTGCTGGGCGATTACCGTGCCGATCACGGCATGCTTAATCAGGTAGCGCAACTGTTGGTAGTAAGCTTCTTTAACCTCTTCAAAGCTGCCGAACACAGCGGGATTGCCGGTATTAAGCCCCATCTGCCGGCCGTTGAGGCGGCTTTTACCGTCATTTAAGGCATATTCCAGCGCCGCCGCCAGGTTTACATTGGCCGCCGCTGTCCATTCGCCATTTTTGCGGCAGTGGGGAACGACACAACCGCAGTTGTTCCAGTCACGGGCGTCCTCAGGAGACAGGCCGGCGGCGAGCAGCATGGCAGTGCCCACCCGGTCGTTGTGAACGGCAGGGAAACCCGTGCCTAACCGGACCAGCCGGCAAACCTCCAGGAGGAATTCTTCAGGGCAGTCGGGGTGGATTCTTACACTCAAGCCCGGCTGGTGTGTTCTGGCATTGGCCGTAGCTTGCAGGCACATGTAAGAGACATCGTTCGTGGCATCGCTTCCGTTGCGTTTTCTTCCTCCTGCCGTAAGGTTCTGGAATGAGTTGTATCCGGCAAAATAGTTGGCCGTGTTTTTCGATACTGTCCAGATCCACTCGGACAGTTTAATCCAAAGGCATTCGATTAATTCTTGCGCCTGATCCGGGGTGATTTCGCCCTTCTCCAGGTCCGCCCGGTAATAGGGGAAGGTGTACTGGTCGAAGCGGCCGAGGTTTAAGGCCAGGGGGTTTTCGGAAAGAATGCAGCCAATCTGAACAAACCAGATCATTTGCAGGGCTTCCCAAAAGCTCCTGGGCGGGTTGCCCGGTACCCACCGGCAGATATCGCTGATCTTCAGCAACTCCCGGCGTCTGGTCCCGCTGACTTCGGTTGCGGCCATTTCAGCGGCTTTTTCCGCATAGCGCCTGCCCAGAATAATGATGCCGTCGCAGGTTTCAATCACTGCCTGGTAAAAATAAATCTTCTCCAGGTTTTCCGGTGTAAGCGGCTCAAGGTTCACAAGGTATTCTTCCGCCTCTTGTTTTATTCCATAGAAGCCCTTTTTAAAAATGATATCCTCGTAGTCTGGTGTTACCTCGCCGACGCCATTGCGCCATTTCATGTCATTGTCAATAATGCCGGTGTCCACAAGCAATTTGGCGGTTTCGGCCGGTAGGCGAGCCAGGAAAGCCTCTTCAAGGGATTTTCCCTGCCAGTAGGGGAAGATCTCGCTCAGCAGGATCTCCTTGTATTCCGGGGATATTTGGTAGGGGTCCTGCTTGCGGGTAGCAAAGCCATCCATTTCTTCGGCGATCCACTTCCAGGATAACTCGGGAAAAATGGCGCCGGAACGGCGGTACTGCCCGGAGGTTCCGACGATGAGCTCATCATCAAAAATAATAACGGGAATGGTCTGACAAACCTCTTTAAATGCCTTTGCCCTCCTGACTATTACAGGCTCACCTTCCGTCTTTTTGTGGGACTCCGTGAAGGCGCGCGCCCGTTCGATACAGATCGAAGGAAAGGCCATATTGACCGCACTTTTTAACCGGCTGATTCTCTCGCTGGCTTGCGTTTGTCCAATCATCAAAGAAACCCCCTTAACCGTATGCCCAGGGATTTGACAACGGTAATCGCATCGGGGCCGGCGGTAATGTTTACTTTACCCCCTTTCCTTGCCGGCCCTGTTGTTTTTGCCTGCTTCCGATTTTATTTTCCTTTCCTGCTGCAGGTACTCAATCACCAGCTTGCCGCCCGTTTCAATGTGCCGCTTTAAGATTTCTACGGCTGTACATGCGTCACGCTGCCGGCAGGCTTCAAGAATCTGGTGGTGTTCCTGTTGGGATTTGGCCTTGTGTTTGATCAAATGCAGGCAGATGCGCATATACCGGTCGACGTTGGCGTGCAGGTTGTTGATAAACGACAGGAGATAGGGACGGTTGGCCGGCGTATAGAGGATGGTGTGGAATTCAAGATTGAATTCGCTTAATCTTGAAGCATCATCCTCCTCATCGGTTGCTTCCAGGATTGCTTCCGCCTGTTTCAACCGGCTTTTCGACAGGTGGGGGATGGCCAGGTGCAGGGCCTGGCACTCGAGGAGGACACGGATTTCAAAGATCTCCCGGACCTCCCCGGGGGATAGTTGTGAGACAACCGCCCCCCGGTGCGGGTAGAAAGTGACCAATCCCTCCGCCTCAAGCTTCCGTAAAGCCTCGCGCACGGGAATCCGGCTTACCCCGAATTGTTCGGCGATTTCGTCTTGACGAAGCTGCTGCCCGTCCCCTAATATCCCGCTTAAAATCGCCTCACGCAACACGTCGGCCACCATGTTTGGGGTGGTTCGGTACCTTTTGAAGGCATTCTCGGTTAATTTACCCAAATTCATATTTATATTTTATAATTCACTGAAAAGTAAATCAAGTAAATTTTATAATTTTATACAATATACAATTTTATTGAAGGGCTTGCGGGTGCTTTTTAAAATATTTCCAGGAAGAACTGCATATAAAGAAGGAATCAGTCGTCAAGGAGGAGAAAAACAATTAAACATTTTTTTCGAAAGCTCCACAGCTTACCAGGGGGGGTCGTCTTAGTGCGCTTGATTAATGCCACCGAAATAACCCTGTTTGAACAGCTTAATAAAATCATGGAAAAAAGGGATATTTGCAAGTGCGAGCGGTGCAAACTGGATATAGCCGCCATTGCGCTCAACAATCTGCCTCCAAACTACGTGGTCTCCACCGAAGGGGAAGTGATCAAGGCCATCAGCCCCCAGCTGAAAATTGATGTGCAGCGGCAGCTTGAGGCCGCCATCGCAAAGGTTTCGGCAACGCCCCACCATAAGAAGGGATAGAATTTTATTGAAGATAATATGGGACAATATTATAATAATTACATAAATTGGCAAGCCGTAACAAAGGAGGTTTAATAAATGGCTCATAGTGTAAAATGGCTGGGACACGCCGCCTGCCAGATCACATCGGAAAAGGGAGCGGTAGTACTGATCGACCCCTGGATTACCGGGAACCCCGCCTGCCCCATCAAGAAGGAAGATATCAAAAGGGCCGACCTTATTTTAGTCACCCACGACCATTTCGACCACCTGGGCAGTGACATCCCGGACCTGGTAAAAGCAACCGGAGCCGTGGTAATAGCCCAGCCGGAGCTGGCCAACGCGCTAAAGCAGGCCGGGGTGAGTGAAGACAAGATTATTTTCGGCATGGGCATGAATATCGGCGGCCAGGTGGAAGCGGCCGGGATCAAGGTGACCATGACCCAGGCCTTCCATTCCGGCACAGCCGGAGAGGCGGTAGGGTACATTGTTTTTTTGGAGGACGGCAAAACCGTTTACCACGCGGGGGATACCGGTATTTTCTCCGATATGGAGCTTTTCGGCAGGATTTATGAGATCGACCTTGCCCTTCTGCCCATCGGCAGCGTATTTGTCATGGATCCCGTGCAGGCGGCGTACAGCCTTACGCTGCTGAAACCCAAAAAAGCGATCCCCATTCATTACGGCACTTTCCCCATTCTGGTGCAGGACCCGGCAGGCTTCGTCAACCTGGCCCGGGAAAGGGCCCCGGAGACGAAGGTGGAGGCCGTCAAGCCGGGCCAGGAGGTCTTCATTTAGCTATTGTTAAATCCCACCTTGATTGTTTAGAATAAAACAGTGAAAGGTGGAGTCGACGGATGGCGCTGTCGCTTAAAATTGCCCTGGGACAGATGAGGGTTGTTCCCGGAAGGCCGGATATAAATACCGGAATCATGCTGGATATGATAGGCCAGGCCCGCCGGCGGCAGGCGCATATGGTAATTTTCCCGGAGATGGCCGTTCCCGGGTACCTTTTGGGAGACACCTGGGAACAGCAGGCCTTTTTGCGGGACTGCGAGGAATACGGCCGCCGGGTAATTGAGGCCTCCACGGACATATGCGTGCTTTTCGGCAATGTCGGCGTGGATTGGCATAAGACCGGCGACGACGGAAGGGTCCGCAAGTATAATTCTTTTTTTGTCGCCCAAAACGGAAGGCTGCTGGGGGATGACAACTTTCCCTACCCTTTCCGGATCAAAACCCTCCATCCGGATTACCGGGAATTTGACGATACCCGCCACTTCTACAGCCTGCCCAAGCTGGCGCTGGAACTGGGGAAAAGGGTGGAAGACTTGCTGCAGCCGGTTAATCTGAGTATTGCCGGGGAGCTGGTGAGGTTGGGCTGTATCCTCTGTGAAGACGGCTGGAGCGACGACTATGCCTTCAAACCGATGGCCGCCATCCACCGCAACGGTCCGGCGGACCTCTTTATAAACATATCCAGTTCTCCTTTTACCCTGGGCAAAAACAACAAGCGGAACCGGGTTTTTTCCAAGCAGGCCAGGGAAACCGGGGTTCCCCTGGTCTATGTAAACAATGTGGGCATCCAGAACAACGGCAAGACCGTTTACACCTTCGACGGCTGCAGCACCGTTTACAACTCCGGGGGAAATGTTGTCGCCCATTGCCCGGCCTTCTCGCCGGAATTAAAAGCTGTTGATCTGAGCCCGGGCGGTGGCGGCGGGGGCCCGTCCCCGGTTCCGGTGCCGGATGACCGGGATACCGGTAGTATCTACCAGGCCCTGAGCTACGGAATAAGCGCTTTTCTGTCTTCCATAGGCATGGCCAGGGTGGTTATCGGGGTTTCAGGCGGCGTCGACTCGGCGGTAAGCGCCTGCCTCTATACCGGGGTGCTGGGGCCGGAAAATGTTCTGCTGGCAAACATGCCCAGCATTTACAACTCGGCCACCACCAGGGACCTGGCCTCACGGCTGGCCCGCAACCTGGGCTGCCTGTATACTGTAATGCCCATTCAGGAGTCGGTGGACTATACCGTTAAACAAATCAGCCGGACCCCCATTGTCAGCCTTAAGGACGGCCGCCAGTTCCACCTCCCGGTTACCCCCTTTATGGCCGAAAATATCCAGGCCCGGGACCGTTCCGCCCGCGTCCTGGCCGCCCTGTCCGCCGCCTTCGGGGGCGGGTTCACCTGCAACGCCAATAAAAGTGAATTGACCGTCGGATACTCCACCCTGTACGGGGACCAGGCCGGCTTTTTTGCGGTCCTGGCCGATCTCTGGAAACACCAGGTTTATGACCTGGCCAGGTACCTCAACGACCATGTTTACCACCGGGAAGTTATTCCCCGGGGAATTATCGACCTGGTGCCCAGCGCCGAGCTTTCCCCCGATCAGGCGGTGGACGAGGGAAAGGGCGATCCCATTGTCTATCCCTACCACGATTACCTGTTCCGGGCCTTTATGGAACACTGGAACCGGGCAACCCCCGAAGAAATACTCACCTGGTATGCCCAGGGCGTGCTGGAAGAAAAAATAGGCTGCCAGCCCGGCCTGGTGGGCCGCCTTTTCCCCGGCCCCCGGGAGTTTATTGCCGACCTGGAGAAATGGTGGAATTCATATACCGGCATGGCTGTGGCCAAAAGGATCCAGGCCCCGCCGGTGCTTGCCGTCAGCAGGAGGGTATACGGGTTTGACCACCGGGAAGCCCAAAACGGCCCTTATTTTACCGCCAGGTACCTGGAGCTGAAAAAGAAACTCCTCTCCTCGGAGTCCGGTAGCTGCCGGCTGCCGGCCGACAGCTCTTGTCAGGGCAGGTAATCCTGTCTTACCGGAGCAAATACTTCAACCGCCACCGAGTCCTCGATTATTTTTGCCCAGTGCTCCACATCCCCGGGGATGGACCAGCTGTCTCCGGGTTCCACTTCATATTCTTCTCCGGCAACAACCAGGAGTATTTTCCCCGCTACCAGGTAGCCTGTCTGCTCGTGGGGGTGTTTGTGAAGAGGCAGAATTTTTCCTTTTTCCAGCAGAAATTCGCTCATCAGGGTTTTTTCCCCGAAGACCAGTGTTTTTCTTTTTACCCCGTCAACCACGGGTATATACCCCTGCGGATTCTTTCTGGCAAACATGTTATCCCTCCTTCTGCTTATTTTGCTCCTGGTCCGGCGCCCCTGCCGGTCTGCCGGATTGTTTTGATCCTGTCCAGGGCCGGAGGGTGGGAGTAGCTGAACCACCGGATATAGGCCGGCGGCGACAGGTCGGACAGGTTCCTGGTGGCCAGGTTCAGCTGCAGGCGGACTGCCGCCGGAGCGTTTCCGGTCAGCGTTACCGCTGCCCGGTCGGCCTCCTCCTCCATGCCCCGGGAGATATGGTTCTGCAAGGGGCTGCTGATGAAAAAGGCAAGCAGGAAAAACAGCAGGATCACCGCCCAGGTGTGCGGCGGCTGGGATAAGGACGGCGGCATGGTGGACCGCAGAAGCAAGAACAGTAAGCCCCAGAAAATGAAGTTGCCCAGCACACCAAAGGCCAGTCCCTTGATGATGTGCCCATGGCGCCAGTGGGCCATTTCGTGGGCCACCACCGCCTCCACCTCGTCCGGAGGGTAATTGGCCAGCAGGGTATCGTAAAGGACGATCCTCTTCGTCGGCCCCAGGCCGGTAAAGTAGGCGTTGGCCTTGGTGGTGCGCTCACTGGCGTCCATAATCAGCACCTGGTCCACCGGCAGCCCGGCCCTGTTGGATAATTGGCGGACCATGGTTATAAGCGCAGGGTCCTTTGCCGGGACGAAACGGTTGAAGAGGGGGGACACCACCACCGGCCAGAGGAGGCTCTGAACCACCAGCCAGAGGGAGAAAAAGGCCGCCCCGGCCAGCCACCAGGCGCCGGGCCAGCGGTTCATGAACCAGAAAAGCAGGGCCACCCCGACAGCGGACAGGGCCAGATCCAGCCCCGCCCCCTTGAGGTAATCCATCCACCAGGAACCCATGGTCTGGGTGGAAAAACCCCAGCGGTGCTGCCAGTAAAAACTGCTGTAGAGCGTGAAGGGGAGGTTGATCAGCCTCAGCAAAAGCCACAGCGCCAGGAAAAACAGCAGGAGGCTTCCCCAGTAACTGCCGCCCGTGGAATGTTGGGCCCAGCGGGAAAGGGCCGCCGCCCGCCCGCCAAAAACCAGCCATACCAGAAAGGCTCCCTGCGCCAAAAGGCCGGTGATGTACACCAGCCGCAGGGCCTGGTTGTACTCACGGCCCCGGTTCACCTGTTCGGCGGTAAAATACTGCCCCGTTTCGGGGGCCACCCGTCCGGGAAAAAGGGTGAACCAGATATAGGTGAGGCTGAACACGCCCACCAGGACTATAAGAGTCAGCCAGATCACGTTAAATCGCGGCTGCAGTTTTTATCCCCCCGTTTTGCCGGAATATTAATTCATATTGTCGGGAGTGTGTGTGAAAGGCTATTTAATAAGGCGGATGGTTAACGGGTAGCGGTAGTACCCTCCTTTGTTCGCTTCAATGGTGGCCATGATTATAAATATTATTTGCAGAATTGCCAGCACAAAAAGCATAACAAAGCCGATCAAAACAAAGGCCAGGATTAAGGATACAATGACATATACAGTCAAGCTGATATTAAAATTCAGCGCCTCTTTACCGTGGTAATCAACAAAGGGGTACTCGGTCCTTTTTATCAGCCACAAAATCAGCGGCACGATAATGTTGCCGAGAGGGATAAAATAACCGCATAAACCACCCAGGTGGCAGAACATGGCCCAGGTCCTCTCCTGGCTGTCTCCCTGCATAAAATCAACTCCTCTGTCTCTAACTTCTACATCCGCCGACTCATACCCTTTAACTTTTTTTAAAGAAAATTATTTTTGTCCCCGCCCTACATATTGCCGAACACTGAATTTTCTCCGGAAATAAAAGGGCGGGGTCCGTTACAACCCCGCCCTTGTCATGATCATGGCCAGCGCTTAGTCCAGTTTCCACCCTTTAACCTCGTAATAGTATTGGGTATTTCCATTCTCGTCTACATAGCGGTGCCATTCACCTTCCCGGTCCGGGTCGATGTAGAAATAATGGAGCACCCCGTCGTCATCTTTGTAAAAGTGCCATTGGCCGTCCCCGTCGAAATCCCAGTAAATGTCCCGAAGCCGCCGAAGCGATTATCAATGAAAGCGACAACGTCAGGAACAGCAAAAGCACTTTCCGCATTTTTAACACAGATCCCCCTTTTGTTAATGTTTATAGGACAAATGATAACAATGCCCCGGTTTTAGAAATTAAGAATAATATATTTTATGGTTTATAAGTGATGGAAACAATAATAAAAACAGTCTGGGAAACCATTAATTTCTAATGAGGTGCTTGCCTAAAATAAAAAAAACCCGCGGTTTGGCGGGTGAAAAAACAATAGGTTTTAAGTTTTTTGCCGGTGATTAATTTTGCTCTGTATAATAATAGACGAAATGGGCTTCAGTTTGTTCCGGCGGGTAAGTTAAAAGCCCAGCAGTTTATGCAGCCCGAACAGTTTGCCGGACATCAAAAGCACGGTCACCACCAGGAATACGCGGATCCACTTATCGCCCCCGGACACGGTAAAGGCGCTTCCCAGGTAGGCGCCCACGGCATTGCCGGCGGCCAGTATGAAGCCCATCATCCAGTCAACCTTGCCGCTGAAGACAAAAACCAGCAGTGAAGTAAGTATATATATAGCATTTACAAATACCTTCAGGCTGTTTATTTTAACTAAAGACATGCCGGTGATCAGGGTGAGGGAAGCAATAATGATAAAGCCCACCCCCGCCTGGATAAAACCGCCGTAAAACCCCACCCCGAAGAATACCAGCGCAGCTATGGACATGCGCAGCCGGCTGAAATTTTTTTCCTCCGTTGACGTTAAAAGCTTTTTTTCCGGGCGCAGAATAATCAGAGCCAGGACTGCCAGCATAACAACGGCCAGCACCTTGTTGAACAGCTCATCAGAAAGGGATATGGCAATTTTTGCGCCCAGGATGGATCCCAACACCGCAGGCAGGCCCAATACTATGCTCAGTCTGGGATAAAAAAAGCCTTTTTGCCGGAAGTAGCCGACCGCCACGAGGCTCTGCACCATCAGGGCCACCCGGTTGGTGCCGTTGGCCACCGCCGAGGGCAGCCCCATAAAAATAAGGGCCGGCAGTGATACCAGAGAGCCGCCGCCGCCCACCGTGTTTACGAATCCCGACACTACACCCGCCGCTAAAATTAAAACTACCTGCGTTGCACTCATTGCTGGACTCCTTTTTAAAATATTAATCATCAACCATTCAATATTAAAAAAGAATGGCGGATAATGCAAGCGTTCTTCTCGGCGGATGATTGACCTATATGCATAAATATATTAATGGTTAAAATTTTTGATAAAGAGGGAGATTTGTCGGACTGAAGGCATTGAAGGGGGGCGGCGAAGCCTGAAAACAATCAGGGTTGTTACCTTCAACATACGCCATGGCAGGGGTACGGACAACAGGGTTGATCTGAAGCGTGCGGCCGGTGTGCTTGGGCACACCGGGGGGGAACTGATTGGCCTGCAGGAAGTTGACAGGTATACGCCCCGCAGCCGGTTTTGCCACCAGCCCGGGTACCTGGGCCGCCTGCTGCGGAAACACTGGGTTTTCGGGGCAACCATAAAGTGGCTGCCCTGTATGCAGTACGGAAACGCGGTGCTCAGCCGGTGGCCCATTATCAATTGGCGAAACCACCTGCTGCCCGGCCGCGGCGAACAGCGGGGTTTACTGGAGGCAGAGATTGAAATAGGCGGTCTCAAAGTAGCCTTTTTCTGCACTCACCTGGGTTTAAACCGCGAAGAGAGGCTGGTCCAGGCAACCAGGATCCTGGATATAGTTTCGGCCAGTGACAGGCCGGTGGTACTGGTGGGGGATTTCAACGACGGCCGGCGCTCCCCGGAATTCGGCCTTATATCGGCAGTGCTGCGGGATGCCGCCGGCGCCGGGGGAGGGCTTAATACATTTCCGGCGGAGAACCCGGCGGAACAGATGGACTTTGTTTTTGTATCCGGGCACTGGCAGGCTGTTTCCGCCCGCCCGGTTTTCTCCGGGGCCTCGGACCACCTGGCCGTGGCGGCCGAAATAGCCCTTTGACGGTATTGGTATGCACCGCCGTTTTAATCACCCATAACCTTTATCTTTTGCCGCCGAGAAGACCCCTTCCTGAATCTTCCTTACTCGAATATTTTTTCATTCGCAGGCCTACTATAAAAAGTAAAATTAAAAAATCGGAGGTCGAACGAATGTCCAAGGTACTGTGCGTCATTGCCAATCCTAAAACAGTGGAAGAATCGAAAAGCCTGACCATGGCCCGGGAATTTCTGGATGTTTACAGAAAAAATAACCCCCAGGACACAATCATAGAAATGGACGTGTACAGGGAAAACATCCCGCTTATAGACGTCGATGTGTTCGCCGGGTGGGGCAAATACGCCCGTAATGAAAGCCTCACTCCCACCGAGCAGGAAAAGGTGGGGAAAATTGCGGCCTACACCGAACAGTTTTTGGAAGCCGACAAGTATATTTTTGTTACTCCCATGTGGAACCTGAGCCTTCCTCCTCTGATGAAGGCTTATATCGACACCATTGTAATCGCCGGCAAGACTTTCAAGTACACCGAGGAGGGACCGGTGGGCCTGGTTGAGGGTAAAAAAGCGGCCCACATCCACTCAAGGGGCGGCGTGTACTCCAACCCGCCAATGACCGAGATGGACTTTGCGGACAGGTATCTTAAGACCCTGCTTAATTTCCTGGGAATCAAGGATGTTGTTTCCATTATCTGCGAGGGACATGAGTATGCTCCCGATAAGGCCGATCAGATCCTGAAAGAATCATTATCCAGGATAAGGGAGGCGGCCGCCAGGTTCTAACGGTTGAAGCATTAAGGAAGCAGCTGTGCTGCTTCCTTTAATTATGGGCGGATTCAAATTTAACTTATCCACATCAGTCGCCGTACTGCAGGAGCCTGCGTTCTCCCTGCAGGGCCCTGAGTCCGGTCAAATCCTGGCTTACTTCCATCGTGCCCATGTATTTGCCATCGCCGTCCCTTATGGCCACATACCGGATATGTATAAATGATCCGTTCAGTTCCAGCCAAAATTGGGCGGTATTGTGCCTGCCGGCCTTAAAATCATTCACAATTTTTTCCACCACATGAACACTTTCCGGCGGGTGGCAGTTCTGCACCTTTCTGCCGATTATGGCCCTGGTTCGGGTAAAAATCCTTTCCCTGCCCTGGGAAAAGTATACTACCCGGTCGTTTTCGTCAACAAAGGTTATGTCTATTGGTATGTTTGTCAAGATGGCGTTAACCTGTTTTGGGGTCAGCCTGCCGGTGTCCAGCTCCAGTAAATTGTCATCCCTTGTAAAGCCTGCGGGCTCTTTGGAAACTTTGTCCGGCTGCCAGAGGTCGGGTTCGGACCGGGCATAGATCACTCCAAACAACTGGTCCGACTGTTCCTTTATTTCCGCCCATTCCTCTTCTGTCAGCACATTTTTCATCATGGGCGACAGGATTTCCTCTTCCTTAAAAAACATTTCCCCCGATTTGTCCTTAACTTTGGCGAAGCTGTCTTTTACCTTGTTCAAAATTTCGTCTGTGTTTTCAGGTTCCAGCCGGTTCACAAGGTTGACGAAACTTTTTGTGATATCCCGGATTTCGTCGTCCACCGACCACATTACCGAAGGCGGCCCGGTAATATTGTACCTTTCTAAATAGGGAAAGAAAATGTTTTCCTTTTTGCTGAAATGTTTATCCAGATTGCTGCTGAAAAAGCTTGCATTTTCACGCAGGGCAGTGATGCTATCTGATACCTGCCCTCTGTCGGCGGTGCGGAAAAGGTTTTCAATTGCGCTTTCTATGGTGGACAGCAGCTTCCTTGCTTCTTCATTTTCATGCTTTAACGTATGCAGCGGATGTCCCGGAATTAATTCCGGCCGCTCGTTCCGGGACAAAGACTCCCTGAAAAGGGCCGCGTGTACATCGCACAATTTTTTAATCTCTTCCGGGTGCATCCCTTCCTCGATAAGCCGCTGCTCCATATCGGCGATTTCAGTGGGATCAACCTCTTTTACCAGTTCACCGAATTCCCGTTTAACCTCTTCAAAATCCCTGCCGCTGTGCAGGTCCCTGATCAGCCCTTTTAAAATCTCCTGTTTATATTCATTATTTTGCAGATATTCACTCATACAGGCCTCCGGCATTCGTAAATTTTCATTTAATAAATACCCCGTTGGCGCTTTTTTATACAAAGCACTGCGGCAACAACTCTTTAATCCTGGAATCTCATCAACTGGTTTTTATTAAAGCTCCATTCCGGGGTATTCAACGTTTCCCCGAAATTTACCGAATACCATGGGCTAATTTCTTTATTCCGGGGATTCTTTAATATGTGGATATCCTGTGCCGGCATATAACTTTGCGCCAGCATAAAGAGTATCTCCCCGGTATTCTTATTTTCGGCCATGTCAACAACGATCACACAGTGACCCGGGTCCTCACCCTTCAAAAACACATCCCCTATCTTCATATCTTCCAGGGGCACCTTTTTCATTTCCCCGGATAAAGAGAGGGTTCCCGCGTACGCAAAGACCATGTCAAGGTATTTTCTGAAACTGCCGTAATCATTGGAATAGCCAGTTCTTTTCACCCAATAGGCCTTATTTCCCTCCACCACAATCCTGCTTCCCTGCATCCAGGTGGTATAATCCGCTTTAAATCCGTTGGTGAAGTTGAAGTGTATCTTATTATATAATCCTTTCCCGTGCAGGAATTCCGCCCTCAACCGGATGACCGCATCGGCGCACTGCTGCAGATCCCTGTTCCCCACATCCATATCAACTACGGCCTCATAAACATCCCTGGCTTTTTCCGAGCCGTTATAATATTTCACTTTTGAGCCGTGGGGTCTCAAAGGCAAGTTTCTTAAATACTGCCCGAAAGAACCTTCTGCTGCTTCAATCCTGGCGAACCCCCCAGGAGGGCTTATTCTTTCCTGAATGGTTCTTCCATTTTGGTTAATTAACTTAACCGGTGAGTTTTCCTGTTTTACGGTTTCTATCCCTTCAACCTGCGTACAAGATGTCAGGAATAGAAAGACAAATATTATCAATAGCTTTCTCATGTGACACCCCAGTCCAGCCAATAAATTGTTTATATTTTACTGTACGAAAGAAAGAACATAAAAGTTTCTCGCCCCTGGTATCAATGGTCTTATGGAACGCCTCCAAACACCTTTTTTCGGCACAGCAATTCCAATTCTGTTTGACCGCCGTTAAATTCGTTAAGGTCAACATTTCCGTTGATTCCGCCAACCTGTCCTTTGTCTGTATATTGCAGGAACAACCACGATTCCCAACCTGAAGAATTTGGTGGTTGTTTGCTGTCGTAGTGGGCAAGCCATAGCGGAATATCACTTAAACTTTCATCCAGGTAATCCCGGATAAAGTATGTGTAAGAATAAATGACTGGTTGAACCTTGGTTTCTGCTTTCACTTTTTCAACCCAGGTACGGACTATTTTCGAAACTTGTTCTTTGGTAAGACCTTGATTTTTCTCAATGTCAATGACGGGCGGTAAATCGAGAACGTCAAAACCGCCGTATTTTGTGATTACATTAATAAAATGTCCGGCTTCATTAACAGCATCTTCCACACTTGACGGGGTGCAAAAATGATAAGCCCCAACAAGAATCCCTGCCTCTTTTGCTTCCTTCAGATTTTTTGAAAATTTCCGGTCCTCGTAATCAACGCCTTCTGTTGCCTTGATAAAGGCAAAGGAAACGCCGTCATTTTTTACAAGATTCCATTTAATATCCCCTTGCCAGTGGGAAACATCAGTTCCTTGGGAGTTGCTCAGGCTTCTTGCTTGCATGGCAGTAATCTCCTCGTAATATGGTAGTGGGTGTTAACAGGATATGAAGGATTATTCCAGCTTGTGAGTCAGGGCCTTACTCAAAAGCCCCTTAGTCGAAATATACTAATTTAAGCGGCATATAGCCTCCCCCATCAATTCATTCACATATTCTTCTTTATCAAAGTCCCGCCCTCCTACATGTACCACATGTAATTCACTGACCGGTTTGTTTTGCAAACTTTCCCAAATCGTTTCGTGACAAAGTCCTACAGCCGTAGACAGGGCCATTCCGTCCAGAAAGCCGGACTGGCTGGTTTCCGGGGTGTTGAAATCACCGTGAGCATCAAACCAAACTATACCTATGGGGCGTTTCATGATCCCGGCCAGCGTTCCAACGGACGTAATGCAGTTTCCCGCAAGGACTAAAGGAAACCGTTCCTCATTTAGAGATTTACGAACACTCTGGGCCAGATGTATATTAATTTTGGTAATGGCTGCCAGTTTATCTTCGATATGACTACTTAGATCTTTTACATATTCTACTTTGAAGTCATATTTTCTAACCTCTTGTCTGCCCAGAGCCCTGTCTAAAATACGTTTAGGTCCTAACCCCATTCCGGTATTCCTGGTATTGAGATGATATGGAACCAAGATAGTATCAATTTTTTTCATATCCAGGTTTCCTCCTTTTAAACAAAGGATCAGGGTCAGGCCCTTAACGGCAGTGTATATTTTTAGTAGGTGTCTGGAGGGGTAATAAAGAAATGAGACCTCTAGAGGTTACTTCATAAGAAGTAGCCGACTCCCGGGCAAGGAGTGAGGTCTCGTGGTAAAAATTCGGCAATT
>JBMOPD010000073.1:0-32536 GCA_049323615.1 Bacillota bacterium | reverse complement strand
GTTTGATATTGCAAAATATCACTTATTATTGCCATGTGAAGATTGTCAAAGATTTTGGGGGTGAAACAAAAAATCCCCAAGCCACAAGCAGCATGGAGACTCGTTTGCGAGTTTTCGAATAAGTACTTTAAGATAAAGGAGGTGAAGTGATATGCTTATCGAGAGCTTAATCAGGCTCGGGCGGCCTTTATCGGAAGGGATTCTGTCAACGTCACAGGTGTTAGAGGTAATATCTGACATGAAATCCACTAAAGCGAAAAATTTTTATGGCAACGTCTTTATAATTGAAATTTTCCGACGGAACGGCAGTTTCAGGGCCAAGGCTTTAAAACCGCAAATATGGGGGGATGACTATACAGAACTGAGGGGTAAAAGGCAGGTGCAATCATTTAAGCCCGACGAAAAAAAGGCAGCAGGCACGCCTTTCATCGTCCCTATCGGGGGGAACCCGCTTACACCCCAGGGCAGGTACGGTCCACCCGTCTACCCAGTATATGATCAGCAGATCAGGTTCTTTGCCTCGGGCAACCTGGATGAGGCGGTTAATTTTTTCAGGGGAAGGGTGGAGAGAACCCTTGGGTTTTCGCTCAATTCGGAAGAATGCAGGCAGGTGGCCGAAGAACTGGTCGGCGCGGCTCAAAAGCTGGGTCCAGGCAAAGAAAAAGTCCTGGGCATAGTAGTGCTGGCCGATACCAGTTCCAACGATGTATTTGGTCTGGTCCCGGAAGACGCCCCTGTAAGCAAGGGGTATGCGGAACTGGGACCGAGTGTGCTTTTGCCGGGATATAAAATTGTGTCCTGTCTAGAAAAAGCAATGGAACTTTTTATAAATGCGAGGGTCGAGGAAGGGGCGGCCCTGGGTAGCCGGGAAGGCCCGAAAGCGAAATGTTCCTTCTGCGGGGAGGCGGGCCGGACGGTTTCACCGGACTGCAAAGCCCTGCCCTGGTTGGCCACCACCTGGACGGGCCCCCTACCGACATCTTTAAAAGAAGAAAGAATAGTGGATTCCATATCCCTATGTCCCAGTTGCTATTCCGCCATGAATTTCGGGGCTAACGTCTTTTTGAAACTGACAAGGCTGGTGGACAACACCCTGGTCAGGGAGTTGTTTGCTCCCGTAGCCACTGCCACAGGAAAAGAGGCAGTGCGGCAGTCCGGCTCTAAGGAAACGATTTACGGCAGCCTCTACGCCCTGCCGGTAACCGACGGTTTTCTTGAAGACGGTGAGGAAAGAGAACAGTTCGTTGAAGACCTGTACAGCATATTGAAAGAACTCCCCAAACAGGAAAGAAATTTGCACGCCATTACCGGTTTTGAGTCTTGCCTGCCCGCCGGTGACGACCAGAAGATGGACAATTACCGACTGACCCTCATCTATTACTCCGGCGACCCCGGCCGTAAAGACATACACTTGCGAACGGTAATCGAGGATGTCGTTCCTTCAACGGCCAAGCAGCTTAGGAATCTTGTCTTGGATGTAAGAGAAGAAGCTAACAAAACCTGGATTGAAGTCTGGGGTCCCAATTACCGTCAGGACTATATCTACAACTCTTTGCCCAACCTGCTGGTCTACGCATATGGTGGGACTTACCTGTGGCATAGCCTTGCTGCCTGCCTGCACAGGCAGCTGTTGTCATTTGAACGCTTTATGGCTAACTATGTTCACCGTTTGGACGGTTTGACAGCTGAGTTGCCGGAGAGCCACTGGCAAATGAAGAAGGAAGTCTTCTTCTTTCTGATTTTTAACAAGTTCTTGGAGCTGTATACAGAGAGAATTCAAAATGAACCCGGAGGTGAAGACGTTGTGAGAAAAGACTGGAGAGAACTACTGGATGTAATATCTACGGACAAGATATACGATATGACATTTGATGTATTTAGTTTGGGCTTTGTTGCCGGTTATTTAACCAGGCAGTTTCACAACAGCTACTATTACAAAAAGAAAAGGGAAAGAGGCGGAGTTGATACTGCTGAGGTCGGCGCAAAGGATGCAGAGGCGGCCGAACCTAAGGGCAGGGATAAAATTGATTTTATCAAGGAAAGGATAATGACTTTTGGAAGCAAGCTAAGTCCGGACGCAGTATTCAGGCGTGGATTGTTTATGATGGACGAGTATGCAAGAAGGCTCGACATGGATATTATAGCCAACCAGTCATTCTGGAGCCGTTTGGGTATAGTGATTACAGCTTACGAAGACGAGGAATTGAAAAGAGAAGTTCAAAAGAACAGGGACACTTTCATGGGATCGTTTTGGGCCGGGTATCACCTTATGCAACTGGCCAAGGGAGAGAAAAACGCAACCCAACAGGGGTAACAAATATTTATTCTGCTTGGAGGGATAAGCATGAGCAAACCTGTAAAAAGCGGAGAGATAATTTTTATCAAATCTGTGAAGGACGGCATTCCCAACCGCGACCCGCTGAACGAAAGCGACGCCCGCAGGATCTTCGGGGAGGACGACGGCCGCATTTCGCTGTCCGACGTCAGCATCAAGCGGGATGTACGTGATTACGTGCTTGCCAAGTTCCCGGACGGGGGAGAAAACAAGAGGAATTTCGTATTCTGCCGAGAGGAAAGGACTGCGGACGGCAAACTACTGCTGGGGCGGGGGAAGTTGGCCGAGGCTATCCGTGAAAGGTCGTCGTTTGATACCAAGTCACCTATGAGGGAGGTGCTCCCCAAAGCCAGCTTCGATGTGCGGGTGTTTGGAGCGGTCTACTCCGTGGCGAAAGAAAACTTTGAACTAACCGGGCCGGTGCAGTTCGGATGGGCCCACTCCCTGCACCCGGTGGAGACTAAATACGTGCAGGGTACCGTGGTTATGCCCAGCAAGGACATATCTCAAAAGGACAGTGGAGAAGAAACCGGGGTGACCCAGGGCACAATCTGGACAACCTACATACTGCCCTTTGCCGTTTTTGCCATGCCGGCGGTGATTAACGCCAGCATTGCTTCTCAGACCGACATGGACGAGGATGACCAGGAACTGCTCCTGGAAGGCCTGTGGAAGGGCACACAGCACAGGCAAGCAAGGGGCCGGGGGATCCAGCAGCCTTTGCTGTTGCTGCATGTTGAGTATGAAGATCCCTTTTACCGGATCGGTTATCTTGAAGATTATATCGACCTGCTGCCCGCCGCGAAGGAGTGGCTGGGCGGAAAATCACCCACCTCCCTGAATGAGGTAAGCCTCGACGTTAACAGGTTAAGCAACATACTGAACAGCAACAGTAAAAAAATTAGCCGTATCAGGTACTGGCAAAACCCCGGTTTCAAGCTGGTAGGAAAACTTCCCGGACAGCAGTGTGAGCCATGGTAAGCGATGGGACAACCTCACGGGGAGGTGAGGATTTTTGCATGTGCTGATGTTCGAGTTGAAAGGCAAGCTGGCGCATTTCAGGCGGCCGGATACCATGGTTACCCATGCCACGTACCCTTTCATTCCCCGTACTGTTTTAAGGGGCTTGTTGGCATCCGTACTGGGATTGCCCAAGTTGACCGGGGAGAATTTGACAGGGATCAGGCTTTTGTCTCCCTTACGAACCTGCACCCAGGAATTGTCCATGCTCGGTAAAGGATGGTTGGGCGGCGGGGGCGACAGCTTTAACAGGCCCACGTCCATTGAACTGGTTATAAACCCTCACTATCTCATTTATTACCACGGGGAGCATTTGGAGAGGCTTTGCGAACTCATTAAAGAACGGCGCAGTTATTACCATACTTACCTGGGCAGCGCTTTCTGCCTGACTTTCCCCAGGTTTGTCGATCTTACCGAGGGCAGTCCGCTTTCTCATCCCCTGCCGGAAAAACTGGAGTGCCGGAGTGTCCTGCCCAGCCATACCGTAGAGGGCTTGATCCCTCAAGATAAAACGCGTTACGCCAGGGTAGGCGGCATGCACTATGACTACCTGGGAGAACGTTGTTTTGAAGGGACTATCAATCTCATCTACGACATGGGCGGCAGGCCGATTTCCTTTTCGCCCAGGAAAGCGGAAAACGGTCACCCGTACAAGTTTGTGCGCCTTCAGGAAGGTGAGGTGATTTGCCTGTGGTGATACCGCTGAAGGACTGCATAGCCAGGCCTGACGGCCCCGACGGCACCATTTATCCGCTGCGGGATCACCTGGAGGCAGTGGCCTTTGGTTGCGGAGATTACCGGGGAGAACGGCAGGAACAGCTGAAATTCCTGGCCGGTCTTTTGCATGACGCCGGCAAGGCCCAGTCTTCCTGGCAGTCATATATAGGAGGCGAGGGTCCGCGCGTGCCGCACTCTTCTTTTGGTGCGGCCCTGTTCACTTTTTTTGCGTATAAACTGATTGGAACCTGGAGTCCGCGGAGAAAAGAAAAGCGTGAGCTTTATTTTCTATCCCATAAGCTGGCCAGGGATATCAACGATCACCACGGAGAGTTGCACGATTTAACCGATGAGGTCATATGGTACACGGCCGGTTCGTGGTTGGATTCATCCGTGCTTAAATCCGTTGATATTACAGGGCTGTCGGAGTTGATTGAAGGTTATTTCCCAGGCTTGGCGATAGTACCTGAAGAATTGTTTAACTGGCTAAAAAATGTAAATTATGACTGGGAACGCCTCTTCAACGAGGCAAAAAGCAGGATAAACGACCTTTTAGATGAAGCCGAAGATGAACACTCAGCGGCGGCCGCCTTGTGCCTGCGGCGGTTCACCGCATCTTTTATTGCTGCGGACAGGTATCATGCAGCGGGGTTGCATGAGACTGTGCTTCAACCCGCCGAAGCCCGGAAAGCCCTGGATAGACTGAACACGTATTGCCGTGTGAAAGCTAAAAGTGCCCTGGCGTCCGGGCAGGCTTCGGAGCGCATGGTTGGCCTGCGCCAGGCGGCCCAGGATGCTTCTTTCAAAAAATACCTGGATGAGAAGCCGTCAAAAAGAATTTTTGCCCTTACCCTTCCCACCGGCGTGGGCAAGACCTTTACGGCCCTGCGCATTTCCCTGGCTGCCTGCGCAGCCGGAGAATGCCGGAGGATTATTTATGTGGCTCCCTACCTGTCCATACTTTCCCAGGCAGCCGGTGAGATCGCATCTTCCTCAGATTTGGAAGTCATGCAGCACCATCACCTCTCGCTGGTTGACCAGAAGGGTGCTGCCGATGGCACGGAAATGGATGAACAGTTCTTCCTGGCCGTGGAATCGTGGCAGGCGCCGGTAGTGGCCACCACCTTCAACCAGTTTTTCAGGGCGCTGTTCCCGAGGCGAGCCCAGCAGTCAATGCGCCTGGACAGCTGTGCCAAAGCGTTTTTGATAATTGATGAGCCGCAGATCATTGATGGGAAGGTATGGAATCTCTTTTTGCGTATGCTGGACGCCGCGACAAGGGAATATCAGATGCAGGCGATGTTTGTAACGGCTACTTTGCCGCCTCTGGAAAAAGGTTTGACACTGCCTGTGGCTCGCCTTGCCCCGGAGAAGTTGGATGTTCCGGGCAGGTATATTGTTTGTTTAACCAATGGGCCGCTGGATGAACAAGGTGTAGCGGAACTGGCCGCGGAGGATCTAAAAAGGACGGGAAGTGTGGCGGTGGTTATGAATACCGTCAGGGACGCCGCCCAGGTGTATCAAGTAGTAAAGAATTTAGTTCACGATGGTACTGCGGTCTTTAATCTCTCCGGCTGCATGACACCGCTGCATAAGGCCAAGCGGATCGAAGAAATCTCCTGTTTCTTGGCTTGCGGATATCCCACTGTGGTGGTATGCACGCAAATACTGGAAGCAGGGGTTGACTTAAGCTTCCGCTCAGTCTTACGGGCTTTGCCCGTCATTCCTGCCGTGGCCCAGGTGGCCGGACGGGCTAACCGCCATTTCACAGGGGACAAGGCTAGGGTTATTGTTTTTCCTTTCCGACGGGGCGGAGAGATGGACACCAGGAAATTTGTTTACAGAGAGAAAGAAAGCGTAACGGCTACGGATGAGGTATTGAATCAGTACAATCGGGGCTGGGAAGAGGTCGCAACGCCGGAAATAGTATGCCGGTATTACAAGCATGCCCTGGACATCAACCCCAAGACCGCCTTTTTGGGCAAACTGTCTGAAGCGGCCGTGGGAAGGTGGTCCTCCTTGGCTGGCATTGAACCTTTTGGAGCCGATTACCCGCAGCTCTCTATATTTATTCCCTGGGGTGAGCATTTTTTAAGTTGGCGTATGAGACAACTTCTGTATAGGTATTCACCTCACGGTACAAAAGGCCTTTTTGAAAAGTATCTAGATAAAGATTTTAGGTCCAATTTAAGTTTTTTCGAAAGAAAACAATTTATGGCCCTTATGCAGCAATTTGTGGTACAGATATCAACTAAATACGTAGATTTTGCTAGCATCTTTCCAGACAATCCTATTGGTATAATCAATAAACAGGAACTGTATCTGGACGACACGGGTTTGGCCCACTTATACGATAATGATGACTTTACTTCATGCATTATTCTGTAATAATCTCAGTTTCATCTATGTAGTCCCGAACGGCACGGTATACATCCTGCGGTTTCCGGTATTCCTCATAATAAATTTTTTCCCATTTTAAATTACGGAAGAAGCGCTCAGTAATAGCATTGTCGGTTGCCCGGCCTTTGCCGTCCATACTGATTTTAACCCCGTTTTCCTTTAGTAGTTCAATGTAATCTCCGCAGGTGAAATGAGAGCCCTGGTCACTGTTGATAATTTCCGGCTTCCTTACTGCCAATGCTTTTTTCAGGGCCCGCAATATAAAGCTCCGCTCCAGGCTCTGGGAAAGCTCCCAGCTGACAACGCATCGGGAGTACCAGTCGATAATGGCAGCCAGGTACATGAAGCCGCCCTTCATCCGTATGTATGTAATGTCAATGCCCCAGATATGGTCAGGCCGTTCGGCCTTGACACCACGCAGCAAGTAAGGATAGGTATGGTGCTGATGGTTTCGCTTGCTCAGGTTAGGTCCCGGACAAATCCCATAGATCCCCATCCGACGCATCAGCCGCAACACCCGTTTCCTATTCACCGGGATGTTTTGATCCTGGAGTTCTTTTGTAACCCGGCGGTATCCATAGTGAGGCCACCGGGTGTAAATCTCGTCGATCCGGTGCATAAGCTCGATGTCAGGGTCTTCCTTTTCCCTGGGGCGGTAATAGGCACTGGTGCGGTTTACATCCAATAGCCCGGCCTGCTTTTTCAACGGTATTTCCCGGTAGTCCCGGTCCAGCATTTCACGTCTTTCTTCGACGCTGGTGGACTTCTGCAGATTTTTTTTTGAGCCAGTTGACCTCAATAGTCAGCTGACCGATTTGCCGCGTCAGTTCTTCTTTTTCGGCTTCGTACCGCCTGCGCATTTTCTCTGTTTCGCTGGCCCCCCGTGTAAACAGGCTGGGTAGATTATCAATGGCCTCCGCCTTCCAGCGGGCCAGCACCGTGGGGTGTATCCCTGTTTCTGCGGCTATTTGCGAGATTGTTCTTTCTTCTCTCAACAACTGTAGGATAATATTGGCTTTTTCTTCCGCTGTGTAAGTTCTTCTCTTTTCCATAACTCTCATTATAGCTTAAAATTTTTGTTTTTGTGTCAAACCCATGGGTCCATTATATAAAATCCCTGGTGGACAGTAATAGTTGGATGGGGGAGGTGAGGGTTTCAATTCCTCATAGGTAAGCTAAAATCCGTTTACGGTTGCAAAGCATGTCAGCCTGATGTTTGTTTCAATTCCTCATAGGTAAGCTAAAATCAAAAAGCCCGGACGTAGTCGTCCCAGGCACTCGCTTGTTTCAATTCCTCATAGGTAAGCTAAAATCATAGCCAAAGGATGCAGTTTTCTTCCGCTGGCAATTGTTTCAATTCCTCATAGGTAAGCTAAAATCGAAAGCTCGGGCGCCGGGTTCTCTAAAAACCTTTTTAGTTTCAATTCCTCATAGGTAAGCTAAAATCCCGGACAATCCCGGACAATCTGCCAAAGCCTGTCATGTTTCAATTCCTCATAGGTAAGCTAAAATCCGGAGGACCTACCCTGGTAGAGGAAAGAGCTTTGAGTTTCAATTCCTCATAGGTAAGCTAAAATCGCAAGGCATGTTCAGTGGACTGGAGATATGCGAGTACTGTTTCAATTCCTCATAGGTAAGCTAAAATCGTATCGCAGATCACGGAACCAGCCGGGCCTTCTCCCTGTTTCAATTCCTCATAGGTAAGCTAAAATCATATTGGTCGTGGTCGAGCTGGATGACCTCACATTGTGTTTCAATTCCTCATAGGTAAGCTAAAATCAGATCAGTTGTACTACTTCTTTGAGCTTGGCTCAGGGGTTTCAATTCCTCATAGGTAAGCTAAAATCTCGGCGGCGTCTGTACGCAGGCCCACCTGCCTCCGGAGTTTCAATTCCTCATAGGTAAGCTAAAATCTGACATGGCAATCGGCAAGCTGCTGGATAGGGTCAAGTTTCAATTCCTCATAGGTAAGCTAAAATCTCTGCTTGGCCAATTCCTCGTTTAGCTGCTGGCCTTGTTTCAATTCCTCATAGGTAAGCTAAAATCATTGGAGGGATACCATGAAAGGCACAGGGATTTTTGGTTTCAATTCCTCATAGGTAAGCTAAAATCACGGCAGAAACCGCAGCAAGGACAACGCCCTTTTGGGTTTCAATTCCTCATAGGTAAGCTAAAATCTGGAACTTTCATGACGTTTGGAAATATATCTACGAGTTTCAATTCCTCATAGGTAAGCTAAAATCTTAAATCCAGGGCCGGCTTCAGCACTCCCTTGCAAGTTTCAATTCCTCATAGGTAAGCTAAAATCTGCACCCCCTTCAAGGGCGTCCAGGGCTTTCTGTAGTTGTTTCAATTCCTCATAGGTAAGCTAAAATCACAGTTATGTCTTTTGGTGGTTGTGATTTGCTAGCAAGTTTCAATTCCTCATAGGTAAGCTAAAATCCCGGGCAGGCAGTTGATTTATAACCGCGGCCCAGGGTTTCAATTCCTCATAGGTAAGCTAAAATCGGGAGCATAACTCCAGGTAGCGGAGGCTATGCTCGGTTTCAATTCCTCATAGGTAAGCTAAAATCTTCTTCATTTTTTCAGAAAAAGAATAGCACATAAAATGTTTCAATTCCTCATAGGTAAGCTAAAATCGAAATCAGGTGGTAAAAGATGGGTAATTCACAAAAGTTTCAATTCCTCATAGGTAAGCTAAAATCGTTTTAGCACAAGTACCGAAACAATCACTGCTTATGCGTTTCAATTCCTCATAGGTAAGCTAAAATCGGCCACAGCATGAATGACGGATATAGGGAATTTATGTTTCAATTCCTCATAGGTAAGCTAAAATCACAGAAGCAGGTATATGGTTACTTGTACAAGATGTGTTTCAATTCCTCATAGGTAAGCTAAAATCGCCGAAGGCAAAACATATCAAAACTGCTATATCAAGTTTCAATTCCTCATAGGTAAGCTAAAATCTTTGTCCTGAATGTGCAAATTCTGCCAAAGAAGGTTAGTTTCAATTCCTCATAGGTAAGCTAAAATCCGTCTCGAATCTGGAGTGTGCCCGAATCTGATATCGTGTTTCAATTCCTCATAGGTAAGCTAAAATCTCGGCGGCGTCGGTCCGCAATCCCACCTGCCGCCTGAGTTTCAATTCCTCATAGGTAAGCTAAAATCGGAACGTGGGAAAAATTCCCGCCAATTACTTTATCAAAAGTTTCAATTCCTCATAGGTAAGCTAAAATCCCAATGTGACTCCGTTTTTTGTCGCAGTTATAGCCACTGTTTCAATTCCTCATAGGTAAGCTAAAATCTCGTGGGCAGTATAAAGAGTATAACTACACCATTGGTTTCAATTCCTCATAGGTAAGCTAAAATCGGGGTGATGCCCAATGAATGACAGAATAGTACATCCGTTTCAATTCCTCATAGGTAAGCTAAAATCCCAGGCAACCTGCTTTTCGGTGCCAACCAGTGTCGGGTTTCAATTCCTCATAGGTAAGCTAAAATCTTAAACCGGCCGAGGTCAAATTCCAAGCCGTTTACAAGTTTCAATTCCTCATGGGTAAGCTAAAATCGAACACGGCAGGAAGAATCTTTGGCAGAACGTAGTCAAGTTTCAATTCCTCATAGGTAAGCTAAAATCTAATAAGTTACTCATCTATACCTGCCTATATCGTGTGTTTCAATTCCTCATAGGTAAGCTAAAATCGACGGGAGACTTTACAGAATCCCTTCTGACAAGCCTGTTTCAATTCCTCATAGGTAAGCTAAAATCGTATGGAATCGGCGAAAAGAGGAGAGAATTAAAAGAGTTTCAATTCCTCATAGGTAAGCTAAAATCGTAGATACAGGCACCAACGTTACTATCACAGCAGTGTTTCAATTCCTCATAGGTAAGCTAAAATCCTAACAACTGGTTGATTTTCAATCTCTCCTCATTCGAGTTTCAATTCCTCATAGGTAAGCTAAAATCGGCTAAGGCGTCCATTCCGCCACGGAGCCATCCGGGTTTCAATTCCTCATAGGTAAGCTAAAATCTTATACAGCCCCAGGACCACAAGCACCGGGTCGAGTTTCAATTCCTCATAGGTAAGCTAAAATCGAAAAATCCCAAGTGTTCGTCTGTGGACTCTTCCAAGTTTCAATTCCTCATAGGTAAGCTAAAATCTCATTCCTTGATACAGAAATCCGCCTTGTAGCCAAAGTTTCAATTCCTCATAGGTAAGCTAAAATCCCCGCCTACTGGTGGGCGAAGTCGAATGCGAAATCCGTTTCAATTCCTCATAGGTAAGCTAAAATCTTTGTGGGCGCATGCCGGGAAGTATACATTCACGGGGGTTTCAATTCCTCATAGGTAAGCTAAAATCGGATTCCCTGCCGGAAATTATTGGTACTCAGATGGTGTTTCAATTCCTCATAGGTAAGCTAAAATCTGAAGTTATCAATCCCTTTAAGAGAGGCCCGGTAAAAGTTTCAATTCCTCATAGGTAAGCTAAAATCCAGACCTGTTGACCAGGCCAATGAAGAGCTAAGACAGAGTTTCAATTCCTCATAGGTAAGCTAAAATCGACGTCTGGCACTACATAGCCGAGCGGGGCCTCCAGTAGTTTCAATTCCTCATAGGTAAGCTAAAATCTTTCTTCCTTTTTCAGAAAAAGAATAGCACATAAAATGTTTCAATTCCTCATAGGTAAGCTAAAATCGAATACGGTATTAAGGACAGGGGCAAGAAGTACGCGTTTCAATTCCTCATAGGTAAGCTAAAATCGCTTTCCCGGGGATCCAATTTTATTCACGACCTGCTGTTTCAATTCCTCATAGGTAAGCTAAAATCTGCGCTCCATGAACTGTTCCGACAACCTCTTGAGGGGTTTCAATTCCTCATAGGTAAGCTAAAATCTCCTGCTGACCAAGCTGGCGGCCATGAGGATTCCATGTTTCAATTCCTCATAGGTAAGCTAAAATCGGAGAAAGGCGCAATACTGACATACTTCCGGGTCGTGTTTCAATTCCTCATAGGTAAGCTAAAATCCGATACCCTATGAAATACCTATCGATACCCAAGCGGAGTTTCAATTCCTCATAGGTAAGCTAAAATCGGGGGTAGAGGGATGGCCACATACCGGCAAATTCACGGTTTCAATTCCTCATAGGTAAGCTAAAATCGGAGGAACAGAAAAAACTATGGGAACTTGCTGAACCAAGTTTCAATTCCTCATAGGTAAGCTAAAATCAAACAAAAGGCTTCAAAAATGACAGGAGCGCAGGGGTGTTTCAATTCCTCATAGGTAAGCTAAAATCCCCCTTTTAGGCTCTATACCCTTGCGCCGCGCTGAGTTTCAATTCCTCATAGGTAAGCTAAAATCAGTGCTCCGCAAAGTACCGCTGGCGTTCCGACCCCGGTTTCAATTCCTCATAGGTAAGCTAAAATCGCAGCTCAAAGTTATGCTGCTGAATTAGCAAAAGAATGTTTCAATTCCTCATAGGTAAGCTAAAATCTGTATTTGCTGCTTTTATTTCCTCAATACCAAAAAAGTTTCAATTCCTCATAGGTAAGCTAAAATCTTCAATGCCTTCGTATATTTCAGCATCGTCAAGGAGTTTCAATTCCTCATAGGTAAGCTAAAATCTCTGCCGGCTGGCATTTTTACTCGCCTCGCTTATAAGTTTCAATTCCTCATAGGTAAGCTAAAATCGTTATTTCGGCTGGTTGGCCGCAGTTGTGGCAGTTCAGTTTCAATTCCTCATAGGTAAGCTAAAATCAAAACCTGTTAGGTCCATGTCGATCCCGGTTGCCGAGTTTCAATTCCTCATAGGTAAGCTAAAATCATCTCATAAACCTAAAAAACATCATTGGTCCCTGTGGGTTTCAATTCCTCATAGGTAAGCTAAAATCCTACTAATATTAACACAAATAACCACGTTAAAAGAAGGTTTCAATTCCTCATAGGTAAGCTAAAATCACCCCTGTCTGGCGTCTAATACTGAAAAGGGAGGTATGTTTCAATTCCTCATAGGTAAGCTAAAATCGGCTACCTGGAAAAAAGCAAATCCAAACTTCGGGAGTTTCAATTCCTCATAGGTAAGCTAAAATCCACGGTATGCTGGTCAAGACCCCCAACGGCTACCCGGGTTTCAATTCCTCATAGGTAAGCTAAAATCTCGGGCTGTAATAACGCCAAAAATCGTACTCGCATATGTTTCAATTCCTCATAGGTAAGCTAAAATCTCCACCACGCGCAACTCCTCGGCGTTTTCAAGCTCAGTTTCAATTCCTCATAGGTAAGCTAAAATCATATCAAGATTTTTTGATTGCATATCGCGAAATTAGTTTCAATTCCTCATAGGTAAGCTAAAATCACAAAATATAGTATCCGAAATACAGCCCGCCCAGAAGGTTTCAATTCCTCATAGGTAAGCTAAAATCCTGTGGCCGCTACTATCACGGCCACACACACCAGGTTTCAATTCCTCATAGGTAAGCTAAAATCTAATGTTAACTGTTGGCTTCTCCTTATTTTATCGTGTTTCAATTCCTCATAGGTAAGCTAAAATCTTGGCCGGACTGTGCGGCATGTAGCTGTCCACGGTGTTTCAATTCCTCATAGGTAAGCTAAAATCAAAAGGAAGGCATGGAAGCAACTTGGGAAAATTCCCGTTTCAATTCCTCATAGGTAAGCTAAAATCCGGATTGCTTCGATGAAAATATGGATTGCCGAGACTTGTTTCAATTCCTCATAGGTAAGCTAAAATCGCCTGACACAGACGGATGTTGCCGAGGCCGTCGGTAGTTTCAATTCCTCATAGGTAAGCTAAAATCGGACGTAACTATCGAGTCAGACGAGGCATCGGACTTTTGTTTCAATTCCTCATAGGTAAGCTAAAATCCATTGAACAAATAATTACCTTGATAATCCTTATACTGTTTCAATTCCTCATAGGTAAGCTAAAATCGGACGGCATCCTTTTTGCCGGCAGGTTGAAAAGGCGGTTTCAATTCCTCATAGGTAAGCTAAAATCCGGTATGCTGGTCAAGACCCCCAACGGCTACCCGGGTTTCAATTCCTCATAGGTAAGCTAAAATCTTACTCTGCCCATTGTCGGGTTGGCCGCGGCAGCGGGTTTCAATTCCTCATAGGTAAGCTAAAATCGTTGTCCACGGCAAAGGGGGTTGTGCAGGCACTGGGCTGTTTCAATTCCTCATAGGTAAGCTAAAATCCAAACATCCCCCAGCAGGACAATCCGTTTTGTTCCATGTTTCAATTCCTCATAGGTAAGCTAAAATCCAAAACCTGTTAGGTCCATGTCGATCCCGGTTGCCGAGTTTCAATTCCTCATAGGTAAGCTAAAATCGGCTTCGGCCTCGTCTATGTATTTTGTGTTACTATGTTTCAATTCCTCATAGGTAAGCTAAAATCACTTTTTGAGTTTTTCGTATTCCGGGTCTCCTGGCTTGTTTCAATTCCTCATAGGTAAGCTAAAATCGCCCCAGCACGTCCTCGATGCGCTCCCTCGCCGCGGGTTTCAATTCCTCATAGGTAAGCTAAAATCGTTTTTTAAGTTCTTCGGTGCCCTCGAGTTTGACGGGTTTCAATTCCTCATAGGTAAGCTAAAATCCGCTTCTGTTTTGCGTTCTCAGACATTCATCCATAAGTTTCAATTCCTCATAGGTAAGCTAAAATCATGGCAAATGACCGCTTTACTCATCCCAGCACCTTGAGTTTCAATTCCTCATAGGTAAGCTAAAATCAAGGGCGTACAAATTGAGAATCAACCAGCTGTGGAATGTTTCAATTCCTCATAGGTAAGCTAAAATCATTGATCCCGGAAATTAAAATTAATGGATACAAAATGTTTCAATTCCTCATAGGTAAGCTAAAATCTTCCATCCGGCCAGCCAGGCGGGTTTTAATACCCCTTGTTTCAATTCCTCATAGGTAAGCTAAAATCCAAGAAATTCGAGGTCAACCCCGAGGAGGTCCTGGCGGGTTTCAATTCCTCATAGGTAAGCTAAAATCGAGCCTTGGGTCCCCCGTTTGCACAGCCGGCCAGTATGTTTCAATTCCTCATAGGTAAGCTAAAATCTTGGTCCCACCTCGTAAATGTCGAAACCACCCACCCCGGTTTCAATTCCTCATAGGTAAGCTAAAATCTCATCTTCGGGTACTCCCAGCGCTTTGGCTAGTTTAAGTTTCAATTCCTCATAGGTAAGCTAAAATCCCTGGCCGCCTTCTTCCGTTTGGCCTTTGGATTCCGGTTTCAATTCCTCATAGGTAAGCTAAAATCGTAAAAACAGAAGCAGGGAAAAACAGGATTATACCGAGTTTCAATTCCTCATAGGTAAGCTAAAATCGCTCTACCCGGCCTATGGTGGTTTGGCTGGTGAGTGGTTTCAATTCCTCATAGGTAAGCTAAAATCACCTGGCACGTAGGGGACAGCAAAAATATTGATGAAAGTTTCAATTCCTCATAGGTAAGCTAAAATCATAATCCTCGGCACTCAAACCACCCCCTTTTTTAGAAGTTTCAATTCCTCATAGGTAAGCTAAAATCGGATATAAACGATATATTGACCATCTCCGGCCTGAGTTTCAATTCCTCATAGGTAAGCTAAAATCCGATCCAATGCGGGCATATGCCCAGGATATACAGACGTTTCAATTCCTCATAGGTAAGCTAAAATCAACCCACACCTGACGATGACAAGCGCAAGGACCTAAGTTTCAATTCCTCATAGGTAAGCTAAAATCGCAGCAGGCTATTAACGATGATATTCTTGAAATAGGTTTCAATTCCTCATAGGTAAGCTAAAATCGGCGGCGATGTTCTCCTGCCAGTCCTCAAACGCCTGTTTCAATTCCTCATAGGTAAGCTAAAATCTGTAGTAGACCTGCAGGAGGAGAAGGAAAAAGCCCTGTTTCAATTCCTCATAGGTAAGCTAAAATCTTGTTTTCGGCTCCTCAGTTATTATCCCTTGGCCCTGTTTCAATTCCTCATAGGTAAGCTAAAATCCATGAGGATTTTTAAAAGATTGTATAGAAAGTGAAAAGTTTCAATTCCTCATAGGTAAGCTAAAATCCTTTGAAATTCTATCAAACGGCCAGATTATGGAAGGTTTCAATTCCTCATAGGTAAGCTAAAATCCACTGCAGGGGGACGGGGACCTGACAAGAGCGACAGCGGTTTCAATTCCTCATAGGTAAGCTAAAATCGAATGATGGGCGGGGCTATCCCCGCCCCTACCCATGTTTCAATTCCTCATAGGTAAGCTAAAATCGATTGAAACCGGTCCGAAGGTCGAAACGGCAACACGTTTCAATTCCTCATAGGTAAGCTAAAATCATAAAAGTAAGTATTTCTTCCATTTACCAAAGTGGGTTTCAATTCCTCATAGGTAAGCTAAAATCATTGGCAGAGGTGTTAAATGGTGACTCGTCAAAATGTTTCAATTCCTCATAGGTAAGCTAAAATCTTTCCAGGGTCCAGGCCCCGGTACTGCCCGCCCTGGTTTCAATTCCTCATAGGTAAGCTAAAATCCGAAACACCGAGAACCCTGCAAATTTCGTGAGCAAGGTTTCAATTCCTCATAGGTAAGCTAAAATCGGACGATGCACAAGGACAAAGCGACCAACCGGAATTAAGTTTCAATTCCTCATAGGTAAGCTAAAATCCTGAAGAAGTAATTACTTCTAACCAAAAAGCTATAGGTTTCAATTCCTCATAGGTAAGCTAAAATCCTCTGCCGAGGTGGCTGTTGCCAGGGTGATTCGAGGTTTCAATTCCTCATAGGTAAGCTAAAATCCCCAGGCATCCCCGCCGGCCAGGGTTTCCTTGTTGGGTTTCAATTCCTCATAGGTAAGCTAAAATCGGGTCTTTAAGCAAAAGGGCCTCCTCCAGGTCGTCAAGTTTCAATTCCTCATAGGTAAGCTAAAATCTGCAGCAGCTTTCCGTACAGGCTGTTCAATATCAGCTTGTTTCAATTCCTCATAGGTAAGCTAAAATCCTTCAGTATCTCCCCAATTCTGGCCCCTGCGTCCAAGTTTCAATTCCTCATAGGTAAGCTAAAATCATAACATCAATTTCATATTTATATTTAAAAGCAATTGGTTTCAATTCCTCATAGGTAAGCTAAAATCGCTTTCTGCGCTTGTGTCAAATTAGCTGTTTTATCAGAGTTTCAATTCCTCATAGGTAAGCTAAAATCACACCAGCTAATGGTATTACAATTGCTTTTAAATAGTTTCAATTCCTCATAGGTAAGCTAAAATCATATTTAACAAGTATACTTACATACCAAAGTGAAAGTTTCAATTCCTCATAGGTAAGCTAAAATCCTTTATCACCCTGCTTATTACATGAGACAGGGATATGAGTTTCAATTCCTCATAGGTAAGCTAAAATCGGTGAGGGAATATCCCAAACCCACCCCCTGGAGCGCGTTTCAATTCCTCATAGGTAAGCTAAAATCGGATGCGTTCCCTGCACCAGCCCGGGGGCACCGGGGTTTCAATTCCTCATAGGTAAGCTAAAATCACAAATGGACCCCGCTGGTATGTTCCTGCCTGAAAGTTTCAATTCCTCATAGGTAAGCTAAAATCGAACGTGGGAAAAATTCCCGCCCATTAATTTATCAAAAGTTTCAATTCCTCATAGGTAAGCTAAAATCGGGTACGAGCTGCTGGGCGTCATGGCCAAGCGGCAGTTTCAATTCCTCATAGGTAAGCTAAAATCTCTGCTGACCAAGCTGGCGGCCATGAGGATTCCATGTTTCAATTCCTCATAGGTAAGCTAAAATCCTGCCCGGCAGATTGCAAGGGGAGCGGTTTCGGCTACAGCAGTTTCAATTCCTCATAGGTAAGCTAAAATCAGTTACCCATATCCCGGTCGCTATTACTGTAGGTAGTTTCAATTCCTCATAGGTAAGCTAAAATCATTAAATATCCGTCTTTAAAAACTACTTCACTTGGGGTTTCAATTCCTCATAGGTAAGCTAAAATCCTTGGAGAAACAAGAGAAGACGCCGCCGCTAAAGCCCGTTTCAATTCCTCATAGGTAAGCTAAAATCGCGGGAGGGTGATTAGGAAAAGGGTGCCGGAGAGGGTGTTTCAATTCCTCATAGGTAAGCTAAAATCTTCATTGGTTCACCTTTAAAAACTACTTCACTTGGGGTTTCAATTCCTCATAGGTAAGCTAAAATCGGAGTGTTGACAAAATGTGCCATTGATTCTAAAATAGTTTCAATTCCTCATAGGTAAGCTAAAATCTTTTCTATTGCAATCAAAACAGAGAGTTTTGGTATGGTTTCAATTCCTCATAGGTAAGCTAAAATCCCGTCGCGTAGCGCATAAATAAAAGCTTTCTTGATTTGGGATGTTGGGGTTTTGGGAAGGCTATTTAACAGGAAGCTTCTTGTATATATATTTTTTAGAGTTATGGATTGTCGTCCATCTCCCGGTTTTTTTACTTTATCGGAAGTCGACGACAAGATTGTGGCTGTCTTTTTCAAATTATATTTTCATTTCCACCCTTTTTCAAGCCTATTATTTCTCTGGAAGAGTATCTGGTTGTACGTAAGCTATAGTAAATTATTGAATCTTCGTCTTCTTCTATTATTCTCTTAAGTTCCATCTTCAATTTTTTTAGGTTGGCTTCCGATATTTCTCCCTCGAAAACTGAATTCTGTACCCAGTTGAGGTACTGGCGGCATTTTTTCAGGACTTTTGCCACCCGCTTTTGATTAACGTCGTAAACTAAAATAATAAACAGATTGACGCACCACCTGATTCATTATTTTACCATCTGGCTAAAAAAGCACTGTAATTTTTTTCTCCCATCAAGTGCTTTTCCAGCTTGTATAGTTCAAGTCGTATTAGCCTGCGGTAAGACACCGGCCGGCCAATGTCTCTGTGGTTGATGGTGGTTTTCAGTTTTTCATCCAATTCCTCTACAAAACATTTTTTTGCCTTTTCTTTCATCATGATGCCTTCAGTTTCACGGTCAAAGTCGTTTGTGGTGATCATTTTTTTCCCAAGCAGGGTAAAGATAAGCCTGTCCACAATAATAGGTTTGAATATCTCCGCTATATCCAAATTTAATGTGAAGCGGCGGAAGTTAGTGGCATGCAGGTAACCGATGCGTGGGTCAAGGTGTGTTTTGTAGATTTCGCTGAGGCAGATAGTATACATGATGGAATTGCCAAAACTGATTAGGGTGTTCATGTAGTTTTTAGGCGGCCGCCTGGTGCGCTCCTGAAAGGTAAAGTCGGGGTTGCCCACTATTTTGTCAAAGGCATGGTAATAATGGTCGCGAATGTTGCCTTCAAGCGCCATCAGCGCGGCGGTGTCTCCACACTCGGCAATGGACGGGATCAGATTCTCCACAGAACTGAGAGTGGAGCCTACGTCTTTGTCCCGGCTGTGGTAGTATTTCAGAACCTGGCGGATATTTTTGGCGGCTCCGTGTACGAATTCCCTGGCTAAAGTCAATCGCTTTTTTTCGTCCAAATAATGTTCTGACTGTCTTAGAATCATGTAACCGGAATTTAAGTGCTCGCGCGGGTAGAAAGATCCCATATAGTAACCGTGGTAATTGAAGAGGTGAAGGATAATTTCTTTTTGTGATAAAAATTCGAGCAGTCTCTTGTTCAGATCAACTTCCCCGAATACCATAATCTCGCCGGTATCTTCAACCGGGATATACCTCTTTCCTGTTTCTGTTTCAAAACACAGGGTATTGTCCTTTCGTGACAGTTCTCCGCTGGAGAATATATACAGCGTCTTTTTCACTAGGAATCATCTCCGGGGTTCAGTGTAGGGAGCATTTGGGCAACCGGGTCCCTAAGACCAGCAAAACTCGGCATAAGCGCATTTTTTACAAAAACCTGTTTTGGCCGGTTCCGGAGGCTTAGGCAGGTAGAGAATGCGCAGTATTTCGCGGGATACCTTGTCAAGTTCCTGCTCAGTCTTTTCATTTAGAATGACTTCTTCCCTCCGCTTTTCCTTTGGAAAGCGCAACTCCCCCTTGGCCAGGATGCCGCGCTGCTTTAATTCCCTCAGGTAAAAGGCCAACTGCATACGGGCGCTGTGACTGTACTTGGAACTTTTTTTGACTTCGCCGATTACCAGTCCGCTGTCGCTGGTGTGAAAGACATCCATTTTGCTATGCCCGACAAGCAGTTCTTTGTGCTCACGGGGGTAGGAATAGTCCTGGATAAATCGTCCCAGGCTGACATTGGCGTCATCCTGGTCCGCGCTTATTTGGTGGCCGATCAGCCATACTTCCCTGGGGCAGATGTAATAGTACCAGACCAGAGTACCGCTGACGCTTATTTCTTCACTTCCCATTATTATCGACCCCTGTTTGTCAAATCAGTGTGGGGCTAAAATTTCCGGGAGTATATGAAAGTGTTGGCAGGTTTAGTGCTGAGAAGGGGCTATTTCTTGTTGAGGAGTTGTTCCAGGCGCTGGGTGGCCTGCTCGGAACGGTATTCAAGGTCCATGAGATGCTTGGGGATGTTTACTATGTAAGCGTTGATGTTGACCTGGGCGTCGGGGTTTTTGTACCTGTAGTCCAGATCCCGGCGGATGTCTTCAAGGTACTTGAGGGCAAGCTTTTCCCTTTCCCTGCCCAGGTCGATGAAATTGGCCAGTTCGGCCTTTAACTTCTCGTCGGTTATTATCTCTGCATAGCCGCTGAGCTGTTCAAGTTTTTTCTTGCTTTCTTCTATTTTCTTCATGTTGTCGTTTACTTGCGTCATTAAGATGGAATTGTCCTGGAGGTTTTTGATGTCAAAATAGGTCACCATGGACTGCTGAAAGCTTTGGATCAGCGTCTTGACGTTCTGGTTGGTGGCGGGGTTTTTCTTGCCGCACCCGGCCGCTGGCAGGAGGACAGCCAGCACAAGCAAAATAACCAGGTATTTTCTCATATTTATGGAAACCTCCCGTTGGTTCTTCAAGGGGTGTTAATAACTAATGGGGGCATTGTAAAAAATATTTTGACTTACCGTGGCTTTCTTGCCCCACTTGTTAACGGCCATGACGGTTACGGAGTTGACACCGTCCTCCAGCGTTATGGTGCCGCTGAAAACACCGTTCTGCAGGTTTATATCGGTCGGGACGTCGTTGACATAAAGTACCAGCACGGTGTTGGTGTCGGTGATGCCGCTTATGGTGACCTGTTTGCTCCTGGTCTCTTCGGGTATTATCACTTCCAGCCTGGGATTGCCGGGCGTGAAGGTGACTGTTTTTTGCACCTCGGCGGTTCCTCCATCCCTGTTGGTGGAGGTTATTTTTATGTTGTTTACTCCTTCTTTAAGCCGGACGGCGGAAGTGAAATTTCCTTCCCGGTCGGGTTTAACCGTGGTGGTGTTGACATAAACAACGCATCCTTTTTCGGTCTGGCCGGATATAGTAATGGTTTCGGCCTCGGACCGGTCGGGGCCGATTACCGTCAGTTTCGGGGGCAGGGGGCGCCTTTCAATGGTTATTGTCCGGGTGTCTTCTACCTTATCCTTGCCCAGGGTAACCACCTTGATTTCATTTTTCCCCACCTGGAGGTTGTACGGGAACTTGAATTCCCCTCCCGGGTTAAGGGGTACTTCCTGCCCCTCAATGAACACCCGGTTCCCCGGCCGGGTTTTCCCCTTTATTTCTATTGTTTCGGCGGCCACCAGTTCAGGCAGGACAGAGAGGACGGTGACCGGCCGGGGCTCCTGGGCGGCTGTGGCATCGGTTATGTCTACCGGCAGTGGCAGTGGCCGGGCTTCGGGTGGGGTTTTTTCTGCACTGCCGTCACTGTCGGCAACCTGGGCGGCGTTGTCCCCGGCTTTGTTATCGGCCGGGGCATTTTTTTTGAGCAAGCCGCAGCCTGTCAGCGCAAGGGCCATGATGAGAATGCAGACAATCAGCGGGTATCTGAAGTTCATACAGCACCTGCCCAATCAGGAAGAAGTATTTTAGACTCTTTTTACAAAATTCGGCAGTATAAGGCAAAATCCTTCTATTGCATTTGTCCAAGATTTTTTATTGGCGGCAGTTCTTAATCGGTTATAAAAATTTTTTATACGGCGCCGGTGGTTGTACCATGGTTTTTCGAAAAATACAGGAACGGCGGGGCTTTTGTTGTGGGCGGGGCGTCTGGGGGCAATAAAGGAAAAATAAAAACCGGCGGCGAATAAATCACCAAAAACTGTAATCGACCATGCCCAAGCAAGAGCCTGGCATGGAGTATGAAAATTAAAAGAATGGGAGGTAACTGAAAATGCAGAAGATTCTGCGGGTGAACATGTCGACCAGGGAAGTGAAATCCGAAGATGTGCCCGAAAAATACGCTGTTCTGGGCGGCAGGGCACTGACCTCACAGGTGGTGTTTGACGAAGTGCCCGCTGCCTGCGATGCCCTCGGTCCTTTCAACAAGCTGGTAATCGCCCCCGGACTGCTCTCCGGGACCAGCGCGCCCTCTTCCGGCCGCCTTTCGGTGGGCGGCAAGAGCCCGCTGACCGGCGGCATCAAGGAAGCCAACGCCGGCGGCATTACTTCCCAGAAGCTGGCCAACCTCGGCATCAAGGCCATAATCCTGGAGGGAATGCCGGAGGGAAACGACTGGTACGGCGTTAAAATTACCTCCGCCGGAGCAGAATTGTTCAATGCCAATGACCTGGCCGGCAAGGGCACCTATGAGGTGACCGCCATCTGCCGGGAGCGGTACGGGGCCAAGGTGGGCGTGATCACCATCGGTCCCGCCGGTGAAATGAAGCTGCTGGCCGCCGGGGTGACCAACAACGACGGCGACGGCAACAGCAGCCGCTATGCCGGGCGGGGCGGCCTGGGAGCGGTGATGGGATCCAAGCAGGTGAAGGCAATAGTGGTGGACAGCCCGGGCACCTTCGACGTTCCAGTGAAAGATGCCGAAAAATTCAAGGCCGCCGCCAAGAAGTTCTCGCAGATCCTGCTGGACAACCCGACCACGGGCACCGGGCTTCCCAATTACGGCACCAACGTGCTGATGAATATTATCAACGAGGCCGGCACCCTGCCCACCAGGAATTTTAGCTCCGGCAGGTTCGACAGGGCCAACGAGGTTTCCGGCGAAAAGCTGGCCGAGGTGGCTGTGGCCCGCGGCGGCAAGGCCACCCACTCCTGCCATCCCGGCTGTGTGATGCGCTGCTCCAACGTGTACCCGATGCCGGACGGCAAAGTCTGCGCTCCCGTTGAATACGAGACCGCCTGGGCCTTCGGCCCCAACCTGGAGATTGGCGACCTGGACGTGGTGGCCAGGCTGAACTACATATGCAACGATGTGGGCCTGGACACCATCGAAACCGGCTGCACCCTGGGCGTGCTGATGGAGGCCGGGGTAATTCCCTTCGGGGACGGCAAAGCGGCCATAGCCGCCCTGGAAGAGGTGGGCAGGGGCACTGCCCTGGGCCGCCTGATCGGCAGCGGATCCGTCATTGCCGGCAAGGCCTACGGAGTGACCAGGGTTCCGGCGGTCAAGGGCCAGGGCATCCCGGCCTATGATCCCAGGTCCTGCAAGGGCAACGGGGTGACCTATGCCACCACGCCCATGGGGGCCGACCACACCGCCGGCTATGCGGTAACCGCCAACATCCTCAGCGTGGGCGGAAAGGTGGACCCGCATTCACCCGCGGGCCAGGTGGATCTCTCCAGGAATCTGCAGATAGCCACTGCCGCCGTGGATTCCACCGGGCTGTGCCTGTTTGTGGCCTTTGCGGTGCTTGACAACCCCGAGGCGCTCCCCGCCGTGGTGGATATGATCAACGCCCGGTACGGCCTGGCGCTGACCACCGATGACGTGGTCAAGCTGGGGCAGCAGATCCTCAGGGTGGAGCGGGAATTCAACAAGCAGGCCGGCTTTACCAGCGCCGACGACCGCCTGCCCGAATTTTTCCTGAGGGAGAAGCTGCCGCCGCACAATACCGTGTTTGACGTGGCCGACGGCGACCTGGACAGCGTATTTAACTTTTAGGAGTTAAACAGGGTTAACCGGATAAAATAAGACAATGCAAAAGTTTCCGGCGGGCGTTATTGGCGCCCGCCGGAATAATCCTGCGATCCGGGGTGAGGATGTGTTACTGGAGGTAAGGGTATTCGGAGGACTGGAAAAAAAGATACCCGGGGCCTCTTTCGGCAAGCCCATGGCGGTGGAAGCCGATGCGGGCTCAACGGTGGGCGATCTTCTGCAACTGCTGAAAATTCCCGCGGACCAGGTTTCCACCATCCTTGTCAATGGAGTGCATTACAATAAAGAAGACCTGCTTAAGCCGGGGGACCGGGTGGCTTTTTTCCCGCCCGTTGGAGGGGGTTGAAAATGGCCGGCATTTTCGGGTTCAGGCCGTGCTGCAAGGTCTGGCTGGAAAAAGAAGGCGGGGTGTTCGGGGAGGGCCTTTACAGCCTTTTATTTTCCATCGACAGGGCGGGGTCCATCGCCGGGGCCGCCAGCGAAATGGGAATGTCGTACCGGGCTGCCTGGGGAAAAATAAGGGAGGCCGAAAAAAAGTGGAAAATAAAGCTGGTGGACACCAAGGTGGGCGGTGAGGCCGGCGGCGGAACCAGATTGACCGGGGAGGCCAGGACGCTTCTGAATACGTTCCGGGAGCTGAAGGACAGCACGGAGAAATCGGTAGGGCGGCTGTATGAACAAGCATAAATTATGGGGCAAGATTTTTTGCCGCCGCTATGTTATTATAAGCATATTGGTTGGTTTTTTAACGGAGGTTAAGGTGTCGGAAAGGGGGCAGGGCCTTGCAGGATACCTACCACAGGGAAATAAATTATTTAAGGGTATCGGTCACCGATCGCTGCAACCTGAGATGTGTTTACTGCATGCCGCCGGAGGGAGTAAAACTGGTTCCCCATGATCAGATCCTGAGAAACGAGGAGATAGCCAGGCTGGTGGAGGCGGCGGCCCTGGCCGGCATAAAGAAGGTCAGGCTGACCGGGGGAGAGCCCCTGGTCCGCAAGGGCCTGGTGGAACTGGTGGCGGCCATCGGGGCGATACCCGGGATAGACGATATTGCCCTTACCACCAATGGCCTGCTGCTGCCTGAAATGGGCGGGGAATTGAAAAGGGCCGGGCTGCGCAGGGTAAATATCAGCCTGGACACGCTGGATCCCGGCCTGTTCAGGTTTATTACCGGAAGCGGGGACTTAAAGCAGGTCTGGAAGGGGATTGAAGCCGCCCTTGAGCTGGGCCTCCACCCGGTAAAAATAAACACTGTGGTGATGAGAGGGTTTAACCACCACGAGATCGGGGACCTGGCCGGGCTGACCCTGAACCACCCCCTGCACGTCAGGTTCATCGAGCTGATGCCGGTTGGCGCTTCCGATTCCTGGGCCCTGGACAGGCACGTACCGACACCGGAGGTGAGGGAAATAATAGAGGCCGGCCTGGGGGAACTGGAAGACGCCCACAGGCCCCCCGGGAACGGGCCGGCCAGGTATTACAGGCTTCCCGGGGCGCCGGGAACCATTGGCTTTATCAGTGCGGTAAGCGACCACTTCTGCCGCAGGTGCAACCGCCTCAGGCTGACTGCCGAGGGAATGATCAGGCCGTGCCTGTACAGCGGCCGGGAGATAGATATCAAGACCCCTCTGCGCCGGGGGGCGGGCAATTCCGAACTGGCCGGCCTGTTCGCCCAGGCCGTAAAACAGAAACCCGACCGTCACCATATACACGGGGGCTGGCAAGATAAAAAAAGGATTATGTCGCAGATAGGGGGTTGACGATATTGGATAAGGCCGGTAATTTGCCGGGCGGACCCGCCGGCGGGGAACTGACCCACTTTGACCGGAAGGGAAAGGCGCGGATGGTTGATGTCGGCGCTAAAGACGATACCCCCAGGGAAGCTGTGGCCAGGGCCGAGATAGTGATGAAGCCGGAAACCCTGAAGGTTATTGAAGCGGGCGGCGCCGCCAAGGGGGATGTGCTGGGCGTGGCCCGGGTGGCCGGCATAATGGCGGCCAAGGAGACCGGGAGGCTTATTCCGCTGGCGCACCCCATAACCCTCACCGGAGTCAGCGTGGACTTTCGCCTGCGGGGTCCGGACAGGGTGATGATCGAGGCCCGGGTGCGCACCACGGGCAAGACCGGGGTCGAAATGGAGGCCCTTACGGCCGCCGGGGTGGCCGCCCTGACCATTTATGACATGTGCAAGGCCATTGACCGGGGGATGACCATTAACAACATCAGGCTGGTGGAGAAAACCGGCGGCAAGAGCGGAACCTACAAAAGGGAGGGGGAAGTTCCGTGGGAAGAATAGTGGCTGTCTGTACCAGCCCTAAAAAGGGCATGCGCAAAAAAAATGTGGGGCAGGGAATGCTGGTGGAGGAACACGGCCTGGAAGGGGATGCCCATACCGGCAGTTGGCACCGGCAGGTAAGCCTGCTGGCCATGGAGAGCATACAGAAGATGAAGGTTCAGGGCCTGGATGTCGGCCCCGGGGACTTCGCGGAGAACCTTACCACCGAGGGCATCGACCTGCTCGGCCTGCCGGTGGGCACAAGGCTCAAAATCGGCCCGGAGGCGCTGGCCGAGGTGACCCAGATCGGCAAGGAGTGCCACAACCGCTGCGCCATATACTACCAGGCCGGTGACTGCGTGATGCCGAGGGAGGGGATTTTTGTAAGAATAGTAAAGGGAGGCCCTGTTAAGGTAGGCCATGAGATAACGGCCGTTAGTGTGGGGGGATAAGTTCTATGCTTAATCGTGATCAGCTGGAACGATACAGGCGCAACATTCTGCTGGCCGGCTTCGGGCCGGAAGGCCAGGAAAAGCTGTTGAATTCCGGCGTGCTGCTGGTTGGGGCCGGCGGTTTGGGATCCCCGGCCGCTTTTTATCTGGCTGCGGCGGGGGTGGGCCGGATAGGGCTCTTGGACGGGGACCGGGTGGAGCTGTCCAATTTGCAAAGGCAGATACTGCACGGCGCGCCGGACCTGGGCAGACCCAAGGCCGAGTCCGGCCGGGACAGGCTGCTTCATTTAAACCCGGATCTCAAGGTTGAGGCCATTGCCGGCCGCCTGACCGAAGAAAACGCCCCCGGCCTGATAGCCCGGTATGATCTGGTACTGGACTGCACCGATAATTTTAAAACCCGCTTTATAATGAATGACGCCTGCCTGCGCCTGAACAGGCCCTTTGTTTACGGCGGGGTGCTCGGTTACATAGGACAGCTGATGGTGGTCATGCCCGGGGAAGGCCCGTGCTTCCGCTGTCTTTACCGGCATGAGCCGGAAGGCAACGTCCCGGACTGCTCCACCGTCGGGGTGCTGGGCGCCGTCCCCGGAGTGATCGGCACCCTGCAGGCCGGCGAGGCCGTCAAGTACCTCACCGGTGTCGGGAAACTGCTGGTGGGCAGGCTTCTTACTTACGACGCCCTGACCGCCTCGTTTATGGAAGTAGGGCTGGAAAGGGACCCGCACTGTCCTTCCTGCGGGGCAAAATCAGACTAACCGACAGGGATGTGTTGAATTTGACCGGGAAAGCCGATCAGAGGGTGGAGGTCAGGGGGCTCTCCTTTATCAAGGAACTGTTTGACCGCAGGAACCTCCCCTTTCCTTTTTATGTGGATCTGCCGGAGGAGTGCACGGCCGGTGAACTGGCCCAAAGGCTGGAAGTCCCGGCGGACATGATCGAGGCCGTCTTTATCAACGGCATTGTACGCCGCCTGGGCGACATTGTCCGGCCGGGGGACAGGGTGGCCTTTTTGCCCCCCGGGACACCGGGGCCCTACAGGGTTATCCTGGGAATTAAAGAGATCAAACAAGATTAGCCCATTGTTTCATTACCTAAAAGATGGTATGTTATAATGACTGGTGGATCGGGTTAGATTTGAAATGTGTATGCGGCAATCCAGTTACTGACCATGCTTTACAGGGGGCATGTGAAACCGTGGCGCTTACTTTGGAGAGCAATTCCCCGGAGGATACCCGCCGGTACGGGGAAATCCTGGGTAAAATGGCTGAACCCGGCGATGTATACTGCCTCAGCGGGGAACTGGGATCGGGAAAGACCGTCTTTGCCAGGGGGGTTGCGGCGGGGCTCGGCGTTAAGGGCAGGGTGGCCAGTCCCACCTTTACACTTATTAACGAGCACCAGGGGCGGATCCCCTTTTACCACATGGATGTGTACAGGCTGGGCGGCCCGGAGGAAATGTACGACCTGGGCTACGAGGAATATTTTTACGGCCCGGGGGTTACCCTGGTGGAGTGGGCCGAACTGGTGGCCGGGGTTTTACCCGGCGAGAGGCTGGACATAGATATACTGGGAGCGGGGGAAAACCACAGGCGGATTGTGCTGGTCCCCCGGGGCAAAAGGTACCACTGCCTGGTGGAGGAGTTGAGGCGGCATGTACGTGCTGGGAATTGAATCCGCCACTCCGGTGGCCGGGGTGGCGGTGACAAACAACGGCAGGATACTGGCCGAGCGCATGGTAAACAACAGGAAGACCCACTCGGGACACCTGCTGCCCATGGTCAAGTCGGTTATCGAGGAGGCCGGCATCGGGCCCGGCGATATCGACGGAGTCGCGGTTTCCTCGGGGCCGGGGTCCTTCACCGGGCTGAGAATAGGGATGAGCACCGCCAAAACCCTGGCCCAGGTCTGGCAGGTGCCTGTTGTGGGGGTGAGCACCCTGGACGCCCTGGCCCACCCTCTGGTGGGTCTGGCCAACCTTGTCTGCCCGGTTCTGAACGCCAGGAAAAACGAGGTATATACGGCTGTTTACGACGGGGCGGACGGGACCATGAAAAACCTGACCGGTTCAAAGGCCCTGAAGCCCGGGGACCTTGCCGCGCTTCTGGCGGGCTGGCCGGACCGGGCGGTTACATTCCTGGGGGACGGGGTTCTTGAATACCGGGAAAGGCTGGTTGAACTGCTGGGGGAGAGGGCCTTTTTTGTCCCGGGGGCGATTAACCTTCCCCGGGGGTCGTCGGTGGCCGACCTGGGCTGGATTAAACTGGAGAAGTGCGAAGGGGTGGACCCCCTGTCCCTTTTACCTGACTATGTGCGTCAGTCGGAGGCTGAGGTGAAGTGGCAACAGAAACAACAAACGACCGCCAAAGGATGCTCGGGCTGCAGTTTTCCGTAATGCTGCCGGAACACCTGGACCAGGTAATGGATATCGAACTGAGAAGCTTTCCCATCCCGTGGTCTTACAGCGCCTTCCTGTTCGAGCTGGCCGAGAATGACTTTGCCTTTTATATTGTGGCCCTGGTAAAAGGGAAGGTGGCAGGGTATGCGGGGATGTGGATCGTGCTTGACGAGGCGCACATCACAAACGTGGCCGTTCACCCCGGATACAGGGGGCGCGGTATCGGCAGGGAGCTGATGATGGAGCTGCTCAGCAGGGCGGCGGTGCTGGGGGCGGTCAAGGTTACCCTGGAAGTCAGGGTCTCCAACCAGGTGGCCAGGAACCTGTATGAATCACTGGGGTTTGAGAACAGGGGGTTGCGGCGGAAGTATTATTCGGACAACAACGAGGACGCGGTGATCATGTGGCTGGATTTCAGGCAGTGGAGAAGGGAACCGGGGAGTAAGAATTAGGAATTGGGTCAAAGTTTAATTGAAGGAGGTACTGAAGATGTCGGCCAGGGAACTGGTTAACTGGGAAAAGAAGGACAGCGCGGGATTGATGACCATTAACAACCCCCCGGTCAATGCCCTCAGCGGAAAGGTGGTTGAAGAAATACTTGCCTGTCTGCGTGAAATGGGGAAGGACCCGGAGGTCCGGGTGGTGGTGGTGACCGGGGCAGGCAGCAAAGCCTTCATGGCAGGCGCGGACATAAAGGAGTTTCCCCACCTCATGCAGGGAAGGGCCGGTGTCGCCGGGGAATATGCCTCCCGGGGGCACAACATGTTTAATTACCTGGACGGGTTTCCCAAGCCCACGGTGGCGGCCATAAACGGCCTTGCCCTGGGGGGCGGCTGTGAGCTGGCCCTCTGCTGCGACCTGAGGGTGGCCGGTGAAAATGCCCTCCTGGGCCTGCCGGAAATTAAACTGGGGCTTTTTCCCGGTGGAGGGGGCACCCAGCGGCTTCCCAGACTGATTGGGGAGGCCAGGGCCAAGGAACTGATGTACCTGGGGGATTTTATCCCGGCCCAGGAGGCCTTGAGGATTGGCCTGGTCAATACTGTTGTTCCCCAGGCCGAAGTCCTTACCGCCGCCCTGGAGCTGGCTCAAAAAATATCCCAGCGCCCCGGGGCGGCTCTCAGCCTGATCAAGCAATGCGTGGACAGGGGGCTGCAGATGACGCTGGAAGAAGGGCTGCGCCTGGAGTGCGACCTCTTCGACAGAGTGTTCCTCACCGAAGATGTCCGTGAGGGGGTCAGCGCCTTTATTGAAAAAAGGGAGCCCAAGTTCAAACACCGCTGATTGGCCTGTACCCGGCTTTAAGAGACATGTTATTTCCGGCAGTATGATATAATAAGTGTAACGGCATAGAACACCGGATCCGATGGATGATTAACAAGGCTTTTCCCGGGAGGAACTAACATTGAGCGGCACTGTAAAAAATCTTCTCCGGCTGGCCGGCTTAGGCCTGATATTGTTCGGCCTGGTGGGCAACCTGCCCCAGGGATGGTCCATCGCAGCGGTGGGCGCAGGCTTGCTGGCCCTTATCGCCGGAGGCGGCGGCGGGTGAGGGGCCAGGTAAAGAGGGTTGTTCAACCCCGACCATCGTTAAAAAAACAGCCTCCTGGCTGTTTTTTTTTTGCATAAAGTGTTTTATGGGGTAATTTTACCAGGCCGGCGGGGTATGTTCATCAACGATTTTAAATGTATACCCCTTTGATTTAAAGTGGTCGATCACCGCGGGCAGGGCGGAGATGGTGGCTTCCCTGTTCTGAATGTAGATGGCCAGCGGTGTGCCGGGCCTGGCTTCGGTGCTGGCCAGCTGGGTTCCGTCGTGCATCAGGATGATCGGTGTCAATTTAAGGCGCTCAACCCTTTCCAGCCCGGACACAATATTGTTATATACCTGGCTTTGTGTCACGCCGTGGGGGTCACTGTCAACCGAGGTGATGTTCCAGCCCACCGAGATGTAACCGCTCTTTTGCAGCTTGCTCATAAAGGGGGGTTTTAAGTTCTGGGGGCCGCCGGGCGCCCTGAATATCATCACCGGTTTTCCGGTATACGGGATAAGTGTCCTGTTGGTTTCTTCCAGGTCGGCCAGGAATCTTTCCGGCGAGCTGTATAAAGTATGGTAATCGTGGCTGAAGGTGTGATTGCCCACCCCGTGCCCGTCGGCCAGTATGCGCTGAAAAATGCCGGGATTAAGATTGACGTTCCTTCCCACCACCATAAAGGTGGCCTTGACTTTTTTTTCACGCAGGATATCCAGTATCTTTTCGGTATAATCCGAATTGGGGCCGTCATCGAAGGTCAGATAAGCGACTTTTTCACCTTTTGGATGTGTTTTGGCCTCAGCCGGCGGCGCCCCCAGCTTCGCCCTGGGGACCTGGGGGGATTGGACCTGCGGGGTTTCCGGGGTTTCCGGACCTTTGACAGCCGGCTGGTCAACCGGTTGAGTGGAATGGGCATCCTCATAGACTCCCGAGACAACGGCCGGGGGTCCTTCGGTTTTTTCTCCGCCGCCCTGCCGGCCGGCGCATCCCGCCAGGGTTGCCGCGGAGGCAAGTACAAGCATTACTGCAACGTTCAGTACCTTTCTGTGTGTCTTCATGGTCGCCGCCCTTTACCTTAGTGGTTTACTTTTACAATTATCATACATGCGGAAAAAATGAGCCGCAATGACAAATATTTTAATATTTGCTTAAAATAAAGACAGCAAAGGGATAGATTCCGTATAATACGGGTCCCGGGGTAAAAAAATAGAGAAAATCTTACTTAGGAGGTCTGACATTTATGCTGATGGAGGACAAGAGGAAAATCGCGGTGGTGGGGGCGGGGTCGGTGGGTTCGGCGTCGGCTTACGCCCTGATGATAAGCGGCCTGGTCAGTGAAATGGCACTGGTGGATATCGATAAAAAAAGGGCCGAGGGGGAGGCCATGGACCTGGCCCACGGGGCGTCCTTTGTAAGCCCCATCAATATATACGCCGGGGATTACGATGACTGCCACGATGCCGATATTATAATTTTTTCCGCCGGCGCCAACCAGAAACCGGGCGAAACCAGGCTGGACCTGATCCAAAAAAATCTAAAGGTGCTCCGGGAGACCCTGCCCCTGATTATCAGGCCCGGGGGGGATGCCATCCTCCTGATGGTGTCTAACCCGGTGGATGTGCTTACCTACGCTGCGCTAAGGATCACAGGCCTGCCGCCCAACCGGGTGATGGGGTCCGGGACCGTGCTGGACAGCTCGCGTTTCCGCTTTCTGATCAGTGAAAAATGCCGGGTTGAGGCCAGGAACATTCATGCCTACGTGGTCGGGGAGCACGGGGACAGCGAGGTGCCCCTGTGGAGCCTGGCCAACATAGCCGGCATCGGGGTGGAGGATTTCTGCCGCATGCACGGGGAGCCGTGCCTGGACAGGGCCGCCATATCCGATCAGGTCAGGCGCGCCGGGTATGAAATAATCGAGCGGAAGGGCGCCACCTACTACGCCATTGGCCTGGCGGTGAGGAGGATGTGTGAAAGCATCATCAGGGATGAGAATTCCATACTGACGGTTTCCGGCCTGATTGACGGAGAGTACGGCATACATGATGTCTGCCTGAGCCTTCCCTCGATGGTGAACAGGGCGGGGAGGGTAAGAACCCTGGCGGTTCCCCTGTCTGAAGAAGAGGAAAGGGCTTTAAGGCATTCTGCCAATGTGCTGAAAGAATCCATGGAGGGGGTAGATTGGGGCGGGCCGGGGCTTGTTCCGGATTTCGCCGGAAATGGGGGCAACGCGGGGCTGGAGGGCCAAAATACCGTTCTCCACTGACACCCAATGGCGGTCCTTGCAGAAATTACATTTCTCTTTAGCGGGTTTAGTTCTTGCATTACGGGTGGGATTTAGATATAATATCCCTTGCAGCATTGTGTTGAAGTTCCGGGAAATAATCTACGAGCGCCCGTAGCTCAGGGGATAGAGCGCCGGCCTCCGGA
>JBMOPD010000072.1:0-2447 GCA_049323615.1 Bacillota bacterium | reverse complement strand
TGCTGCACATCGTGAAGGGCATCCACAAGGGTACCCTGCCGTCCGATGTGGGGAACGAGAATTGACCGAGTCTGTTCATCAAGCGAAGCGTTGTGTGCGCTGCCCAATTTGGCTTCCCCCTTGTTTTGCCGACACCGAACATCCAATCGTTAGAAGTTGAAGTTGTGGTAGTTATGGTAAGCCGCATACCCCATCCCGGACAATAAAAAACCGGCCAACAGCCTTGGTAGAAGTGTGTGGCGCTTCTTATGACGTGTAGAACTACCGTTTTGCTGCTTGACCGCCGCTTATTGTCAAAGCGATACCGATTAAACGCCCTAACTACTTCTTGAACTTTAAATGTGGGGTGTTCACCTTTTACTTACCGCTGATACTAATTGTCTATAAGCATCCGCCAGCTTTCCGGTAAGCGGCCCGGGAAAAGAAAGGCCCACCGGCTGATCGTTAAAACAACTGACAGGTATCACGCCCAAAACCGAATTAGTAAGAAGATTTTCCTCGGCACCTTCCAAAGAGATCGACTCCCAGGGCGGCTTCAGATGCGTCCAGTCCCAGGCGCCGGGCCAGCGCAAGGACTTCAGCCCGAACAATACCCGGCAGCAGATCGCGATCGACGTGCGGGGTAAACAATCGCTCCTGCCGCACGATAAAAATGTTGCTGGCCGAACACTTAGCGACCAATCCCTCGGTATTCAAAAGCACCCCTTCGTCCCAACCGCTGCTGGTCCTCCTGCCTGGAAAGGGTATTGGTCCAGGTAGCTGAGGGTCTTCAGCCTGACTGACGGTGAATGACGGTTGCGCCGTATTCCGACAACGCCGATGCGAAAACCCCGCCTATAGTCCCCGTCGGTATAAAGGGGCGGCCCCAGGGTTACAATGGTGCACGTTTCCCCGCTCGCCGGCCCGGCCGTAACCGTGAGCCGCAGCGAGCTGTCCTTGATACCGTTGGCCTGCTTGGAGGTTTCCAGGTATCCTTGCAGGCAGCGGTCATCACGGTCCAGGTTGATGCCCGATGGCCGGCCCCCGCCCGGAGCCTGGCAAGATGTTCCCTCGCAAAGAGTATCCGCCCGTTCTTGGCGGCCAGTGTTTCAAAGAGGCCCAACCCATATCGGAACCCCCGGTCCAGGGGCGAAATGTGCCTTCCCGCTGCCGGCAATATTTCCCCGTTGACGCACGCTAAAGTTTCCACCCGTCCACCTCCAGTCGCGAAACTCCGAGCGCCAGTAAGAGAGCCTCATCCTGAAACAGCCGTAAAGGTTATAAACGAACGAATCGTAGTTATCGATGATGACGATCACCCGTTCCCGCCATCCTAAAAGATGTTAAAGAAGCCGTTAAAAACAAAAAACACCGATACAACTTTATACCGGTGCTCACCCCATATCTCCGAGTCGTCTAAGCTCTGCTCCACTCTTCGAGTCTCTTCAATCTCATCAGCTTATTAAGTTTTATTAAGTTCAAGCCGGAAGAACAGCTTGACTGCTTCATGGTCTTCAAGCGACTTAGCCATACACCGGATTTCGACAAATTGCTAACGGTTTCCTTTAACTGATATGGAACTAAGTCCCATAGCGATATTTTTGTGGTTAATATGCGTAAAGCACTTCACCGGTCGCAGATAGGCCGGTGATACGGCAGCCCATGGGGATATCCGGGGCCACTACGCACCATACCCTGTACCCTTCAGCCTCGTGGACGTCGGTGACGGCAATGACGCCAGACTGAGGGGATTCCAATTTCACAACCCGTATCTGCGGATCGGAAGCGATGCCAAAAATGCAGGTAAGGGCTTTATGCATATCGTCTTCCGGGAACTTCAGGGTACATCCGTGCCAGGTAAGGGTCTCTCCTGGACGAGGACTGAGCTGACTGTACGTGCGCATAAAACGCCAGCACCCCCATCGCTGCTCCAGCCAGGCTACGGACAGGCCGTTCCCCTCAAGGTAGAACACCGTCGAAACATACTTGGACGGAGCAGTGTAAATGATGCTGCCGGCGGGGATACCCTGGGCATCAAGGTAATTCTCAAGAGAAGAAGCAAAGCACCCTGATACGCTGATCAGCATTAGAATAACAAGTATCGCAAACAAAACGCTGAGACGGTATCCCATCTTCGCAAAACCCACCTCATAATACATGACAATTTAAAAGGGCATCTGGATTACAAAAAATACGACCCGGAGAAAAAATTTTTCCGGGCAGCCCATTCCTTATGTTTATTATTTCAGATCGCCTGACGGCCTTGCGGGTAAAGTGGCTCAAAAAAAGGCATTATAACGTCAGACCCTGGTGTTTCAAAGTAAAGCCGGCAGGGATGCCATCAGGTTTTTCTGGAGAAAGAGGTGTTTACTTTGGCGAAAAACAGGCGCAAGACCATAGCTCCCGTCTCCGATGCAGCACAGGTGGGAATGGAGGTCTCCGAAGGCCTTTCCCCCGAGGGCAAAGGC
>JBMOPD010000071.1:0-2529 GCA_049323615.1 Bacillota bacterium | reverse complement strand
CTTTCTGGTGGACCTGGGAGGTGCCCTTCGAGGCCGGAGAAACGAGGGAAGTCAGAAATACCTACTGGGTTAAGAATCACTACTGGTCCAACGGGCAGGTGCTGGCGGGGTATATCCTGACCACGGGTTCGTACTGGAAGGGGCCCATCGGCAAGGCACGGGTGGTTTTCCGCTTTGAAGGCGTATTGCCCGGTGATTTGGTACAGATTTTTCCGGAAACATATCGCTTTGAAGGAAATGACCTGGTCTGGGAGTGGACCGGCCTGGAGCCCCAGGAGGATATAGAAATAATCTTCAATACCCGCAGGTGGCCGGAAACACCTGTGAAACGGGAAGTAGTCGGTGAGAAATACCCGCAGAGCTACCTGGCCCGCGGCATCAGGGCCTATGAGGAAGTGCGGGGAGAACCTTACTTCGAGCTGGACCGCCGGGAAAAATACCAGGGCATCTGGCCGGTGTACTTTCACGGTGACGAACAGTACAGTCCGGAAAGGGAAATCCCCGGCTGGGAAAAGTTCCTGGCTGGATTTCCCGGCCACCCTGCCGCCGACGATGCCGCCTACCGCCTGGCCCGCTGCTACGAGATCGAAGGACGCTGGGCCGAAGCGCTGAACGCGCTGCAAAGGGCCCTCACCCTGCCCGACGGGGATATGCGCTATCACATAGCCGGACGCCTGATCTACATCCTAGACGTGCGCATGACCCGCGACCAGCTGAAAGAACTGTCTTCGCCGGCGCTTGATCCGCCCCTGCGCCCGCTTGCGGACTACACCCTGGCGGTAAAGGAACTCCGCCGGGACGACTACCGGCAGGCCGCCCTGGCGCTGGAGGAGTTCTTGAAAAAATACAGCGAAGCGGAAATTCAGGACCTTTCTCCCTTCGGGCGCTTACATACCTCCCAAAATTACGACTTCCGGGGCGAAATTGAAAAACAGCTGGCCCGGGTGAGGGAAATAGCCGGCCTGAAAGAACAGTGGGAAGGCTCAAAAGACCCCTCCGTTCTGTATAACCTGGCGGCGGCCATCTACCATAACCAGATGACCTATTACAACCACCTGTGGGCAGGCCAGCGGCAGTGGTACAACTGGCTGGGCTACATAAACGACACCGCCGAAGGCCGGGCGCCGGCGGAAATGGCCGCCTTCGCCCGGGAGATGATCAACTACGGCCACAGCCTGGATTACTTCCGGCAGGTTTATGACGACCCGTCCTCACCGCCCCGGCTGAAGGAAAAGGCGCTGTACTCCCAAGGGCTGTGCTATACCGGCCTGTATGACTGGGGCCAGGACGCCTGGTTTGTTTTCAACAAGTCGGAAGTGAAGCAAAACATTATCGCCGTCTACAATAAATTTATCAGTGAATATCAGGCCAGTCCCATGGCCGACGGCGCCCTGCTGGCCCTGGGCGCCTATACCGGGGAGGCTCACTACCTGGAAAAAATCATTAAAGATTACCCGCAGGGCGGGATGGCGGATAAAGCCCGCCAGCTCCTGGAAGAAATGAAATCCCCATATTACAGTTACAGCGGCCGCCTGTACGGTTCGCCCGTACCTTTCAAAGTGCTGGCCCGGGGTGACCGGCTGGACCCTGATTTCCAACTTTCCGCCCCTGGCGGCTTGCCGGAGGAAGTAAGAAAATGGGCGGCTGCCAACGGCGGGCACCCCTTTGCCGGGTCCATGACAGACGGGGAATGGAGTTATATCCTGATCGCCGCGGGGGAAAGGCCCACGGCCGGCTACGGGGTGAAGATCGTCAACATTTACGATGACGGACAGGGCAGGTTAAAGGTGCGCTACCGGGTTGACGGCCCGCCGCCCGGACAGGTTTCGGCACAGGTAATCACTTATCCCTTCATTCTGGTCCGAATACCGGCCGGCAGCGCGGCACTGGAATTTACGGAGGAAGGGTAAAAGGTCATTCAGGGACATGCCGATGCACCAGACATACAAACCGATTATAGAGTGGAGTTTGCCGGCGTTTGTAGGGTCATTTTTAGAGCATTGGATTATTGGTACTAACCAAAAGAATGCAGGAGGAGGCCTACGCCATTCAATACGGTATTGAAGCCGAAGCCAAAGCAGGAACTGAGTAAGAAGCGCCTGGAGGAACATTGCCGATGCCGAAAGCATGGAATTTTTATTGACATTATAATAAATAATGTCATAAAATGGAATATATTACAATACACACAATTTGCGTTTACTGCTGAAAAAATGCATTTATACTCTGCTAAAGGCAAAACATCCGAAAGGATGTGACGCAAAGGTTTTAGCACATTTATTCAAGAAGATAAACTGTTTATTAGGGTTGTTCTGTAAACAACTATAACTTGTGTGATTATTTTATAACATGTAAATAAGAAGGATTAGTTGTTAGCTTGCATTGAAATAAAGTCATGACATAGGACAGCTTCCGATGCAAGTTTGATTCAATATATTGTATGGCGTCGTTGACTATTTCAATGTAATTCATAGATCTCCCTCACCAGGTAGAAAGTGCAATTGCTTTAGGTTTTCTATAGCTATGTAA
>JBMOPD010000070.1:0-35534 GCA_049323615.1 Bacillota bacterium | reverse complement strand
CTCACCGTGCTTTGTAGTGTGTCTTCTCCTCAGACGGATTGTACCTCAATCTAGGGTGGGTGCGCATCCCTTTTTCATTACTATTTGTGTCGCCCGCACTGGCGGCGCGAGATGGAGGTTATTATGAAAATCCTGCTGTAATTCTCTGTGTTCTCTGTGGCTAAAAAGTGCTATAGCTCAAGTCTTGCCGCTTACGGCTGAAAGCTTGCTGATCAGTTTTTCTGCATTTCCCCGCAGGACGGCCCCGGTGATTTCATCGCCCAGGGAGAGCTTCATTAGCCTGTCCACGGTGCGGCGGGGGTCCTCCATGATGATGGGGAAGTCGGAGCCGTACAGTATCCTGTCGGGAAACTCCAGGATCAATTCCCGGACCGGCCCGGGGTCCACCTGGATGGTGCTGTTGCCCATGGCCCAGGCGGTGTCCAGGTAGAGGTTGGGGTATTTTCTCATCAGCACCGTAACCTTGTCCAGCTCAAAGTGTCCCATGTGGGCCAGCTGCACCGTCATCCCGGGGTGGGCGGCCAGCACCCGCCCGAAGATGTCCATGCCCAGCCAGGGGCCGGGTATCGGCGCGATGCTGGCATGGGCCACCAGCGCCTTCCCCCTCCTTTCCAGCGCCCGGTAGATGGGGGTGAATTCCGGGGCGTCGGGCCTCATCCCGGCCACCAGGTAGTGTATTTTGAGCCCGTAAAAACCGTACCCGTCCAGCGCTTCCTCGATGACCCCGGCCAGATTGCGGTCGTGGGGATGGATGCATCCGAAGGGCAGGTACATGGGGTTTTTCCGGCAAAACCCGCTGAGCCAGCGGTTGATTCCGGCCGACACATCCGGCTTGTGGGCATAGACCAGGAGAAAGGCCTTCTCCACCCCCATATTGGCCAGGCGTCCGGTGATCCTGTTGTTGCTTAAGCCCCTGTACGGCATTTCCACCCCGAACTTTTCAAACCACTGCCAGATGGCCTTAAACAGCCTGCCGGGGAAAAGGTGGACGTGGGCGTCCCAGATGATGTGTTTTGTTTCCACCAACTTTACCAGCATCCCAAAAAGAGTTTTAAGATGTATTTGCCGGCCGCCGCCCCTTTTCCTTCCGTAGGGGGTTTCTATTTTTAATCTGGCTTTACTATAATTAAAGGCCAAAATTATTTTAATTGTGCTAAAATGTATTTATTTAAGCAGTTAAAATAGTTTTACCGGAGATTGGAGCGCTTATGCAACAAGACGAACGGCAAAACGGTTCTTTCTGGCTTCCCCTGTTTGTGGTGGTTTTAGGCGCCTTTGCCGCCATCCTGAACAACAGCTCGGTAAATGTTGCCCTGCCAAAGTTGATGGCCATATTCGGGGTCCAGGCGGATCAGATCCAGTGGGTGCTCACCGCGTACATGCTGGCGTCGGGGGTGGTTATACCGGTCACGGGGTACCTGGGTGACGCCTACGGTACCAAAAGAATATACCTTGTCGCCCTGATAGTTTTTACCGCCGGCTCAGTACTGTGCGGGCTGGCCTGGAACAACAATTCCATGATTGTGGCCAGGGTCATCCAGGGTATCGGCGGCGGGGCGATCATGCCGGTAAGTATGGTCATCGTGTACAGAATCGTGCCCAGGAACATGATCGGCACAGCCCTTGGGGTGTGGGGCATGGCGGCGGTAACCGCCCCCGCCATCGGGCCCACGCTGGGGGGGTATGTGGTTGAACACCTCAACTGGCGGTTTTTGTTCACCATGAATGTGCCGGTGGGGGTGCTGGGGATTTTACTGGGGAGCATGCTCCTGCCGGAAAGCCAGGTTAAAAAGGGCTTGAAGTTCGACCTGTGGGGTTTTGTCACTTCCACCGCGGGGTGCTTTGCCCTTTTGCTGGCGCTGAGCCAGGGCCAGAAAGAGGGCTGGGGATCCTATTACATTGTGTCGCTGCTGGTTTTTTCCTTTTTCATGCTGCTCCTCTTCGTCCTGATCGAGTTGAGCATTCCCGAGCCGATGCTGGACCTGAGGCTGTTTAAGAACGCGGTTTTTTCCATCAGCGTTTTTGGCGGCAGCCTGATTACACTGGGCCTTTTCGGCGGCGTGTTCCTGATTCCCATTTTTACGCAGAATTTAATGGGCAAGTCAGCTATGGAAACAGGCCTGATGCTGATGCCCGCGGCGCTGGTGTCGGCGGTTATGATGCCAATCAGCGGGGCTTTGTTTGACCGGATCGGGGCCAGATTAATTACCTTCCTGGGCCTGGTGATTGTGGCCTGGGGGACCTGGGAATTTAAAAACTTAAGCATAAATTCAACAGTCATGTACGTCACCGTGGTGGCGGCCATCCGGTCCGTCGGCATGGGACTGGCCATGATGCCCATGACCACGGCGGGCATGAATACCATTCCACAGCAGGAAGTGGGCAGGGCGTCGGCGTTAAACAATGTCTGCAGGCAGGTGGCCGCGTCCTTCGGCATCGCCGTGCTGACCACCGTCATGCAGTCCAGGCAGACCTTTCATTTTGCGCACCTGGCCGAATCCGTAACGGTAAGTTCGCCCCTGGCGCCCATGGTGACCAGGCAAATTTCAGCCCTGGCGGCCCTGAATGCCGGCGCCGGGGCCGGGCAGGGCTCCGTCCTGGCCCTTATCACCGGGCTGGCCGCCAGGGAATCACTGGTCATGGCCATCGACGACACATTCCTGGTCGCCGCGATAATTATCGCCTTTGCCATACCCACGGCCCTTTTTCTCGGGAAGGGGAAGGAGAGGGCGCAGTTGCCGGCCTCCAGGTGAGCAAACCCGCCTTTTTAGGGCATCTTTAGGAAAATTTGAGCCGGCTGCCGCTCATTATCTTAAAGACATGCGCCGCAGCCACCATCTTGGCGTTTAAAACATCCGGGCTTTGGGTCCTGGCCAGGTCAATCTGTCCCCGGACGGTGGCGCCTTCCCGGTAGCTTTTATTTATTTCCTCGCTCAATACCAGGCGGGATTCATCAAACCGGGCGAAACTGATGGCGGCCGAAAAGACGTCGCGGAGCAGGCTGGTTTCCATTTCCGGGTCAAATTCCGGGAGGTAAACCGGGTTTCCCCTGTAGATTTCGATTAAAGCGGCCAGCAGGTACTGGGATTCGTTATTTTTTGCGTTATCGTCCACTGCCGGAACTCCTTTTAATAAATATTTCCCAAACATTATACACCCGGCGAAAACCTTTATCAAAGAGGATATAAAGAAGGATGGTGGTATTGGTGGCAAGGTTGCCTGTATTGCCCCTGGAGATGATGCCGGAAAAAACCGCAGCATGATTACGGGGGGAAAGTCCGATCTTTACTCCTGCATGACAAATTTCTGTTTATTATGTAACATAATACCACAAAATCTATATAATGGTATAAAATGACAAGGAGGTGGCCCCTGTGGGATACGGATTCGGTCCTTCGTACGGCTCCGGGCCGCAAAAGGGTAAAGGGGGAACTGTCGGTCCCGGTCCCGGAAAGCCCTTCGGACCCGGTTATAAAAAGGGCCCCGGTCAGGGATACAGGTTCCCTGGCAGGCAGTGGTCCGGGTATGGCCCAGGCTATGGCTACGGCCCCGGTCCAGGCTATGGCTACGGCCCCGGTCCGGGCTATGGCTACGGCCCCGGTTACGGTTACGGCCCCGGCTGCGGCTGGTGGTGGCCGTATTACGGGGAGTCTGAGAAAAGATAACTGATAATAGGCGCCAGCCCCGGCATAAAAGTCACCCGTTAATGATCAGGGTGACTTTTTATTTTTTATTGATCAGTTGCCCATGCTGCTAAAGCGGCACCATACAATTCTTTTTCTGCCCCGGCTGTTCTTTTCACTTAATTCCCTGCATAAAAAATAAACACTGGAAAATAGTTCCGTATAAAAGAAGGAATGCTGATGGCTTTTCTTTATGCGCTGTTAGGCATGCTGTGCTGGGGAATGGCTCCTTTATTCGGCAAGCTGGGCCTGTATAAGGTAAACCCGGTCACCGCCCTTTCACTGCGGACCATTATTGCGGCCACGCTGGTAATGGGCTGGCTCATCGGCTCCCGGGGGTTTTACCAGTTTTTACAAATACCTCCCCTGTTTTGGGTGTTCATAGGTATTGAAGCGGTCCTGGCCACACTGCTGGGCGACCTGGCCTATTTTGCGGCGCTCAAAAGGGGCAATATCAATGATGTGACGCTCATTTTGTCCTGCTCGCCCCTGATTACCATGCTGTTGAGTTATCTTTTTCTCGGTGAGGTGATCACCAGCCATCAATTTATCGGGGCCGCCCTGATAACCGTCGGCCTGGTTTTTATAAGCCTGGATTGATTGAGCTTCACCCGCGTCTATTGATTATTGCGCGGGCCGCGCTCAATTATGCACGGGCTGGCGCTGTAGCAGCTAATCCCCTTTTTCTTGGAAATAACCATCCCGTCCGGCTTTTCCACCGTTACCCAGGACCTTACGATCAGCCCGTCCTGTCCCGGCGCTGTTATTTTTTCGGTGCCCGGCGGGAGGGACGGGTTGTATTGGTACAGCGTCCAGTATTTTGTCCTTTTTAAGACCTTGTGGTGCCAGATTACCCTGGGCGGCTTTTTCTGGCCGTACAAGGCCATGTAGAGCGTGTCGTCCACCTTCTGGGACCAGATGAGCACAGGCCCCCCGGTATTGTTCATGAACCGGAAATCCCTGACCCCGTAGTAGACCGTGGCATCCTGTCCCGGCGGAACGTAGGGGACGGTCATGGAGTGGGCGCTGCGCATAACCACCTGCAGGTCGCTGAAAGTCACCACGTTGTATAACATGGTGGCAATTTTGCATACTCCCCCGCCGACGGTGGTAACAACCCGGTTGCCGGCGTAGGTGGGGCCGGCTTTGTACCCCCGGTACTCGGTATATGGACCGATGGCCGTGTTCTGGGAGAAGATTTCGCCCGGCTGGACCACTTTCCCGGCCAACTGGTCGGCCGCCAGTCCGATATTATAACCCTCGGCCATGATCGGGTCGGGCAGGGCGGCTTTATAAGCGGCCATCAGCACCGGCGTGTTGTACTTCTTCACCGCCTCCTGAAATCTGGGGTTTCCTGTCCAGGGAAGAGGGCCTTCGTAGGATTTTTCCATCCCCTCGAAGTTCTTAAATATATCCCTGTCTTCGATTTCTTCCCGGCATGAATCAGTTTGGTGCTGGGAATAAGCTGCCGCCGGCAAAATGAGGAAAGCAAGAAACAGGCTGATAATCAGTGTCAATTTCTTCATGCCAATTATGCCTCCAGTAAATTCCCGGGAAATTTCCTGGCCGATGTTTTTTAGTAAGCTCTAATTTATTATGTTCAAATCCAAACCTGCTAAATTGACAACTTTTTCAAGCAGTAATGTAATCGAAAAAGCCGGCCAACTGTGCGCCCTTCCCCGCTAAAAATTCCGCCAGCCGGGATTCAGTCAGGCTCCTGATGACATCCGGGTTTTTTTCATCGGCCTCGCTGAACATAACCCTTTTGATTTTACCTGTCTCCAGCGTTACTGTAACTACGATATTGCCCTGTCCGCCAAAATTGGTCCTGAATTCAATCTCGTCAAAATCCTCCAGCGGGTCCGGCAGGTATGCGCATGCCACTCCAAAGGCGCCAAGCCGGCTGTCATTTTTTACGTTTTCCAGGTTCACTTCCCTGCCCATATATTTTCTAAAACGTTCCACGGGGCTTCCCTCCTCGGATTTGGGTAATTTTTTCCTGCTGCACCCTTCATTCTATTAACCATTATAAATACCCTTCCCATCCGGAAATATTTTTGGAGGAATTCAAAATAATTTGCAGAAATACCACAAATTAATAAATAATGCTAATAAATATTTAATGGTTAAAATTAGCATGTCAAGATGATTTTTGGGAAATGTCCAGGTGTATAGACTCCGCCGGTCGGTAAAAAGTAAAAAGATATAAGGGGGTTTATATTTCATGGAAATCAAAAAATTAACCCCGGGTCGTTATTTGCTCCGCACTGTTGTCATCGCCGGCCCCTGCGGCCTGATCAGCGGGATACTGGCGTTTATTACGGGCAGCCTTTATTTGTCGGCCCTGGTGGGCGCCCTGTGCGGGACGTTGATGGGAATGGGCATCAGCTACCGCAATTACCGCCAGTTGTTGTCTCCCATGAAGCGCGCCATGGAACGCCTGGAGGGAGTGGCCCGGCAGAGCGGGGCAAGTTCGGTGGGCAAAATGAGCACGGTGGCCGACCTGGAAAGGGCCTTTGTCAGTATACTGGAGGACCTCACGCGGCAGCTGGAGGCCGGGGCCGATAAGCTCACTGACGCCGTTTTAAATTTGCGGGAGAACGCCGCCCAGACATCTGCGGGCGCCGAGGAGACCGCGGCGGCGGTCGGCAAGGTGGTCGGCAACATAGAGGAAATCCGCGACCAGATTACCGGCGTCAATGAAAACGCCGAACAGGTGGCCGGGGCACTGGAAAGCGGCAGTACCAGCCTGCAGCTGGTGGACGAACATGTGCAGGCAATAGCCCGGCAGAACGAATCGTCGGTCAGGATAATTAAAGAATTGAATCTAAAGACGGGTGAAATAGCCAGGGCGCTGGAACTGATCACCAATATCGCCCGCCAGACCAACTTGCTTTCGCTTAACGCCGCCATCGAGGCCTCCAAGGCCGGAAATTACGGGCGGGGGTTTGCAGTGGTGGCCGCCGAGATACGGGAACTGGCCGACCAGTCGGCCAAGGCCGCCAGCGAAATCGGCCAGGTAATAAAAAGCATTATGGCCAGTTCCCAGCAGGCCGAGGCCATTGCCAACGAGGAGCATGAAAGAATACAGGCCGAAGCGGACCAGATCGGCGACTTCAGGAAAAAAATGGACGAGAATATGGTATACGTAAATAACTTCTTTCGGCAGGTGGTCCGGATACCCGATATGATCAACCAGATTGTGGCGGCGGTGCAGAATATCTCGGGGGCGGTTGAGGAAACCAGCTCGGCCACCGCTGAAGTCAGTGAGATTGTCGGCAATCTTGAACAGCTGGTGAACAACCTGAACGCACTGGCCGGAAAATTTAAGATCAGCTAAAAGCACCCGGGAACCGGGCCTGCCGGAACCTTCCTCCGGCCACGGCCCGGTTTTAAATTTTATCTCACATATTTGCCGGGCCCTCACCATTCAGTCATAAAAAATCTGTGCGGCATCAGGGGCTGAAATCATGGTTTTCCTTTTCCTTCCACAATATTTGGGTGATGGCGTTGGCCATGGCCCCGGCGCCGAATCCGTTGTCTATATTGACCACGCTGACGCCCGGGGCGCAGCTGTTTAACATGCACAGCAGGGCGGAAAGCCCGTTGAAGCTGGCGCCGTAACCCACGCTGGTAGGCACCGCGATCACCGGCTGGCCGGCCAGCCCGCCCACAACGCTGGCCAGGGCGCCCTCCATTCCGGCCACCACGATTATCACGTGGGCCCACCGGATCATTTCCAGCCTGGCCAGCAGCCTGTGCAGGCCGGCCACGCCGACGTCATAGCAGCGCCTGACCTCGTTGCCCATCACCTCGGCGGTAATGGCGGCCTCCTCGGCCACCGGCAGGTCGGCGGTGCCGGCGCTCATAACGAGGACTTTGCCCTTTGGGGGAGGCGCATCCCCCCGGCGCACCACGATGGTGCGGGCCAGTTCGCTGTACTGGGCGTCCGGGTATATCTCCCGCACCCTTGCGTATGCTTCCCGGGAAGCGCGGGTGCCGAGGACGTTTCGCCTGCCGTCACACAGGCTCTTGAAAATACCGGCCACCTGTTCCGGGGTTTTGCCCTGGCAGAGGATGACCTCCGGAAATCCCTTGCGCAGGGCGCGGTGATGATCTATCAAGGCGAACCCCAGGTCCTCGTAAGGCAGGAGCTTCAGTTTGTCCAGCGCGCCGGGTATATCTATTTTGTTGTTTTTAAGGTCCTCCAGAAGCTGGCGGAGTTCGTCCCTTTCCATGTCGCCCTCTCTTTTTTCTTCGCCGGCTGCTTGTTCAGATAACTGATAAACAACCAGGGTTCACCGGATCCATTTATATATTTTATCTCACACCTGTGCTCCCTTTCAATATCCTGAATTACGGCTTTGTCCTGATCGGCCGCGTGTTATAAGTTAAAAGGAATTATTGGAAACAATGTCGAAAAAGGGGAAGATACTTAAACGCATGTTGAAATAATCTGAAGAGGGAGTATGTCTAAAGAGTTTAATAATAAGAGTTTTTCCAGGGAACTGGCCGACCTGGCCGATTCCCTGCCCGCGGAGGGGCTGACCCTGCGGGAACTTATGGAGAGGCTGCGCCGGCGCGGCCTGTTGATGCTGTGCATGGTTTTAACGGTCCCTTTTTTAATACCCCTGTCCATTCCCGGCAGCAGCACTCCTTTCGGCCTGGTCATCGCCCTGCTGGGCCTGGGGGTCGTTGCCGACAGGCCCCCCTGGCTGCCCGGCCGCCTGGTGGACCGGCGGCTGGCGGCTGAAAGCCTGCTTCCGGTGCTGAGAAAGGGGGCCCTTATTTTCGGCAGGATAGAAAAATGGACCCACCCGAGGCTCCCGGCGCTGACCCGGGGAAAGGCCATGGGCCGCGTCAACGGGTTTCTGCTGGTAATCAGCGCCGTTATGCTGACGGCCCCCCTGCCCCTGCCCTTTTCAAACACCCTGCCCGCCTACGCCGTCCTTTTCCTGGCCGCGGGCAGCCTGGAACGGGACGGGTACCTGGTGCTGGCGGGGTACCTGATGGTGGCTTTAACCGCGGTCTACTTCGGGCTGCTGGCCCTGCTGGGGGCCGGCCTGCAGGTTATCCATTACTGGTAAGGCCGATCATCTAAAATCAAAACCGGCCTCCTCCGAAAAAAGATGGCCGGCCAGGCAGAGATGAAGTAAATTTAACGGGTTTTTCACAAATGACAGGCGAATCCCCCGGTCAGGCTGCTAGGAAAATTTTTTAAAGACCGACATGAACTCGGACAGCGAATCCTTAACGTCCTTGCTTTCGTGCAGGTCGCTTTTTATTTTGTCGCTGAGATGGCAGGCCAGCACGGTGATGCTCACCCGGTTGACCGCCGCCTTGATGGCCGCCAGCTGGGTGACGATGTCGCCGCAGTCGCGGTAGTCCTGGATCATTTTCTGCACACCGCGCACCTGCCCCTCGATTTTTTTCAGCCTTGTGAGCAGCTCGTTCTGTATCTGCGGGTCCTTGCCGATAATCTGGCTGCCCGCGCCTTCACCGCCGCCGGGTTGTCTCGGCCCGCCGCCTTTTTTCGTCTGCATAAACACACCTACTCCCGCGTGAAAATTGATTGCAAAATACCTGGTTGAGATTGGAATTACAAAATACCGGGTTATGGTATGTTTTTATTATAGCCTATGGAGACGGGCTGTCAACTGCTGGGCTGTATTTGATTTCTGCGGCTTGACAAAACAAGTCCGGACGTGTTACCTTGTAATATATGTATACCCAAACCCGTATAAGTAGCAATTCAGGTGTCCTGTTGTGCCCTAAATAACTAACTGCTTCCAGCAATTAGAGCAGCAACCCTCGGGAGGTACCTTATTCTTCCTGCTCAGGGGGGTACGGGTGCGGCAGGACACCGTTACCAGGGCGGAGGAAGGGATTTTATAAATCTTTTCGTTGAGGAGGCAATTATATGACAGCTGATGAACTGAAAAACATCAAGGCTAACAAGGTTGTTGACGCGCGTGGAACTTCATGCCCCGGTCCCATCCTGGCGGCCAAAAAGGCCATCGTGGATGTGAAAGCGGGAGAAATTATGGAGATTCTGGCCACCGACTCCGGCACCCAAAAAGATATCCCGGCCTGGGCGAAAAAGATGGGACATGAGTATCTGGGTGTGATAGATGATGGCGGAACATTCAAGCTGTATGTCAAGAGGGTGAAGTAGCATGGCCGGGCAAGCCAGTGAGGACAAGGATTTTTCACCGAAAATCCTTGTCTTTTCCACACACAACATTTCAGACCCCGGGATCGATTTGGCCGGCAGCTCCCACATGCACTACCCGCCCACGGTGGTGGTAACCAGTATGCCTTGCTCAAGCGGTATAAAGCCCGAGTGGATTTTATACGCGGTGGAAAAAGGTTTTGACGGGGTATTCCTGGCCATCGACGGGGAAGAATGCGCCTACCTTCCGGATTGTTCGGAAAGGACGTCACATATCGCTCAGGAGGCCCAGGAACTACTCAGTCAAAAAGGGTACGAACCCCAGCGGGTGAGAATGTCGGCCATCTGCTCGGTCTGCGCTGAGCCGTTTACAAACCACATGAAGGAATTCTCGGAGGCGCTGAAAAAACTTGGACCTGCCAGGAAGGGATAGAGCATGAATTACGATATTCTAGTTGTAGGTAGTGGCATAGGGGGGATGGAATCCTCCCTTAAACTTGGTGACATGGGGTATAAGGTTTTGCTGGTGGAAAAGGAGCCCAGCGTCGGGGGCAAAATGATCCTGCTGAGCAAAGTGTTCCCCACCCTTGACTGCGCCAGCTGCATTTCGACGCCCAAGATGGCGGCTACACAGCATCACCCCAATGTTGACGTGATGATTTACTCCGAGGTGGAAAAGATTGAAAGGGACGGGGGCGGCAGGTTTAAGGTCCGGGTCCGCAAGAAGCCGACCTTTGTGAGGCAGACCCTTTGCACCGGCTGCCGGCAGTGTGAAATGACCTGCAACGTCGCTGTTCCCGACCAGTACAATTTCGACTTGGTGGCCAGGCGGGCCGCCCATATCGCATTTCCGCAGGCGGTTCCCAAAAAGGCTGTCATTGAAAGACAGGGTTCTTCCCCATGTTTATTCACCTGCCCCGCAGGCGTAAAAGCCCACGGCTACGTCGCCCTCACCAGAACCGGAAAATATGATGAGGCTTTTAACCTTGTGCTCGAAGACACGCCTCTGGTCGGCAGTCTGGGGAGGGCATGCTTCGCCCTTTGTGAAGGGGAATGTACCAGGGGCAGCCTGGAAGGGCCCGTTTCGATCAGAAGAATTAAACGGTTTATCGCCGACCGTTATTACCAAGGGCACTCTGAACCGGAGTACAAAGCCCCGGAAGAGCTGAACGGCAGGAAGGTGGCCGTTGTCGGTTCCGGTCCGGCGGGCCTTACCGCCGCATTCCACCTGGCCAGGAAAGGGTATAAGGTCAAGATTTTTGAGGCGGCGGCACGGCCCGGCGGAATGCTCAGGCTGGGCATACCGTCCTACAGAATCCCCAAGGATGTCGTGGACAGGGATATCAAAAATGTAACGGCGCTGGGGGTAGAGATCGAAACAGGGGTGAGGGTTGAAAACATCGAGGATCTAAAAAGCCGGGGCTTTGAGGCCGTTTTTATCGCCGCCGGCTGCCAGGGGGCTGCCAAATTGGGCGTGCCGGGCGAGGACCTGGCCGGAGTGCTTTACGGTGTGGATTTTTTGAGGAAAGTGAACCTGGGCGAGGCTGTACCCCTGGGGCAAAGGGTAGCAGTGATTGGCGGCGGCAATGTGGCCATGGATGCCGCCCGTTCCGCACTGCGGCTGGGGGCACGGGAAGTGCATGTGTATTGCCTGGAAAAAGAGGGCGAATTATTTGCCTCCCCGGAAGAAGTGGAAGCGGCCCTCTTTGAGGGCGTTCAAATTCACCATGCCAAAGGGGTGCGTTCAATTATTGGGGACATTCCTCCGCAGGAGGTGTGTTCCCATACCATTATTGGGGACATTCCTCCGCAGGAGGTGTGTCCCCATACCTCTATAGGTAAAAAGGGATCCGTAACCGGCCTGGTGACCATAGCCGTAAAGTCCATTTTTGACGAAAGCGGGCGGTTTAATCCCACCTATATCGACGGTACAGAGGAAGAAGTGGCAATAGACAATATCATTGTCTCCATCGGCCAAAGGGCTGAATTGAACTTTACCGGCGGCCCCGGCCAACTAACCGGTCCCGGCGAACGCCTGGTGGTGGATCCGGATACCCTTGCCACACCGGTACCCGGTGTGTTTGCCGGCGGTGACGTGGTGACCGGTCCTTCCATGATCGTAAAAGCGGCGGGACAGGGCAGAAGAGCTGCTTTCTTTATCGACCGCTACTTAAAAGGGGAAGCCTTGGAAGGGGCCGAGTTTGATTACAGGCTGCCGGTTGTGGATAAGGAACAGGTCATAGCCAGGCAGCAAAGTTACAAAACCCTTGTCCCCTTGGAAAAGAAGGAGATTTTAAAGGAAAAGCCCGTTGATTTTACGGAGGTTGAACTCCCCCTGACTGAAGAGGAAGCGCGGTACAGCGCCGGAAGATGCCTGGACTGCGGGGTATGTTCGCAGTGTCAGCAGTGTGTTGCCACCTGTCCGGCAAAGGCCATTGACATGGGTATGAAAGAAGAGACGGTAGAAGCGGAAGTCAGTTCGGTTATTGTCTCCACCGGCTTCAAGCTTTTCCCGGCGGACGCGAAGCCCCAGTACGGATACAGGAAATTCAGGAACGTTATCACCGGCATGGAAATGGACCGGCTTCTGGCTCCCACAAGACCTTACAATACCATTCTGAGGCCTTCTGACGGCAAGGTGCCGGAAAGCATAGCGTTCATCCTCTGCACCGGCTCCAGGGACCAGACCGTAAACAACCAGTTGTGTTCCAGGGTATGCTGCATGTACTCGTTAAAACACAACCAGCTTATCATGGGCGCGCTTCCCCTGGCCGACGTGACTGTTTATTACATCGACATACGGGCTTTCAGCAAGGGATACGAAGAATTTTACCAGCAGGCAAAGGGAATGGGCGCCAATTTCGTAAAGGGCAGGGTGGCAAAGGTAGAAGAAAAGGAAAACGGGAACCTTATCCTCCATTACGAAGACATCGATAACGGCGGGAAGATGAGCCAGGCGGAACATGACATGGTGGTCCTGTCTGTTGGGCTCCTGCCCAACACGGAATACATGAACCTGTTTGCCGGGGAGGAATTGGAAGCGGACGAGTTCTTCTACGTAAAGGAAACAGACGAGGACCTCAACCCGGGGAAAACAAGCATAGACGGCGTTTTCGTGGCGGGGACCGCATCCGGCGCCAAAGATATACCCGACTCCATACTGCACGCGGGTGCGGCTGCAGCCCAGGCGGCAGCGCACGTTGAAAGGACGAGGAGAGGACAATGAGCAACAGGAGAATAGGCGTTTACATTTGCCACTGCGGCGGGAATATCTCCGACTACGTGGATGTGGACAGGGTCAGGGAAGCCGTTCAGAACGAGCCGGGTGTTGTGGTTGCCAGGACAGCAATGTTCACATGTTCCGACGCCACCCAGCAGGAGATGGTCCAGGACATCAGGGAGCAAAATCTTGACGGCCTTGTGGTGGCGTCCTGTTCCCCGAAACTGCACCTGTTTACTTTCAGGAATGTCGCCAGGAGGGCGGGGCTGAACCCGTATCAGTATACCCAGGTTAATGTAAGGGAGCAGTGTTCCTGGACGCACACGGATGACCGGGAAGGGGCGACAATAAAGGCGATCAGGTTAATCAGGGGCGGGATCGCCAGGACAAGTTTAACCGAGCCCCTTGAACCCATAATAATCGGCACTGTTCCGCAGGTGCTGGTTGTCGGCGCCGGGATCGCCGGCTTGAGAGCGGCCATAGGTATGGCAGATATCGGTATATCCGTCTTCCTGGTTGAAAAATCTCCGGCTGTCGGCGGGTGGATCAACCGGCTGGGGAAAATGTACCCCCACGAAAAAAACGGCAAGCAACTGATTGCCAAACTGGTTGATGAAGTTAAAAAAAGAGAAAACATCACCCTGTTCACCAGTGCGGAGCTGGTAGAAAAGTCCGGGAATATCGGCAACTTCAACGTAAAGATCAGGGTAAGCGGCCAGGGCAATAAGAAAGATGACATTACCGCCAATGTAGGCTCAATCATTGTCGCTACGGGTTTTGACACATATCAACCCGGGGCAGGCGAGTACGGATACGGCGAGGACGGAGTGATTACCCTTCCGGAATTCAAAGAACTGCTTGACAGGTCTGACGGCATCCCGACCCGCAACGGGAAAGAGATAAAAGACGTTGTCTATATTTACTGTGTCGGAAGCAGGCAGCAGCCGGACCTGGAAAACCCGAACCGTTACTGTTCCCGTTACTGCTGCAATGCGGCGGTTCACTCCTCTATTCTGGTTTCTGAAAAGAATCCAAAATCCCACCAGTATCACCTTTTCAGGGACATGAGGACGTACGGCAGGTATGAATTGCTTTATGGCCGGTCAAGGGAAAAAGGTTCAACTTACCTCAGGTTTGGCGATGACGAGCCCCCTGCAGTTGAAAAATGCCCCGACGGGAAAATAAAGGTCACTGTTAAAGATTTGCTTACCTTCGGGGAAGAGGTTGAAATCAAGGCCGACGTTGTTGTTCTGGTAACGGGCATGGTCCCGAGAAAGAACGGCGAACTGGTTGACGTCCTGAAACTGCCTGTGGGAAGGGACCGGTTTTTCAACGAAATCCACCCGAAGCTGCGTCCCGTGGAAACCGTAGTGGACGGCGTGTTTATCTGCGGCACCTGCCAGGGACCCAAAAACTCTTCTGAAAGTGTTGCCTCGGCATTATCGGCGGTTACCCAAAGCGCATCCATTCTTAAAAAGGGATATGTTGAGCTTGAGCCCCTGATGGCTTCGGTCAACCCTGAACTCTGCGAATGGTGTGACCTATGCGTAAAAACCTGCCCTTACTCGGCAATTGAAAAGAGCGAGGATCAGGGTAAAGAAGTGGCGAGGATAAACAAGACCGGCTGCAAGGGCTGCGGCGGGTGCGTTCCGGTCTGCCCCAGGGATGCCATTGATCTGAAAGGATACACCGATGCCCAAATCAAGGCAATGATAGACGGGTTTCTAAGGAATGGGGACACACCTCCTGCGGAGGAATGTCCCCAATAAGGGTAAGGGGACACACCCCTTCGGGGAATGTCCCCAATAAGGGTAAGGGGACACACCCCTTCGGGGAATGTCCCCGATGGAATGTCCCCATTGTAAAGGAGATTGTTTGAGATGAACGGCGAGGTAAGAGATTTAAGGGAAGTCATCAGGGAAGAAATGCTGATGAGGGATAAGATTGTCGACGTCCTCAAGAATGGCCCCCGGACTGTTCCGGAAATCGCGCAAGTCCTTGGGTACCCTTCCTACGAAGTCATGTACTGGGTTATGGGGATGCGCAAATACGGATACGTGTCTGAAACCGGTGAAGTGACGGATGAAGGTTACCATAAGTATCAGGCGGTTGTAAGGGAGGGGAATTAATGGCGCTTGTAAATCCCGATTTCGTTGACGAGGTCAAAAGGTCTGAGGAATTCAATGCTTCCGCCTGCATGAATTGCGGGGTATGCAGTGCGGTGTGCCACATGGGCATCGAACTCCTTCCCCGGAAGCTGTTCAGGTATGTTTTACTGGGCCTGAAAGACAAGGTACTGGAAAATATGGAAGCCATCTATTCCTGCCTCCTGTGCAAGATGTGTGAAGCCAACTGCCCGGCCAAGGTGCATATCGCGGAAAACGTCAGGTCGCTGAGATATTACGTGAATAAAAAAGTTTTCAAAATCTAAGGAACGGGGACACACCTCTATCTTAAACCTGACTTTGCAGGTCGGAGGAATGTCCCCTATTGGAGAGGGGACACGCCTCCTTCGGAGGAATGTCCCCAATAAGGAGAGTCGGACCATGCCATTACCGATTGGTGATACCATTGGAATTCTGGCGGATAACTTGCGGATACGAAAATCCGTGCTGCCCATTCCGGCCGGGAAAGCCACCGCGTGGGCAAAGGGCCTGGGCCTGCCAAAGGGCGGGGAGACCGTGATCTACACCGGCCTGATGTACCAGCTGATTCCGTATATAGCCGCCATGAACAAGGCCCAGGGGATAATTGAGGACTCCTGGCTGGCCGATTTCGTCAGGCTGGGCAGGTATGTCAACCGGGCCGTCAATATATCCGCCTTCATGGCCATTCCGCCCAAAGGCATGCAGCAGTCCTTCAACCGGATACTGGTCAACATAGCGCGGCTGTTGAGGCAGGCCGGGGTGGAGTTCGGCTACCTGTACGAAGACGAGCTGTACTCCGGGGCGCTGATTTACGACCTGGGGGTGGACGACGTGCTGGCGGAGCACGCCAGCAAGGTGTACGGCGCTTTCAAAAAGCACGGCGTCAGGAATGTGATCACCGTGGACCCCCACACCACCAACATGGTGCGGTCGGTATACCCGGAGCTGATCAAGGGATACGACCTGAACGTGAAGAGCTACATGGAAGTGCTGGCCGAAAGGAACATCGGGCCCCTGGCCGAGCTGGCCGCTGAGGTGGTGGTGCACGATTCCTGCGTTTACGCCAGGTATGAAAACATGCTGAACGAGCCCAGGACCCTGCTGGCAAAAGCCGGCCTCACCGTCAGGGAGCCCGCCGATGCGGGCCGGTTCACCCTTTGCTGCGGCGGGCCGGCGGAATCCCTGTTTCCCAAGAAGGCCGTGGCCAGAGCCCGTAAAAGGGTGGATCAGATGAAAGAAGCGGCCCCCAGCGGGGTGACCATGTGCCCCATATGCTATGTCAACCTGCAAAAAGCCGCCGGGGACGGGATAAAGCTTGACGATATATCCAGCTACCTGGTAAGGGCCTATTGCGAAGCTGGGAATTAGGAATCAGGAATTGGGAGTTGGGGATTGGGGATTGGGGATTAGGATCGGGGGTTGGGGGTGTAATGTTTTTTAATAGCTGTTGGCTGCCCCCAAAGTATTTCTATTTAGCATGGGAGGGACTTGTTTGAAAAAGACCATTATTGTTTTCAGCGGCGACCTGGACAAGGCCATGGCCGCCTTTGTCATCGCCAACGGCGCCGCCGCCATGGGGGACGACGTGACCATGTTTTTCACCTTCTGGGGCCTCAACATAATCAGGAGGCCTGAAAAGGTCCCTGCTAAAAAGGGTTTCCTGCAGGCCATGTTCGGCCGCATGATGCCCCGGGGGGCCGACAGGCTCGGGCTGTCCAAGATGAATTTCGGCGGCATGGGCGCGTCCATGATGAAGATGGTCATGAAGCAGCAAAAGGTGGCCTCCCTGCCGGAGCTGATGGAAACCGCCAGGGATCAGGGGATAAAGATGATTGCCTGCACCATGTCCATGGATGTGATGGGGATCAGGCCCGAAGAGCTCATCGACGGGCTGGAGTTCGCCGGGGTGGCCACCTACCTGGGCGAGGCCGAAGAGGCCAACGTAAACCTTTTCATATAACAACCGATAATAACAATACCTCCTCTTCCCATAAAATGACCTGCCCGGCGTATGGCGGGTCTATTTTTGTCCGGTAATGGCCAATAAAATTCTCAGGATTAATGTGCTATAATCTGAGAAAGGTGCTTATTTATGCCGAGGAGGGATGAACATGGAATTAGCCAATGACCTGAAAAGCAGGCTTGTGGTCAAGGCGGTGCGAAATGTCCAGAGGGGATACACCACCGATGAAATTTCCCGCGGCATGTTTCGCCCGGAAATCAGGCTGGACCTGCAGCGCTCCCGTTTAATGACCCAGTCCTTCAGGGAAACGGACGGCCAGGCCATGGTCCTGCGCCGCGCCAGGGCGCTGGCCCATGTCCTCAATCACATGGATATATTCATCCAGGACTGGGAGCGTATTGTAGGGTATCAGACTTCCAGCCCGGAGGGGCTTTACCATCCCATCGACATGAACTGGCGGTCGGTGAAAAGGCTGGTCAACAGCGAAGCCGGTAAAACCCTCCTGGACGACGGGGGCAGAAAGGAACTGGATGAGCTCTGCGCCTACTGGCAGGGAAAATGCATGAGCGACCGGCAGCAGGAGATGTTCAGCGGAGACCTGGCGAAGTACTGGAAGTACGAGGGGACTTATCTCTGGACGCACTGGTCCGAGCTGGGGGTGCCCGACTATGAGGGCCTGTTCAGAACGGGACTGAACGGCAGAATCAGGCTGGCGGAAGAAAGGCTCTCGGAAATAGACCGCACCGTTCCCCTGGATTACATTGAGCAAAAGGAGTTTCTCCAGGCGGTGATTATTGTGTTAAAGGCGGTGATCAACTTTGCCGGCCGGTACGCCGCGCTGGCCGGGGAAATGGCCAAATCCGAGCCGGACGGCGAACGAAAAGCCAGGCTTGAAGAAATCTCCCGCACCTGCCGCCGGGTTCCCGCCAATCCTCCCCGCACCTTCCTGGAAGCAGTGCAGTTCTTTTATTTCATTCACCTGGTAAGATACCTTGAATATTCAACCCTCGGCATAGGCATCCGCTTTGATCACCTGCTGGGGCCGTATTATGAAAGGGACCTCAGGGAAGGAAGGCTTACCGGGGATGAAGCCGTGGAAATCCTCCAGCTCCTCTGGGTCAAGTTCCTGGAGCTGGGCCTGGTCTATTCGCCCCTGGTCACCTCGGTTTACGGAGGGGTTGCCTCGCTTCAGGCCGTCACCCTCGGGGGAACCGACAGGGAGGGCCGTGATGTCACCAATGAATTGACCTACCTGGTTCTCGAGGCGGCCAGGGCCATGCGCACCATTGAACCCAGCCTGGCCCTGCGGATACATAACGGAACCCCGGACAAACTGCTGTACAAGGCCCTGGACGTAATTAAAACCGGCATTGGCTATCCATCACTGTTTAATGACGAGGCCCTTGTCCCCCTGCTGGAAAAATGGGGTGTTCCCCCGCAAGACGCCAGGGATTATACAGTTTCAGGGTGCGTTTACATGGAAATCCCGGGGAAAAACATCACCCGGCGGGTGGTGGGCTATTTTGTCCTGGCCAAGTGCCTCTGGTGGGCCCTCCACCGGGGGGTAAACCCGAAGACCGGGGAGCAGTGGGGGGCGAGGACGGCCGACCCGGCCACCTTCAAGTCCTGGGAGGATGTTTTGGCGGCCTACCTGGAACAGGTAAAATTTTTTACCACCAGGATAGCGCAGGTGGAAAACACCTGCCGCGACCTGTATGCCAAATACTGCCCGCGGCCTTTTTACTCGGCTATCGTGGAAGGCTGCATAGAACGCGGAAAAGAGTGCAAACAATGGGTTTACCCCTCCATGGTCCACGATTTCATTGTGGTCATCAGCGCCACCAACGTGGCTGACTCGCTGGCGGCCATCAAAAAGGTGGTTTTTGAAGACAGGCTGGTCACCCTGCCGGAGTTGATTGAAATTATGGGCCGGAACTGGGAAGGGCGGGAAGATATCAGGCAGGCCTGTCTTAACGCCCCCAAATATGGAAACGACGACGACTACGTGGATTTGATCGCCCGGGAAGTGCACCACCGGACAGAGGCGGTTATGGAGTCCGTAACAGACCGGTTCGGATATTCTATGAGGGGCGACGGCAGCGCCGTTTCCGCCACCTACGGCCTTGCCGCGGACACCCCGGCCACACCGGACGGCCGGATGGACGGGGGGCCCTTCGCGGACTCCACCCTGGCCCCGCAGCCGGGCATGGATAAAAGGGGGCCCACGGCCGTGCTCAATTCCTGTGTCAAAATCGACACCCTCGAGACGTACAACCACCTTTTAAACCAGAAGTTTCCACCGCGGCTCCTGGAGGGCGAAACGGCCCAGGTATTCGTCAATTACCTGAAAACCTGGAGGGAGATGAAGGTTCCCCACATCCAGTTCAATATTGTGGATAAAGAAACCCTCATTGACGCCCAGCGGCGCCCCGAAGGCTATAAAGACCTGATCGTCAGGGTGGCCGGCTACAGCGCTTATTTCGTCGACCTGACCAGGGGCCTGCAGGATCATATCATCGCCAGGTCGGAGCAGAATTTTTAAGGTTTTTCTTCAACTGGTTACTGAAAGTGAGATTTGATGCCGTGACTTTGCATAAACCGCCTGCAGCAAAAAGCAGCGACGAGGGACTGGTTTTCAACATCCAGAGGTTCAGCATCCATGACGGGCCGGGCATCAGGACAACCGTTTTTATGAAGGGCTGCCCTTTAAGCTGCCACTGGTGTTCCAATCCCGAATCACAGTATTTTTTCCCCAGCCTGATGGTCAGAGACATCAATTGCCAAGGATGCGGAGAGTGCCTCAACGCCTGCCCCCGGGGGGCCATCGCCTTCACTGCGGAAAAAGGCAGGCAGATAGACTGGGCCAGGTGCGACCAGTGCCTGAATTGCGCCGGCGCCTGTATTTACCAGGCGCTCACTGCCTGCGGCCAATATATGAAGCTGGCGGATGTCTTCGCCGAGGTTGTTAAAGACAAAGCTTTCTATAAAAATTCGGGCGGGGGAATCACGGTGTCCGGGGGCGAGCCCCTGGGCCAGGCTGAATTCGTGGCCGGCCTGCTGGAGCTGTGCCGGCGGGAGGGGCTGCACACGGCCCTGGACACAACGGGGTACGCCCCCTGGGAAACCGTGGAAAAGGTATTGCCCTTTGCGGACCTGGTGCTTTTTGACGTAAAACACCTGGACCCCGGCGAGCACAAGAGATTAACCGGTGTTGACAACCACCTGATTATGGAAAATCTAATCAGGGCCTCCGGCCTCTCCGGGATCTGGCTGCGGGTCCCCCTGATCCCGGGTTTCAACGATTCTGAGGAGCACATAAAAAATGTGGCCGTGCTGGGAAAACGGGTCCAGGCGGAAAAAATCTCCCTGCTCCCGTATCACGAGGGCGGAAAATCCAAGTGCCAGCAAATGGGGAGAGTATATAAGCTGTCCGGAACGGCACCCCCGGAGGAAGAACATATTGACAGGCTGAAGGAAATCATAGAGGGGGCCGGCATGAAGGTGTCCGTGGGAAGCTGAGTAAAAACCTACACCAGCGGAACCGAAGCCCTGCCAAGGGCGGTGGTGCTCACCAACCAGTCACTGATCGCCCAGTACGTGGGCTGTGTTATTGACGGAGAATACACCCCGGCGGATGTTTGTGTAAACGCCCTGCCCATCTTTCACTGCGCCCAGCGTGATGTTTTTCTGACGCCTTGCTTCATGGTGGGGGCTACCAGCGTCTTGCTTTTCGAGGCCGACCCGGGGGCTATGCTGGAGGCGGTGGAAAAACACCGGGCTTCGATGCTTTTCTGTCCGCCGACGGTGTGGATCGGGGATTCGTTTTACTGGGAAAACCTGATACGTACAGGAAAAACCGGCTGGAACAACGCCCGGAATGAAAAGGGTCTCAAACTTATCAGCTTGAGACCCTTTAAAAACTTACCCGCTTTTTTCCTTTTTTTTCAACGGAAGAGATGACATTCCCCTGCTCTTCAAGGGGAATGATCATATCGCCGGTGATGGAGCAGTATCAATTGCACCAGCCTGTCCACCGAACCGTTGCCGGCGGGACTGCCGCTGACCCCGATAACCTGCATGACTATCTTCTCCTTAAAGGATTTATAACCCCGCCCTGCTGACGATGGTTTCGGCCACCTCCTCGGCGCTCTTGAACGGGAAGTCACCGGTGGTGAGCAGTTTACCGGCTTCACCGGCGGTTACTTTTAAGTCCCCCGCCTGGCAGGTGGTGTCCGCCCCGTTGGGAAACGCGGCCAGCAGCGCCTCGGGAGTATTGATGGGAAAACCGGCTCCTTTCAGCGCCCCGATGATCTGGTTTTTGATGGTCTCGCGCACAGACATTGTTTTGCCCCCTCCTTGGTAATTTATCAGGAACTAAGTTCCGGTGTATAAATGTTACCTTGATTCCGGCCCCGGGGCTGTATACCGTTTTACAAAAAAATAAAAAAGCTGAAGCCCAAAAGCTTCAGCTTTGCTTCAAACTATCTCCCCGGTCCCGGGGACCGGCGGTAAAAAATAACTTTCTGCCGCTGCAGGCAGTCCAGGGAATCCTGTAACTCCTCCCCGCTGATTCCGGCTGAGTTGGCCAGGGTGCGGAGGGAAACGGCGCTCAGGTTTATGGTTCCGCCCGGCGAGGATTTGCCTTCGTGGCCGAACAGGTCGAAAAGCACCTTGACGGTCTTTCCCAGGGGCGTCCCGGCTTTTATTTCGTATAGCAGGAAGGTCATGGTATTTATACAGTGCGCCATGTTTTTTACCAGTTGAATATTTTTTTCGCTCCTGTCCCTGTCTGTTAATTTTTGTTCAGTCAATTGATTTTGCGTCATTTAACCAGCCCTTTCAGACAGCTTGGGCGGCTTCGGCCAGTTTCTGCCGGCTCAACAGGGTCAGGCGGTGTCCTTTGCTGGCTATGGCCCCTTCCTGTTTTAAAGCACTCAAGATATTAGTTACCATTACCCTGGAGGCATTTACCAGGTTGGCCAGGTCCTGGTGGGTAAGGTCAATATCGATGGTGGTGCCGGCCGGGGAGGGTTTTCCGTACTCATCGGCCAGCCTGAGAAGCGTGGCCGAAATTCTGCCCTTTACATCCCGGAAGGCGATGCTGGCCACCTGCTCGGTGTAATTGTTTAGTTTTTTTCCCAGCAGCTGGATTATTTTCAGGGAGGTTTGGGGGTTTTGCAGCAGTAAGGCAAAGCTTTCCTTACTGCAGGAACAAATAAAGGTGTCTTCTATGGCCTGGGCGTTCATGGTATGTTGGGCGTCCTCGAAAAAGGTGTTTTCACCCAAAATATCGTCCTCTTTGAGAATGTCAAGGGTAATTTCCCTGCCGTTCATTGAAATTTTAAACAGCCTGACGCGGCCGTACTTGATCAGATAAATAGTATCCGCCGGTTCACCTTCCCTGAAAATATATTCATTTTTACGGTAGACTCTTTTACCGGCCAGTACCCCTATTTTCTCCCTTTCTGAGAAATCAAGGGTTGAAAAAACAGCCAGTTCTTTCATGCAGCGAATTTTTCCCATGCAAGCTTCACCCGCTCAAGGTTTTTTCCACCAGCCCGCGCAAGTTGTTTAAATCAATTGGCATTATTTCCACGGGCACCCCGGTGTAATCGTAAAATTCAATTATTTTTTCCTCGTCTATGGGCGCCAGCCCGGCATCCAGCAGCAGTATGCGGTCGTAAAAACCGAAGTTCTGCCGGGCGTCAACCTCATCCCACTTTAAGCCCTCGATAAATATTTTGCGCCAGTTCTCCAGCCACCCGCCAGTCAGGTAAAAGGTTTTGGCTTCAGCATCCAGCCCGGCCATCTTATCCCCCAGGAGCATTTCGATGCAATTGCCGGCCTGGATTAGCCGCCCGCCATACCCGGCAACTATCTTTTCCATATCGGGGTGACATTTGGTGCCGATAAGCACGACGGTATGATTCCCGGCCATATTATTCAGGGCGCAGGTCAATGAGCCGGCCAGCTTATCAAAATCCACATGTAACGCCGCGTCGAGGTAGTCAATCTCAATGTCCTTTTCCTGCGTCAGGTTTTCCATTTCCTGCCGCAGTATGCCGCAGCACAATACTTTCACGGGCATACTCCTCCCCTCCCGTTGATTTTTACTTAAAAATACACGCGGGCTGGTATTTGCGCAGTAAACTGTTTTACAAAAAACCGGTCCTGGTTTTAAAATTAAGCCTTTATCCGGCGCAGGCCCTGACGTACAGTTGCAAGGCCAGTTTCTTTACTTCAGCGGTTAATTTTCTCATTCCCTTTTTTCCTCCCTTGGGCTAGAATTTTATTTAAGATTATACAGCCGGGGCCGTTTTTTGAATGTTAAAAATTTTACAGCCTTGCTGTTTGCACACCGCCCCGGGGAGGTGCAGAAAATGGGGACAAGCCGCCGCCTGTGTATGAGGGACCTGCCCTTTTTTGAGAAGGTGGAGCAGGAGGTTTTCAGCGCTGTGTGCCGCCGGGCAGCGGCCAGGAAATATTTCCGGCGGGGGGAGGCCATGTTCAGCCAGGGGGACCCTTCCGATACGGTATACTTGATCAAGGAAGGAAGCTTCAAGCTGGTGCGGGTGACCGAGGACGGAAAAGAAGTGATCCTGCAGGTGGCCGGAAAGGGAGAGGTGCTGGGAGAGGCGGCCCTGTTCCGGGAAGGTTCTTACCCGGCCACCGCCGTGGCCCTGGAGGATTCCCGGGTGTGCGCCGTCAACCGCCGGCGGCTGGAGGAAGTAGTCCGCGAGACGCCGGACCTGGCCATGCAGATTATTGTCAGCCTGGGCAGCCGCCTGTATGGCGCGTGGGAGCAAATGACCGAACTGAATGTGGGGAACACCAGGGAGAAGGTGTTTAACCTGCTGCTCCGGCTGGCCGGCGAATACGGAGAGCGGTCCCGGGAGGGAACCGTGATTAAAATCCACCTGACCCAGCAGGAAATCGCCGATTTCGTCGGCGCCTCCCGGGTCATGGTGGCCCAGGCGCTGAAAGAATTGGCGGCCAGTAATTCTATCGGCAGAAACGACAAGTACTATATAATAAAAGACCGCTGCCCCTTGAGCCAGTAGTGTTAAATAATTAACAGCGAACCTCCTGCCCGGGTGCTATCATTGTGGCAGACCCGGTGAAGGAGGTGAAAAGCATGGGTTGCTGCTGCAGTGAAACGGGGTGTGCGGCGGCCCTGACCGCCGAAATGAAGGAGGTTATTGCCCAGTCCGCATTTATACCCGTAACCACGGTTTCCCGGGACGGGCAGCCCCACCTGATAGTGGTGGGTAAAGTAAAAGAAATACGGCCCGACAACACCCTTGTTTTGGGCGTGTACAAAATGGTCACCACCCGCCGGAACCTGGCGGAAACAGGGGTTATGCAGGTGGCCGCGGTGGCCGGCAAAAAGGGATTCCGCTTTACCGGCAAGGGCAGGGCGGAAGACGACAAGGTGATCTTTACGGTGGAAAAGGCCGAGGCCCTGCTGTAAATGGGTAGTATATCCCGCTGGGCTTGCGGTTATTGATCTGTTTGCCATATTCAATGGGGGCCGTACTGCCGGCTCATTTTTTTGCCCTAATTATTTATTTTGGCCCGGTTGATTGACATCAATAATGGTAGTATAATCTAGCTATCGATAAGAAAAAAGTAAGGAATGGTGATAATATGGGAGAGGTAACTATCTCCAGCAAATTTCAAGTAGTTATTCCAAAGGACGTAAGAAAACAATTACGCCTTAAAGTTGGTCAAAAACTAAGGGTAGTGGTGAAAGGTCAAACAATTAATCTTGTACCGGAGATTCCGATTTCAGAGATGAGAGGCTTTTTAAAGGGAATGGATAAGTCCGGAATCAGGGAAGAGGACGAAAGGTTATGATCCTTGTCGATTCGTGCGGATGGATTGAATTTTTGGTTGACGGCGACAAGGCCGGGGAATATGCAAAGTATTTTTTGGAAGCCGGAAATGTAGTCACTCCAACCATTGTGATTTACGAGGTATTTAAAAAAGTTTTAAGGGATCGTGGTGAGGAAGCAGCGGTTATGGTTGCCGCCCAAATGAATAACACACGAGTAATTGAATTATCTGAGAGCTTGTCGCTACTTGCCGCGAATCTCAGCATAAAACACAGTCTCCCGATGGCGGATTCAATAGTTTACGCAACGGCAAAGGCGTTGGAGTGTCAGGTGGTTACAAGCGATAAACATTTTTCAGATTTAGATAATGTTATTTTTATTTAAGGCAGCTATTAAAAACTTATGCCCGGCTTCTACTAACTTAGGTGCCGGGTACCTAAGTTTTAAGGAAAGAATTGCTACAGCTGACGGCTGAATATTTTGAGTCAGGAGGTGAGCCGGCATAAAAGCCGGGTGTCTATGAAAAACTGGCAGACTGACGTACTGGTTATCGGCAGCGGTTTGGCCGGCATAAGGGCGGCCATTGAGGCCCGCCGGGCCGGGGCCGCCGTGCTGGTGGTGAGCCGCGGCGCCATCGGCAAGGCCAACAACACCGCCATCTCCAAGGGGTATTTTGCCGTCCCCGGCGCAGGCGGCCCGGAGGACGGGGCCGCCCGGCACCTCGAGGACATCATGGCCGGCGGCGGCGGGATAGGCAACCCGGCCCTGGTGCACGTGATGGTGGACAACCTGGACGAGGAAGCGGAGTTCCTGGCCGGCTGCGGGGTTCCCCTGGCCCTGAGGAGTGACGGCAGCTTCCTTGCCACCAGGGTTCCGGGACACTCCTTCCCCCGGGTGCTGGGCACCAGGCGCACTTCCGGGGTGGAGCTGCTGGCCCCCCTGGTGGCCCGGGCCGGGGAGACGGGGGTGCGGATGGAACAGGAGGTGGAGATCCTGTCCCTGCTCAATGACGGAGAAGGGGTTTACGGCACCCGGGGATTGACCCGGCAGGGCGAGCCGGTAACCATCCATGCCGGGGCGGTGGTGATGGCCACCGGCGGTGTGGGAAGCCTTTACCTGAACACCAACAACGCGCCGGGGACACTGGGGTTGGGGCAGGCCATGGCGCTGTCGGCCGGGCTGCCCCTGGTGGACATGGAGTTTATCCAGTTCTACCCCACGTACCTGCATATGCCCGGCAAGCCCCGGGTGATGGCCTTTTATGAAGTGCTGGTGGCCGTTGCCGGGGCAACCCTGCGCAACCGCCACGGCGAGGATATCAGGGAACTGCACGGCTTGAAAGAGGGACCGGCCCTGACCAGGGACAGGCTGAGCCGGGCCATTGCCTCCGAGATCCGCGCCGGCCGGGGGGTCGGCCCGGACGGGGGAGCGGTGGTGATGGATTTGTCCACCATGAACAGCCCCGAAAAGTACCGCCGTGTCCTGCCCGGGGCCATCCCCCCGGCTGTTTCCGAGATACACGTGGCGCCAGTGGCCCACTTCACCATGGGAGGAGTGGCCGTCAAGCCCGGGGGTGAGACCGGGATTCCCGGCCTCTGGGCCATCGGGGAGGTGGCCGGGGGTATCCACGGGGCCAACCGGATAGGGGGGAACGCCCTGGCGGAATGCCTGGCCCTGGGCCGCGTGGCTGGGCGCGCCGCGGCGGCGCACTCCCTGCGGGCGGGACTGCGAAAGCCGCGCCGGGACGATTTTGCATTCCCCTTTGAATCCACCGCCGTACGTGAAGATCTGTCAGCAATGGAGGAAGCCCTGAAGCGGGCCATGAACAGCCATGCCGCCATCCTGCGGGACGCCGCGGGGCTTGCAGAGGGCCTGGCCGAAATAAATTCCCTGCGGGACAGGCTGCAAAAGACCCCCGGCAGCGGCAGCTCAATGGCCGCCTTCAAGCTGGGCATGATGCTGGACGTGGCCCGGGCCGTGTTCCTGTCCGCGCTGAAGCGCGAGGAAAGCCGCGGCTCCCACTTCCGCACCGACCACCCGGCCGAAAGGGAGGAGTACCTGGGCAATTTCCTGGTCAAGAAGGTAGAGGGTGAACTGGAGATAGAATTTGTGCTTTGCCGGTAAAAAACTGAATCAATAAAGCAGGGTATAAATCTGTTGAAGGAGTAGAGGCTATGAGGAAGGAAAAGCCGGCTATATGTTAAGCCGGCTTTTTCTGATGATACAGGGCTATTATGGTAACGGTTGCCTCCACTGGTGAATATATTGTAACCAGAAGACTGATCAAGTCTAAGCCGGGAAGGGGGCACGGTTGTGTCTTACCAAACTCAATTGGAACAAATAATTAACGGCTTAAACCTGGACTTGTCCTGGGAGTATGCGGCCATGATCCAGTACATTCAGCACGCCAGCATGCTTACGGGCCCTGAGTATACGGCTGTGATTGATGAATTGCTGGAGCATGCCCAGGAAGAACATGAACATGCCGTGATCATAAGTGACCTGATTCAGTATCTCGGCGGTATTCCCACCGTAGAGGTTGCCGCCAGGTTGACGTCCCTCGATAATAAGGAAATGCTGCGCCAGGATTTGCAGGCCGAGTATGATGCCATCCGCCGCTATTTACAGCGCATTGAGCAGCTTGAAATGCTTCGTCTCTACGACTCGGCACAAAAGATAAGAAATATCGCCGTGACGGAGCAGGAACACGCCATCGACCTGGAGAAAGCCCTGGGGATTCAAAAAGTAAACCCGGGCAATGTATATCCATTGTCTCTCAAGCCTTAAACACCGTGTCATTTGGTCCCGGATGACCGGGCTGAGGCGTAGCAGGCCAGGGCCAGGGAGCATACCCTTCCCCAGGGGGTTTCTTTTCTTCCGGCCAGCACCACCGGTTTTGGGGCTCCCAGCACCACGGCGGCCATTTTGCCCCGGGCGAAATGTATCGCCGCTTGACCCATAAAGCTGCCTACCTCTATGTTGGGCACAAAGAGCAAATCGGCGTTGGCAGCCACCGAGTCGCTTATCCCCTTCTGCCGGGCCGCCTCCCTGCTGACGGCCACATCGAGGGCTATGGGGCCCTCCAGCAGCGCGCCGGTGATCAGGCCCCGGTGGGACATGTCCACCAGCTTCCGGGCCTCCACCGTGACCGGCATCTTCGGGGTTACCTTTTCATTGGCCGAAAGTAAAGCCACCCTGGGTGTTTCAATGCCTACCGAATGTAAGAAAGAGATGGCGTTTTTAAGTATGGCCACCTTTTCCTCGAAATCCGGAAAGGCGTTGATCCCCCCGTCGGTGACGTAGATAAGCCGGTCGAAGCCCGGCACCTCGTAGGCCGCCAGGTAGCTCAGCAGGGCGCCGCCGCCCAGCCCCTCCGGGGAGGCCACCGCCCCTAAAAATCCGGCGCTGTCTTCCGGCCCCTTCATCAACACGTCGGCCCCGCCGTCCCTGACCGTTTTGATGGCCAGGAGCCGCGCCCTGTCCGGGTCGGGCTCGTGGACCAGTTCCACCCGGTTCAGGTCCAGGCTTATCTTGCAGGCGGCCCGCCAGATGTGTTCCTGGTTTCCCACCAGCAGGGCGCCGGCTATCCCCTCGTCAATGACGTCCCGGACAGTTCCCAATACTGTCTCGTCCCCCGCCGGGGCCACGCAGATCTTCTGCCGGGGCGTCTCCTTAAGCCTCCTGATTAACTGGCGAAAGCTTTCGATCATACTATCCCTCCCGGGCTTCCGTCAACCCGCTGCCATAGTGCCTGGCCTTTTCCCGGCCGGTCAGCACCCTGAGCACGCCCAGGGCCAGGGCCTCCATTTCCCTTTCGCCGGGGATCACCAGCACCTCAGCGATGGCCGACACCCTGGCGGTGATTTCGTCCACCACCAGCTTCGAGTGGGCCATTCCCCCGGTCAGCACGATCCCGTCCACCCGGCCGTAGAGCACGGTGGACATGGCCCCTATTTCCTTGGCCACCTGGTAGCACATGGCCCTGACCACCTGCCGGGCCTGCCCTTCTCCCCGGCAGGCCATGGCCTCCACCCGGCTGAAGTCCCTGGTGCCCAGGTAGGCATAGATCCCCCCGGTCCTGGTGAGCTTTGCGGCCATTTCCCCGGCGGTGTACTTCCCGGAATAGCAGAGACCCACCAGGTCCAGGGAGGGGAGGCCGCCGCAGCGCTCCAGGGAAAAGGGGCCCTCGTTGTTGGCGTTGTTGACGTCCGTCATTCTTCCCCGGGCAAAGGCGGCCACCGAGATGCCGCTGCCCAGGTGGGCCACCACCAGATTGATCCCGTCCACCGGGATGCCCAGGATTGAGGCGGCCTCCCTGGCCACCGCCCGCATGTTCAGGGCGTGGGACTTGCTTACCCTGGGCAGCTCCGGCAGGCCGGAAAACCTGGCCAGGTCGTGAAATTCATCCACCGATACCGGGTCCACGGTGTAAGCCGGGATGTTGTGTGTTTTACTCAGGTTGTAGGCTATTATCGCCCCCAGGTTGGAGGCGTGCTCGCCGTACCTGCACTGCCGCAGGTCGCTGTACATTTCCCGGTCGATCAGGTAGGTCCCTCCCGCCAGGGGCCTTAAGAGCCCTCCCCTGGCGGCCAGGGCGGTAAAGCCGGCCACGTCGCGGCCGCCCCCGGCCAGGGCCCTTTCAATGGCCTCCATCCTGTACCGGTACTGCTCCACCACCCCCCTGAAACGGGCTGTTTCCTCGTCGGGATGACGGACGGTGGACTGGTAAACGCATTTTTGCTGTTCAAACACGGCGATTTTGGTGGAGGTCGATCCGGGATTGATCACCAGTATCTTCATCAATCTCTCTCAGTCCCCCGCATTTTTTTTCGGTGGCTGTAATAGCAGGCAAAGGCTATGGAGGTAAGTTTCCCGAAGGGGGTCTCGGCCCGGGAGGTAAGTACTATGGGTTTTGAAGCCCCTATTACCAGACCGGCCATTTTGCCGCCGGCAAAATGAATGATTGCCTTACCCAGCACATTTCCGGACTCTATGTTGGGAACCACCAGGAGGTCCGCCTTTCCGGCCACCGGGCTGTCAAGGCCCTGCATTTCTGCCTCCCCGTAATTTACGGCCGTGCCCAGGTCCATGGGACCATCAACCACAGCCTCCCCGAGCTTTCCCTCCATGGCCATGGCTTTCAGCTTTTCCGCTTCCGCAGCCGAGTGCAGCCGGCCGCCGCCCATCAGTTCCGTGGAAAGAACGGCCACCCGGGGCTGTTTGATGCCGATGGTGCGTAAAAATGCCACGGCGTTTGCCGTCAGCTTTTGCTTCTGTTCAAGGTCCGGGGAGATATTGAGCCCCCCGTCGGTCATGTAAATCAACCTGTTAAATCCGGGCACCTCGTAGATGGCCAGGTGGCTCAGTATACTGCCGGTTACCAGCTCCCATTCCGGCTGCAATACCGCCCTCAGAAAATCGGAGCTGTTGATCATCCCCTTCATCAGAACGTCGGCCTCCCCGGAACTGACCAGGCGTACGGCCAGGCGGGCGGCCTCGATGGGGTTGCTTTCGTTGATTACCTTTATGCCTCTGGGGTAAAAGCTTATCTTGAGGGCTATTTTCCATATCCTTTCCACGTCCCCCACCAGGATGGGGTCCACGATACCTTCGCTGACCGCGTTTTTTACCGCCAGCAAAACCATTTCATCGGTGGCCGCGGCAACGCACAGCCTCATCCTGGGAAGTCTTTTTACCTCGGCAATCAGTTCCCTGTAAGTACTAAACATTACCCGGGGTCTCCTCTTTTTTAAGGCTAACCTTTTTGAGTTAATTCTTTTTTGAATTAAAAAATCCTTTTATGCTTTCCGTCTCAGGCAAAAAGGAGAAACCGGGCGTTTTTATAGATAAAAAATGAGAAGGAATGAATGCCTTTTACCGAGAACAGTTAAATTAACTGGGAGTACAGCCCGAGAAATGCCTGATGGTGGGCAATGACGTGCAGGAGGACCAGGTGGCCGCCAGGGTGGGGATGAGGACTTACCTGGTTACCGATTACCTGAAAAATCCGGATCAGGGGGAATTTCAGCCGGACTGGTTCGGCAGCCTGGCCGACCTGGCCGACTGGATGTCGGCCGGCCCCGATTTGTGATGTATATCATTGACCGCCCCCGCAGAATCCGGTAGGGTAAAATTAAGCCACAGAAAACCTTATCCTCTGTGGCTGAGTGAAAAAAATTGCGGGAGGGGTCTTTGTGGAGTGGGAGCAGGCTGCCGGCGCCAGGCTGGAAAGGGTGCCGTTTTTTATACGCAAAAACGAAAAGCTGGTGGAAAAGGGTGTGGACCTGGAGGGGCTTAAAACCCCCTACCGCCAGGTGAAGGTGTGCGGGGGAGCGGCGGGGTGCCCGCTGTCGCTGATTGAAGACAGGGACATCGCCGGCGCCCTGGCCAAAGTGCTGGACGATGCGGGACTGGACGGCCACATAGCCGGGCGGATAGACGGGCCGGTGCTGTTCCACCACAAGTTTAAGGTGGCGGTGGCCGGCTGTCCCAATGCCTGCTCCCAGCCCCAGATTGTCGATTTCGGGGTAATCGGCCAGTCACGGCCCGGAAGGGGAGAGAACCCCTGCACCGGCTGCGGCCTGTGCATCGAGACCTGCCAGGAAAATGCCGTCAGCCTGACTGACGAAGGCCCCGCCTTTGACTATACCCGGTGCCTGAATTGCGGCCAGTGCATACAGGCCTGTCCTTGTGAAGTCATCAGGGAGGTAGAGGCGGGTTACCGGGTGCTGGTGGGAGGCAAGCTGGGACGGCATCCCCGCCTGGCCGGGGCCGTCCTGGAACTGGCCGGTAAAGACCGGCTGCTGGCCGCCCTTGAGGGCACGGTGCGGGTGTTCATGGATTACGGCCGGGACGGGGAAAGGCTGGCGGGCTTGATCGAGCGCCGGGGATTTAACTGGCTTAAAGAAAAGATACTAACTGCCCCGTAACTGTCAAAGGTCAGAATACAGAAGTTATAATGTGCGAAAGGCTTTTATCAATGGCTGCTGTAACAACCGACGGGTACAAGCTGAAGATAACGGCGCATGTAGAGTCGCCGGAACAGTTGGGCAAGGTAAAGAAACACGGGGCCGACGGCATTGGCCTTTTAAAGGCGGTTCCCTTTATTGCCGGCTGTCCGCCGCCGGAACAGGAGGAAAGAAATTTCAGTCTGTTGCTGGAAGCGGGCCGGGCGGCCGGGGGAAAGACCGTAACGGTTTTGCTGTCCGACCCGGACAAGGACTGCCGGGACCATGGCGCGGGCGCGCCGGAGGCGGGCGTTTGCCGGGGCCTGCGGGGTGTCAGACTTTGCCTGGAGCAGCCGGAGGTTTATCATCCCCAGTTAAGGGCCATTCTGCGGGCCGGGGCCCAGGGCCGCTACGAATTGGCCCTGCCAATGGCGGGGCATGTTTCCGAAATTATCAGGTTTAAGGAAATACTGGGTGGGATCAGGGCGGAACTGGAGGAGGAAGGAGTGCCCCACTGCCCTCCGGCGGTGGGGATCATGGCGCAGGTGCCGGCGGTGATTCCCACCATCGAAACCATTATTTACGAGTCAAGTTTTTTTATACTGGACGAGGTTTTTTTAAAACACCTGACGGCGGACCACCGCCTGCCGCGGGGAGAGGACGACTACCTGTCCTTTTACCACCACGCCTTTTTGCTGCAGGCCCAGGCCCTGAGCGGAGGCCTTCTGCGGCGCAAGGCCGGTGCGCGCATCTGCGGCCCCCTGGTCAGGGACCCGGCGGCCATCCCGGTGCTGGTAGGCCTCAGCTTCAATGAAATAATCGCCCCGCCGGAACTGATCCCGGAGATTAAAAGGATAGTGGGGTCCATAGATTACCCCGCCGCCCGGATGGTGGCGTCCAAGACCATGTCCTACCCCAGCCCCGGGCAGGCCAGGGAGTATGCCTGGGAAAGGCTGTTGAAATTCAAGCAGAATTCCAGGTGATTTGATTTAAAGATAGTTAAAAGCCCTACCCGTTGGGAGACGGGAAGGGCTTTTTTCATCCAGCCGGGGTATTTTCGGAGGATGCCTTTAACTTTTGTTCCGCCCTCAGCTGCAGCAAAACCACGGCCAGTATAATCAGGGCGCAGCCCACCACCTGGACCAGTGTAAGGACCTCACCCAGGATGAAGTAGGAGAGTATCCCGGCCATCACCGGCTCCAGGGTGCTGGTGATTCCCGTTATCAGAGGGGAGAGGTGTTTTAACCCCATGTAGAAAAAAACAAAGGGTAAGATGGTGGCGAACACCGCGATATATATGAAAAAAAGCCAGTCCCCGCCGCCGTAGGAGAAAAAGGTGACCCAGGGCGGCCTGTACAGCGCCCAAATCGCGCCGGCCACGCTCATTCCCCACATCATCAGCGTCCAGGGAGAGTATTTGGCCAGCCCGTATTTGCCGTAAAGGGTACAAAAGGCAAAGGCAACGGCCGACCCCAGCCCGCTTATCAGCCCGGCCACGGTCACGGCCATGCCCTGGCCGGTGGTTCCTTTGACGATCAACAGCCCCCCGAGAGTAGCGCTAACCAGGGCCAGTATTTTCAGGGTAGTGATTGTCTCCTTGCGGGTGGCCAGCCCGTACAGAAGTATAAAAACGGGAGCCAGGTATTCCAGGAACACCGCCGTGGCCACGTTGGTTTCGCTGATGGTGTAGTAGTACGCAAATTGCACGGTGGCCAGGCCGAAGATGCCCAGTATGATAATGTAGGGGACGTCACGGCGGTCTATTTTCAGCAGCTTGGGGTTGAATACCGCCAGGGAGGCGGCCATCAGGATGAACGAGAGGATCAGCCTCATCTGCACCAGGTCAAAGGGACTTATCTGCTTGTTGAACAGGTATTTGGCCACCGTTGCTGAAAACCCCCAGAGGAAGTCCGCCGTGAGAATAAATAAAAAGCCTTTTAGTTGACTACTTATTAACATCTTGTTGCCTTTCTTCCGCTTATTGTAAATCCTGCCCTATAAAAATATATTGCAAAAATGCCCGGAGGGATGTTTCCCTGTTTTATTTACATATCTGCTTTTGTCAATCTTTTATTAGTTTAAGCCATTTGCGCTGTAAGCATTTTTTCCCTTGTAGAGAAAGAGTTTATCCAGGAAAACAGCCTAAAAGAATCATTTTTCTAAATTTAACAAGACTACTTATCAGAAATATCCAGCTGCAGGGCCGTTTGGTGACAGTTTAAGCCCGGGGTTCGGAATATCTGTGGAACCAGTTCTCTTTTAAGCCGCTTGAACCAGGCTTCGCAGTTTATCCTCCTGTTTTTCTTTAACCCGGCCAAGAGCCATGGTCAGCATCACGCTAAGGGCCAGTGAGCAGCGCAGATGCATTTTTTTAAGACCCCTGATAAAGTGATTCTCAAACCCAAAGGAAACGTCCAGCCGGCTGTTTACCCGTTCTACTGCTTTCCGCCTCCTGTAAAGCGTTTTCCAGCGGTAGCTGGACCTGGCTATCGGTGTAAAGATTCGGCGGTCTTCCGAAAGTGGAATCCGTACGCTTCCCTTGACCGGACAGGCTTTCAGGCCTTTGCAGGAAATCCCGTAGTGCCTAGCCGGACACCGGTATTTGAGCGTGTTTCTGTCTTTCTCAAAACCTCCGTAGGCCATCTCCCGCTCTTTATCCGTGGCGGGACAATGGCAATATACTGTGCCGCGGTAATCATAAACCACGTTGCTTTGGCCGGTTACCAGGCGTGTTTTTTCCCCGTCTTTCCAGTGGTTTCTAATGTCGATGACCGGCTTGATCCCTTTTCCGTCCCAAAGCCTGACGTGGAGCTTGCCGTCATCATACCCTTTGTCACCAAGAAATTCTTTACACTCTTCAAGTATCCCGGGATGGCGGGTCTCCATCCGGGTCAGCAGGGCGTGGGCCTGGGGAACTTCCGACCCGGAAGCCCGCGTTAAGCTGAACGCCACCGGCAACTCGTAATTAGCTTCTATTATCAGATGCAGTTTGTAGCCAAACCAGGTTTTTACTTTCTCACACAGGCTGCCGTCCCGGCGCCCGTCGGGTGTAGCCTCCCCCTCTTGTTTGCGGGGCCTGGCATGTGTATCGATGGCCTTACCGTCTATGGCCAACACTTCCCCAAAACCGGGCAGCATCGCTTTTGCCTGTTCTACCAGCCGGTCAAAAATGGCCTCCACTTCTTCTGTTTTCTTAAATAGCTTCTTTAAAAACCGGCTGTATACCCAGGATGGGACTACTTCTTTATCAATTCCGCACATCTGCCGAAGCTGCCCGTTACGCAAAAGCTCCCGGCGCAGGCTTTCGACCGAGGGGTGTTGATAAACCACCCCGGCCAGGATGGAGTTCCACACTGCCCGCACCGGATAGTCGTCCCGGCCCCGCCCACGCTCGATTTCCAGGCTTTGCATCAGTTCTTCGTCGGGCATGTTCTCTAAAGCAAGGCGCAGCCTTTCTAAATCACTTAATTTTTCAATTTCCTCCCAGCCAAAAAGCTTTTGTTGTGGTATAATGGCCATGAGGTAGTCCCCCTTTTTTCCGTGGTTTTGTTTTTGGGTTAAAGAACA
>JBMOPD010000069.1:0-36464 GCA_049323615.1 Bacillota bacterium | reverse complement strand
CGGCTCTCGGGCTTTTGGCCGCATCCGGCGTCCAAATCGTCATCCGTTCCGGCTCATTCGCAAGAGACTGTAACAGTCTCCGGTAATATCGCTCGATTGATGCCTTCTCCCTTTCGATAGCAACCTCCAAAGTATTGTACGTCCCAAAAGAAGGAGCCGGGCTTTAGGAAAGGCTGTAAGCATTCTGGATTCTGGATTCTGGATTCTGGATTCTGGATTCCCGCCGCTGGAACAGCGGCGCCGCCCGGCAGGGCGGCTTTTTTACCACCCCGGGTTACTCCGGGTTTTTCCTTTTTTCGGGAAAATGATTGTGATATAATGTAGCGAAGGAGGGCTGGCAGTGAGTTTTACTCCAATGATGCAGCAATACCTGCAAATTAAAAAGGAATATCAAGACGCCATCCTTTTTTTTCGTTTAGGGGACTTTTACGAAATGTTTTTTGACGACGCCGTCACCGCGTCGTCGGTGCTGGAGATTACCCTCACCGGCAGGGAAGCCGGTCAGCCCGAAAGGGTCCCCATGTGCGGGGTTCCCTACCACGCGGCCGAAGTTTACATAGCCCGGCTGATCCAGAAGGGGTACAAGGTGGCCATCTGCGAGCAGGTGGAAGACCCGGCCACCGCCAGGGGGATCGTCAAAAGGGAAGTAATCAGGGTCGTCACACCGGGAACAGTAATCGAGAGCTCTTCCCTGGATGAAAAAAGCCACAATTACCTGGTATCCCTTTCCACCGGTGGCGGGGGGTACGGCTTTGCCTTCGCCGACATATCCACCGGACTTTTTCAGTGCACCCAGTTCACCGGGGCCGGACGGACGCCACTGCTGCTGGACGAGCTGGTCCGGCTGAAGCCGGCCGAGGTAATCGCCCCCCGGTCACTGGCGGGCAGTGATTTGTTAAAAGAAATTAAAGCATCCGTTGAGGCAACCATATCCTTCTACGGCGATGAACACTTCGCCATCCCGGAATGCGCCCAAAAACTGACCTCGATACTGGGCGGCGGCTGGCAGGATATGCTGATAGGCTGTAACCTGGCCGTTTCAGCCTCCGGGGCGCTGCTCTCATACCTGCAGGAAGCCCAGAAAAAAGAGGCCGGCCAGATAAAGAGCATTGTTTTGTATTCAAGCGGTCAGTTTATGATGATGGACCGGACCACCAGGAGAAACCTTGAACTGATTTCCTCCCTGCGCGACGGAGGCGTGTGGGGAACACTGATCTGGGTGCTGGACCGCACAAAGACCGCCATGGGCGGAAGGCTGCTCAGAACCTGGATAGACCGGCCCCTTACCGACCCCGGACAGATCAACGCAAGGCTGGACGCCGTGGAGGAATTGACGGGCGATATTATCTTAAGGCACGATTTGAAACAGCTGCTGGCCCCGATATACGACCTGGAAAGGCTGACCTCCAGGGCCGTGTACGGAACGGCAAACGCCAGGGACTTTCTGGCCCTGCGCAATTCCCTGCAGGTATTGCCGGCCCTGGCAAAGAGGCTGGCGGGCGTGAAGTCCTCACTCCTCCAAAGGGCGCACGGCGATATCGACACCCTTGAAGACATATGCGCGCTGCTGCAGGAATCAATCGCCGAAGAGCCTCCCAACACCATCAGAGACGGCAATATCATCAAAGACGGGTACAACCCCGAGGTGGACAGGCTCAGGAGGGTGCACAGCGAAAGCAGGTCATGGCTGGCCGGACTGGAAGCCGAGGAAAGGGAAAACACCGGCATAAAGTCCCTGAAAGTGGGGTACAACAAGGTTTTCGGCTATTACCTGGAGGTCACCAAGGCCAACCTGAACCTGGTGCCCGATTATTTTATAAGAAAACAGACCCTGGCCAACGCCGAAAGGTATATCACCCCCCGGCTCAAGGAATTGGAGGAATTAATCCTTTCGGCCGGGGACAGGCTTGTCCAGCTGGAGTACAACATCTTCAACCAAATAAGGGAACAGGTGGCCGGCGCCGTGGGCAGGATTCAAAAAACGTCCGGGGCCCTGGCCCTGCTGGACGTAATTCTTTCACTGGCCGGGGCCGCTGTAGAGGAAAATTACAATCGACCTAGAATTTCTAAAAACAAAGAAATTATTATAAAGGAAGGACGCCACCCGGTTGTCGAGAAGGTTATCGGCACTGAAAACTTTATACCCAACGATACGGTTATAGACGAAAAAAACAACATCATACTGCTCACCGGACCGAACATGGCCGGCAAGAGCACCTACATGCGCCAGGTGGCCCTGCTGGTGCTGATGGCCCAGATAGGCAGCTTTATTCCCGCCGCAGAGGCCGTGATCGGCATTGTTGACAAAATTTTTACCCGTATAGGCGCTGCCGACGACCTGGCCGGGGGCCGGAGCACCTTCATGGTGGAGATGATGGAGTGCCGGAACATCATCTACGGATCCACCGAAAAAAGCCTTGTGCTGATGGATGAAGTGGGCAGGGGAACCAGCACCTATGACGGTATCAGCATCGCCAGGGCCCTGGTGGAATACATTGCCGGCAATTTAAAATCCAGGACCCTTTTCTCGACCCACTACCACGAACTGACCGACCTGGAAACGCTGCCGGGGATTAAAAATTACACCATCACGGTTAAAGAGCAGGACCAGAATATTATCTTTTTAAGAAAGGTAATACCCGGTAAAGCCGACCGCAGTTACGGCATCCACGTGGCCGCCCTGGCCGGCCTGCCCCCCGGAATTATTGAAAGGGCCAGGGAAGTGCTGGCAGGCCTGGAGTGTATAAAAACATCGGCATCGGACGCAGCCGCGGCCGCCGAACAGAACGGCGGGACCGGTTTTCCGAAACAGATCCCGGCGGGCCGCCCCGACCGGGCCGGTGAGGATATAATCAGGGAGCTGAAAAAAATAGATATTTCCAACACCACTCCCATCAGCGCCCTTAACCTGCTGGCCAGGCTGCAGTCCATGATAGATAAAGGAGAGCAGGGCGGCAGGCAGCCGGGAATGAGAAAACAGAATAAAGGCGCCGCCTCAAAAATAACGCCTTTATTTTAGCCATCAGCTGTTTTCGGAGTAGATAAACAAAAGGGGGGTGTACGGGTTGTATATCGGCCTGGACGTAGGGGGGACATACACCGACGCGGTGCTGCTGGAGAAAGGGCAGGTCCGCTCCTGGGCAAAGGTGCCCACCAGGGAAGATTTGCTGACATCCCTGATGGAGGCCTTTGACAAGATCATGGCGGGGGTGCCGGCGGATTTAATTGAGCGCGTGGTCCTGAGCACCACCATGATCACCAACCTCATAGCGGAAAAGAAATACGACCCGGTAGGCCTCATCCTGATGCCCGGTCCCGGACTGGACCACGGCCATTATAACTACAATACCGACACCTGCATATTGAACGGGATGATTGATTACCGCGGCAGGGAGGTTGTCCCCCTGTCGGAAGAGGAGATTGACCGGGCCCTGGCGTGGCTGTCCGGTCTTAATTACAGAAAAATAGCCCTGGTGGGCAAGTTCTCCTCGCGCAACAACAAGCACGAGAAGCAGGTATACAAAAAAATACAGCAGGCCAATCTGGACTGGCAGGTGGAAATGGGGCACCAGGTGGCCGGGCAGCTGAACTTCCCCAGGCGGGTGATGTCCACCCTGCTTACCTGCGCCACCAGGGATAAATACCAGTTCTTCACCCAGTCGGTGCTTACCGCCCTGGACAACCGGGGAATAAAATGCCCGGTTTACATTCTCAAGGCCGACGGCGGCACCATGCCCTTAAAGACTTCCCTGGCCTCGCCGGTGGAGACCATTTTCAGCGGGCCGGCGGCCAGCATACTGGGGGTGCAGGCGCTGGTTCCCCCGGGAGAAACCGCCGTGGTTGTGGACATAGGGGGGACCACGTCGGACCTGGCCCTTATTTTGAGCGGCCAGCCCCTTTTGTCCTCCAAGGGGGCGAATATAGAGGGACAGATGACCCATGTCCGGGCGCTGGCGGTAAAGTCCGTGCCCGTCGGCGGAGACAGCGTAATAGAGCGGGTAGGCAAAGAGATAATCCTCGTTTCCGAAAGGATGGGGCCCCCTTACTGCATGGGCGGCCCCATGCCCACACCCACCGATGCCTTAAAAGTACTGGGGCTTACCAGGCTGGGGGATATAAAGAAGGCCCGGGAGGCCATGAAAATACTGGGCGGTCCCCTGGGCATAGAAACGTGGGAAGTGGCCGCCAGGGTAATGATGCTGGTCACCGGCACCATAACCGCCGAAATCAACAAAATGTTCCTGATGTGGGAACAGGAACCCGCCTACAGGGTTTGGGAGGTTTTGCAGAAGAAAAAGGTCCGCCCCAACACCGTGGTGGGAGTAGGCGGGGCGGCTTCCGGATTCCTCACCCAGATAGCGGCCACCCTGGACTGCTATCCGGTAATCCCGCCTTATGCCCGGGTGGCCAACGCCATTGGGGCCGCGGTGGCCAGGCCGACGCTGCAGGTCAGCCTGAGGGCCGATACCGAGCGCGGCACTTACAGTATCCAGGAAGAGGGCTTCCAGGGCGCCATAGAGGAATACCCCTTTAATGACGACAAGGCCCTGGATCTGGCCAAAAAGTGGCTGTGGAAGAGGGCCGAAAAATACGGCATGAAAAACGACCTGGGTGAAGTGGAAGTGATCAGGAAAGAGGTCTTCAACATGGTCAGGGACTGGGTTACCAGCGGCAAGCTTATCGACGTGGCGGTCCAGACCAGGCGGGGGATACTCCACTATATCGGAACAGGGGTGGGTGAGGGTGAAAAATAAAAAGACGGGGGTAATATTTTTTCCGGCCTTTGACTGGGCCATATCGCCAACCCATCCGGAACGGGAGGAAAGGCTTTTATACACCAGGGACCAGATTTTTGAGGAAGGACTGCTGGATCTGCCCGAAATAGAGGAATACCCTCCCAAACTGGCCACCATCCACGACATTGCCAGGGTTCACTTCTGCGTGCCCAGGGTGCAGAGCCAGGTAACCGAGGCCCACATGATTGCCGCCGGGGCCGCCATGTCCCTGGGCGACAGCATCATACAGGGCGAGATAAAAAACGGCTTCGCCATGGTCAGGCCCCCGGGGCACCACGCCATGAGGGTGGTGCATGGAAACAGGGGTTTCTGCAACATCAACAACGAGGCGGTGCTGGTGGAATACCTGAGGCGCAGGCACGGCATCAAAAGGGTGGCCATTATTGATTCCGACGTCCACCACGGAGACGGCACCCAGGAAATCTTTTACCACGACCCGGACGTGCTCTTTATATCCTTCCACCAGGACGGCCGCACCATTTTTCCGGGGACCGGCTTCACCCACGAACTGGGCGGGCCGGGGGCCTACGCCCGCACCATCAATGTACCGCTGCCTCCGGGCATGACCGACAATACTCTCCGGTATGTGACCGATAACCTTGTTTTGCCGGTTTTAAAGGATTTCCAGCCGCAATTCATTATCAACTCGGCCGGGCAGGACAACCACTTCACCGACCCCCTGGGCAGCATGAAATTCACAGCCCGGGGATACGCCGAGTTTACCAGGAAGCTGAAGCCGCACCTGGCGGTGCTGGAGGGCGGTTACGCCATAGAAACCGCCCTGCCGTACGTCAACATGTCAATCCTCATGGCCCTGGCCGGGATAAACTTTACCAACGTCCGGGAGCCCGAACTGGAAACCGCATCGTTTAAAGAAAACCCAGACCGGTTTGCCCAGGTGCAAAAAATGGTGGAGGACCTGCTGGCCATCTGGGAAATGAGGGACAAGGCCGATATTGAAAAAATATTCGGCACCGGCAGGTTCTACCAGCGCAAAAAATATATTTACTATGACACCGACTATATCGAGGAAGAGCAGTTTGAAAAGGTCAGGATGTGCAACAGCTGCCCCGGTTATATGGTCATCGAGTCCAAGGCCAACAGGGGCTACGGGGAGCCCGGCAGGCTGCTGGCCATTTCCATTCCCATGAACGCCTGCCAGAATTGTCAGACCGAGGCCTACGTGTCCTACGAGCAGGGGATACAGGACAAAAAACAGTACAATTATGTAAAGCTCCAGGACAAATCCACCGATACCTGCCTGTCCTACGACCGGGACAAAAAGCAGGAATGGAAATCAGAAGGACCAAAACCGGGGGTGTAGGCCCTTGCCCAGAATAATCCTGCTGGATGAGGCCACGGCCAACAAAATAGCCGCCGGGGAAGTGGTGGAAAGACCGGCGTCAGTGGTCAAGGAACTGGTGGAAAATTCCTTTGACGCGGGCGCCGCCAGGGTGATCATCGATATCCGGGGCGGCGGGCTGGACGAGATAAAAGTAGTCGATAACGGCTGCGGGATGGATGAGACCGACGCGGTGACGGCCCTGCAGAGACACGCCACCAGCAAGATCAGCTCCATTTCCGACCTGGAGGAAATATGTTCCCTGGGCTTCCGCGGCGAGGCGCTGCCCAGCATCGCCGCGGTCAGTAAAAACACCCTTGTAACCAGGCCGCCCGAGGCAGACAGCGGCGCCAGGCTGGAGGTCGAGGGCGGCCGCATATTGTCCGTATCCCCGGTGGGATGCCCGCCGGGTACTTCGATAAGCGTGCGGGAACTGTTCTTCAATACCCCGGCCCGGCTGAAATACATGAAATCCAGGTCCACCGAGGCCGGACAGGTCAGCGACATAGCGGCCAAACTTGCCCTGGCCAGGCCCGGCACCGGTGTTAAACTGGCCATTGACGGCAGAACGGCGTTTCAGACACCGGGAACCGGGGACATGCTGGACGCCCTGGCGGCGGTTTACGGGGCCGAAACCGCCAGGGCAATGCTGGCCGTGGAAGCCTGTGAAAATGAAATATCGGTCAGGGGCCTGCTGGCCCCGCCGTCCGTCAGCAGGAGTTCCAAGCGCCACATCACGGTGATCATAAACGGCCGCTACGTCAGGAACTACCTGGTAAACGCGGCGGTTATCGAGGGATTCGGCACCCTGCTCCCCCGCGGGCGCTTTCCGGTGGCGGTGGTAAACATACAGATCAAACCAGGCCTGCTTGATGTAAATGTTCACCCCTCCAAGATGGTGGTCAGGGTTTCCGGGGAAGAAAAGCTGTATAACCTGATCCGCCGGTCGGTTATGTCCGCATTGCGGACGGATAAAATAATTCCGGGATTTATTCCGGCGGCCGGCAGCACAAACTATAATGAGGGCTTTAGTTCAGCCGTTACCCCCGCCCTGCCCTTAAAAGCCGCCGAAGAAGAAATGACCGGGCCGTACCTGCATGATTTAGGTCAAGCCGGTGAAAGCACCCAACCTTATATAATTTCCCAAACACCCGGCCTGTACACGAAAAAGGGTGACCTGCTGGACGACCTCTATCCCCTGGGATTTCTTCCACCCACGTACATCCTGGCCGGAAGCAGCAGGGGGCTTTTCATTATCGACCACCATGCGGCCCACGAAAGAATTCTTTACGAAAAATTTTTGACCCTGCTCAGCGGGGACCGGATTGAGGTGCAGATTTTGCTGGTGCCGGCGGTGGTTCAACTGGGCCACCGGGAATACCAGGTGGCTGAAGAGAACCTGGAGCTTCTGGCCGGGCTGGGCATAACCGCCTCGGGCTTCGGGTCCGGATCCCTGGTGGTAAGGGAAATCCCCGCCGGCCTGCCGCAGTCTTCGGTTGAGGATCTGCTCAGGGACGTGCTGGAATACCTGATGCAGCCCGGAAAGCCGGTTCAAAGGGAGGACCTGGTCAAAAAGCTGGCCGCCTCGGCGGCCTGCCGGGCGGCCGTAAAGTCGGGAACAACCTCCTCCCTGGAAGAGGCCCGGGCCATTATCAGGGAATTGAAGGGGACCGATGTCCCTTACACCTGCCCCCACGGCAGGCCCACCATGATTAATATAACGGAAAGCGAGCTAAAGGCCCGGTTTAAGAGGACGTGAAAAGCCATGTATGCCGTGACAACGTCCCTGCGGGCAAATAAAAACCTGTTGGAAAAGGCCGAAAAAATAAGCAGGGAACTGAAAATACCGCTCCTGACAAGAAACAACCGGAGCATTGACCAAATAATACTTGAGAATAACCTGCACGGGGTTCTGGTGGTGGGGAAGAGCAGGCTGTCATATGTACATCCCGGAGGGGAGTTTTTTTTCCACCCGGGCATGGCCAAGCTGCGTATAAATGAAGTATTAAATGGGAAAACTGACCAAATGATTAAAGCTCTGGATCTTATTCCCGGTGACAGGGTCCTGGACTGCACCCTGGGGATGGGATCCGACGCCATCGTAATATCATTTATGAACGAAGACGGAGAAGTGATCGGAATTGAACACTCCCCGGTAATAAGCCTCATTGTCGGAGAGGGGTTGGCCACATACAGGGACGGCGCCGACAGCGGCCTTGAGCGCGCAATGAGAAGGATTAAGGTGATCTGCGCCGACCACAGGGAATTTTTGAGAAAACAGCCGGACAGGTCGGCAGACATAGTATACTTTGACCCGATGTTCAGGCTGCCGGGGAAAAAATCCTGCGCCATCGGGGCCATGAGGCCGCTGGCGGACTACTCTCCCCTGGCGGAGGAAGTCTTGCGGGAGGCCTTAAGGGTGGCCAGGCGCCGGGTGGTGGTCAAGGAAGCAAGGAACAGCCGGGAGTTTTCCCGGCTGGGGATTGAAAAGATAGCGGGGGGAAAGTATTCCCCTGTGGCCTATGGAATAATTGAAAAAAGGGGTGGCTGACATTTACGGCCAAGATGAAAAAATGCCGCTCCTGGCCATAGTGGGACCCACCGCCACCGGTAAAACCGAGATATCGGTGCGGGTCGCCGGGCGACTGGGAGCCGAAATTATTTCCGCGGACTCCATGCTCATATACAGGCACATGGACATCGGCACCGCCAAGCCTTCCCCGGAGGAGAGGGGGGGAGTGCCTCATCATATGATTGATGTGGCAGGCCCCGGTGAAATGTTCAATGTGGCCCTGTACAGCCAATCCGTAAAGGAAATATTGAATGACATAAGAGAAAGAAAAAAACTGCCCATGCTGGTGGGTGGAACAGGGTTATATGTCAGGGCGGTCATCGACGGGTACAATTTCAGCGAGGCCGGAACCGACCGGGAACTGCGGGCCGGGCTGATGCAGGAATGCGCCGACCGGGGCAGGGCCGCCCTGCACCGGAGACTGCGGGAAATTGACCCGGAAGCGGCCTCACGCCTGCACGTCAATGATGTCAAAAGGGTGGTCAGGGCGCTGGAAGTTTATTATTTGACCGGAAAAACACTGTCCGGGAGCGCCGGCAGGGAGGGTCAGCCGGCGTTCAACCTCCTCATGTACGGGCTGACCATGGACCGGAAGGAACTGTACGCCCGGATAGAAAAAAGAGTTGACAAAATGATGGCCGCCGGCCTGGTTGAAGAAGTCAGGGGCCTTTTAGCCAGGGGATACTCCCCGCAGTTAACTTCCATGCAGGGGCTGGGATACAAGGAAATTATTCTTTATTTGAACGGAGAACTTCCCCTTGCCGAAGCGGTTGAACTGCTGAAAAGGAACACCAGGCGTTTTGCCAAGAGGCAGCTTACCTGGTTTCGCAGGGATGAAAGGATAAAATGGATTGACGCAGGAAAGAAGGGGGTAGAAGAAGTTACAGCAGAAATTACTGCCGGGGCAGAAGGAGTATTTAAAGCAGCGTCGAAGAGTTAAGTAATTCAAGTAGAAAAAAATACCAACGGAGGGACCTTCATGACTAAAACACAGATAAATCTGCAGGACGCATTTCTAAACCAGGTAAGAAAAGAGAATATACCCGTAACTATTTTCCTTGTAAACGGTTTCCAGCTGAAGGGGATGGTTAAGGGATTCGATAATTTTACCGTTATCCTTGAAAGTGACGGCAAGCAGATGATGGTATATAAACATGCCATTTCCACCATCAGCCCGTCAAGGCCGGTAAATACTTCATTTTCCGATCCCAAGCCATTGTAGAAATCCAGGAAAATCCCCAAAGAAAAGAATGGTCTCTCTGTTGGGAGGCTTTTCTTTTTTAAAGGATTAAGATAAAAGTAAAACCTCCCCGTGCATACGCGTATAAATATCTTATAAGTCAGACGGGGGAGGTGTGAACTTGAAGATAAACATGCGTCAGAGGCCTCCCGCCGTCCCATCCGGTAAAAATAATTTTCCGGAAAATAAAACAGAATTTAAAAGGCCGGTCCAGTTTCCCAGGATGGGTGAAAGAAGCACAACATCGGCGGAACGCAAAAAGAGCCAGTGCGTGGAAGAGATCTTCCAGGAACTGAACGCCCTGGTGGGACTCGATAAAATAAAACAGCTGATCCGGGAAATATACGCCTTTGTGGAAATCCAGAAGAAAAGGCAAAAAGAGGACCTGGCCTTTGAGAACACCGTGCTGCACATGATCTTCAAGGGCAACCCCGGCACCGGGAAAACCACCGTGGCCAGGATCATCGGCAAACTGTTCAAGGAAATAGGCGTCCTGCAAAAAGGGCACGTGCTTGAAATAGAAAGGGCCGACCTGGTGGGGGAATACATCGGGCACACCGCCCAGAAAACCAGGGACCAGCTCAAAAAGGCCCAGGGCGGGGTGCTTTTCATAGATGAAGCCTACTCCCTGGCCAGGGGGGGAGAAAAGGATTTCGGCAAGGAGGCCATTGACTGCCTCTGCAAGGGCATGGAGGACAGCAGGGATAACCTTATATTAATCCTGGCCGGTTATACCGACGAAATGGACTGGTTCCTGGAAACCAACCCGGGCTTGCGGTCAAGGTTTCCCATCCACCTGTCCTTTCCGGACTACACCACCGACGAGCTGCTGGATATAGCCGACATGATGCTCAAGAAAAGGCAGTACGTCCTCTCCACGGCCGCCAGGGAGGAGTTGCGGCTGATTGTGGAAATGAAATCCAGGAAACACCAGCATAACGGCAACGCCCGGCTGGTCAGGAACGTGATCGAAAGATCAATGCGCAGGCAGGCCGTCAGGCTGATTGACAAAAAAGAGATCACCCGCGACGACCTGATGACCATAAACAGGGAGGATATGGTGAAGGCTTGGGAGGATTTATAGAGGAGAATACAGGAGACAGGAGACAGGAGACAGAATAATAAGTACAAGTTCTCAATCCCGGGCATATTTTTATTCTGAATTCTGGGTTTCTGGCTTATGACAAATAAGGCAGGTGCATAAGGTATAGTCACTGTAGAACAACTGGACAGGCTGGCGGCTGAAGTGGAAGAAGAAGCGGGAGAAATCAGCCGGGAGATTGAAAAAAGTTCTTACGCCAACCACAAAAAAGTTCTGGAGGAATTTATCCGGGCCAGGGTCGGCGATTACCACTTAAAGGGATCTACCGGTTACGGCTATAACGACGCCGCCAGGGAAAAGCTTGAAGAGGTATACGCCGGGGTGTTCAGGTCCCAGTCCGCCCTGGTCAGGGGGCAAATCATAAGCGGCACCCATGCCATAGCCCTGTGCTTTTTCGGCGTCCTGCGCCCCGGGGACGAACTTCTTTCGGTTCAGGGTGAACCCTACGACACACTGGTGGAAATGATCGGCTTCAGGGGCGAAGAGCCCGGCTCTCTGAAGGAATTGGGGGTAGGGTACCGGCAGGTGGACCTCCGGCCGGACGGAACCCTTGACTTGGGCGGCATAAGGGAAGCCATCAGCGGGCGCACCAAAATGGTCTACATACAAAGGTCCAGGGGGTATTCCCTGGGGCCATCCCTGAACTTAAAGGAGATTGCCGGCCTGGTGAAGTTCCTCAGGGAATGCAAGAGAGACATAATAATCTTTGTGGACAACTGCTACGGGGAGTTCGTGGAAAAGCAGGAGCCCATCGAAGTTGGGGCGGACCTGGTGGCCGGGTCGCTGATCAAAAACCCCGGGGGAGGCCTGGCCCCTTCCGGGGGCTATGTGGTGGGAAAAAGAGATCTGGTGGAAATGGCCGCCGGCAGGTGGACGGCCCCGGGGGTGGGATCCGGGATCGGGCCGGCGCCGGACTACATCCGGCTTCTCTACCAGGGTCTGTACCTCGCTCCCCGGTGCGTGGCCGAAGCCCTGCACGGCGCGGTATTCACGGCCAGGTTTTTTGAAAGGCTGGGCTACAAGGCAATCCCGTCTTACGACCAACCAAGGACCGATATAATCCAGGCCATCATACTGGGGTCCGAAAGCAAGCTGGTAAAATTCTGCCGGGGCATCCAGTCGGCCTCGCCGGTGGACTCGGGGGCCGCCCCGCTGCCGGGGGATATGCCGGGCTATGAAAATAAGATTATAATGGCTGCCGGCACCTTTATCCAGGGAGCATCGCTGGAACTGAGCGCCGACGCCCCCATGCGGGAACCCTACGCGGTCTACCTGCAGGGAGGGCTTTCCCGGCACTATGTCCGGATGGCGGCAGTCAACGCCGCACTGATGCTGGAAAGGGGCTAACTGCTTATCCTGAAAACATTAAAGGGAAGATATGTGATTATGGATGAACGGCAGTTGTTGCACCGGCTGTGCCTGGCCCTGGAACACATAGCCCGTATAACCGGGGGCTATGCCGCGGTGCTGGACAAAAACGGAAAGGCCGTGAAAGTTGTAAACTCCACCGGCAATGATGTGCCGGAACAGGAAGTGGCCCAGTTGGGCAAACTGCTGGCCGGCAACCTTGCCGGGCCCGGAACCGTTGAATACAACAGGGTGCAGGGCGCCGAGGCCTGGTACCTGCCGCTGGGCGAATACGTGCTGGCCGGCGTTAATAATGAACGCCTGAAAAAGGAGAAGGAACTGGAAAACAACATCAGGGAGGCCCTGCCGTTTATCGCCGTGGTGGCGGGCGGCGAGGCCGTTATGTTTGACCGGGATGGGCTGCGCCTGGCCAGCTTCGGCCCGGACGGTTATTCCTCCAGGGGAACCGGCGAGTATACCCCCCTCGGTAAAGAGGCCATGCAGCAGCGCCGGCCCGTGTTCGGCCCCTCCCTTTTGGTGGAGGGAGCCGAGGCGGTGCGCATTCCCATAACGGATAAATTCGGCATCGCCTTTAACAACGACCTGGCCGTAAAACAAAAAAAGAAAATACTGGAATCAACATCCTCCTACCCCTGGGGGCTGCGTTATACCTTTGACGATATCGTGGGCCGCAGCCCCGCCATTATGAAGTGCAAGGAGCAGGCCGCCCAGATCGCCTCCGGCCAGTCCACCGTTTTAATGTGGGGTGAGACCGGTTCGGGAAAGGAGCTTTTTGCCCAGTCCATTCACAACGCCGGGCCGCGCCGGGCCGGCCCCTTCGTGGCCGTAAACTGCGGGGCCCTGCCGGCCAGCCTGGTAGAAAGCCAGCTGTTCGGCTACGAGGAGGGCGCTTTTACCGGGGCCAGGAAAGGCGGGCAGGCCGGGCTTTTTGAACTGGCCGACGGCGGCACCCTGCTCCTGGACGAAATCAGCGAAATGGACTACGACCTGCAGACCAAGCTGCTTCGCGTTCTCCAGGAACGGGAGGTGGTCCGCCTGGGCGGCAAAAAGCCCGTTAAGGTGGATGTAAGGATTATCGCCTCCACCAATAAAGATCTGTTTTCCCTGGTAAAAAGCAAAAAGTTCCGCGACGACCTTTATTACCGCCTTAACGTGGTTGACCTGAAAATCCCCCCGCTGCGGGAGCGCGTGGAAGACATAGCATACCTGGCCAAATACTTTATTCAGCGCTTCAACCAGATGTTCTGCAGCCCGGTGCGCAGGGTGGGAAAGGAGGCCTTAAGATACCTGGAAAGGTACAACTGGCCGGGAAACGTGCGCGAACTTCAAAACTGTGTGGAGCGCGCCATGAACCTCTGCAGCCGGGAAGTGATCATGCCGGAGCACCTGCCGGTGGTGATCCGGGAGTACGTGGACAGAAAACCCACCGGAAAACCCGAATCACCACCCCGGACAAGGGCCGAATCCGGCGATCTGGAATTCGCCACCAGGGAGGCCGAAAAGCTGGCCATCACCGAGGCCCTGCGCGAAGCCGGCCGGAATCGCCGGGATGCGGCCGCCGCGCTGGGGATCAGCACGGTAACACTGTGGCGCAAGATGAAGCAGTACGGAATCAATTAACTGAAGTGGAATGCCGCAGGCGGACTGCCGGGCCGGGGCTGTATACCCCGGCCCGCTTTCTATTAACTATTTGAAACGGTCACTGTTATTTCAAATTTGTAATGCTGTGAAAAAATCAAAAAATATACCCAACAGCACCCGTTGACCACAAGGTGGATTACAAAAATGAAATGCACGGGGTAACATTTTTATGTCCTTTTTAAAGCCCGGGGCCTTCTCCCCAATAATTTAAAGCCGGGCTGTACTGCTGGCACCGAATTTGAGTGCAAATGTAAAATGTAAATATTCATAATTTTATAATACGGGAGGGAATAAAAAAGCTTGAAAATCTACAGAAGCGTTCTGTTTGCCCCGGGTATCGACATGCACAAAATGGAGAAGGCCGTGGGCCTGGGGGCTGACGTGGCGGTGCTGGACCTGGAAGACTCGGTGGGTGTTTCCCGCAAGCAGGAGGCCCGCGAACTGGTGGCGGGAATGCTGAGCCGGCCCCGGGCCGGGAGAGCCCTGTGGGTGCGGGTCAATCCGCCCGACACAGCTTTCTTTACCGGCGACATGCTGGCCGTGGTGCCGGCGCGGCCGGACGGCATTATGCTGCCGAAGGCCGAAACGGCCGCCGGAGTATCGCGGGTGGACTGGCTGCTGGGACTCCTGGAAGCCCATTACGGACTGGACCCTGGTTCCACCGACCTCATCCCGCTGGTGGAAAGCGCCAGCGGAATTAAAAACGCCGGGGAAATAGCCGCCTGCGCCCCCAGGATAAAGCGCCTGTGTTTCGGGGCGGTGGACTACACGCTGGATATGGGCATCGAACTGACCAGGGAGGGCAATGAGCTCTATTACGCCAGGTGCCAGCTGGCGGTGGCGTCCAGGAGCGCGGGCATAGAGGGCCCCATCGACACGGTTTACACCGACGTGAAGGACAACGACGGCCTGGCCGCCGACTGCCGCGCAGCCCGCAGCCTCGGTTTCCAGGGCAAACTGGTCATTCACCCGGGACAGATCCAGGCGGTACACAGTATTTTCTCACCCACAGCGGAAGAAATCGCCCGGGCCAGGAAAGTGGTTGAGGCCTATGAGCAGGCCATGGCCGGGGGCAGCGGAGTAGCCCAGCTGGACGGCAAACTGATTGAAAAGCCCATAGCCATGCGCGCCCGGAATGTGCTGGCGGCGGCCCGTGCGCTGGGGCTGGCGGAATAAAGAGTGGGAGGGGTGAAATTAAAATTGGGCAGACTGTTGGAACATCACAGCAAAGAACTGATTAAACAGCTGGGGCTTGCCGTGCCGGAGGGAAGCGTGGCGACGTCACCCGGGGAGGCGGGCCAAATCGCGGCCGGGCTCGGGCGGCCGGTGGTATTGAAGGCCCTGGTCCCGGTGGGCAAGAGGGGCAAGGCCGGCGCGATAAAATTTGCGGAAGACCCTGATCGGGCCCGGGCGGCGGCGGAAGAACTGCTCGGCATGACCGTGCGCAATTTCCCCGTGGAAAAAGTTCTGGTTGAAGAAAAACTGGACATCAGGGAAGAGTGGTATCTTTCCCTAACCTATGACAAGGAAAAAAAGATGCCCGCCGTGATCGCCGGCACCAGGGGCGGTATCGACGTGGAGGAAATCAGCCGCGCCGATCCCGGCAGGCTGATTGTAAGGCACATCGACCCTCTTTACGGGCTGGCCGAATACCAGGCCAAAGAGATCTGGTCCGACCTGGGAGTGACCGGTAAACTCCTGGTTTCGGCCACCGGCATCCTGGTCAAACTTTATCACCTTTTTGACCGCAGCGACGCCTACCTGCTGGAAGTTAACCCGCTGGCGGTAACATCCCGGGAAAAGCTGGTCATTGCGGCGTCGGTGATGAGTGTCGACGACAGCGCCATGTACCGGCACCCGGAGCTTTCCAGCATGGTTCAACTGGGCAGCGAGCGGGCCTGGCGGCCCCTCACCGATCTGGAAAAGCGCATGGTGGAGGTCAACGAGGCCGACCCGTACCGCGGCACCGCCCGCTACACAGAAATGCCCGGCGGCGATATCGGCTTCATGTGCGGGGGCGGCGGGGGGAGCCTGCTGTGTTTCGACGCCCTGGTGAACAACGGCGGCAGGCCGGCCAATTATACCGAGGTGGGCGGCAACCCGCCCGAGGAAAAGGTGTACGGCCTGACCAGGGGCATTTTAAGCAAGCCCGGGGTGAAGGGGCTTTTCGTGGCCCACAACATCACCAACAATACCCAGGTGGACGTGCTGGCCAGGGGAATCGTCAGGGCGCTGAATGAAGCAGGCGTTGATCCGGCCATTTTTCCGGTGGTGGTGCGGGAGGCCGGGGTTAACGACGCCGCGGCCAGGGAAATATTCACCGCCGCCGGGGTGGAGTACTACGGCGAGGAGATTACCATGACCGAGGCTGCGGTGCGCATGGTCCGCCGGATGGAGAAGGCCTACCCCGACTACCGGCAACAGGAGGGCAAATAAAGATGGCAATACTGATCAACAAAAACTCCAGGGTAATCATCCAGGGCATCACCGGCAGGGAGGCCAGCATGGTAACCAGACACATGCTGGACTACGGCACCGTCATACAGGCGGGGGTTACCCCCGGCAGGGGCGGCCAGGATGTCTGCGGTGTTCCGGTATACGATACGGTTAAAGCGGCGGTGCGCCGCCATGAAGCCGACACCTCGGTGATTTACGTGCCGCCGGCCTTTGCCTATGACGCCGTGCTGGAGGCCATTGCCAACGGCATCAAACTGATTGTGATCATCACCGAGAACATACCCCAGAAGGATGCGGTGCGCTTTCTATACGCCGCCAAAAAGGCCGGCGTAAGGGTTATCGGCCCCAACTCGGTGGGCATGATCAACCCGGCGGACAGGGTAAAGCTGGGGGCCATCGGCGGGGACAACGTCGAACGGTGCTTTGTGCCCGGTAAGGTTGGAGTTATATCCCGCAGCGGGGGCATGACCGCTGAAACGTCGTGGATGGTCAAGCGCGCCGGCTGCGGCGTGAGCACCAGCATCAGCGTTGGTGGCGACGCCCTGATTGGCAGCACCATCAGGGACTTGCTGGAACTTTTCCAGCAGGATCCCGGCACCGAAGCCGTGGTGACTTTTTCCGAGCCCGGCACCCGCCAGGAGGAAGAGGCCGCCGAATTCATGGAAAAGGAAGGTTACACCAAGCCACTGTTCTGCTATGTAGCCGGCCGGTTTACCGAGGACATGCCCGAAGGCACTGTTTTCGGCCATGCCGGCGCCATAATTTCGGGCGGCCAGGGCAAGCCCTCGGCCAAGATGGAACGGCTGGAAAAGGCGGGCGCCATAGTGGTCAGGGACTACGACCACCTTATAGACGAGATCCGAAAGGTACTGTCCTGAAAACCGCACCCGTCTGATGGTGCCGCACTTTGCAACATGGGCAACTACCCAGATAATTGCTGATATCCGCAAAGGAGGGAATGGAAGTTCCATGGTTACGTCAAAACTGGTTGAATTCATATACAAAACCAAATTTGAGGACCTTACCCCCGCAGCCGTGAAGATGGCCAGGCTGGCTTTCCTGGACTGGCTGGGCAACGCGGCGGCGGGAAGCAAACAGTCGCCGGCCCAGATGGTGCTGGGGGTGATTGAGGAACTGGGCGGCCACCCCGAGGCCACCCTGCTGGCCGGCGGCGGCAGAAGAAGTTCCAGCGTGAACGCCGCACTGCTGAACGGGGTAATGTCACATATTGTGGAACTGGACGACGTACACAGGACGTCTATCATCCACCCCGCGGCGGCGGTGATTCCGGCGGCCCTGGCGGCGGCGGAAAAAGAGCATGCCGGGGGCCGGGACCTGATTACGGCCATCGTGGTGGGCTACGAGGTGGCTATCCGGGTGGCCGAGGCCATTACCCCGTCCCACTATTATTTCTGGCATACCACGGGCACCTGCGGCACCTTCGGCGCGGCGGCGGCGGCGGCAAAAATACTCCGGCTGGGCACCGACGCAGTGACCTGGGCGCTGGGCAGCGCCGGCACCCAGGCGGCTGGCCTGTGGGAATTCATGGCCGACGGCGGGTCCATGTCCAAGCACCTGCACCCGGGCAAGGCGGCCATGAACGGGCTGCTGTCGGCCCTGCTGGCGCGGCGGGGCTTCACCGGGGCAAGCCGCATACTGGAAGGGAAACGGGGCTTCTGCCGGGCTACCGCCACGGACATCAATTTTGACCTGATAACCGGCGGCCTGGGGGGCGGCAGCTACAAAATCGAAGAGATTTCATTCAAAATCCATTCTTCCTGCCGGCATACCCACCCGGCGGTGGACGTGGTGCTTGACCTGGCCCTCCGGCATGAAATAGGGCCGGATGACGTCCAGTCCATCAAGGTAAGCACCTACAAGACAGCCCTGGACATCACCAACAACTACATGCCCGACAGCCTTTACGCGGCCAAGTTCAGCCTGCCCTTCTGCGTGGCCCTGGCCCTTAAAGAGAGGCGCTGCGGCCCGGCGGAATTTAATAAAGCGGCCCTCACCGACCCGGTGATAAGATCCCTCATGGAGCGGACCAAACTGGCGGTGGACCCGGCGCTGGACGCCCTGCACCCCAGGTTGTGGCCGGTCTCCGTCAAAATTACCACCCGGTCGGGAAGAGTGCTGGAGGGCTACTCGGACAGCACCCGGGGGGACCCGGAAAATCCCGTGCCGGCGGAAGAGCTGGAACAAAAATTTCTTACCCTGGCCGGCGGCCCCTGGGGCAAGGGCAACGCCGCCCGCATCATGGAGCTTTGCCGCGATCTGGATGCGGTGTCCGACATGGCCTTTGTATTGCTATTCTAAACAAGTGGGGGATAAAAATTGATTATTCACGATATTGTCATAGTAGGCGGCGGGCTGGCCGGCCTGATGGCCGCCGTGGAAATCTCCGGCAAGGCCGACGTGGCCGTGCTGAGCAAGGTTTATCCCACCCGCTCCCACAGCGGGGCGGCCCAGGGAGGATTTAACGCCGCCATGGGCGACGACGACTCGGTGGACAGCCACATATTCGACACCGTTAAGGGAAGCGACTACATCGGCGACCAGGACGCCATTACCATTCTATGTTCCGAGGGCCCGGAAGTAATCCGCGAACTGGAAATGATGGGCGTACCGTGGTCCAGGACCGGAGAGGGCAGGGTGGCCCAGCGCTCGCTGGGCGGGGCCGGCTTCCCCCGCGCCTGCTATGCCGCCGACCTCTCCGGCCACGTGGTGCTGCACACCCTTTATGAACGGGCGCTAAAGGCCGGGACAAAGATTTACGCCGAGTGGTACCTGGCGGACCTGCTGGTGGAAAACGGCTCGGTGGCGGGCATTCTGGCCTACAACCTGGCTGCCGGCCGCCTGGAGATAATCAGGTGCAAGATTGTAATCATAGCCACCGGCGGGTACGGCCGGATTTTCCAAAAAACCACCAACGGCCACGCCAACACCGGCGACGGCATGGCCATCGCCTACCGGGCGGGAGCCGTCCTGGCGGATATGGAGTTTGTCCAGTTTCACCCCACCACCCTGTACGGCACCAACATACTTATCTCGGAAGCGGCCCGGGGCGAGGGAGGCTACCTGCGCAACATGCAGGGGGAGAGATTTATGAACAAATACGCCCCGCAAAAGATGGAACTGGCCCCCCGCGACGTGGTATCCCGGGCCATCTTCCAGGAAATCAAGGAAGGGCGCGGGGTGGAGGGCAAATACATAAACCTGGACCTGACCCACCTGGGTCCGGAAAAGATTGCCAGGCAGCTGCCCCAGATCTCAGACCTGGCCCGCCGCTACGCGGCCGTGGACCCGGCCAAGGCGCCCATACCCATCGAGCCCGCCCAGCATTACAGCATGGGCGGCATCAGGACAAATCTGGACTGCGAAACCACCATCAGGGGCCTGATGGCCGCCGGGGAAGCGGCCAACGTCAGCGTGCACGGGGCCAACCGCCTGGGAGGCAACTCCCTGCTGGAGACGGTGGTATTCGGCCGCCGCGCCGGCCGGCGCGCGTCCAAAATGGCCTCCTCCCTGGACCTGCCGGCCCTGCCCGGGGGCTCCCTGGACGCCGCCCTGGAGCGCTGGCACGCCAACTTCGGTGAAAGCAGGCCGGCGGTGGAAGGGGACTGCGCCTTTGCCATCCGCCGGGAGATGAACAGTATCATGACGGAGAAAGTGGGGGTTTTCCGCACCGGCAAGGAGCTTGCGGAAGCCGTGCGGGAACTGGCCGCGCTGCGGGAGCGCTACAGCCTGCTCAGGGTGCCCGGCGGGGAAGCGCCCTTTAACTACCAGCTTGCCGAACACCTGGAGGTGGGGTATTTGCTGGACCTCAGCGAAATGACGGCGGGCGGGGCGATCAGGCGCACCGAGAGCAGGGGAGCCCACTACCGCCTTGACTTCCCCAAAAGGGACGACGAGAACTGGCTGAATCACACCCTGGTGCGCAAAGGCGAAAAGGGACCCGTCTTCGAAGCCGGAAAGGTTTCGATCACCAGATACCCGCCTCAGGAAAGGGGATATTAAGATGCAGCTGACATTAAACATTCAACGCTTTAACCCGCTGGCCGATACCGCCCCGTACTTTAAAGAATACAATGTGACCTGGGAAAAGCAGGATACCGTCCTTGACGCGCTGATCAAGGCCTGGCACCAGGACCCGTCCATTTCCTTCAGGCGCTCCTGCCGCAGCAGCATATGCGGTTCCTGCGCCATGTTCATCGAGGACGGCCCACGGCTGGCCTGCCAGACCCTGGTAGGCGACATTGCCGCCGGCGGGTGCAGGATTACATTACGGCCCCTGCCCGGCTTCCGGCTGGAAAAGGACCTGGTGGTGGACTTAAATCCCTTTTTCGACTCCTTAAAGCAGGTTCTGCCCTGGGTGCTGACCAGGCCGGACCACGGCGGACTGGTTTCGCCGGAGGACTCCCAACGCATTGAAAACCCCGCCACCTGCATACTCTGCGGCATATGTGACGCCGGCATCCAGTCAGGCGGCAGCGTCAGGCCCGCCGCCCTGGTCAAAAATATCCGTATGGCCGTGGACCCCAGGGACGCACTGGGCGCCCGGAGGATGGAAATCGCCGGGCTGACCGGTGAAGGGCTGCAGACCTTCCGCCAGTTGCTGGCCAATATATGCCCCAAACATATCGAGATACCCGTCGTGGGTGTCGAATAGTGCCTGGCGGTTGGCTAAACGCCAATTGCATCCGGTCTTGAAGGTCTGGAATCCGGATTCTGCCGCCCGCAGGGCGGCTTTCTTACGATCCCCCGGGAAATATGTTTATTTAGAATCCTTAATCATAAAAGCTTTTATTTAAAAAAGGTTTTAGGTGAATACCGTAGAATTTTTAAAATAATTTAAAAATACCGGGGTTAATATGTACAGGATTAAAAAAAATATAAAATTAAGCACCAAAATATTCATCCTGTCCTTTTGTTCCGTCCTCCTGGCCACATTTGCAGGCGGTGCGGTGATGGTCAAAAAAATAGTCCTGAACATGGAAGACGAGATGGGTAAAAGGTGCCTGGCCATTGCCAGGACAATGGCCCAAATGCCCTTAATCCAGGAGAACATCGAAAAAAGCGACGGGTGGTCAAAAATACAGCCGGTGGCCGAAAAGACCAGGGTGGCCACCGGAACGGAATATATAGTTGTGGTAAATATGAAAGGCATAAGGTATTCACACCCCGTGGCCGACCGTATCGGGAAACCTTTTAGCGGGGAGGACCTGAATCCCGCCCTTTCCGACAAGGAGTATGTTTCCATCGCGGAGGGAGTTCTCGGCCCGTCTGTAAGGGCCTTTGTCCCTGTTAAGACCGATGAGGGAAACCGGCAGGTGGGGGTAGTGGTGGTTGGCATCCTTACCCCGACCTTTATCAGCATGTACAAGTCCATACGCTTTGAGATATATTCGGTCCTGCTTCTTTGTTCGGCAGTGGGATTCATCGGGTCAATACTGCTGGCCAGAAGCATTAAAAAAGCCATGTTCAGCATGGAGCCCGCGGAGATAGCCCGCTTGCTGGAAGAAAGAACCGCAATTTTACAGGCCCTGGGAGAAGGCATAATTGCCATAGACAAAGATTACAGGATAACCGTCGCCAATGAAGCGGCCAGGAGAATTCTGGGCATCGGTGATGAAGCGCCGGGCAAAAAAATAACGGATCTGATCAAAGACAGCCCCCTGCCCAGGGTTCTGGAACGGGGCGAACCGGAATATAACCAGGAAAGGGTAATAAACAACACGGTTATTATCAGCAACCGCGTGCCGGTCAGGGTAAACGGCCATCTGGTGGGGGCCGTGGCCACCTTCAGAGACCGCACCGAGGTTTACCGCCTGGCCGAGGAACTGACCGGCGTCAAGGCCTTTGTGGAGGCCTTAAGAGTGCAAAACCACGAGCACCTGAACAGGCTGCACACCATTGCCGGCCTTATACAGCTGAGGCAGTACAGTGAAGCCATGGATTATATTTTTAACATCACCGAGGAACAGCAGAATATCACCTCCTTTTTAACCAGGAGGATTAAAGACAGCAGTGTGGCCGGGCTGCTGCTGGGAAAATACGGCCGGGCCAAAGAAATCCGGGTGAATATGACTATAGACAAAAACTCCTCCCTGCAACGCCTCCCTGATAAAATAGACAGCAATACGCTGGTGGTGATCATCGGAAACGTGCTGGAAAACGCCCTGGATGCTCTCAAAAACTGCGATACCTGCCAAAAGAACATTTACTTTTACATTTCCGACAGAGACGGGCATTTGGAAATAGTTGTACATGACTCGGGGCCGGGGATTGCCGGCGAAATCAGGGAGAGGATATTTGAAAACGGATTCAGCACAAAGGAGACCGTGGGTCATGGAATAGGGTTATATATCGTTAAAGAACACGTCTCGGCAGCCGGGGGAACCATTTCGGTTGACTGCCCTCCCGGAGAAGGAACCAGGTTCGTTATTAAAATTCCCTATTAACCTACCAGGTGAGTAAAGAGGTGATGGGATTGAGCGAGATAAGGGTGATTATAATCGAGGATGACCCCATGGTGGTGGAGGTTAATCGTAATTTCATAAATTCGGTGCCGGGATTTACGGTGGCGGGCATTGCCAAAACAGCCAGGGAAGGCCTTGATAAAACCGTCTCTCTCAAGCCGGACATGGCTTTGATTGATGTTTACCTGCCGGACTGGGACGGGCTCACCCTGCTGCAGGAATTAAGAAGGCTGCAAGTACCCACTGACGCCATTCTGGTAACTGCCGCCCAGGATGCCGAAACCATCGAAGGGGCCTTCAGGTACGGGGCCGTGGACTATATTTTAAAACCCTTTAAATTTCAAAGGCTGAAAATGGCCCTGGAATCGTACGCCTCCATGCGTTCCAGGCTGAACACCCTGAGCCGTCTCAGCCAGGATGAGATAGACCGGCTAAAGATTAACCATCCCCAGGCAACGGACGAAGAAACAGGAATGGGAGAAATACCCAAGGGCATCAACGAATTGACCTTGAAGCAGGTGTTCCTGTACATGATTAAATCCGGCAGCCCCATGTCGGCTGAAGATGTGGCAGATGGCCTTGGCCTGGCCAGGGTTACAGCCAGAAGGTACCTGGAATACCTTGACGAAATAGGTAAGGCTTCGGTGGACCTTCAGTACGGCTCTGTGGGACGGCCGATCAAAAAATACAAACTCATATAACAAAAAGACCAAAATTAACTTTATCACCGTTATGTTGCCTGAACTTACCGTCTGTTATAAAATTTTGCTGATTATTAAATCAGATAATTATGAATAGTTTATATACCCCGGAAATTTATATAGTTTATATTATTCTGCAGATGACAGGCGGCGCAATCAAGATGACAATAATCAAGTCCATCAAATTTTGGGCGGTCTTTTTTATCCCTTTTTTATTATGGGGATGCGGGGACAAGGTGGTAGATAAGGAGCAGGTAAATCCCGACGAAAAAATAGTGATAAAATTTTCGCACGTGGTAGCCGAGGATACGCCAAAGGGTCTGGCCGCCAAAAAATTTGCCGAACTGGCAGGAAAGAAAACAGGCGGCAGGGTGGAGGTGCAGGTATTTCCCAACTCGACCCTTTACGCGGACGGCGAGGAAATGGAGGCGCTGCGCAGCGGCTCGGTGCACATTATTGCCCCCTCCACATCAAAGCTGGGCGACTTGTTCCCGCGCTGGCAGATATTCGATGCTCCTTACGCCTTTGAAAATATTGACGACATACACCGGGCAATGAACGGGAATGTAGGCAAGGCCCTGTACGGAGATCTGGAAAAGGGCGGCATATACCCGCTGGCCTTTTGGGACAACGGCTTCAAGCAGATCAGCAACCGTGTCAGGCCGCTGGTGCACCCGTCGGACTTCAAGGGCCTTACTTTCCGGATCATGATCAACAGCACCGTCCTTGAAGAACAGTTCAGGCTTCTGGGGGCCATTCCCATCCAGATGAGGTTCAATGAAGTTTACAACGCCCTTTCCTCACATGTGGTGGACGGGCAGGAAAACACCATGTCCAATATAGTCACCCAGAGGTTTTTTGAAAGCCAGCCTTACCTGACCCTAAGCAACCACGGTTTTTTAGGTTATGTGGTGATGGCCGACCAAAAGTTCTGGCGGGGACTCCCTCCGGATGTCCGGGTAAAACTGGAGGAAGCCATGTCTGAGGTGACCAGGTGGGAAAGAGAACAGGCCGAACTTATAAATGAACGGGACATGAAAATACTGCTGGAATCCAAAAAAGTAAAAGTTCACTTTCTTACCGACGAAGAAAAGAAAGAGTGGAAAAAGGTACTGGCGGGCATTGATGCAAAACTGGCCGAAATAGTCGGACCCCAGCTGGTCGGCGAGATAAAAAAGCCGCCCTATCCAGAATGATTATAGCCTTTCCTAAAGCCCGGCTTCTTCAAGCTTAAAATTAAGACTTACTGCTTACAGCTATTTACTAAAAGGGGGTGTGGGTCCGCAACCAAATTGTTTTCCATATAACCAACAGGGGATTTAAAGAATGAAGGAGGTTCAAAAAAATGGCCAAAAATCTGGTCAAAAAGGTCTTTTTTATCCTGCTGGCTTTCCTGCTTGTGGCGACTGCCGCCGGATGCGGCGGGGGCAAGGACGAGAAAAAGTCCGGCTCGGGAGCTCAAAAAGTTAAGGTGAAATTCTCCCACGTGGTGGCCGAGTCAACTCCGAAAGGGCAGGCGGCGCTGAAGCTCAAGGAACTGCTGGAAAAAACCGGGCAGTTTGAAGTTTCGGTTTTCCCCTCCTCCCAGCTGTATGGCGACAAGGAAGAAATGGAGGCCCTCAAGGCCAACAACGTCCAGCTGATTGCCCCCTCGGTAACCAAGCTGGTGGGGTTTGTGCCGGCGTTCCAGCTGGTTGACATGCCCTTCCTCTTCAAGAGCGACCAGGCCGCATACAACTTCTACGACGGGCCCAAGGGGCAGGAGCTCATGAATACCCTTAAATCCCACGGCATGCTGGGCCTCGGCTGGTGGCCCAACGGCGCCAAGCACTTCACCAACTCCAAGCGGCCCCTCAAGAAGCCGGAAGACTTTAAAGGGCTTAAGTTCCGCACCCAGAGCGGCGGCGTCCTGGATGACCAGTTCAAGGCCCTGGGGGCGGGATCCCAGACCATGGCCTTCGGCGAGGTCTACCAGGCTCTGAACAGCAAGGCGGTGGACGGTCAGGAGAACACCTTCAACAACATAGATACCCAGAAGTACCAGGAAGTGCAGAAATACATGACCATTTCCGGGCACGGCAGGATTGACTACATCCTGATCACCAATACCAAGTTCTGGGACAGCATGACCCCGGACCAGCAAAAGCTCTTCAGTGAAGCCGTTAAGGAGGCCAGCCTGTATGAAAGAAAGCTGGCCGACGACCTGAACGCCAAGAGTTTTGAAAAACTCAAGAGCAGCGGAAAGATGGACATATACACCCTTACCGACGCTGAACGCGAGGAATTCGTAAAGGCCATGAAACCTGTTTACGAAAAGTATACCGATGTGATCGGCAAGGATTACATCGAGGCCGCCAGGAACAGCAAGTAACAATTTACGGGACGGGTTCTTGCAAGGCCCGTCCCCTTTTTAAAATGACAGCAGGGGCGGGAAAGGGGTTGGTTGCTTGAAGAAATTCAGAGATTTTTACGCCGCCTTTGAGGATTATTTTTCGGGGCTGCTGCTGTTCACCGGCTTAACGCTTATTTTTATCAACGTCATCCTGAGGTACTTTTTCGGGAAGCCCCAGTCGATTCTAGACGAATTCTCGGTGTATTTCGTTGTCTGGGGAACCCTGACCGGCATAGCGGTGGCCCTGAGAAACAACCACCACATCAAGGTTGACATGCTTTACAATGCCCTGAACGTAAGAACCAGGAGACACGTCAGCATCTTCGCCTATTTCATGGGCTTTGCCTTTACAATATTTTACACCTATTTCGGGTATGAGCTGGTAATGAACTACATAGCTTCCGGACAAAGGTCCACCGACAGCCGGTTCCCCCTGTGGATTGTCAACCTGATCATGCCCTTAAGCGGTATCATGTTCGGCGCCCGCTACCTGGAAAAAATTTATTCCATTTTCAAGAACGGCGGCAGGGACTGGCTGGAGGCCGAGGCGAAGGGGGGGCAGCATTAAATGGAAACAGTGGTCCTCTTCCTCATTTTTGTCATGCTGTTTCTCCTGAACGTGCCCATAGCCATCAGCCTGGCCGTGGCCGCCCTGGTGGTGCTGGCCACCACCAGCGACTTCACGCTGTACATGATGGCCCAGCGCATGTTCGCCTCCCTGCTTTCTCCGCCCCTGCTGGCCATACCGTCATTTGTGTTTGCCGGGGTGGTGATGTCCTACGGCGGCATTTCCAAATACCTGATCGCCGCCTTACGGGCCTGGTTCGGCCATCTGCCCGGCGGACTGGCCGTGGTCACCATCGCCGCCTGCGCCATTTTCGCCGCCATATCGGGATCCAGCCCGGCCACCGCGGCCGCCATCGGGGCCATCATGCTGCCGGCACTGATCGAGGGCGGCTACCCCAAGCGCTACGCCATGGGCCTCATTGCCGCCTCGGGCACACTGGGCATACTGATCCCTCCCAGCGTGACCATGGTCATATTCGGCGTCACGGCCGAGGTCTCCATCGGCGACCTGTTTATGGGCGGCCTGCTGCCGGGTCTTCTCCTGGCCCTTTTGCTGATTATCAGTGCAGTGATTTACTCCATAAAGAATAATTACGGGAGGGCGCCCAGGGCCACCTGGGAGGAGCGGTTCAGCGCCACCATCAAGGCCATTCCCGGCGGCCTGCTGCCTTTCTTTATCCTGGGCAGCATCTACGCCGGCGTGGTCACGCCCACCGAGGCCGCCGTTCTCTCGGTGTTCTACACCCTGGCGGTATCCGTATTTATCTACCGGGAGCTTAAACTGTCCAGTGTAAGGGATATCCTGAAGGAATCCATAAACATATCCTCCATGATATACCTGATCATCTCTGCGGCCATGGTATTTTCACTGTTTCTCACGGCCAAGCAGGTGCCCCAGCAGGTGGCGGCATGGATAGCGGAAAGCAACCTCCACAAGTACGCCTTTTTCGCCGCCACCAACCTTATGTTCTTCGTCATGGGCACATTCCTTGAGGCGGTGTCCATCACCCTGATCACCCTGCCCTTGCTGCTGCCCATAATCTATCACCTGAACATAGATATCGTCCAGTTCGCCGTGGTGATGACGGTCAATATGGAGCTGGCCATGATCACCCCGCCGGTGGGCTTAAACCTCTTTGTGGTGAGCGCCATGGCCCGGGAGAGGCTGGAAGAGGTGGTCAGGGGCGTCTGGCCCTTTATCCTGATTTTAATTGCCGCACTGATTATATTTGTCCTCTGGCCCGGCATATCCACATACATCCCCAGGGAGCTGATGCATAAATAACATGGCAAGTTTTTAAGGCATTGGACTGCAGCCCAATGCCTTCCATATCATTTTTTTATTCTGAATTCTGAATTCTGAATTCTGGATTCTGACCTTTAACTCGCTCTTTAAAGCTAATATCTTCTCACCAGCCCCACTACCTTGCCCAGTATCGAAACATCCCTGGCCAAAATGGGCTCCAGGGCACGGTTTTCCGGCTGCAGCCTGATGTGGGCATTCTCCCTGTAAAACCTCTTTACAGTGGCCTCATTCTCCATCATGGCCACCACTATATCGCCGTTGTTGGCGGTGGGCTGCTGCCTTACCAGCACCAGGTCCCCCTCGTAAATGCCGGCGTCTATCATGCTGTCGCCACGCACCTTCAACATAAAAAACTCCCCGTCACCAAAATACGAGGCCGGCAGGGGAAGGACAAAATCATGGTTTTCCTCGGCAAGAATGGGCTGACCGGCAGCAACCCGCCCCAGGACCGGAACTACTTTTATATCGTTGGCAATGGCCCGCCCGGGCCCCCCAATCAGCTCAACGGCCCGGGGCTTGGTGGGGTCCCGGCGTATATACCCCTTTTCCTCAAGCCTTTTGAGGTAACTGTGAACGGTGGAACTGGATTTTAACCCCACAGCCAGCCCTATTTCCCGTACGGAGGGTGGATAGCCTTTTGACTTGACGTTATTTTTAATGACATCAATTATGGCCGCCTCTCTGTACGTAAGCTGTTCTTCCAATAAAAACACCACCTTTCCATTTTCTACATAATAATTATAGCATAATATTTTTAAAAATAAAACACCTGTTCGGCAGGCTGAAACATTTTATATATTTTAGAAGGAATAGGGTGTGAATTCGTCGAAGTAATCTGAACATAACAAAAATCTTTATCCGGGTGAAAGTAAACATGTCGAAACTGAAAGTGGCCATTATCGGGCCGGGAGAAGAGGGAAACCTTATTATGAAAGAGAAGGAAAAGCTGCTGGAGTTTAAAAAGATCCAGAGTGAACTCACCATTATACTGAATTCGGTTCATGAAGCCATTGAAGTGGCGGACAAAAACGGCCTGATCAAGTACGTGAACCCGGCCTTCACCCGGATTACCGGGATCCCGGAGAATGAAAGAATAGGGAAAAATATATTTGAAGTTTCCCCCGACGGCGCCCTGGCCACGGTATTAAAAACGGGCAAAGATATTTTCGGGCACCGGACAAGGGTGGGGGGGAGCAATTCCGAAGTGATATCCAACGCCGCTCCCATTTACGTTGACGGCGGCCTGATCGGCGGGGTGGTGGTTTTTCAGCATTTAACCGACGTTATGAAGCTTATGGACGAACTGCGCTACAGCACCTCGCTGATTGAGAATCTTTCGGAAAAACTGGGGCAGGTCACCACCAGCAAGTACACCTTCAATGATATTGTGGGCACCAGCCAGGAGCTTAAGAAATGCATCCAGGTGGCCGAACGGTCCGCCAGGTCCAATTCCACCGTTCTCCTGCTGGGTGAAAGCGGCACCGGCAAGGAATTGTTCGCTCATGCCATACACCACGCCAGTCCCCGCCGGGAAAAGCCGTTTATCAAGGTAAACTGCGCCGCCATTCCTGAAAACCTGCTGGAAAGCGAGTTTTTCGGATACGCCAAGGGGGCCTTTACCGGGGCCGTCAAATCAAAAATAGGCAAATTTGAACTGGCCAACGGAGGCACGATTTTCCTGGACGAAATCGGGGACATGAGCCTGCACCTGCAGGGCAAGCTTTTGCGGGTGCTGCAGGAAATGGAATTCGAGAGGGTGGGGGGGAACCAGACCATAAAGGTGGACGTCAGGGTTATCGCGGCCACCAACAGGAACCTGCGGGACCTGATCAGGCAGGGAAAATTCAGGGAAGACCTGTATTACCGGCTGAACGTGGTGGAAATCACCATCCCTCCGCTCCGCTATCATAAGGAAGACCTGCCCATGCTCTGCAATAACCTGGTCATAAAGCTCAACCGGAAGCTGGGGAAAAAGGTCAAGGGCCTGTCCAAAGACGCCGACGAGGCGCTGTACGGGTATAACTGGCCCGGCAACGTGCGGGAACTGGAAAATGTAATCGAAAGAGTAATGGTTACCGTGGACGACGAGATTATAACCAAAAAAAATCTCATCCAGCACGTCAGCCAGTTTAAAAACACCCCCGAAAGGGACCTTGACCTTATACCCATAGACCTGATGGAACAGATTTTGATTAAAAAAGCCCTGATGAAATTCGGCAATACCGTGGAAGGGAAGAGAAAGGCTGCCCAGGCCCTGAACATCTCCCTGGCCACCCTTTACAACAAACTGAAAAAGAGCCGTTCAGACAATTTGTAATATTATAAAACTTAGATTGCTTCTATAATTTAGAATATCAATGTGTCTATAAGACCCCGTTAAAAATAAGGGGTCTTATATTTGTTGTTTATAAATTTTAAAAAAATGTGCCCTGTACTTGTCATTTATAAAGTTTTTAAATATGATTAACGAAAATGCATTAACCCGTTTTTCCCGCCTGTCGTTTGAATGCCGCGAGAAAATATGGCGTGGTACATTTTTTGCATTTTTTTTAAGGATTAACATTGAACGGGGGTGTGCGGTATAAAAACAATAACAACCAGAGAAATAACCGAAACCGTGGCCCGTTTATGCATGGAGGCCAACTATTTCCTGGGCGCCGACGTGCTCAAGGCCCTGGAAAAGAAACAGCAAGAAGAGATTTCGCTTACAGGCAAGGACATCCTTAAGCAGCTGCTGTTAAACGCCAAAATTGCCAAAGAGGACCTGGTGCCCATGTGCCAGGATACCGGTTTTGCCGTTGTTTTCCTGGAACTGGGGCAGGAAGTCAGGATTACCGGGGGCAGCCTTTACGACGCGGTCAATAAGGGGGTCAGAAAGGGCTACACCGAAGGATATCTCCGCAAATCCATTGTCGACCATCCACTGAAAAGGGTCAATACCGGAGACAATACCCCGGCCGTAATCCACACAAAACTGGTCCCCGGAGACAGCCTCAAAATAACAGTGGCGCCAAAGGGCGCCGGAAGTGAAAACATGAGCGCCGTTAAAATGCTCAAGCCCGCCGAAGGCCTGGAAGGAGTAAAAAAATTTGTTGTCGAGGCAGTAAAGGCCGCCGGGCCAAACCCATGCCCGCCCATAGTGGTGGGAGTGGGAATAGGAGGCACCTTTGAAAAGTGCGCCCTGCTGGCCAAGGAAGCCCTCCTCAGGGAACTGGGCAGGCCGAGCCATTTACCTGAAATTGCAGCTATTGAAAGAGAGCTGCTGGAAGAAATAAACAGCCTGGGCATAGGCCCGCAGGGTCTCGGTGGAAAGACAACGGCCCTGGCGGTACACATAGAAATATATCCCTGTCATATAGCCAGCCTTCCGGTGGCGGTCAACATCAACTGCCATGCCGCCCGGCATAAAGAAGCTGTGCTTTAGCAACGGAGGTGACAACCACTTGCCCCAGATAAAGTTAACCACCCCTTTGAACGATGACACTGTAGAACATTTAAGGATTGGCCAAAAGGTCCTGCTCAATGGAATAATATACACCGGCAGGGACGCCGCCCATAAGAAACTGATGGAACTTTTGGACCAGGGCAAGCCCCTTCCCGTCAACATCAAGGGCCAGGTAATTTACTACGTGGGTCCTTCCCCGGCCAAACCGGGCCAGGTAATCGGATCCGCCGGGCCCACCACTTCGGGCCGGATGGATGCCTATGCCCCGAGGCTGATTGCCCTGGGACTGAAGGGAATGATCGGCAAGGGAAAGAGGTCCCCCGAAGTAATAAAGGCCATCAAACAGTACAAATCGGTATACTTCGCAGCCGTTGGCGGGGCAGCCGCCCTGATCTCCGGATGTATTAAACAGAGCCGGGTAATCGCCTACCCGGAACTGGGACCGGAGGCGATACATGAATTATACGTTGAGGATTTTCCGGTTATAGTGGCCAACGATACCCTTGGCGGGGACCTTTATGAAGAGGGTCTGAAGATTTACTCCATTAAATAGAACCAACCTGAAAATAGCTACTAGTTTTTTTAGACACAGAGATTACGGAGAACACAGAGAATTATCTGGTAAGCATGTCATGAAGATCTTTGCCCGTCTGGATTCTGGATTCTGAATTCTGGATTCTGACGGGAAAGCTTTTCAGGATTAGTAAAAAAAGGAGAGGTCACGCTTGAAACTGTACGAATACATGGGCAAGGAGCTGTTTTCCCAATACGGCATCGTGGTGCCCCGGGGCAGGATGGTGACCGGGGCGGAGGAGGCTGCTTCCGCGGCGGCGGAAATAGGGGCGGATGTGGTGATCAAGTCCCAGATTCTATCCGGGAAGAGGGGAAAAGGCGGCGGGATTCTGTTCGCTTCCACCCCGCAACAGGCCGCTGAAGCGGCAGCCAAAATTCTGGGCAGCACCGTCCAGGGCTTAACGGTGGAGTCCGTCCTGGTGGAGGAAAAAATCAGGATTGACCGGGAGCTTTACCTGGCCATAACGGTGGACGGCTCCGCCAAAAAGCCCGTCCTGATCGCTTCGGCCAGCGGGGGAATGGATATAGAGGATGTGCCCGAGGAGGAAATAATCAAGTACCACATAGACGCGCTGATTGGGCTGCAGCCTTACGCGGCCAGGGAAATAACCAGGCGACTGGGCCTGACCGGGGCCCCGGCCAAGGAACTTAACCGGATTTTACCCATTCTTTATAATATTTTCAGGGAAAAGGACGCTGAACTGGTGGAGATAAACCCTCTTGTCATAAGCGGGGACCGGCTGATCGCCGCCGACTCCAAGGTAACCATAGACGACGAGGGCCTCTTCCGGCAAAAGGGCCTGCCCCGGGTGGAGGAGAGAACAGAGGCTGAACAGAAAGCCCACGCCCTCGGCCTGTCCTTCGTCCAGCTGGACGGCGATATCGCGGTGATGGCCAACGGCGCCGGCATTACCATGGGCACCCTGGACACCATCCAGCACTACGGCGGGAAGCCCGCCAATTTTCTTGACGCGGGCGGCGGAACCGGGATGGAGGAAACCGCCAAGGCGCTGGAGATACTTCTGTCAATGAACCCCAAGGTGATCCTGATCAACATTTTCGGCGGTATAACCCGCTGTGACGACGTGGCCAACGCCCTGGTAAAGGTTAAAAATGAACGGGAAATTCCGGTCCCCGTTGTGATCAGGCTGGTGGGCACCAACCAGGATATGGGAGTTAAAATATTGCAGGAAAACGGTTTTAACGCCTACGAAGTAATGCATGAAGCCGCGGCCAGGGCTGTGGAACTGGCCAAAGGCGGGAATTAGGGGTTAGAGCTAACCGCTGACAGCTTAACAAAAGAGGAAAGGACGAAGGTGGATCAATGGCAATTATCATCGATGAAAATACCAATGTAATAGTTCAGGGAGCCACAGGCAACCAGGGCCGGTTTCACACCCGGCAGATGCTGGCCTACGGCACCAGAATCGTGGGCGGCACATCCCCGGGCAAGGGCGGCCAGGAGGTTGAGGGGGTCAAGATTTACGACACCGTTTTTGCCGCCATGGAGGACCACAGGGTTGACGCCACCTGCATTTTTATACCGGCCCCCGCCGCCAGGGACGCCGCGTTCGAAGCCATTGAGGCCGGCGTCAAGGTGGTGGTGGTCATTACCGAGCACATTCCGGTGCACGATGAAATGGAAATAATCAGCTTCGCCAGACAAAAGGGAGCTACGGTGATCGGGCCCAATACCTTCGGCATTGTATCTTCCGGAAAATGCAAGATCGGCATTCCCCCGAACCAGTACTTCGTGCCGGGGCCGGTGGGCGTGGTGGCCCGCAGCGGGACCCTCACCTATGAAATTGTGGGAAACCTGACCGCCAACGGTATTGGGCAGTCCACGGTGGTAGGGCTGGGCGGCGACAGGGTGGTCGGCCTGTCCTTTGTGGATGTTCTGGCCAGGTTTGATAAGGACCCGGAAACCGGGGCGGTTGTGCTGGTGGGGGAAATAGGAGGCAACCAGGAGGAGGAGGCCGCTTTATTCATCAAAAAAATGACCAAGCCGGTGGTCGCCTATATCGCCGGCAAGAGCGCCCCCCCCGGCAAAAGAATGGGACACGCCGGCGCCATCATAGAGCGCGGCAAGGGAACCTTCGAAGGAAAGGTGAGTGCTTTAAAGGAGGCCGGGGCCTCGGTGGCCACCCTTCCCTTTGAGGTGCCGGCCCTGATCAGGGAAAGGCTAGGACTGTAAAAGCGGGAATTAGGGAGTGGGTATCCGGCCCCCCCCCAAGGTGGACACCTGAGTTAGAAAATACCGGGAGGAGGATAATTCTTGTTTGATAATAACAAACTCCAGGAAATTAAAGAAAAGAAATCCGCATGGCAGAAAAAACTTGACGAGCAGACCAAAAAGCGCCCGGAAAGGCAGGAGTTTGTAACAGATTCGGGAATCAACATCGAAACTGTATACACCCCTGCGGATTTAGAAAGCGAAACCATCGACACCGGCCTGCCCGGGGAGTATCCCTTCACCAGGGGGGTACAGCCCAACATGTACCGGGGCCGGCTCTGGACCATGAGGCAGTACGCCGGATTCGGCACGGCCGAGGAAACAAACAAGCGCTTCAGGTATCTGCTGGACCAGGGGCAGACCGGCCTTTCGGTGGCCTTCGACCTGCCCACCCAGATCGGCTACGACTCCGACCACCAGCTGGCCATGGGCGAGGTGGGCAAGGTGGGCGTGGCCATCGACTCCATACTGGACATGGAAACACTGTTTGACGGCATTCCCCTTGACAAGGTCAGCACATCCATGACCATAAACTCACCGGCCGCCATTTTGCTGGCCATGTATATAGCCGTGGCCGAAAAACAGGGCGTCACTCCGGATAAACTGAACGGCACCATTCAAAATGACATCCTCAAAGAATACGTTGCCCGGGGAACTTATATATTCCCGCCGGCCCAGTCCATGAGGTTGATCACCGATATCTTCGAGTACTGCGCCAAGAACATTCCAAACTGGAACACCATCAGCATCAGCGGCTACCATATCAGGGAAGCCGGCTCCACCGCCGTCCAGGAGGTTGCCTTTACCCTGGCCGACGGCATTGCTTACGTAAAGGCGGCCATTGACGCCGGACTGGATGTGGATGAATTCGCCCCCAGGCTTTCCTTCTTCTTCAACGCCCACCTCAATTTCTTTGAAGAAGTGGCCAAGTTCAGGGCGGCCCGCAGGCTGTGGGCAAAAATAATGAAGGAAAGATTCGGCGCCAAAAATCCCCGCTCAATGATGCTCCGCTTCCATACCCAGACCGCCGGCTGTACGCTGACCGCCCAGCAGCCCGACGTGAACATCATGCGGGTGGCCTTCCAGGCGCTGAGCGCGGTCCTCGGCGGAACACAGTCGCTGCACACCAATTCCAGAGACGAGGCCCTGGCGCTGCCCAACGAGGACTCGGTCCTGATCGCGCTGCGCACCCAGCAGGTGATCGGGTACGAAATAGGGGTGGCGGACACCGTCGACCCCCTCGGCGGCTCATACTTCATCGAAAAGCTCACCGACGAAATCGAACAAAGGGCCAGGCAGTACATTGAAAAAATCGATTCCCTGGGCGGGGCCCCGGAAGCCATCGAATACATGCAGAAGGAGATTAAAGACAGCGCCTACCGCTACCAGATGGAAATCGAGAGCGGCAGGAAGACAGTGATCGGCGTCAACAAGTTCATCATGGACACGGACAAACCGAAGGGGCTGCTGCGGGTAGATCCCGCCGTCGGTGAGCAGCAGGTGGCTAAACTGAAAAAACTCCGCGCCGAGCGGGACAATGCCGGGGTGGAAAAGATTCTTGGTGAAATCAGCCGGGCCGCCCGGGGAAAAGAAAACCTGATGCCCTTCTTTATCGAAGCCGTCACGAAATACGCCACCCTCGGCGAGATATGCGATGCGCTGCGGGAAGTCTTCGGCGAATACAAGCAGCAAATAGTATTTTAGGCAGGAGGTTTAAATATGAACAGCAAGCCAATCAGGGTTCTAGTGGCCAAACCCGGCCTGGACGGGCACGACAGGGGCGCCAAGGTCATTGCCCAGGCCCTGCGGGACGCCGGCATGGAGGTTATTTACACCGGCCTGCGCCAGACACCGGAACAGATTGTGCAGGCGGCCCTGCAGGAGGATGTGAACGTGGTGGCCCTGAGCATCCTTTCCGGTGCCCATCTTCACCTGTTCCCGCCGGTGGTGGAAGGTTTAAAAAACAACCATGCGGGAGATATTCTGGTACTAGGCGGAGGAATAATTCCCGATGAGGACATTCCCCCGCTGAAGGAAGCCGGCATTGCGGAGATATTCGGCCCTGGTACCAGTACCCAGATGGTGGTTGAATTTATCAAAAAAAATGTAAATGTGAGGGAGAGTAATTTCGGAAACAGTAAGAAATACCCAGGGAAACAATAACATTGATACCATGTAGGGCCATAGAAGGAATTAAAAAACAACAGGGAGGTAGAAAAGAGGCCGAGGGAGTCGGAGTAAACAAAA
>JBMOPD010000068.1:0-37183 GCA_049323615.1 Bacillota bacterium | reverse complement strand
TCCAAAATCTATGTAAATAGACCAGTTTAACGTAAAAATTTATGAGAAGTGATTTCCTTGAAAATGCAATAAATTTGCTGATTTTTAAGCAACACTTCCCATAATCATCTGCTTCTCATAATGCTGGAGTTCATCGAGTCGTGCGGCGGCGCTCCGGAGGAGGCCCTGGCACTGTTGTTCCGCAGGAGCAAACTGCTGCTGGGAAAGCTTAAGGGCGCAGGCATGGTCTACCGGGCCCGGGCCGGGGATACGGTGCTGTGGATGCCCGCCGGCGCCTCCCCTCCCCGGGACACGGATCATTTCCGGCGCATGGCCGCCGTCGGCTGGCTTGCAGCCAGGCTCAAAGAAGCCGGAGGGCGGTACGAAAAGGGCAGCGCGGTTTTTCCAAACGGGGATGTTTTCCGGGTGGCGCTGGTTCCGCCGGCCCCGCGGGAACCCTGCCTGGCGGTGTTTATGAAATCTGAAAAAGTACATCTGCAGAAGGGCTCTGTCTGGGTATCCCGGGAGGACCTGCGGGCGCACGGCATCAGGGACTGTCTGAAGCCGGTTTAATGGGCGGGAGAAAGCCAAGCTCCCCGCTCTTTTTTATATCATGAGAACTTTGCAGTTTATAATAGCCATTTCGAAGAAAGGGTGTTTGGTCCATGGTGCATGAAAATCCCTTCAACCCTGAAAATGAGGGTGACGCCGTACTTAAGGACGGGCGCCGGAAAAACTGGTTCTGGGATTACAATTCCGTATTCAGATCAGATCTTTCCGCCCACGCGAAGCTGGTAAGGCTCTACCTGGCCCAGTGCGCCAACAGGGACCGGATGGCCTGGCCCTCGATGAAGACCGTGGCGGACGCGTGCGGAATAAGCAGGGCCACGGCAAAAAGAGCGGTGGGCGAGCTGGTGGGAAAAGGGTGGCTGAAAAAAATACTCAGGCGGAAAGAGACGGGGGAATACATCTCCAATGCCTTTGTTCTGTGCGATCCCCCGGAAGAGTGCGGAAATGAAATTGCTCAGCAGGGGGGTTGGGTCACACAGACCCTACCCTGTCACGATTTGACAGGGGGGGTAGGGTCTAAGGGAACCGGGGTAGGCTCACACGGAACCGGGGTAGGGTCAGGGAGAGCCGTAAACAATACTAATATAACAATAATAACGGAACAGGAGATTGATATAGCAACCAATCATCCATCCAGTCATCATGATAAAGATAATAACGCGCGCGCGCGAAGCGGCAGGCGCCATCCTGTGGATTCTGTGGATTATCCCGGCGATTCCGTTCACCTGCATAAAAACGCTGATTCCACCAGTCAAGATCTGCAGATAATCCAGTCGCTGTTAAAATCGGCCGGGTTTGAAGGGTCGCGGGTGGAAGTTGAATTCGTGGGCCGGTGGGCTTGCTTTTTCCCGCTGGAAATGATCGAATATGCCTTGAACAAGTCGGTCCTGAACGGCAAAAAGAATCTGTACTACGTGGAGGGGATTATTGACAGCTGGTTGGAAAAAAGAATCAGGACTTTGGAAGAAGCCAGGAAGGAAACCCGTTATGATAATTATATCAAGTTACATATGCAATAGCTGTCAATAATTTAATAAAAACTGTCACCTGTTTAATTGTGACGGAGCAGCTTTAAATTTTTATTTATCATGTAATCCTTTTAATCTGTTGTAAGTTACATTACAAGATTGAGAAAGGATTATAAGAATTTTTGGCGAACTTGGTTAAAAAATCCATGATCAATCTTTCCCGATAGATGAAATGCTCTTGAGGCTTAGATAACCAGCAGAAGAAAGAAAGGCTAACAATGCTCCCTGAAAAGCTGGATAATTGTAAGTATTTAGGATTTAAGTGAAGCTATTTATGGCTATAAATATTTGTCAATTTAATAAATTTCTGGAGATGAACTGTAATCGTGAAACTCCTTGCTGAACATGTTATGTCAAAAATAAATCAGGCTGCCGAGCTGTACCACCGACTCATCATAATAGCGGCACCAGCCGGAGTAGGAAAAACAACTGCACTTAAAGATATTCACGAACATACTGGCGCCCCACTGATCAACGTTAATCTCGAGCTTTCCCGCCGTATGCTTGAGCTTACGGAACGCCAGCGAACATTGCAACTTCCCCGCATCCTTTCGGAGATTGTGAACGCTTCCGGTGGCGATTTAGTTCTACTCGATAACATTGAATTGATGTTTGATGTGTCCCTCAGACAGGACCCTTTGCGGCTCCTTCAAGGACTTTCCCGAAATAAGACGTTGGTCGTGGTCTGGAACGGATCTGTCAATAGTGGTTATTTAACCTATGCAATGCCGGAACACCCTGAATACAGACGATACGTGATCAGCGATTTCATTATAGTAAGCCCGGACACAACCGGATAGAAATAACAGTTAAACAAGATGGGGGGAGAAACGCTATGAAATATGGAGACTTAATCCAGTTCGAACCTATCGAGTCCGTAGTGCAGTTGCGGGAGGCCGACAAAGCTGCTGCCGCCCGACAGCTTGTTAAGACCTATGTCATCTCCAAGGAAATGGCTGAGAGGCTGATAAACCTCGTCATTCCTCAGCTTCAATTTGACCTGCCGGTCGATAACAAGGGTCTTCTGATCGTCGGCAACTACGGTACCGGCAAGTCTCATCTTATGTCGGTGATATCCGCCATAGCAGAGAATGGAGAACTTTCTTCCCATCTCAACGATAACAAAGTTGCCAGCGAAGCGGGCAAAATCGGAGGGCGCTTCAAAGTGGTGCGAACCGAAATCGGAGCGACCACTATGTCCTTGCGTGACATTTTGGTGGCCGAACTGGAGGAGTACCTGACGGCCATAGGGGTAACTTACACATTCCCATCGGTAGATCAAGTATCCAGCAATAAACGGGCCTTCGAGGATATGATGCACGCCTTCCATCAGGAATATCCTGACCATGGTCTGCTCCTGGTGGTGGATGAATTGCTCGATTACCTCCGTACACGTAAAGATCAGGAACTCATCCTCGACCTGAACTTCCTTCGGGAGATCGGAGAAGTCTGCAAGGAACTGCGCTTCCGCTTTATTGCTGGTGTGCAGGAGGCCATTTTTGACAGTCCCCGCTTTTCCTTCGTAGCGGACAGTATCCGCCGGGTAAAGGACCGTTTTGAACAGATCCTTATTGCACGAAAGGATGTCAAGTTTGTGGTATCCGAGCGGCTTCTCAAAAAAACCGTTGAACAGCAGTTGAAAATCCGCGAATACCTATCTGCTTTTTCAAAGTTCTACGGGCGCATGAATGAGCGAATGGACGAGTTTGTCAGCCTCTTCCCAGTGCATCCCGATTACATAGACACGTTTGAGAGGGTTACCGCAGTGGAGAAGCGCGAGGTACTTAAGACTCTCTCTCTGTCCATGAAGAAGCTACTTAATCAAGATGTCCCGAACGACCACCCCGGGTTAATAGCCTACGACAGCTACTGGACGAGCCTCCGTGAAAACCCGTCCTTTCGCGCAGCACCGGACATCAAGGCGGTAATTGATTGCAGCCAGGTGCTGGAGTCCCGCATCCAACAGGCCTTCACACGGCCTGCCTATAAACCCATGGCGTTGCGTCTGATCCATGCCTTATCTGTACACCGGTTGACTACAGGCGATATCTACGCTCGAATTGGTGCAACGGCGGAGGAACTGCGTGACAGCCTTTGCCTTTACCAGCCCGGCATCGAGGACCTGGGCGGTGATCCGGCAGATGATTTGCTCTCCCAAGTGGAAACTGTCCTGCGGGAAATACATAAGACGGTGAGTGGCCAGTTTATCTCATCAAACCCCGACAACCGCCAATATTACCTGGACCTTAAAAAAACTGACGACTTCGATGCCTTAATTGAAAAGCGTGCAGATAGCTTGGATGACTCCCAGCTTGACCGCTATTATTACGAGGCCCTGAAACGGGTCATGGAATGTACAGACCAGACTTACAAAACCGGTTATAAAATCTGGCAACACGAGCTTGAATGGCTGGAGCGAAAAGCCGCGCGCCAGGGATACCTCTTTTTCGGCGCACCCAATGAGCGCTCCACAGCCGTTCCACCACGAGATTTTTATCTCTATTTCATCCAGCCCTTCGATGCGCCGCGCTTCACGGATGAAAAAAAGTCCGACGAGGTATTTTTTCGTCTTATAAAAAAGGAACAAGCTTTTCACACAGCACTGCGGAGCTATGCAGCAGCCCTTGATTTGGCTTCCACCGCCTCGGGGCATGCCAAGTCCACATATGAATCCAAGGCTTCGGACTTCCTGCGGGAATTGGTACAGTGGCTACAAAAAAACATGATTACGGCCTTCGAGGTTACCTATCAGGGACGTACCAAGCCACTTATTGATTGGGCCAAGGGTAAATCAATCCGCGATCTTTCCGGCATCGCCCCTAACGAGCGTATCAACTTTCGCGACCTTATAAACACCATCGCCGGAATCTGTCTCGGGGCGTACTTCCAGGACCAGGCTCCTGAATACCCCTTCTTCACAGTACTCATCACCGGAGCCAACCGGGCCCAGGCAGCCCAGGACACCTTGCGGGCCATTGCAGGGCAAAAGCCAACCAAGCAAGCAACCGCAGTGCTGGATGCTCTTGAACTTCTTGACAGCGACAGGCTTGATCCATATAGATCAAAATATGCCCAGTACATCCTCGACATCGCGAAAAAGAAGGGCTACGGCCAAGTGATCAACCGTTCCGAGCTTATCCATGACATCCTTGGGGTAGAATACATGGCCCCGAAGACCTTCCGCCTGGAGCCAGAATGGTCTGTTGTAGTCCTGGCTGCATTGGTATACTCTGGTGATCTGGTACTGGCGATTCCAGGCAAAAAGTTCGATGCCACTGGGCTTCCCCAACTGGCCGGTACCGACATCGAAGAACTGACCCAGTTTAAGCACGTCGAGCGGCCGAAGGACTGGAACCTACCGGCACTTAAGGCCCTGTTTGAACTGCTCGGGCTCACACCGGGCATGGCGCAGTTGGTTACCCAAGGAAAAGATGAACCTGTCCATGAACTACAAAAAGCAGTTACCCACACGGTGGAAAGGTTAGTACTAGTTCAGCAGAGCGTACAAAAAGGCCTGTTTTTCTGGGGCCGTAGTTTACTTACCGAGAGTGAAACCCAGAAAATAAGCTCCCAGTTAAATGAAACCAAGACTTTCCTGGAATCAATCCAAGCCTTTACATCTCCCGGCAAGCTTAAAAATTTCCGTTATGAAGCCCAGGATGTAAGCGGCTATCGCGAAGGGCTTCAGACCTTGGAGGAGATCGATTCTCTGCAGAAACTGGTAAACGACCTCGGGGTCACGGCAGCATACCTTTCAACGGCTGAGGCAATCCTGCCCGGCGGGCATGAGTGGACTGATAAAATTAAGACTGTGCGCGATGATGTTCTCAGTCAGATCATTGATCCGGCCAAACGCGGTACCATAGCCTTCCGCCAGGAGACACAGCGCAAGCTCTCCGACCTGAAAAAAGCTTACCTGCAAGCGTACCTGGGAATGCATAACAAGGCTAGGTTGGGTATCAACGAGGACAAACGCAAGGCCAAGCTCATGGCAGATGAACGCTTGAAAATCCTGCAAAAACTCTCCACTATCGATATCATGCCCCGCCAACACCTGACCGATTATCAGAACCGCCTGGCGAATCTAAAGAGCTGCTTCGCGCTTACCGAGCCGGAGTTGGACGCCTCGCCTGTTTGTCCGCATTGCAATTACAAGCCTGCCGCAGAACCAACAGCGGCACCAGCAATTTTGGTCCTTGACGGTCTGGATGACGAACTCGATAAGCTAGTGGAAAACTGGACCCAGACGATTCTTACCAACCTGGAAGACCCAACTACGCGGGCCAACTTGGATCTGCTTAAGCCTGAACCGCGGAAACTGGTAAACAACTTCATAAAAAAGCGCTCGCTACCGGACAAAATTGACCAGGATTTTATACACGCTCTGAAGGAGGTACTCTCAGGGCTGCTAAAGGTATCGGTCAAGACTACCGACCTGCGTGCGGCACTGCTCTCCGGTGGCTCACCGGTCACCTTGGCGGAGATAAAGAAGCGGTTTGAGGAATATTTGGACCAGATCTCCAAAGGAAAAGAACCCGATAAAGTCCGGATTATATTGGAGTGAAATATGTGTAAAGACGTTTTGACGTATAATATTGCCATCGAAGCGTTAAGAGATTTTTTCCGGGAGAAACCATTTGTCTTCTTTGGTACGGGAATGTCTTGCGCTTTGGACAACCGCTTTGGAATGGATGCCTTAAGAGATGTGCTCATACATAAGATGAACGAACATCGGCTAAGAGGAACACAGCAAGAGGAATGGAATAAAGTTATGCACTCTCTTCGGAGGGGGGCAGATTTGGAATCTGCTTTAAATGAAGTTTCTGATTACGCTTTGTTGCAAAAAATCACTTCTATAACTGGTTGCTTTGTTGCCTCTGTTGACCGCGAGTACGCTTTTCGAATTGCTAATGGTGAAATTGAGTGGCCTGCAACAAGCTTTCTGAAGCGGCTAGTCGATAGACTTCCCGAAGGTGATAGAGTCCTGCATGTTCTCACAACGAATTACGACATGTTGTTTGAATATGCCTGTGATCGCGCTGGCATTTTGTATACAAACGGATTTGTAGGAGGGGTTGAGCGTAGAACCGATTGGGATGCTGTGGAACGTACCTTATTGTTCCCCGAACGATTTTACCAACGGGGAAGAATCATAACAACGTATAAAAAACGGAAGCACGTCCGGCTCTACAAAGTCCATGGTTCTCTCAACTACTTTTTCCATCAAGGAGCGGTGATAGAGAACAATGCTTGGATGTGGAATCCTCCAGATTTTGCTCAACGGGTGATGATTACTCCGGGCTTATCGAAGTATGAAACACTGCAACGCTATAGGCAAGAACTACTAAGCAAGGCCGATACTGTTATTGAGCGGGAACACCATTTTCTTTTCCTCGGGTATGGCTTCAATGATAAGCATATTGAAGAGTACATAAAGCGAAAACTGGTAAATCAAGACTGCCCGGGGTTAATAATTACCCGGGATTCCAATCCACGCATCGAATCATTGCTTTCACAGGCCGCAAATCTGTGGCTTGTTTGCAAATCACAGGAAGTAAACAGCAACGGAACACGTATATTTAACAGAAGGCATGCAAACTGGGTATCCTTACCTGAAAAGGTTCTTTGGGATATTTCGCAGTTTACAAAAGAAGTATTAGGAGGGTAAGCATGGCTATTTTTGCTTTTGACGCTTCATATGCTCTAGGAAAGGTTCGTGCTGTTGATACTCGTAGAGTGGATATTCAGGTTAACAGCGATGAGGATTTACGAAAAGCGCGTGTCGGGCAATTGGTTGCTATTGCTTTACCTGGCGCTCTCGAAGAATGGTTAATCGGTATCATAGGCAAGGTAATAAAAACACCTGTTCTTGAGGACGAGGCAGATACCGGGTTACAAGGGGCCGATGAAGTAACCGAATTATCACTACCGCGAGAAAGCGTATTGAATACCGTACGCCTGACATTGGTCGGAACAGTTGGACTAGATAAAAATACCAGGCCACGCTTTTCTCGTTCTCTCATTCAGGTACCTGAAATTGATGGCGAATGCTATATTTTACGCGATGCACAACTGCAAACTTTTATGAACTTACTTTCCGTGGAAGGCAATACTGCCCATTCCCTGGAAGTTGGCCGATATACCATCGATGAGAACGCGACGGCTTATCTGGATGGGAACAAGCTTTTTCAGCGTCATGCTTCGCTTTTGGGAAGTACTGGCTCCGGCAAATCCTGGACAGTCGCAGCAATTCTTGAACAAGCCGCTAAACTCCCCTCCGCAAATTTGGTCGTGTTCGATCTTCATGGTGAATACCGTAAGCTTTCTTATGTACGGCATCTGCGGATTCCTGGACCAGAGGAACTTGGTAAAGCAGATGATTCACTTCTTTATTTGCCTTATTGGTTGCTTAACGCTGAGGAAATGCAGGCCATGTTTATTGACCGTAGTGAGTTCAGCGCCCACAACCAGGTAATGGCATTTCAGGATACAGTTGTCACAGAGAAGAAAAAAACACTCGAAATACTCAAGAAGGATGAAGTCCTGAATGCATTTACTCTCGACAGCCCAATCCCTTTTTCCATTCACAACGTTATTGCCAAACTCAAGGAGCTCAATGAGCAAATGGTTCCAGGGGCAAAACCTAACACCGAAAAAAAGGGTCCTTTCAACGGAGAGTTTGATCGCTTGATTCCCCGTCTTAATAGTAAAGTGAGTGATAAGCGCTATGGCTTTCTGTTTCAATCACCCGAATCAGAGAACCGATATGATTCTATGGCTGACATGATGAAGCGGCTGATGGATTATTCCGGGTCAAAAGCGCAAATCAAGGTCATCGATTTTTCCGAAGTTCCGGCGGATATTTTGCCCGTTATTGTAGGACTTGTGGCTCGGATTATCTACCAAGTACAGTTTTGGACAGACCAGGATAAACGCAAGCCAATGGCGTTTGTATGCGACGAGGCGCACTTATATTTACCCAAAAAGGAAGGTAGAAATCCCGTCGAGCAACGAGCAATTGAGAACTTCGAGAAAATAGCTAAAGAAGGCCGCAAGTATGGAGTTGCGTTACTTGTTGTCAGCCAGCGCCCTTCAGACGTGAGCACAACAATCCTCAGCCAATGCAACAATGTGATAGCCCTTCGCTTAACAAATGGAGACGACCAAGCCACAGTCCGGAAACTTATGCCGGAGAGTTTGGAAGGGTTAATGGATACACTCCCAATTTTGGACATTGGCGAGGCGTTGGTTGTTGGCGATGCCGTCTTATTGCCCAGCCGTATTAGAATTCATCCGCCCAATGAAAAACCTCTAAGCGCCACGATTGATTTCTGGGATGAGTGGAGCAAACAACCGGATTCTCCGGATTTTTCAAAAGCGGTAGAAAATATGCGGAGGCAAAACAGAGTATGACTATGGAAAGCCTTTTCAATCTTGAAAATGGAACGGTACCAACAGGTCCCGTTGAATGCCTTGGGATGGTATTCCCAGATGACAATGCCCGGCGGGAGTATTTCCTTGGTCTTTTGCGAGAAAAGCTAAAGGATCCTGTCTTCCGCGCCATTGAGGGATTCCCCATTGGCTCGGACGAGGACATCCTGGCTCTATCTGATCCACCGTACTACACGGCATGTCCAAACCCATTTATCGAGGACTTCATCCGGCAATACGGAAAGCCTTACGACCCTAATGTGCCATACAGCCGTGAACCATTTGCAGCTGACGTCAGTGAAGGTAAGAATGACCCCATCTATAATGCCCACTCTTACCACACTAAGGTGCCTCATAAGGCGATCATGCGGTATATCCTCCATTACACGGAGCCGGGGGATGTGGTCTTTGATGGGTTTTGTGGAACTGGCATGTCAGGGGTAGCGGCTCAACTGTGCGGCGATAGGTCTACAGTTCAGGAACTTGGCTACAAGGTCGACTCGGATGGAACAATTAAAGATAAAACCGGTGAAGTTGTTTCCCGCATTGGTGCCAGGAAGTGTGTGTTAAGTGAATTATCGGTAGCTGCCACTTTCATCACCCGTGGATACAATACGTCCTTTATAGAAAGCCGGTTTGCGCAGGAGGCCGAGCACATTCTATCTGAAGTGGAGGCTACTCTTCGCCCACTCTACTCAACTCGACACGACTTAAAGGAACAACTTGGCATTATCGATTATACAGTATGGAGTGATGTTTTTATCTGTGAGAACTGCGCTCAGCCTATAGTGCTCTGGGACGCAGTGATGAACCCTAAGACGCGCCGCCGTGAGAGCCGCAACGAAGTGCCATGTCCACACTGCAAACACATTGGCGATATTCAGAAAATGTCGCGCAAAATGGAGACATATCATGATCCCCGAATTGGTAATATTGCGAAGCGAGTTAAACAAGAGCCAATCTTTATCCAATACCGCCTAGGAGTTCACAAACACGAGAAGAACCCTGATGAGAGCGATCGTAGAATAGCTAACAAATGTGATGAATTGTTGCTTACTATGGATATACCTTATCCGGTGCTTGAAATGCCGGATGGACTTAGAAAGGTTAAGGATGCGTACCATCTACGAGGGATTACACACACCCATCATTTCTTCACGTCACGAAATTTAATGGCTTTCGCACACTTATGGAATGCATGCTCGCAGTACAAAGGCACATTAGGTCACCAACTTCGGTTCTGGCTTACGTCGGTAGCTCTTGGCTTTACAAAGCTCAACCGATACTTTGAAAGTTCCTATTCGCAAGTTAATAGATATTTGAAGGGTACCTTATATGTTGCTCCATTCACCTCAGAAGTTAGACCCGCCTACGCCTTGGCCGGGAAGATTAAACGTCTTTTAAAGTTAGGTTATGCACACGAAGGAAATACTATCATAAGCACCGGGTCATCCACTCAGTTGACCATCCCAGATCAGTCCGTCGATTACATTTTCACTGATCCGCCTTTTGGTAGAAACATTCAGTACTCGGAGCTCAATTTCCTCTGGGAGAGCTGGCTTGGAGTTCGGACCAATGCAAACCAAGAAGCCATTGTCGACGAAACTATAGGCAAACAGCGGGATGTTTATCATACCCTAATACATCGTTGTTTCCAGGAATTCTACCGTGTTTTAAAGCCAGGAAGGTGGATCACTGTCGAGTTCCACAACTCTGAAAATGCTATCTGGACGATCATCCAGGAATCTCTCCTAAATGCTGGTTTCGTTGTCGCTGACGTTCGTGTTCTTGATAAGAAGCAGATTACAATGCAGCAATGGGTTGGGACGAATGTGGTTAGTAAGGACTTGGTTATCTCCGCATATAAGCCCAACGGAGGCCTTGAAGACCGCTTCAAACTTTCTGCCGGTACCGAAGACGGTGTCTGGGACTTCGTCCGCACTCACCTTAAACAGCTCCCTGTCTTCGTTTCCAAGGAAGATCAAGCCGAGGTAATAGCCGAGCGGCAGAACTTCTTGCTATTTGACCGTATGGTTGCCTTCCACGTCCAACGCGGGGTGACCGTACCGATATCGGCAGCGGAATTCTACCAAGGGCTGGTTCAGCGCTTTCCCGAGCGTGACGGAATGTATTTCCTTCCCGAACAAGTGGCTGAGTACGACAAGAAGCGTATGACTGTCAAGGAAGTCCTCCAGCTCCAGCTTTTCGTTACTGATGAATCTTCCGCTATCCAATGGCTCAAGCAGCAGCTACTGAAAAAGCCGCAGACCTTCCAGGAACTCCATCCGCAATTCCTCAAGGAAATCGGCGGCTGGCAGAAGCACGAGAAGCCACTGGAGCTATCCGAATTATTGGAACAGAATTTCCTGCGTTATGACGGCAAGGTTGAGGTGCCTAGCCAGATTCACACATACCTATCAACCAATTTTAAGGAATTACGCAATCTGCCAAAGGACAATCCGGACCTGCGCGCGAAGGGTAAGGACCGCTGGTACGTGCCCGACCCCAACAAAGCGAGTGATCTGGAAAAGCTACGTGAACGGGCCTTGTTGCGTGAGTTTGAGGAGTACCGTGAATCCAAGCAGAAGCGTCTCAAAGTATTCAGGCTGGAGGCCGTTCGGGCCGGGTTCAAGAAGGCTTGGCAGGAGCGCGATTATGCCACCATAATTTCCGTAGCCGGTAAAATTCCCGAGAATGTCCTACAAGAAGATCCCAAGCTACTCATGTGGTATGACCAAGCACTTACTAGGACCGGGGGGATTGATTAACGATGGCTAATCCGCCCGAGGGAAAGCTATTTGAAGATAATAAGTACATCGACCAAAATTCATCACTGAGTTCTGCTAATGTCTGGGACCAGGATGTGACCAAAAACGCGCTGGATGAGCTATTCAATTTGACTCTTCAGTACCGCGCAAGTAAAGCATACTATGACTTATTGCAGTTTATAGCCAAATTCCGTTTCTATTCTCCTTTTAATGCCATGTTAGTCCATGTGCAGATGCCTGGGGCAAGATTTGTAGCCCCACCACACCGTTGGCTGCGTGATTACGTCGGATTAAACCGGGTGCACGCCCGCTTGTAATCCTACAACCCATGGGACCGGTAATGTTTGTATTTGATGTATCAGATACTGAAGGCGAATATTTGCCTCCGGAAGTGGAAAGGCCATTCGAGGTAAGAGGAGGAAAAATCGGTAACAAGTTAGGCAAGACCATTGAGAATAGTAGGCGAGATGGGGTAGCCATCCATACCGCTAGGCTGGGTTCACAACAAGGTGGTTCGATACGTGCTATTGCATCGGGTAAAACTCTAAAATTCGGCAAGATAAATGTTCCCCTTCGTTACGAGTTGGAACTTAATCAAAGTGCGAGCGAGGAATCGCGTTACGCATCCCTTGCCCACGAACTGGCCCATCTTTACTGTGGGCACCTCGGTACACCAAACAACCATTGGTGGCCGGACCGATGCAATATTCCGGAAAATGTAAAAGAGTTTGAGGCTGAATCAGTAGCATACATGGTCTGCGGACGCTTTGGTATTGATAACCCCTCTGAGCAATACCTGGTCGGGTATATGGGTAAGGAGGAACAGGTTCCACAGATAAGCCTCGAATGTGTTATGAAGGCAGCCGGTCTAATCGAAAGTATGGGACGAGAAAATCTCAAACCAAGAAAGACCCGTAAAGTATAATCGCTGTGTGCAATTTTAATAACGTAGAATACAGGCTCTTGCCGTAGGCAACTAAAGAAGAGTAGTATACAGAGTAAAGTCCTGAACTGAAGGAACTTTCTAATGATGATAATTGAAACAAATGGTTGGTATTATAGCCCTGATCACGGACAGATATGTAAGGTCATCGAGTCTCAAACTTTATGGGGTGAGACTACTTGCCGGGTGTGGTTACCGGGCCGTGATTCTGTAGTTCGTCTCCCTGCTGCCAGACTTAAGCCTTTAGATAGCGCAGGCAGCGGTTCGCCTGATAACATTGCCTACGTGGCTGCCGCTGCACGGGTGGCTGATGCGCTGGCCCAGGACGTACTACTTGCGCCAATAGAATCCTCCGTTATTCCGCTGCCGCACCAAATCCGGGCCTTGTCTCGCGCTATCACCAACGACCGTGTGCGCTATCTCCTGGCGGACGAGGTAGGCTTGGGTAAGACTATTGAGGCTGGACTAATCATGCGGGAGCTTAAGTTGCGTGGGCTTGTGAAACGAACACTGGTTATTGCCCCGAAGGGACTTGTGACCCAATGGATTAGTGAAATGCGTTTCCATTTCGGTGAAACCTTCCAGCTTGTTCTTCCCGAAGATTTGAAAATATTGAAGCGCATCGGTCCGGTCCCGGGTTTAATCTATGAGAAAAACGCCAGTCGCAATTCGGAAATCCCGCTTTCCAACGCTTGGCGGATGTTCACACAGATAGTCGTGCCAATGGATTCTGTAAAGCCACTCGATAAGCGCCGTGGATGGACTGCGGCCCAAGTGGGAGAATACAACCGACAGCGTTTCGAGGATTTGGTTTCTGCGGGCTGGGATCTGGTCATTGTGGATGAAGCACATCGACTGGGCGGGAGTACCGACCAAGTAGCCCGTTTCAAGCTTGGCCAGGGATTATCGGAAGCAGCACCTTACTTACTACTTCTCTCAGCCACCCCTCATCAGGGCAAGACCGATGCCTTTTTCCGGTTAGTATCACTTCTCGATCCACAAGCATTTCCGGACATCAGCTGCGTAACGCGGGAACGGGTTCAACCATATGTAATACGGACCGAAAAGCGCTACGCTATCGATGCCGAGGGAAAACCGCTATTCAAACCGCGACGTACGCAGCTTGCTCCGGTTTCCTGGGAAGCTCGACACCGTAATCAGCAACTCCTTTACGAGGCCGTCACGGAATATGTCCGCGAGGGATATAACCAAGCTTTAAGGGAAAAGCGCAGTTACATCGGCTTCCTGATGACCCTTATGCAGCGCCTGGTAGTGTCCAGCACAAGCGCAATCCGAATGACGCTCGAGAAACGGCTTGAAGCACTTTCCGACCCCCAGGAGCAGTTAACAGTTTTACATCTATACTCGGAAGAGGAATGGGCTGAACTAGACGGCCAGGAGCAGTTAGAAACACTGCTATATACCCGTCTCAGGGCACTCAGGAACGAGCGTGCCGAAGTAAAAAAGCTTTTGGAAGCCGCGACTCGTTGTGAACAGAGCGGGCCGGATGCCAAGGCCGAAGCACTGCTTGATTGGATATACCGCCTTCAGGCTGAGGAAGGCGATCCTGAACTCAAGGTGCTTGTGTTCACTGAGTTCGTTCCCACTCAGGAAATGCTGCGGCAATTCTTAAGCGAGCGAGGGTTCGCGGTAGTCTGTCTCAATGGTTCCATGGATATGGAGGAACGGAAACGGGTTCAGGAAGCATTTGCCCACGATGCTCGTATCCTTATCTCAACAGATGCCGGTGGGGAAGGCTTGAACCTTCAGTTTTGCCATGTAGTAATTAATTACGATATTCCTTGGAACCCGATGCGGCTCGAGCAGCGGATTGGAAGAGTGGACCGTATCGGTCAGACTCATACGGTATGTGCTGTCAACTTTGTACTTGAGAATTCTGTTGAACACCGGATAAGGGAGGTCCTGGAGCAGAAGCTGGCAATCATCTACGAAGAGTTCGGCATAGACAAAACCGGGGATGTTCTTGATTCAGCCCATGCCGGACGAATGTTCGATGAACTATATGTGGAGGCCATTCTAAACCCCGACAAGGTCGAAGAATCAGTGGATCATGTGGTAGTACGGCTTCAAGAACAGGTGAAAGAAGCCCGCGAGACTTTGTTGGTGTTAGGAACACCTGAAGACTTAGACCCGGAGGAAGCCCAACGGCTTCTCACCCATCCATTGCCCCATTGGGTCGAGCACATGACCGTAAGCTACCTGAAAGCTCATGGCGGCAGGGCTGAAAGGAAAGGCCGAAGCTGGAACCTGACCTGGCCTGATGGCGAAATATACTCTGGAGTGGTCTTTACGGGTAAAGAGGCCGAAGAAATTCCAGCCGTCCGCCATCTTACCCTGGAAGACCCGAAGGTCAGAGGTCTTGCAATGCGTCTTCCCCGCTTTGTTCCAGGGCAGCCGGTTCCGGTTGTATCGATTCCGGGACTTGCCCGAGAAATTCAAGGGTTCTGGGCACTTTGGCGGATCTCTATCGCCACTTCGGAGTGGAATCGTAGAAGCATCATGCCGTTGTTCCTTGCCGATAGCGGCAAGGTTTACGCTCCTACAGCCAGACATATCTGGGATCAGTTGATGGTAGCCGACCCAACAGTCTGCTCTTTAGTTGACGGCAAATTTTCACAAGATACTTTTGCAAAACTACAAAAGGTAGCCGAGGAATACGGGAAGCCCATTTATGAGGCGCTTATGCAAGAACACAGGGCTTGCATCGCCCGCGAGCGAAAGAAAGCGGAATACGCCTTTGCGGCACGGCGTAACGCCATCCAGCGAATCGGCCTTCCGCAGGTCCGCAGTTACCGCCTGAACCTCCTTGCCCAGGAAGAACAAACTGTACTGGGGCAACTCGAAAAAAGAGCCCAAGTCTATCCCGAAATGGTACCTCTAATCCTTATTCGTGTGAAGGGTGACAGTCATGATTAGCTGGCGCGATGAAATTCTCAAGGAGTTCACTCCCAAGGTTACTAGGCTTACCCTTGTAGCCGACCCAGACGCTCTCCTGCTAGAGGAAAGAATCCTCGAAAGCATTCGGGAGAGGGGCTTTGAGCTGATTACCTTCGAAGATCACGTCGCTTTCCGCTATGCCTATGAATTGAAGTTCCGTTCCCGCTGGGATCGGGGCGAACAGACGGACCTCGTGGTTGTATTACGGGCCCAGGCCAGCGATTTAAGCTCTTTACCGTTTGATCTGCTGCAAGCAGGTCGCAGGCTATCTTTTAGTCTTAGCGACATATTCCCTAATCTCAGCTATCCAGTTCTAACATCCTTGGATCGGGGTGACCTTGATGTTTTATATGATGCCCAAAGAAGACATGCGCCTGGACCGCTCGGGGATAACGCCACGAAGGAGTTTGTTCTCCGACACGTCTTCGAAGTTGCGCCCGAGCTCATAAAGCAGCCATCCGACCTGCTCCGTGTACTGCTTAGGCGCCATTATCGTGGACAGCGTATACCATCTGTCCTCGACGAACGATTCATCCAACTTCTACGCCAAAACGAGTCTTTTGATGACTGGCCGCTGGAAACTATCATCCCGGACCGGGAGGTTTTCTTTACGTTTCTCCAAGAGCGTTGGCCGGTCTTTCTCGACTGTATGGTAAAAGAAAGGGAACCGAGTGTCCAGGAGGACGAAAAGCCGTACAACTTGGCAATTAGTGGTCCCGTCAACCTACCCTTTGATCATCATGACATCTGGGTTTACATGGACAATATGTTCCTGGAAGGTCTTTTGCATTCCGTATCTCACGATCATGCGGATAAACTTTCCAAAACCTGGGTAGGCATAGGTGTTCAAACCAATGAAGCTGAAGAAAGGCACTGTCGCTTAACAAAGCTCATCGATAATCTTAGGTGCTCCATTCCGGCCGAGGATGCAAGACACGGGGAATGGTTCAACTTTGCCCGAGGGTGGGCTAAACTTACTATGATGAACCATGAACAGATGAGTACCATCAATGAGGAAGCAATTCAAAGCATCAACATTCTGCAAAATCAGGTGGATACTTCGTTCACCTCATGGTTGATCAAGAGATACGCTGGGCTTATCAACCTTCCGCCTGTCCCCCCGGTCATGCTTCACCATCTCCCGCGATTTCTGGCACGTTATGCGGGGGAGGTCCGGAACTCCAAGATGGCCATGTTATTGGTGGATGGACTCTCTCTTGACCAATGGATAGTTGTTCGAGAGACACTGGCAACACGACGACCCGATTTGCTATTTCGCGAAAACACTATATTTGCCTGGATTCCTTCGAATACATCGGTCTCGCGCCAGGCTGCTTTTGCTGGCAAGCCCCCCATCTTTTTCCCAAACAGCTTACAGACTACTAATAAAGAAGAGGCCCTATGGACGCAGTTTTGGGCAGATCAAGGGTTTTCCTTTAACGAGGTTGTATACGCCAAGGGGTTGGGTGACGGTAGCCTTGAGCGTATGGAGGAATTGCTCTCCCAACCTAAGGTAAGAGTTGCCGGGCTAGTTATAGATAAGGTAGATAAAATTATGCATGGTATGGAACTAGGTACTGCCGGCATGTATAATCAAGTCCGGCAGTGGGTAGAGCAACTATACCTAGCTAAGTTTCTGGATGTTCTGCTAGATCGAGGTTTTAATGTTTTCCTCACTTCTGACCACGGCAATATTGAAGCTACAGGCTGTGGATGTCCTGCTGAAGGCGCGGTGGCTGATTTACGGGGTGAGCGGGTGCGTATCTATTCCGATAAGATTCTTCGGGGTAAGGTAGAAGAGCGTTTTCCCGCTGCTTTAGAATGGGAACCGGTAGGCTTACCTGATACTTTCCTTCCGCTTATTGCACCGGCCCGGCAGGCATTCGTAAGCGAGGGAGAACGTGTTGTTTGTCACGGAGGTATTTCTATAGAGGAACTTATCGTTCCTCTTATCCAGATTGAAAGGAAAGTCATATGAACAGTCGTATAAATCAAGTCGGTTTTAGTCAGCGGGTTCGGCTGGAATGGCTTGAAATTACTGCAAACCTTGTCTTGGCAGGCAACGATAAGCCCGCTATTAATGAATCATTACAGGAACTCCTAAAGGACAAGGTGTCCATTGGTGGTGAAGCCGAACGCGGTAACCGCGAGAAGATTATTACGATCCTGATGAAGGTTTGGCTTAATGTTCCGCATGAAATCGAGGCCCTGCGAATTGACGGCCTTGAACTGCTAAAACGCATTCCCCGCACTGACCGGATAGCGGTTCATTGGGGAATGGTCATGGCTGTTTATCCGTTTTGGGCGTCAGTAGCAAGCCACGTTGGTCGTTTCCTGAAACTTCAAGGCTCCGTAACCGCAGCACACATTCAACGTCGTATACGGGAGCAATACGGTGAGCGGGAGACGGTATCCAGAGCGGCCCGCCGCGTACTACGCTCTTTCATTGATTGGGGTGTTCTCAGCGAAGTAGGCACTAAAGGAGTTTACAGCCAGGGGCTGTCTCTGTCCATTGAGGATCCCCAAATTGCCTCGTGGTTGATTGAAGCATCTTTACATACTAGGTCTAACGGATGTGCACCACTGAAGGATTTGGTGGAAAGTACGGGTCTATTCCCGTTTCGTATCAAGCATTTATCCGCAGAGAGCCTACTAGTAACGTCTCCTCGCCTTGAACTTTTACGCCACGGCCTGGACGACGAGTTGGTGATTTTGCGGAAGGAGGATAAACCCAAGTAAATGCATCTTGACTGTAGATTTATAAAGCTGTCTACTAGCAAAGAGACTGCGATGACTGTGATTTCACCAACGGTAATACCACTCAGCCCCTGACAGCATTTGGCGGGTGGAAGCTGGAATTCATCATGAAATAGCGGCTTAACCGGTTGCCTCTAATAGGCGATGAACTGAAGGCCCCCAGAGAATTTCCTGAAGGGGAAGCATGTCGCTTCCCGGCCTAATTCCCCATATTACCGCACCGTCGCCACTATAATGGGAATAGTTGAGGGTGAGTAAAGTTAATGGTATAATCTTACAAAAGGCCATTCCTCTATATTTTAGTTTGCTGGTACCCCAAGAGAGAAGGAATTACTTTTTTACGGTAATATGCGATAATACATATAGGGGTATCCCGCTTCAGACGGAAGGAGCCTCAAAAAATGAGTGCAAAACCTGAGGAAGGCCGCTTGAGAAACCCGGGACGCAAGAAACAAGAATGGAGTGAATTATATGCGTTGGGATGATTTAAAGAAAACCACTCCGCAGCAATGGGTAATTATTGAAGCAGTTGAAGCCCATACAGAAGGTGACGACCGGATCATAGAAAACATTCAGCTTGTTGAAGTATTTGGTGAGGATAATAACGGAGCATTACGCCGGTATGTGCAACTCCACAAGGCCCATCCTGAAAAGGAATACTATGTTGTCCATACTTCACGCCCTGCGTTGAACGTGAAAGAAAGACATTGGACAGGAGTGAGGGCAATAAGTTGAGACTGTATTACGACTATGGACTACCATTTACTGAAATTGAGTTTTTCAATGGAGACAAAAGGATTAAGCTTTCTAAGGTCTTAATTGATACAGGCTCGGCCACAACAATTATTTCAACCGAAGCTGCTATAGGTTTGGGGCTGGGACCTCAGCCAGATGATAAATTAAGCCTGGTGCGTGGAGTTGGCGGCGTCGAATCCGTTTATGAGAAGAATGTAGAAAGTATTATCCTGGACACTGCTACCTTGAAGAATTTCAAGGTTGACGTTGGAGCCATGCAGTATGGGTTTGAAATTGATGCGATTGTTGGCATGGATATTCTAGAACAGGCCAAAGCTATATTAAATTTTTATGAAATGACTTTAACTCCTATGGCTCAGGCATAGAGTAGCAAGAGGATATTGATACACGTAGCCAATAGCATCGTGAGCGAAACAGTGATTTTTCCGGAAATTTTAAAATATATTGACAAATATTATGTGTCCTGGTTATTATTTCAATAAGGCTAAGTGATCCCTCCCACCCGGGAGGCCAATGCCGCCCCGAATCGGGGCGGAGCTGCACAGTGTGATTGTACCGTGTGCGGCAATGATTTTCCGCCCGTCCGGGCGGACCATACTGCCTATTTAAAGGCAGAGTTGCCGGCTTTAGCTTTTAAGGGTGCGGCAACACGATCCCTCCGTTCCGGAGGCGCATGCTGTTCCGTCAAGGGGCAGAGTTGCGGTGCGGTAAACCGCACGCGGCGACACAAATTTTATGGGCAGAACCTAACATGCCTCCATAAACATGAGATTAAGGCGACTTTCTTGATTCAGGGAAGGTCGCCTTTCTTTTTTAAAACCCCGGTGCCGGCGGGAAGCCGGCACTGTTGAAATACATTAAATCCCCCGGCGCCCGGGGGATTTGCCTTGGAAATGGGAAAAGGCCGCCGGCGGGCCCACCGAAAACCAGTTGCGGGAGGTGACTGGAGCGGGGGCCGGCCGGGGCCCCGCGCTCTATACAGTGGCATTGCTTTTTGTCAGGACTTTTGTGAGGGATCCGGACTTCCGGAAAAGCGTGGCCTGCTTTTTAGCGGCGGCGGTTCTGGAAGAGATTGGCCGATCGCTTGCGGCGGCCGGGGAAAAGGGGGTCAATGTAGTTGAACCGGTCTTCTATCAGGCAGGCCGGTGGAAACGGCGAAACCCCTTGCTTTTGTCAATCAAAAAGGGGACCACTTGACCAACAAAAAGGGGACCACCCCTTAAGGGCAAATGGTACTTTCTGACATGGAAAATATGTAATAAATTTACTGCTGGTTATCACCACCTGTTAGCACCGAAAAACTGTCTCGCACCCCCATCATAAGCATGGGCCGGATGTTATGAACAAACACCAGGGCAGCCGTTCATCGGAGCGAAGCGGAGACCCTTTACGTGGAGAATCCGCCCATGTTAACCTACCTCCTGCCGGTGGGGGCCACAAAGCGCAGCGGTGGCCTCCACCCTGGCCCGCGAAACATGGGCGGCGAGGCTCCACGTCAAGGGCGGCTGCCCGGTTTGATTCAGGCACCACCAGCCTTATCAGATCCGGTGACATCAAAGCATATCCACAAGCGATCAACATTGCCGGCATCACCAGCTTTAAGGCCATACTCTTTAATAGCACAGGACCTACAGAGTGCATTATCTCCCACGGGAACATAATCCGGGTCGGCCAATTCCTCATCAGATGGATAATCAATCACCGGAAACGGGTCCCAATCAATCTGTTTGTTGCAGAGGTCGCATGCCAAAAAGCCGGAACCATCTTGAATATTATTGGCTGTCATTGTTTTACGCTCTACCCACAGCACAAAAACCAGCTCCGGTTTCTCACGTGTTACACCTTTTGTCAGGCTTCTCAATTAACTGCACACTCCTTGCGTTTTCAAATTAAGGGCGTATATTTGGGTATTTCAAGCCAGGGCAATCAGGTTAGTATCCGTACTCTCATTCCAGGGCGCAAACCAAGCAAATGGCCGCTGTCATCCACCAGATACCAGCCATAGTCGTCTTTTCCCACCTTGCCTTCCAGCCACTGGCCCTGGAAGAATAGAGAAACTTTTGTGTTTTTGTGAAGTCCGAACGGGCCTTCGGTAATGCCGAGACTGCCATCGGCGGTAGGTTTTAAGATGCCATCCAACTCACATTGAACGATTTTTTCATATTCCTGCTGTTTTATTTGGCCCGCAGCGAGCATTTTTTTCAATACTTCCAGAGGGTTTTTGCCAAGGTACCGGGTCTTTGATTTTACTTTGCCCTCATTACCGAGGTAGCGCTGCTCCAGGTAAGCGTATTTTCCTTTCCACCGGATAAACATTTAATCTCCTTCCTTAAGCACAGTGCCCAATTATATAGTCACTATCCATTGTTAAATACCTGATAGCAGTGGATTTACCCGGCAGGGTCATTCACTGGTTTTCTTTTTCCTGACGTCTTAAGCTCTGGCGGAAACGGAAGCTCTCGCCGTTCATGAGCAGGATATGGCAGTGGTGAGTTAACCGGTCCAAAAGCGCCGCAGTCAACCTCTCTTCTCCGAAAACCTGGGTCCATTCTGCAAACTCGAGGTTGGTGGTGATTATCACGGACCCCCGCTCATAGCGGGTGGCTACAAAACGGAAGAATAGTTCCGCCCCTTCCCTACTGTAGGGGACAAACCCGATTTCGTCAATCAGCACCAGGTCGTAGCTGATCCACCTTTTCTCGAATTTAAGCAAACGGTGTTCCTGCTGTGCTGCCAGCAGTTCGGAAACCAGCCCGGAGGCGGTGTAAAAGCGCACCCGGTACCCCTTTTGGCAGGCGCACAGGGCCAGGGCGATGGACAGGTGGGTCTTCCCGGTGCCGCTGTTGCCAATGGCGATTATGTTTTCTTTCTGGCGGATATATTCACCCTGGCTTAACATCAGCACTTTCTGCTTGTTTAAAGACGGTATGGCTGTAAAATCAAACCCTTCCAGGGTCTTTATGAGCGGGAACCCGGCCTGTTTGATGCGCAGTTTATGCCGGCTTTCTTCCCTTGCGGAAACCTCCTGTTCCAGCAAGGCGCACAGGTATTCTTCGTAGGTGCAGTTTTTCTCTGCCGCCTCCCGGGCCAGGGCCTGGTACTGCCTGGCTACGGCGGGCAGTCTTAACCGTTTCAGGTGGCTTTCCAAAAGCAGCGTGTTGACGCTCAATGGACCACACCCCCGTTTCGGCCAATTAATAACTGGTCAAAGTGGCCCAGACCCGGCTTTTCTACTTTGAAGCTTTCCAGGTGGGGGTGTTTTCCGGCCGGCAATGGCGCCGGCACAATGTGTTTGCCGCTCAGTTTTTCAACCCGGTGACGTATTCCTTCCAGGTGGTATGCTTTATCACGGTGTGCTTCAACCAGTGCCCGGGTTAAAATATCCCAACCTACCGCCCGGTGTAAAAGCAGGATCTGCACGAACTCCCGGTCTGGGCGGGGATGCCGGCGTCTTAACTCTTCCAGGTACTGGTGGTATATAGCCGGCAGATTTGCTTGTTGAAACGGCTTTGCATTTTCCAGAGCGCCGGGTTTTTGGGCAAGTGTGTCGAGGTAGTGGTCCAGGTTGTAGGTTTCTTCTCCTTTCCCATAAGACCTGGGATGGGTGGCTACTAATTGGCGGTTCCCGTATATTTCTACCCGGTAAACATAGGCCTTTATGGTGAGGTTGCGGCCCACCCACAGGCTGGGGACTGAGTAAAAATTGTTTTCAAACCGGACCAAAAGGTTGTTGGCAACTCTAACCTCGGCATAACGGAAGCAGTCGTATGGTTTTGGGGGAAGCGCCAGGAGTGCTTTCTTCTCTTCCTCCCACGCCTGTTCTATGGTTAGTGCGGTGCCGGGCACTTTGTGGCTTTCAGCGTGCTTCCGGCATTTTAAAAGCAGAGTTTCATTCAGCTCTGCTATGGAATCGACCCTTGGTATGGGGGTGAAGAAGTTGCGCAGGGCATAGCCCACCAGGTTCTCCACCTGTCCCTTTTCATTTCCCCGGCCTGTGTTGCAGAAGATTGATTTAAACAGGTAATGGCTGCGAAAACTGATAAATGCCGTCTGCTCCTGCCGGGTTCTGCCCTGCAATACTTTTAACACCGCGGTTTTCAGGTTGTCGTAGGTTATGGTCAGGGGGACTCCGCCAAACCAGTCAAAGGCATGTACGTGCCCTTCAAAAAACGCTTCCTGTCTCTGGTGGGGGAAGGCCATGACGAATGATTTCCGGCAGCTGGTAAGGCGCATACAGAATATCTGAACCTTGGCATATTCTTCGTTAAGGTATATGTATGCCTCGCCCCAGTCACACTGGGCGTTGCTGCCAGGCTCAAAGGACAGTGGTATATACGCTTCTTTCTCTTTTTGTCTCAGTTCCGCCAGTAATCTGCGCACACTGGATTCGCTACCCCGGTAATCATGTTTTTCCACCAGGAGCTTATATATCCCGCTGGCGGTGTACCGTTGCTTTTTCAGGTTCTCTTTTTTCTCTTCTTCCAACCACTGTTTTACAATCGAACGAATTGTACCCAGCACTGGCTGCGGTTTTGGCAAAGTCAAATTGTATTTGGGCTCTCCAGGGTCCGCGATAGCTTTACGCACTGTTTTCCTTGATTTTTTCAACTCCTTGGCTATCCACCGGATAGACTTACCTTGCACAAAGTACAGCCTTCTGATAACCTCTTTATCGACCACACCGATCACTTCCTTTCCTCCTGTCAACTGTTGGAATTTCCAGCTACAGTGTACAGGAAAAGCTTGATCGGGTGGTCCCCTTTTTGATAATCAAAAGCCTAAAAGTGGTCCCCTTTTAGATTAGCAAATACACCCCTGGCTGAGATTGCTGTCGGCCCTTGCCGGGCTGATTGCGGCCCTTCTCATGGTGCCCCTGGAAAGCGTCAACCTGCTGGGCTTTCTTCTGGAGAGAGGCGGCGGGAAACTGAGGGTATCCGGGAAAAGCCACATCAGGCGGTGGGCAGTGCGCCGCGATGCCATGGCCGCAGGCCCTTAGTGGGTTTGCGGCAACAGCCGGAAAGTCGCCCGGCTGCGGCAAAAGTGAGAGCGGCACCTGCGGCTGGGAGGCTGCTTAGGCCCCGGCAGGTGGAAAGGGGGGAATGAACGTGTTCAAACTCGCTCAGGATCTGGCCCGAAGCGGGGAGCGCATTGAAAACCTGGTCATCGGCCTGGCGGACGCCCGGCAGGCGCTGTACGACACCTTTGAGGCGCTCAAGAAGCACGAGGTGATCATCTCCGGGCAGGTGGCCTTGGAGAGAAAAAACAGCCAGCCGGCGTTTCCCAACGAGGACATGAGGAAAGCGGAGGTTGTCAGGCGCCTTGAGGCTGATCCGGAATACCGGGAGCTAAAAGAGAGGCTCCAGGACGCCCGGGTCAATCTGGCCTTCGCCGAGGCCGAGCTGGAGAGAGAAAAGGCCAACCACGCCGGCATGGTCGCCATGGCGGGATTATTAACGGCGATGGTGAACGCGGGGAGAATTGACGACGTGGAGAGGTTCGTGCTGGAGGTCCTGTGTGCCGGTGGCCGGAGCGATAAAGACCCGGCTCAGGACAGCGGGAAGAACAACGGCCTTGTTTCGGCCGGCGCCGGAATGTCTTGCGGCCAGGACTCCACGAACGGGCTGGAAGACAGCGAACTCCAAACCGGCGCCTTCATGGTCCTCGAAGCCCGGAAATCCAGGCCGGGAACGGTCAGGGGATACTGCCAGGCCGCGGACGGCAACAAGGTGGCCGTCTACGCGAAAAACGGCCACGGCCAGACACTGGCCGGGGCGGTTGGAGGGTTTGTGCAGGTATCCTACCGGCGGGGCAACAAGGGCCTGATCGCGACCAGCGTCAAACTTGTCAGGTAATCCCCGACGTGATATTCTGGGAGGTGAAGGCGGGTGTTTGCCGTGTCCAAGCCGGAAGACAGGGTTGACAGAATTCTCCGGGAGATTGAAAGCTTCAGCGCTGAAGAGATCCGGGAGCTGCTGACGAAAATGGCGGAGAGATTCGATCTGCTGGGATGGCTCAGGGTTGCCGAAAGCTCGTTTTCAGAGTGGGACAACCCGGAGGACGCCGCCTATGACCGGATTTGAGCCCGGTGAGTACGGGGAGATCCTGGCCAAAGTGATTTTACTGTTAAAGCGGGGAAGGTTTTAAAACCCGACCCGGGGGATGTTGAAGACGGTTTCCGAAACAGGAACCGTCTTTATTATTTTCAAAAACGCTGAAATGGTCCCTGCGCGGGACAACGGAAAAGGGCTTACCGGCCCACCCGATTACTCTTTGAAAGGAGAGAAGGGGCGGCCGGGAGGGCCCGCCCCGTGCCCATGAAGGCCAAAAGGGTCAACATAATAAGCTTGAAACTGGTGAGGGAGTCCTCGCTGCTCTACAGGCCGGGGAAAATCCGCGGTCCCGAGGACGCCTTCGATCTGGTCAGGAACCTCCTGGAGGATGCCGACCGGGAAATATTCATGGTCATTTACCTGAACACGAAAAACGAGCCCACCGCCATCCACACCGTCAGCGTGGGGACGCTGAACACAAGCCTGGTACATCCCAGGGAGGTGTTCAAGGCGGCCGTGATGGTAAATGCCGCCAGCCTTATCCTGGCCCACAACCACCCGAGCGGCCATAGCGAGGCAAGCAGGGAGGACATCGATATCACCAGGAAGCTGGTGGAAGCGGGGAATATTCTGGGTATCCAGGTCCTCGACCACATCATCGTGGGCAGCGGCGGGTACAGGAGTCTGAAAAATGCCGGAATGCTGTAAATCAGCCTGTCGAGGGCTGATTTTGCCTTGCAAAGGAGGAGAAACTCATGTCCCACTGGACATCTGTACAAACGAATATAAGGGATTTAACAGTACTTGAGGAGGCCGCCCGGTCGCTGGGCTGCGGGGTGGTCCACCACGCCGAGGCCCGGGGACACTACCGGAGCCTTCAGGCGCTGATGGTGATCATACCGCCGGAGTCGCCCTACGACATAGCGGCAAACAGGGAGGAAGGCGGCAACATCAGCCTGACCACCGACTGGTACCGGGGCTACGTGGAGAAGGTGGTCGGGCCCGAGTTCGGCCTGCTGAAGCAGAGATACGCGGTGATCATGGCCAGGCGCCAGGCAGCGGCGCTTAAGGCCGCCGTCACCGAAGAAACCCTGCAGGACGGTTCCGTAAGGCTTCGGGTAAAGGGGGCGGCGTAACCGTGGAAAAAGAGATCGTGATCACCGTAAAGCCTGACGGAACTGTTCAGGTGGAGGCGGCGGGCTTTGCGGGCAGGGAGTGCCTCAACGCTACGAGGGACTTCGAGGAATCCCTGGGTGTAGTAACCGGGAGAAGATACAAGCCGGTGATCAATCAGGAGGCCGGCACGGGCGAGGTGGTCGGCGGTGAAGCCTTTGAGAAAAACCGCTGCTAGCCCGGAGGTGGATATAATCATCCGCCCCGACGGAACCGCCGAAGCCCCGTGGTGGACGCCGGAACTGGCAATGTTAATCTGCTTGTTGTGCGGAAAGCAGGGTGCGCCCCAGTGCGCATCCTGCCTCAACACCAACAAGTGGTGCGGATAAAAATCCGGTCTGGAGGGATGGTAATGCACTGGATCGAGGAAATTCACAGGAAGTGGAGCGCTTCAATAGCCCACGTCTTCCTGCTGCACTTTAACGTCTGGGACACCGTCGACGGAAATTCGTCGGTTATTGAGTACCTGACGCAGTCACCCCTGGTGGCGGAGAGGGAAATACTCATCTGCTACAACCGGTCGGCCGGGATCACGTTCCCGATCCCCTCGCACAAAAAAACGCTCCTGGAAGACCTGGGATTTTCAGCTGCAGACGCGGGGCCGGCGGGAGTCGACGAGATCGTCCCCAGGGACCCGGTGGCCGCCCTGATGCTGATGGAAGACGCGCTGCGCCTTTCGGTGCCTGACGGAAAAGGGGGGCTTAAGGCAAAGACGGCGGTGATTATGGACTACGCCGAGACGTTGGTGCCCGCAGCCGAGCCGGCACAGATGTCCCCGGGGGACAGAACGGTCCTGACCACCATCCTGCGGTGGGCCAGGGACAGGCAGATCGCCGATCTGGGCTCTCCGGTGTTTTTGGTGGCGGAGAATATTTCCGACGTCAACCGGGTGCTGCGCTCGGCCGGCAGCCGGATTGAGGCGGTGCGGGTGCCGCTGCCGGATCTGGAGGAACGCCGGAGATATATCCAGGCCCTGGCGGAGAAATACGCCGTGGACGGCAGTCCGAACATGAAGGACGTCACAGTTCCGCAAATGGCCGGGCTGACCGCCGGCCTGAAGAAGCTGCACATAGAGGATATCTTCTTGCGGTCCGGAGCGGACGCCGTCACGCCGGAATTAATCAAGGAGCGCAAGAGGGATATCATTTCGCTGGAGTACGGCGACGTGCTCCAGATAATCGACCCCGAACTGGATTTCGGCAGCATCGGGGGGATGAAAAACGCCAAGGAATTCTTCCGCAGGAATGTCATCCGGCCCCTCCGGGAGGGGAACGCGAGGCGCTGCCCGGCGGGAGTGCTCATGCCCGGCCCGGCCGGCACAGGCAAGACCATACTGGCCGAGGCAGTGGCCAGGGAGAGCGGCGTAAACTGCTGCTCCCTGAACCTGGCCAAAATCATGGACCGCTGGGTGGGCTCCTCGGAGGCCAACCTGGAGAAAGCCCTCCAGTGTATTGAAACGCTGGCCCCCACCATCGTGGTGCTGGACGAATTGGACCAGACCGGTCTGTCCCGGAGCGGATCGGGTGATTCCGGTGTTTCCAACAGGCTCTTCAAGCGGCTGCTTGAATTCATGGCCGACGACAGGCACCGGGGAAGGACGGTTTTCCTGGGACTGACCAACCGTCCCGACCTGATCGACGCCGCGCTGAAAAGGCCGGGCAGAATGGACAGGAAATTCCCCGTCTTACCTCCCGACGAGGAGGAGAGGGCGGACATTTTTCAGGTGGTGTTCAAGAGGTACGGCATCAGCCACGCGCTCTCCGGCGAAGATCTGAAGGCTGCCGCCGCCGCCACCGACGGCTATACCGGCGCCGAGATCAGGGCGCTGGTGCTGAAGGCCGCCGACGTCGCGGAGGACGCCGGGTCCGGCACGGTAAACGCAGACCACCTGCGGTACGCCCTGGAAGTTTTTCGCCCCACCACCGGGGATATCGACATGATGACCCAGCTGGCGCTAAAGGAATGCGATGACCTGGACCTGCTGCCGGCGGCCTACCGCCAGAAAATGATGGAGAAACGCGACCGGAAGCTGCAGGTCGTTTCCGGCGGTTCCGGCGGGGGCAGGAAAAGAAGAAATTAAAATTCATCCGGGCCGGGAGGGAAGCAATCTCCCGGCCCCGTGGAGGTGTTAAGAATGGATATCAGGGAAACATTGAGAGATTTGCTCGATAACATCACCCGGGAGGAAAGCGACAGAAGCATCGCCGAGCAGAAAAACGAGGTCGCGGCCAAGCTGGGCTGCGACCCGGAGGACATCCGCGTCCGCCTGGACGCCACCGCCACCAGCCTGGCCCGAAAGGGAGTGCTGGTTGACCTGAAGATCGCCCGGGAGAGGTTTGAGCTGCGGCTCGACGCCGAGGACCTGGGCATCAAGGCCAGTGACCCCGGCTACCGCGAATTCCTGGATGAGTACGTCAGGCTGGGGCGCCGCAGGCTGATACCGGTCAGGTACCTGAGAAGCCTTGACGCCGTCGAGACCGGCGCCAGGAGGCTGCTGCGGGAATCCAGCTTTCAAACGGCATGGGGCCGGTTCGTGCCCTACCAGGTGTACGGTGAACTGCGCCGCAGGCTGGAGGAGATGAGTGACGAGTACCGGAGGCTTAACGGGCGGATCCTGGAAAACTACGACAGCATCCGCCATTCCACTGAAATGAAGTACCGTGAGGCCGCCCGGGAGGTTTACCGCACCCTCCATAAAGACGCCGGCGCCGGTGTGCCGGAGGATTTTACGGCCAACTTCGTGTTCAGGGTCATGTCCAAGTTCCCGGGCAGGGCGGAGATCGAGGAGTCCTGCAAATTTGAGATCGACCTCAGCTTCGTGCCGGTTACCTCCACCATGGCCGAGATGGAGGCCCGCATGGCCTCGAAGGTGATGGCCGGCGCCGAGAAGGCCGTGGCGGACGAGATCAGGCAGACCTACCACCGCCAGGTGCAGGGCTTCATTTCCGACCTGGCCGCCCAGCTGCGGTCGATGATCTACGAGGCCGTGTCGGCGGCCGGGGACAATGTCCAAAAGCACGGGCACCTGCTCGGGCCCAGCGTGATGTCGCTGCGCCAGCTGGTACAGAAGGTGCAGCAACTCAACTTCATGGAGGACCGCGAGGTCATCAGGCACTTGGGCGAGCTGTCGGAAATACTGGACAGGGAATCGGAGGACCGCGACGCGGAAGAGATCATGGGAGTGTTGAAGAAGATCGCGGAAGAAAACAGGCAGGTTCTACTGTCGCTGGGACACAGGCCCAGGGCCGGGCGCGGCGAAGTAATCGTGGATGTTGACCCGCGGCCGGCCGTGGACGGGCGGAAGCGCCGGGGTATGACCGGCGATAATGAGGGTGTTGAATATGAGAGTATTTCCGTCTCCGGGCGCCGCCGGCGCAGTGACGTGATGACGGAGAAGATGGCCGGATAAGATTAAAATGACAGAGGAAAAGGGGCGGCGCTTCGGCTGCCGCCCCGCTTCAATGATCGAAAAAACGAAATGAGAAAGGGGGTGAACCCGTTGATTCGTCCCTGAGGTGACGGTTTTTAGCGGGGTTTTGGATGGCGAAGAAATGTAACGGCAAGGTCTCCAACGGTATAGGGCGGGAGATCTTCATAAAACAATTGGAGTTAATGAAAGAATACGGCAAGACGGTAGACTTTCTTGACGATGGCGATAAAGAAAAGCTGAAGCCGCATGTGGAAGCCTTTGCCGTTCCGGAGGAATTGGTCGAAGCGTTTTATGCTTATTATAAGGAGTTTCTTTCTGAACCGGGCGGCTGTACCAACATATGCGGACCTTTCTTTAACGACGAGGATGTGAAGGGTGGCGTATGGTCGAAGTTCTATCACTTTTACATGCCGGCAGTTAATATGGTTAATGAAAAATACCCGGAATTACGGCTTTCAGCTGTTATTGACCCGTCCTACAACGATACCACACAGATTATCGTGATTGCTGAGAATAACTACGGCTGTATCGTGCTCTCCGTACCGGTCGTCGCCCTTAACCAGTCATGGAAGGCGTGGCATGTCCCGTTTGATGACCCGGACAACTCCGAAAGCGTATATGCCGATCTGGAAGAAATATATGACAGAATGGACGGCCGGGTGCTCAGGGCAATGGTCAGGCCTTACATAATCGTTCAGCTTGAAGGGGGCGTCCTCGCCGACACCTGGATAAGCCACGGTGAAGAAGAGGCTGTTGCCCTGGCCGGCAAGATTGCCGGGGAGCGCTGCCGCGATGACGATGACGATGTTCTGGTTGAACTGCCGGCCGGTACGGACATCCATGCCCACAGTACACGAATCTGGTCCTGGGGCGGCGGAGAGGGCGATTAACCGGGCAAATTATCTTTGAAAAAACTTTAACGGCGGCCCGGCCCGCCTCAAACTCACCAAAAGACCAGGAGGTGAGAGGGGGCGGGCCGCCGGGGGCCTGCCCTTAAAACTTATGGGTTGGACGTTCACGCAGAAATATCACGGTGAGAGCGTGAAAGCATTCTTTGAAAGAACTTTTAATTACCAAAGAGAAAACGGCATGTATGGTAAAGTGTTGGATTGTGCGGTAGTTAATCTAAGTACTGCCTATATTGCATACGAAACAAACTCATGCGGCAAAAAAGAGGTGATTGGTGTTGTCTGTCTTTTATGCTTTAAGCCACGCGACCCGTGGTATAACTTCGGATACAAGGACATGGAAGAGTCGATGGGACCTTATCAATATGACTGCCCGGAACGTATTCTTAAGCTCCTCACGCCAACGAATGATGAAAATGCGCTCAAGTGGCGGGAAAAGTGCCGGGAAAGCATTCGGAAGCGCAAGTCCAAGCCCGGGTTGACCGAAGGGGCCGTAATCGAATTCGCAGAGCCGATTTCCTTCGCTGATGGAAGGGAAGAGAAGATGTTCCAGGTGGTTGATCCCCGCAGGCGCATTTTCAAAGCCGGACATCAGTTATATAGGATTTCCCGAAGGACGCTGCAGTGCAGGGAATGGCAATTAGTGGGAAATGCATAAGTATGGGGGCCGGGATTATTGCCCGGCCCCGTAAGAATCTTCGAGAGAAGAGGGTTTTTCGTGAGTGATAATACTGGAAAAGGTTCTTTTCCTTGGGGTATAATACATCCAGGGTGGTAGCGGTCATGCTCGATAGTATTGTTAAGGAAGCTGAAATCTTGCTCGGATTACCGGGAGAAGTTATTTTTAGGGAAGGCCTTAAAAGGTTTTTGACTTCCAAGGCTGAAGAAAATGAGAATACAATCCGGGATCTGAAGAAAAAGTATGGAATAGGTGGGTATCTCGAACTGGAGAAAAAGATTAAAAGGGGCGAGGTTTCCGGACACCCGGCCTGGGAAGATGTTATTTTATGGGAGGAGCTGTCAAATCACGCTTTAAAACTACGCGATTTGATTTCCCGGCTGGAAGCAGGTGTTAAGGAAAGTTTATAATAATCTTAGAGGTGGTTTACGTGGCCATATCCAGGGAACATGTCAAAGCCCTTATCGACAGGCTATCTGATGAACAAGTGCAGGCCTTGTGGATTATTCTCAGTTCCATGGCATGGCCGGAAGAGGAGATATCTCCGGAAGAAGCCGGGGAAATAGAACAGGCCCGGGCTCAAATGGAAGCCGGAAAGGGCGTAAAAGCTGGAGATGTCTGGCGTGAACTGGGAATCTGAATTATTCTCAGCAAGTACCACCGGCTTTAATGACAGGGAGTCTATTATTCTGGAAATGAAACAAGGCCCTGGGGTATAATATTAGTGAGGGGTGAAGATGTTGGAAAAGATAAAAGTGTTTTGTGTTATTGAAAAGGCTGATGGTGAATACCTCGCGTATTGTGACGAATTACGGGCCACGGCCAGTGGGGATACGGAGGAAGAGGCGCTTAACAATTTAAAAGCGGCTATAAAAGAATTGATTAATTACCAAGGCTTAAATATTTTTGATCCAAACAAGAAACGGATCTTTGTGGAGGTGGTTTGAAATATCCCACCTTCCCCAACTTACTTACAAAGAACTTTTAGCCGCCATTAAACATTTCGGACAAATCGCACGTGGCGAAGGGTCACCAATAATTATTGGAATCAATCGAAAAGGAAATTCCTTTACAGTTCATCATCACCCAAGCAAGAGGGTTACCCCGAGTAAGTTGGCCAAAATTTTAAAACATCTGGAAGTAACTCAGGCTGAATTCCTGGAATGGTACAACTGATTGACCCGGCAGATTCGTATAGAGAATCCGCCGTTTTTCCCCCCTAGCATTTGATCAATGACCGATAAGTTATTATGAAAGGTGAAGATAATCCGGTATGGAAGTGAATGCAAAATGCAATCGCAATCGATGAGTCCTAACCAAATCAGAAGCGCCGGTTTGGCGGCTCTGATAAAAACCCTTGGCCCCGTAGGAATGGCCCGGTTTATTCAGCAGTATGATATGGGAACAGGTAATTATACGAAAGATAGAAGCAATTGGCTCGGTCAAATGAGTCTGGATGAAGTAATTTCGGGTATTAGTAAAATGGGGAAGGCGAACCCACCCCCTGCGAAGAAAAAGTAAACCTACAAACAATAGATATGCATTTTTGCGGGGGTCTTGTGCCTTGTTACACCAGACCCCTGCACGTATTATTGAACATTGCGATTCTATAACCCGCAATGAAGTAGGTTATTAGCATAGTGTTACTCCCAAAGCGATATATACTGCTGGCGTGGCAGATCATCGGTTCTTGCTGCGTTTAACCTGAGTTTGACGTATAAGTCTGTATTTAGCTCCGGTGGCGGAGGCGTTGTTGTCGTAATCACATATTGAAAAGGACAAAAGTCTTGTGAACCGAAGAGTTCTTGAAGATTGGCAACAGCGCGGATAAAACTGCGGTATAGCCGAATACCGAGATCGGCTTCACGAGGACTGTCGTGGATAAGGAATCCTGGTAAATGTGCTGTTTCAATCACAGAACTGTAAATCAAGCAGCTTAAATCGGCGAGTAACACGGAGAGCGTTTCAACGGCTTCACCAGTTAAAGCTGGACCATGTGTGATTCGAAAACTCAATTGTCGGTTTTCAAGGCCAACTACTCCGTCATAGTTGCCGGATGAAAGTACACATCGCACAATCCCAGAGAAAATCGAATTCAATAGCTCAAGGTTGTGGTCGTGTTTTCGAAGAAATTCGGCTAGTTCCTTACCAAATCTCTCCCTTGACAATTTTTCTGCTCCGTATATCAAATAAATTTGTCCGAAGGATAAAGAACCTCCAGGGCGTGTAGAGCTTATAAGCAAACCAGTCAATGTTATTCCCTTTTTGACCGCCTGGCAAATCTAAGGCCCGCTACTGCCAAGAATGAAAGTATAAGGAATAAAATAACGGTCTTTTCCATGGTTAGCCCTATGGGACTGAACGTGGCTTGAGGGACGTTGTCGGGGCTGATAAAAAGGCTATTTTTCAAAATGAATTTTTCGAATTCACTTCTTTCTTCCGGAGAAATTTTGGGATCAGCGATATCAAATTGCTTTAAGATCAGTTGACCGTTTATGGGATCGCCCGTTTTCCGGCTGTACTCGTTCTTCTTCAGGTTGACTACTCCCTGCGGTGTTAAGGGCTCGTAATAATCCTCTTTTTTGCGCAAAAAAAGTAAAACCGTGTTTCCCCATTGATCCAGTCTGTAATCCGTTGATATAATTTTTGATTTGTTTTCCACCCCTGGTGTTCCGACAATAAACTCACCGGATTTCCGGTCTCCCTTCAAGTAATAATATACTTTCACATTCCAATACGTAACCCGTTTTCCTTCATCCTCATCAACTTGGCCGACGATGTCGCCAATCAGCACAACGTCGGATTTTTCAATTAATTCCTGTGGAGAAAGCTTGATCCAACATGCCATGGTTGCACTGGGTACAACAGAGGCAATAAAAATAAGAACCAAAACGATCAAGGTTGGTCTGGATTTCATGGAATAACCCCTCGTCGACATACTTATGTTGAGTAAAACCTTTGGTCCGCAATGCAGGTTTAATTACAACCTAACGTATAGACTTGGCTGCTCGCCTGAAAGTTCCCAAAGGGAACTTTACCACGCCTGACATCGTCCCGTCTATATGAAATATATTAGTGGAAAGCCTTTATATCAGCAGGACATTACTGTAAAAAAGGGGCCGATAAAACGTGAAACTCGACATCCGCCGGTTAACCCGTCCCATCATTGCCGGCACAGGCATCGCGGTCATCCTTGTTGCTACTGGCTAAGAAATGACTGGCAAAACGATATTGTATTGAATGCAGAATAATAACGCGGAGGGTCGATGGCGGGCAAACCTGGACCTCCGTTGCGCTGTTCCTGGAACAGCTGAAAGCCGTTAATACCGGAGCAACCTAAACCATACGAACGGGAGGAAAAGTTATGACAATCAAGGACATAGCCAGGCTGGCCTGCCGGTTGATGGCGGTATATGCAATTATCAGCGCCGTGAAGGCCCTTAACTATGTGATTGTCCTGCCCGGTTCATCACCGGAGGGAATCCGTGCAAGCCTCATTGTTACCGCTTTCTTGCCGTTTATCCTTCTTACGGCCCTGGCCGCAATTCTGTGGTATCGTGCGGAATCACTGGCAAATCATTTGGCGCCGGACAGGGAACTATCCCCCGGACGGCTGGAAATACACGGGGAGGACGTGCAGGTAATAGCCTTTTCCCTTGCCGGTGTACTGGTACTGGCCGGCGCCGTGCCGCAGCTTGTTCAAGTTGTTGCCAGTGTTATCGATCTATACGGCTTCCCCCAGCCCCTGAGAGAAACCGGCTTTTTCATTACCACCACCATTACCAAGGCCACAGGGCTGCTTATTCAATCGATCATCGGCCTGTGGCTGACCCTGGGTTCGCGGGGAGTGGTTGCCTTATTGAAAAAAATAAGGGAAGCCGGTCTCAGGAGTCCCGGCAACGATTGAATTTGCGCCAGAAATCGCACATCAGGCAGTAAAAGGTCAGTCAGGATTGCGTCAAAAAGGCAAGGTGCTTTAGACATGAAGAAGATTGGGGCCGTAATTGCTTCAGGGATATTCTTGATTTTGGTTGGCGGGATATTAATTCCATATTTAATAATCAGTGACGGAGTGTCATATTTACCATATGATAAACAGGAATACGGCAAAGCAGCAATAAGAAGCGCTTATATGGTATTGGACAATCCCCTGCAAAAGTTTTTGGTGCGTAAAATAAAAGTAAAATCGTTAAATATGGATGATAAGACAGGAAGGTTGGAGGCATTAGTTAACGTATATACTTTCTGGGGAATTCCTTGTGCCAGAATTAAAATGTCGGGAAAGGCCAACCCTGAAGATATTCATAATATGGGATTTACAGACGTTTGGATAGAATAGGAAACATCCATTTTCAAATAAACATTTGAATTCTTCGAGTTAACTAATTATAAGAAAAGGGGATAGCAGGGGTGTTGCGGTTTTTCGACATAGGGAGGGTTTTGATTTTTTGGAGGGCCGGACCCCCGCGTGAAGGAGAAAGAGCATTATGAAATGGTTTTATTTGTACTTGGTGATGATTAATATATTCGGAGTGGCCATTATGGCCGGGGATAAGAAGAGGTCCCGTTCAGGAGCCTGGCGGATACCGGAAAACAATATGATGCTTGTTGCGCTGGCTGGAGGGTCTGCGGGCGTCTACCTGGGTTTGAGACTATTTCGTCATAAGACCAGGCACTTGAAATTTGCTTTTATTGTTCCGGTGATATTATCAATACAGATCGTAGCGGTATTATGGCTGGTATGGAAACAGGTATTAGCCTGAACCGTAATCAACTATCTTCATTTTCTTCCAACCGTCCTGCCTGGCGGTAATAATACCTGCCGCTTAATTGCACTATGTCACCGGCCCTGAATTGATGGGTATTATGAGTGATGGAATTTATTTTAATGTCTTTTTTGGTGTATCCGGAAAAGTATCTTTGCTTGGATAAGGACCGGGGCTACGATTTTCCGGTGGAGAGGTTTGAATTTCCGGGTTCTTGACTTTAAACGGAGGCGGAGAATAAGAACTTAAGGGAATGTCATCCGGATAACCATTTTTTGGGGGAGGCCTGGTTTCGAATATTGGTTTTTTTGATGGGGTTGCATCCGGTATGTTGGTCATACAAAATACCTCCGGCAATGTGCTTGCGTTATTGTTTAGTCTCAAAATCAATCTCATGTTTTAAAATATCTTCAATTCGTCTTTCAATTTTATCCAGGTCGAGGTTGGCCTCTTTTTTAATGCTTTTTCTAAGCATGGGGCCTATATGATGTATGTCATCGTAGATGTCCCGCAAAAGCTCCAGCGACGCGTTAGCCTCCATTATTTCCCTAGGGGTTTCTACCATATTGGCTAAAACGGAGGTTTCAGTCCGGGAGGCAATCAGAGGATTATCTATTTGTTCCACGTAAACACGCGTTCTCCGCCCCGGTCCCCTGTCTTCCTCGATGGGTTCCAGCGCGATAATCTTGTCTGAACGTACGAATTTTCCATACCCCAAGGGAATAATGACATTTTCTCTGATTTCCATAGTGTTCAGCCCTTTCCATTTTGGGAACCGCTCATTTTATGGCAGTGGGATTCAGTTCCCCGTCCATACAAGACCGGAAATGCCGAGGGGCGTTAGTAGCTGCAAGCAAAGCTTTTTATATGATTTCCGCATCAAAGATTTTCTAAACAGCCGGGAGAAGGCGAGGTGACGGCAAGAACCACGGAGCGCAACTGAAAGAAACTACTCCTGGAGTATGGCCAGAGTAAATAAATAAGGGT